>DCJQ01000046.1 GCA_002319965.1 Megasphaera sp. UBA1696
AGTTAAACTGGTGGTTTTGATTTTGTCAGTTAGTGTGGTATACTCTTTTAGTATTGTAAGGCTTTTGGTAGGACGATTAAAGCGAAAAGGAGATAAAACAATGAGTGATTCTATTATTGCCATTATCTTGGGGATTGTTGAAGGTTTCACCGAGTATTTGCCGGTATCTTCGACGGGACATATGATTCTTGTCGGGGATATGTTAGGATTTACCGGTCCCCGGGCCAGCGTGTTTGAAATTTTCATCCAGTTAGGTGCCATTCTGTCGGTAGTCATTATTTATAAAGAAAAATTTACCCGCATGCTCCATCAGTATCGCTGCTGGAACCTCCTGCAGCCGAAAAACTGGTTCCGCAATGATACCGGACTGACCCTGGCTCACATCGCAGCCGGCATCATCCCGGTCATGGGCATCGGCTATTTTGCTCATCACGCCATCAAGACCTATCTCTTCTCGACCGGAACGGTCATCATCGGCCTCATCATCGGGGGGCTGTTCATGCTGATGGCAGAAAAGCACGGTACGAAAACGGTCTGTGACGATGTTGAAAAGATGACCGTTGCGCAAGCCTTTTTAACGGGGATCTTTCAGATCTTGGCCCTGTGGCCCGGCTTCTCCCGGTCCGGGTCGACCATCGCCGGCGGCCTGTTCTTAGGCCTTAGCCGTAAAGCAGCGGCAGACTTTTCCTTCATTATTGCCGTACCGGTCATGATCGTGGCCTGTTTCTACGATCTCTTGAAGAGCCTGAGCGATCTTAGCAGCAACGATTTGATCATGATTGTCATCGGCTTTATTACGGCCTTTATCGTAGCTTACGTATCGGTCTTGTGGTTCCTTAAATTCATGAATAAGTCGACACTGGCCTCCTTTGCTTACTATCGGTTCATCGTTGCCGCCATTTCTTTCATTTATTTCTTTATCTTTTAACAAAAAAGACTGCCTCCGACTCTATCTTAACCGATAAAGTTTCCCGGGGGCAGTCTTTTCTTATGGATTTTTTAGGAGCCGCTGCTCGATAACTGTTCAAACTCGGCAATGAGTTGGTTTAAGACGGCGGCGACGTTGTCGTCATCGATGTCGGCATGAAAGGCTTCCATCATATTGGGGAAGAAAATATAGAGCCCCTGCATGTAAATATAGTAATAATACTGCAGGTCGTCATGACTCATGATGGTTGCCGATAAGGCGTCATTGACGGCAAAGTTCAGGTCATAAAAATCGAGGATTTCATTTTTGAAGCGGTCTAAATCGAGTTCTCCCCGGGCGTAATCGTCCATGAGGTGTCCGCCCATCTCACTGAGGGCATCGGTGACATCGGCGAGATTGTCCGGGACGGTAAGTCCTTCGTCCTCCATGATGTGCGTCAAGGTGTGGAGCGATGTAATCAGGGATTCGCAGAAAAAATTGAAGGTCAGGGCTCCTTCTGAGCCCTTCAGATTCGTAAAAACAGTAGATTCCATGGAAGCCTCCTTGAGGGTAATTTTTTTCATTATACCATATTTTAGAAGAAATGAATTGAATCATGTCCCTTAATATAGTACGATAGTAAGGAGAATCCCATGTAGGAGGTAGTTTTGGTGGCTCAAAAAAACAAAAAGATTCAACTAAAGAAACGTTCCCGCCAGTCAGCTCGGATTCATCGCGGCTTTGCCATGCCTGTCGGTCCCGGCAGTGAAAACAGTTTGGTCAGCTTTCGCGACTTTGCCGACCTGAAGGCTAAATATTTCCGTTTTACCGGCCGCATCCAGCGCCGCCCCTTTTTGGCGCGGACTTTGATTTTGATGGTGGCCCAATTTATGTTTTCGCTTATCCTTTACAGCAAAATCATCGAATCCATTTTAATTGGTCATGAAGATTATGCCATTATTTTCGGACTCATCTTTTTGGTATTGACGGTTCCCACGGTGTGGGCCCATATATCCCTCGGTACCCGGCGCTTCCACGATCTCAACAAACCCGGTGCCTTGTTTGCCATTCCGTATCTGGCTTATTTGGCAAGTTATATACTGCCGGTCCTTGCTTTGGATACGGCAGCTTTGGCGGCACAGTCCATCATGGCCGTTTGCTACCTAGGGCTGGCGACGGTGAAGGGGACGGACGGCGACAATGCCTATGGTCCTGAACGGGCGCGGTAAGACTCCGGATGTAGCCCTTGTTTATAAGCTGATTTGAAAAGGCCGTGCGTCATGAGGCGCGGCCTTTTTGCGTGTATCTATGGACAGGGACTGCTATTGACTGTATAATATTCAAGAATATAGCCTTTTTTCTTACGTGAGGAGACGTAGTATGACAATACCTATGATAAAGACAGACCGCCTGTGCCATACCTATGAAGATGAGGACGGCAAGGTCGTCTATGCTTTAAAGGACATTTCGCTGACCGTCGATAAGGGGGAGTTCGTCGCCATTATCGGCACCAACGGCTCAGGTAAGTCGACCCTTGCCAAGCACTTTAACGTTCTGCTGACGCCGACGTCAGGCACGTGTGAAGTCTGTGGGATGCGGACTGACGAGGCTGAGAATATATGGAAGATACGCCAGCACGTCGGCATGGTTTTCCAAAATCCGGACAACCAAATCGTAGCGGCTATCGTCGAAGAAGACGTAGCCTTCGGGCCGGAAAACCTGGGCATTCCGTCTGACGAAATAAAGTCCCGTGTCAGCGATGCCTTAAAAAGGGTCAACATGACGATTTATGCCAAACACGGCCCGCACCTCTTGAGCGGCGGCCAAAAACAGCGCATTGCCATTGCCGGCATCCTCGCTATGCAGTGTGACTGTATCGTCCTCGATGAGCCGACGGCTATGCTCGATCCCGTAGGCCGTAAGGAAGTCATGGATACCCTTCATCAGCTGAACCGAGAAGGCATTACGGTCATCATCATTACACACTTTATGGAAGAAGCTGTCCAAGCGGAACGTGTCGTCGTCATCGACAAGGCGGAAGTCAAGATGGACGGTGTGCCGCGCCATGTCTTTTCAAAGGTCAAGGAACTGAAAGATATGGGCCTTGATGTGCCTGTTGCCGCTGAACTTGCGGAACGGCTGCGCCAAAAGGGGATACCCCTTCCGGCATCGATTATAACGGAAAAGGAATTGGGAGACGCATTATGTCAATTAAGTTAACGAACGTGACCCATACATATGGCTTGGGAACGCCTTTTGAAAAGACGGCTCTCAGCGATACGAATGTAGAGATTCATGAAGGCGAATTCATCGGTATCATCGGCCATACCGGATCGGGGAAGTCGACGCTGGTTCAAATTTTAAACGGCCTCATAAAGCCTACGAGCGGTTCCGTAACCGTCGACGGTACCGATATCGGGAAGAATACGAAAGAAGCCTTGGCAGTACGCCATAAAGTGGGCATGGTCTTCCAGTATCCCGAATATCAGCTCTTTGAAGAAACGATTGCTCGCGACATCGCCTTCGGACCCCGAAATTTCGGACTTAGCGAGACGGAAGTGGAGGACCGGGTCAAGGAAGCCATGGATTTTGTCGGCCTTGACTACGATACCTATGCCAATCGCTCGCCCTTTCGGTTAAGCGGCGGTCAGATGAGGCGCGTTGCCATTGCCGGCGTCATCGCCATTCATCCGGCCTACCTTATCCTCGATGAACCGTCTGCCGGACTGGACCCTGTCGGGCGGCGGGAAATATTTTCTGAAATCCAGCGCTGGCATAAGGAAAAGGGCGTTACCGTCATCTTGGTGTCCCATAATATGGAAGATATCTCCCAGATGGCCAGCCGTCTTTTGGTCCTCTCTCAAGGAAGCATCGTCCTTGACGGCGACCCCTTGTCGATTTTTGCGCAGCACGGTGATGAACTGCAAAAAGCCGGCGTAGCCGTTCCGCCGGTGAACGGTGTGCTTCAATATCTGAAAGGCCGGGGCCTTGCCGTTGACGACCGGGTACGGACGGTGGAACAAGGCGCTGCGGCTATTTATGACTGCCTGAAGGGAGGGACGGGCCATGCTCACTGATATTACACTGGGTCAGTATTTCCCGGGGACGTCTTTCCTGCATCGACTCGACCCGCGAGTAAAAATAATCGCCGTCATGATTTTCATCGTCGCCATCTTTTTGGCCAATTCCTTGGAGTCTTACGGTATCGTCACCGCTTTTGTGGCCTTGAATTTTGCCATTTCTCGTCTGCCCGTACGGTTCATTTTTAAATCCTTAAAGCCTTTATGGGTTATCATTATCTTTACCATGGCTGTCCATGTTTTTGCGACGCCCGGCGAAGTCCTTTGGCAGTACAGTGTGCTGCACATTACAAAAGAAGGGTTGTATCAGGGCGCTTTGATGACGGCCCGCTTAGTCTTCCTCATCGTCTTTTCATCCCTCTTGACGTATACGACGTCGCCCATCGTATTGACCGATGGCATCGAACATCTCTTGAATCCCTTTAAGCGAATCGGTGTGCCGGCGCATGAACTGGCGATGATGATGACCATTGCCCTGCGCTTTATTCCGACCCTGTTGGAAGAAACGGACCGCATCATGAAAGCCCAGACGGCGAGAGGAGCTAACTTTACCAGCGGCAGCCTCATTCAGCGCGGCAAGAGCATGATTCCTCTCTTGGTACCTCTCTTTGTCAGTGCCTTTCGGCGGGCCGATGATCTAGCGACAGCCATGGAAGCTCGCTGCTATCGCGGCGGCGAAGGGCGGACGCGGATGAATGAATTGTCCTGCACGTATCGTGATGCCATTGCCATGGCGGCAGTGCTTATCGTAACGGCCCTCTTGGCGGCCATGCGGTGGCTGTAATGGCGAAGAAGAATATTTGTCTCGTCGTTGCCTATGACGGCACGGATTTTCATGGTTTTCAGCGCCAGACCAATGCCGCTTCGATCCAGGCCTGTATCGAACAAGGCCTGTCGGCTATCTTCCGGTCGCCGATTACGATTTACGGGGCGGCTCGGACGGATGCCGGCGTCCATGCCCGGGGTCAGGTCGTCAATTTCTACGGGGAAGGTTCGATTCCGACCGAAAAGATCCCCTATGCGATGAAGGGCTATTTGCCGCCGGAAATTGCCGTCCTCTCGGCTAAGGAAATGCCGGAACACTTCAGTGTCCGTCATGACAACGTCGGCAAGCATTATCGTTATACCATCGACAACAATCGGATGCATGATCCCTTTGGCTTGCGCTACGCCTGGTTCATTCGCAAGCCTCTCGACCGGGAGGCCATGAAGGAAGGCGCCGCGGTCCTTTTGGGCACCCATGATTTTTCGGCCTTTGAAGGGCAGAATACGACCCCTATGAATCCGGTAAAGACCCTCTATTCCATCACCTTTCATGAGCGGGGGCACCTCCTCGATATCGATGTCGTCGGCGACGGCTTTTTATATCATATGGTGCGCAACATTGCCGGCGGTCTCGTCGATTTGGGACTCCATCGAATTACGCCGATGCGGTTTCAGGAAATCTTGGCAAGCGGCGACCGGACACAGCTCGGTGCCACGGCGCCGGCTCAGGGACTTTGCTTAGAAACGGTCTTTTATGATGAAAAAGAACTGGCTTTGCGTATAAAATCACTGGAAATTTAATAATTTATGGCTGTTTTATGGTATTTCTTGCCAATAAAAAACAAAAAAACAAAATAATATGGTATAATAAATGCGAATAGAACAATCCCGTTTTTTTTGCCGGAGGTGAGGCCCATGCTGACGAGTTTATTAGCTGCTATCACTAAGGGACAGGATCTTAGCGATAGAGAAACTTCTTTTGTGATGGAACAAATCATGGAAGGCGCCATGTCTGATATTCAGTTGGCGGCATTCCTGGCTGCCCTGACGACGAAGGGAGCCTCTCAGCGGGAAGTAATCGCCCTCGCCAGGACGATGCGGGAATACAGCATGAATGTACCTTGCAGTGACGATGTATTCGACATCGTCGGCACTGGCGGCGGCCGTATGAAGACCTTCAATATTTCAACGACGGCCGCTTTTGTCATCGCTGCCGGCGGTGTTCGCGTCGCAAAACACGGCAATCGGGCGAAGACGTCTCGCAGCGGGTCGGCGGATCTCCTCGAGGCTTTGGGGGCCAATATCTTTCTCAGCCCCGAAAGCTGCCTTTCTATGTTGAAAGATCTGGGCCTTTGCTACTTTTATACGCGTTACTATTACTATATGATGAAGCGTATTGATGTCGTCCGTGAACAGATGGGAATCGGAACGGTCTTTGACGTCCTTCGCCCTTTGACCAATCCGGCTCATGCCGCTTATGAAATCCTCGGCGTCAGCGAAGCCCATTTAGTCGAGCCCATGGCGCACGTCTTAGCGGCTCTCGGCGTCCGTCACGGCATGGTCGTCTATGGTAAGGACGGCAGTGATGAAATTTCGGCTGCGGCGCCGACGACGATTTGTGAATTTACACCGGGTTCTTTTTCCACTTATGAAGTGCGGCCGGAAGACTTTACCTTACCTGTGGCCTCGCGGCAGGAGTTGGAAGGTGGGGTTCCGAAAACGAATGCCCTCATTACCAGGCGTATTTTTGATGGAGAAAAGAGCGGTGCCCGGACGGCCGTTCTCCTCAATGCCGGTGCCGGCCTTTATATCGGCGGTCAAGCACAGGATTTTGCCTCCGGTGTCCGTAAAGCGGCCCGACTCATCGACAGCGGCCTGGCCCGTCAGAAATTGGATGACTTCATCGTCATGAGTCATCGCTTGGGAGAGGCTGAAAAAATGGAACTCATAGCAGACAGAGACCCTGAAGATATGGTATAATGAAGGGTAATGAAAATTTGATTATTACGTGAGGATCGCATTTCTATGAATGATAAATATTTAGGCTGGCTCCTTCATATCGGTGGGGGCTTATTAGTCATTTTAATGTTGCTGTCGATTCAACTCATGGCGCCTGATTTCTACTCGATCATGTACCGTTTGACGGTCAGTGGTGATTTGGATGGCTTGGCGGACTATATTGATTCCTTCGGATTTTATGCCGTCGGGCTCAGTATTTTCCTGATCGCTTTTGTCAATGCCATCGGACTGCCGTCGATTCCCTTCCTGACGGTAAACGGCATCATCTTCGGCCTCGTTCCGGGAATCCTCATCTCCTGGGTCGGCGAAGTCATCGGGATTGAAATCAGTTTCCGCCTGACGAGGACCCTGCTCCGCAAACAGGCACAGAAGGTCATTTCGCGGAGTAAGATGCTCGAGAAGCTCGATTCGTACAGCTGTATTAAGACGGTCATGATGGGGCGGGCCATTCCGTATGCACCGAATGTCGTCGTTACGGCTTTCAGCGCCCTCAGCCATATCTCTTACCGGGATCACTTCATTGCCAACGTACTGGGGAAGTTCCCGGCAGTCTTGGTCGAAGTGTGGCTCGGTCATGATTTGCTCCGCATTCAGGAACATTGGGGCCGCCTTATCGTCCTGGTCGCCATCGTCGCCTTTATTTACGGCATCATCTGGTGGCGGAAGCGATACATCAAAAAAAAGCGCCCTTACTGCAGTAAAGAACAGTCCTAAAAAAGCGTTGTCTCTCAAAGACAGCGCTTTTTTTCGATGACAAGGCGTTTACCTTCCTTTTCAGGAAGGTAAACGCCATAAAAAAAGAACTGCCGCGCAGCGACAGTTCTTTAGGATCCGGTTGAATCGGATTATTTTGCGAAATAACGAGCCAAGAGGCCATCGAAGACACGGCCGTGACGAGCTTCGTCTTTAGCCATTTCATGGACCGTATCGTGGATTGCGTCGAGGTTGAGCTGTTTGGCAAGGGTTGCCAATTCTTTTTTACCAGCGCAGGCACCCTGTTCAGCAGCTGCACGCAGTTCGAGGTTTTTCTTCGTATCCGGGGTAACGACTTCACCGAGGAGTTCAGCAAATTTAGCGGCGTGTTCAGCTTCTTCAAAAGCGATGCGTTTGTAAGCTTCAGCAACTTCCGGATAGCCCTGGCGGTCAGCAACACGGCTCATAGCGAGGTACATGCCGACTTCACTGCATTCGCCGGTAAAGTTGAGATGGAGGCCTTCGATAATGCGTTCGTCAACGCCTTCAGCGACACCTACGCGATGTTCGTCTGCATATTCTTTAACGCCGGCAACGAGTTCTGTGAACTTCGATTTCGGAGCGCCGCACTGAGGACACTTTTCCGGAGCTTCCGTACCTTCATAAACAAAACCGCAGATGCTGCATACAAATTTTTTCATCATTCATTCCTCCTGAATTGATTCATGGTTGTATATTCATGTAATCGTAACAAATAGAACGTATTTGTTACGGAATTATTATAACAAAGGGACCGGGCAAAATCAAGGATAATTTGTAAATAATTTTAATTGATAAGCGTTATTGATTAAAAGATAAAAGCTGAAGGACAGAGAAAAAGCCTTTTATTGCATTTTATACATCAGTCTTATATAATAAGGATAGTATCCATAAAACAGAGAACGATGCCGTTCGTATATAGATGTAAATTTTTACGTGGAGGTACGCCTATGTGGAATAAAAAAGTTTCTTGCCTGTTAGCCGTGCTGGCCCTGTGCGGTACCATGGCTGCCGGTGCAGCAGATTATACGGTTTTGGAAAAGGCCGATAAAGTAGAAACGACGATTTACGGGACGACCCAGACGGGTTCCTTGAATGAACGGATTGCGTCGGTCGATAAACTGCTCAACGGAAAGTCAACCGTTTCCGGCAGTTTACAGGACAAAGCCAATTCGTTATATAAAGATGTATACGGTAACTCCGGGGCCGATTTATCCCTGCTCACGGCGGTTAACCTCCTGCAGTGGCAGTACTCCGGACAGATTACGGCAGAACCGATTTTAGTCCGTGTCGAATCGATGGAACAGGATATTGACGGCAAGGTCATGACCGGTTCTTTGGAAGGGCGGGTCATGGCTCTTCGTCGGGCACTCCTGGGCAATACGAAATATATTTCTCAGCGAGTTATCATCCCGGCCAATATGGTAGTTACCATGACCAATCTTGATGAACTCAACTCAAAGACGATTCAAGAAGGCGATGTCGTACGCTTTACCGTTTCTGATGACGTCCTCGTCGGCGATGTCATTGCCATTCCCCGCGGCATGGAAGTAAACGGGACGGTTACCAAAGCCCGTAAATCAGGCCGCTTTGGTAAGGACGGCAAAATCGAAATTATGTACGACCACGTTCGCGCAGCGGACGGTTCGCCCGTGGCCCTTATGGTCGGCGACAAGACCAAGGATCAATATAAACGGACGGCCGGTGCCGTCGGCGCTTCGGCTGCCGGTGCCGTCATCTTAGGCCCTGTCGGCTTAGTCGGCGGTCTCTTTGTCCACGGCAATGAAGTCGATATCCCGGCCGGAACGACGATGTATGCTGAAACGAAGGAAAATACAGAAGTCGTCGGTTTTAAGGAAAACGGTGTCATGGACGACATGGAAACGGCCGATATGGCGGCCAGTGGTGTAACCGTTCCGTCGTTCAATCCCGTCAGTGACAGCGATGTTGATGACAGTGCAGATGCCGAACATGACGGGGACAGCAGTGAAGGTGATTTGCAGGCCGGCCTCAAAGCAGGGACGGTAACGCCTGTCGATTTAGAAAATACCGGCCACGATGATGAAACAGTCGTCAAGATTCAATCGAATACAGCAGGTGACGCGAATGAATAAAACATGGACAGCGGCAATGGTCGCTGCCTTGCTGCCGCTGACCTTTTCGATCAGGGCAGCCGATACGGATCAACTTTATACCGATAAGACGATGGCCGTTCCGGTGACGGAAAAGACGATTATTCCCGTTGATTTGGACCAGGCAGCGACCGCTCAGGATGTCGTCCTGCCTCAGCAGCCGGTCCATATGACGGCCGATAACCTTTTAGTCCGCAATTCCGATGGATATGTGAAAAGCCGGGGCAATGTCGATATTCAGCAGGGGATGGAAGAAGTCCATGCGAATTATGTCGAAGGCAATACCAATACCGGCATTTATCATACGACAGGTCCCGTCGTCTATGTCAACGAGACGAACGCCTTGACGGGCAAAGATGTCACCTATAACAGTAAGACCAGCAGCATGAACATGGATAACATCGAAGGCTTTATCGGCCCGACGACGTATATTCGCGGTACCGATGCCGAAATGTACGACAATATCGGCTATGTAAAGCACGGCCTCATTACGACGCCTCATGCCGTCGCCAAGACGCCGGACTATTACATTACCGGTGACGATATCCGCATTTATCCCGGCGAAAAGTTTACGTCTGAAAATACAGCGCTGTGGTTTAAGCACGTCCGCCTGTTTACGTATGGCCATTACGAAGGCCGCCTCGATAATCGACAGAATACGCGGCCTTATCTTTTCACCTTGCTGCCCCGTCCGACCTATAACAGTGACGATGGTTTTGGCGTCAGAGGCTATGCCGACATACCCCTCAATGAGTCCGGTGATCTGAGCTTCTATGCCAGCTATGCCTTGACCACGAAGAATGGTTTCAAGCCGGCCGCCCGGATCCAGAAGAATACCAAAATAGGGACCTTCCGCTTCGGTTACAGCCAGGAAGAAAGTACCGATAACGACGATAATATCTGGGCTACGAAATGGCCGGAACTCGAGTATTTCGCGCCTCGCATCAACCTTGGCTCGACGGGGATATACATCGATTCCAGAGCCAGTTGGGGCCGCTGGGCCGAAGACGGCGTCAAGACCGGCACTCATAAGGGGTTCCGGACGGAAATCACTCACGTTCCCATTCACTTGTGGACCAAGGCGAACCTCCGGTTCTTTGCCGGCTACCGTAAAGACTTGTACTCGACCAAAGATGCCCAGCGCCGCGATCCTTATTCAGGGGTCATTCTTAACCAAGGCATCAACGATCGTCTGTGGACCAGTTTCTGGTATAAGAAGCATAATGTCAGCGGCTATACGCCGTATCGCTTTGATACCCTGGACAAGCCGCGACAGAAAGGTTTTTCCGTCGGATATGTCTTGACCCCGCGGGATACGGTCATTTTCTCCTTGGCTCAGAATCTCGATAACAATGATATTGCAACCCGCAATTATACGTGGGTCCGCGACCTACACTCTTTTATCGCCATCATTACCTACAAGCAGGTCGAAAAAGAGTGGCAAGTTAAGGTGCAGGCTAAGGACTTTGACTTGTAAGATATTGAAGTAAAAAGCTATAGAGGGGGACTGTCCGATGAAGGCAGTCCCTTTATTTGTAGTTTTACGGTAATTTTACAGCCGATTTTCTCGCGATTAGGTTATAATAAATATAAAATAGCCTTATTGTTTTTATGAAAGGAATGTGTTCCTATGCCTTTGATTTACTGTGTGGAAGATGATGAAAATATCCGTGAACTCGTCGGTTATGCCTTGCGCAGTCAGGATTTTGAGGTAGAAACCTTTGCCGACAGCCGGGAATTTTGGCCGGCTCTTGAAAATCGGATGCCGGCCCTGTTGCTGCTCGATATCATGATGCCCGGCGAAAGCGGCAATGACATCCTCGACAAACTGCATAAATCGCCGCAGTATAAGTCTCTGCCGGTCATTATGCTGACGGCCAAGACCAGCGAATATGATATCGTCAAAGGCCTCGACGGCGGTGCCGACGATTACGTCTGCAAACCTTTTGGGATTGTCGAGCTCATTTCCCGTATCCGCGCCGTCCTGCGCCGGTCGACACGACAGAGTACGGAAACCAACGTCTATACCTATGGCTTGGTAACCCTCGATCAGGAAAAACATACCGTTTCTGTCGACGGCAAGCCCTGTCATCTGACCGTCAAGGAGTTTGAACTTCTCAGGTACCTTTTGGTCAATACGGACATCGTTTTGAAACGAGAACAGATCATGGAAGCCGTTTGGGGATTCACCTATGAAGGGGAAAGCAGGACCATCGACATGCATATTAAGAGCCTGCGGCAGAAACTCGGCGACGGCGGCAAGATTATACATACCGTTCGCGGCGTAGGCTATGTCATCGGAGGCGGCCTATGAAGCGTAAGGTCTATGCCAGCCTGCTGGTCATGGGGCTGGCCTGCATGGCCGTCACGCTGCTCATATCGACTTGGTTTTTTTGGAACTCTACGCAACGCCAAATCCAGCAGGAATTGGAAATGACGATGAACGTCGTCGAAACGACGATTGAAGAAGGCAATGATACGACGCTGTATCTGCAAAAAATGGGCTTTCATAATAATGACGGCCTGCGCATTACCTGGATCAGTACGTATGGTGTCGTCCTCTTTGAATCAGATTATGATAAGGGCGTCATGGAAAATCATTTAGAACGTCCTGAGGTAAGAGCCGCTATTGCCAATGGGGAAGGCATGGCCGTCCGTGATTCGCAGACGGTCTCTAAGGCCTTGTACTACTATGCCAAGCGATTGCCTGACGGAACGATTTTACGGGTCAGTCTCGAGCGGGATACCTTTTATGCCCACTTCTTGAATCTCCTTCCTTGGACCCTGCTTCTCTTAGGCCTGTCAGCCCTGGCCTGTGTCAGAGCATCGCGTATTCTGACCGCCAGTCTCCTCAGTCCTTTGCGGCAGACGGCACTTTTTATTCGCCAAATCAATGATGTCAACGTTAAGATGACGGAGCCGCCGTCTGTCGATCATGAGCTGCAGCCTTTGGTCGATAAGATTTTCTTCCAAAGTCAGACCATTACCGATAACCTGCGAAGTTTGGAGCAGCAGCGAAACATGATGCGCCTTATCATGGAAAACCTTCAGGAAGGCGTCATCCTGACCGACAAATCTTATGGCATTGCCGGCCTCAATTTAAGGGCGGCTCACTTTTTAGGGGCCGATCATACCCAGGCGCTGCTGCAGCGCAACTTAAAGGAACTCATGCCCGACGCGCCGTGGAGCCATTTACAGCATTTAGAAGGGGTCTGCGAAGAAAAGTTGATCCGAGCGGACCGCCGCTATCTCTTGACGATTCAGCCGGTCTATAAAGACGATGATTTTTATGGGATGCTGTTTATCGTCGACGACGTGACGGAACAAGAACGGCGGGAACAGCTGCGGCGGGAATTTACGTCTAACGTGTCCCACGAATTAAAGACGCCCCTTACGTCGATCAGCGGCTTTGCCGAAGTGCTGTCGACGGGGATCTGCACCAATAAAGACGATATCGTCCATTTTGGTACCCTCATTCGCAAAGAAGCCCTGCGCCTATTGCAGATGATTGAAGAAATCATGCACCTGGCCCGCATCGAAGACGGTAAACGCCAGATAAAGATGGAAGACGTAGATCTTCGCGAACTCATTCAGGAAATCGTCGAATTTATGGAACCGGTCCTCATGGAGAAAAAGGTAACTATCCATTGTACGATGGATGATACGACGATTCTGGGCGACCGCGGTCTGTGTCGGGAACTCATTATGAACCTCCTCGACAATGCCGTGAAGTACAACCGCCCGGGCGGTCACGTCTACGTTACCGTCCGCCATGACGGTCACCGTGCCGTTTTGATCGTTCGCGACACGGGAATCGGCATTCCGGAAGATAAGCAGAAGCGAGTATTCGAACGCTTTTACCGTGCTGACTCCAGTCGCTCTCAGAAAATCAAGGGTACCGGCCTCGGCCTTGCTATCGTCAAACACATTGTCGAACAGCATCACGGTACGATTGCCCTTACCAGTAAAGAAAACGAAGGAACTGAAATCACCATTACCTTCCAGGCCTGATCAGGCCTGGCGGGGAGTGGTGATTTTTTTACAATATTTTACAATACATACATCCAAACCTTACATCCTGTTGATAGGATAAGACTGTATTCAGAATCAGGAACATCTTTCAGATTCTTTTATTTAAAGGAGAGGATTTCGTTATGAAGTTGAAAAAATTAGTTCTCATCGCTTTGGCAGCCACTATGGCTATTGGCGTCGCTGGTTGCGGAAGTCAGCAGCAGAGTAGTGATTCGTCAAAACAAGCGAGCGTTTCCGGAAGTATTACTGGCTCTGGTTCTTCGGCCTTGCTGCCTTTAGTTAAAGACGCAGCTGAAAAATTCAAGGCAACGAACAAAGACGTCACCATTACCCTCAATGCCGGCGGTTCCGGTACGGGTCTGAAACAGGTTTCTGATGGTTCTGTTGATATGGGGAACTCCGACGTACCGGCCGAAACGAAACTCGATAAAGAAAAAGCCGACAAATTGGAAGACCACAAAGTCGCTGTTATGACCGTTGCTACGATCATCAATAAAGACGTAGGCGTTAAAAACTTGACGCGTCAGCAGCTGCAGGACATCTTCACGGCTAAAGTTACGAACTGGAAAGATGTTGGCGGTCAGGATATGCCGATCGTATTGGTAACGCGTCCGAAGACCTCCGGTACACGCGCACTCTTCCAGAAATATGCTATCAACGGTGCTGAAGAAGCCGACAACAAATCCCTTGAAACGGATAACTCCGGCATTCTGATTCAGAGCGTTTCCCAGAACCCCGGTGCTATTGGCTATGTCGCATTGCCGTACTTGCTGAACAATGATTCCGTCGGCGTCGTTTCCATCGATGGCGTAGAACCTACTTTGGAAAATACTTACAACGGTAAATACAGCGTATGGGGCTACGAACATATCTACACGAGCAAAGATCCGAAACCGGCTGTTAAAGCCTTCATCGAATACATCATGGGTGCCGAATACGGCAAACGTATCGAAGAACTTGGCTACGGCGTAAGCTCGAAGATGCAGACGAAAGAAGTTCATTAATTTATTGGAGGAACGGGTATGAATGCAATCGAAACGGTGGTCCAAAGGGCCCATCGTAACGAGAAAGCAGCCAAAACGTTCATCACCATTTGCGGCATCGGTATGGCACTGGTGCCGCTTCTCATTGGCGCTTTTCTCTTTGTTAAAGGTACAGATACGTTTTTCACTTTCGGCCACAGCGTAACGGAATTTCTCTTTTCCGGTCAATGGAAACCGAGCGATACGGCCGAAGGCGGCGGTCAAGTTGGGGCTGCTATGTTCTTGGCAGGTTCACTGGTTACGTGTCTGCTGGCGTTACTTATTTCCTTGCCCTTCAGCCTGGCCTCGTCAATCTATATGACTGAAATCGCGACGCCCCAGCGGCGCCGCCTGATTCAGCCGGCTATCGAATTATTTACGGGCATCCCTTCTGTTGTCTATGGCTTTGTCGGCATGACAGTGCTCATTCCGGCCCTGCGCCATATATTCCCTATGCCTTTCGGTTTTTCCGTATTAGCTGCGGGTATCGTCTTGGCCGTCATGATTTTCCCGACGATTACGACGATGGCTGCCGACGCAATGGCAGCTGTTCCCAAATCGTGGCGCGAAGCTTCTTACGGCCTCGGCGCGACTCGTTGGGAAACGATTGCGCACGTCGTTTTGCCGGCTGCTAAGAGCGGTATTTTCACCGGCATTATCCTGGGGCTGGCCCGTGCTTTGGGCGAAGCCCTGGCCGTTGCCATGGTTATCGGTCAGATGAAAGTCTTCCCGACGTCCTTGTTCCTGCCGGCCAGCACGCTTACGACGGCAATCTCTGCGGATATGGGGGGCGCGATGGAAGGCGGCGAATACAATGCCGCATTGTGGACGATGGCCTTGCTCTTGTTCCTGCTGTCGTTCCTGTTCATTTTTATTATCCACCAGATCAATGCCGCTTCCGAATTAAAAGGAGGACGGAGTTAATATGACAAGTATTGAAACCAAAAAAAGTAAAGATAAAATGATGACCGCACTTTTTACGTGTGGCGCAGCCTTTGCTGTCGTATTGCTGATTGCCTTCGTTCTGTACGTCGTCGTCAGCGGCGTAAGCGGCATGACACCGCAACTCTTATCCTTTACCGGTGCCGGCTTAGGAAACATGTTCTTTAATACGATCTATTTAGTCGTGTTAGCCTTGGTTGCCAGTGCGATTATCGGTATTCCGGCAGGTATTTTCCTTGCTGAATACGCGAAAAAAGGCCGCATTACCCATTGGGTCCGAATGGCTGTTGAAACCTTGGCATCCCTGCCGTCTATCGTTGTCGGCTTGTTCGGCTACTTGGTCTTCATCGTCATGACAGGTTCCCAGTGGAACCTCATGGCCGGTGCTTTGGCCGTATCCATTCTGACCTTGCCCCTCGTTACGTCGGTTACAGAAGATGCCCTGCGCAACTTGCCGCCGAGCTACCGCAACGGCAGTTTGGGCCTCGGCGCCTCCCATTGGCAGACCATTTGGCACGTTCTCTTGCCGGCCTGCTTCCCCCGTATTATGACCGGCCTTATCATGGCTGCCGGCCGTGGCTTCGGTGAAGCAGCTGCTTTGATGTTCACCGCCGGTATGTCGACGGATATTGACTGGAGCAACTGGGATATTACGACCAAGTCGAGTCCTCTTAACCCCTTCCGTCCCGGCGAAACCTTGGCCCTGCACATCTGGGCTCTGCGTACGGAAGCCCTTCATCCTGATGCAGCGCAGCAGGCTGCGGCATCTTCTGCAATCCTGATGATCATGGTCTTGGTCTTCAGCTTACTGGCACGCTATTTAAGCTATCGAATCGATAAGAAAATGGGAGGAAACAACTAATGTCAGAAATTACTACGACCCTGACGGGTTTTTCGGCAGCTACTATTGAAAAGAAACAGGCTGCTGACGCTGTGCAGGCTGGCGCACAAAGCACGACCGGTGCAGCGGAATACACCTTTGATGTCAGCAACATGGACCTCTTCTACGATGAGTACCAGGCATTAAAAGACATCAACATGAAAATCCGTAAAAATGAAATCACGGCTCTCATCGGCCCTTCCGGCTGCGGGAAGTCGACCTTCCTCAAGACCTTGAATCGTATGAACGACTGGGTCGAAGGCTGCCGTGTCACCGGCGACATCCGCTTTGAAGGACAGGATATCTTCAAAGAAGTCGATCCCTTGGCCCTTCGCTACCGTGTCGGCATGGTTTTCCAGCAGCCGACGCCGTTCCCGAAGAGCGTTTATGAAAACATTGCCTACGGTCCCCGCGTCCAGGGTATCAACGATAAGAAGAAACTCGACGAAATCGTTGAACGAAGCCTGCGCCAGGCTGCCTGCTGGGATGAAATGAAGGACCGCCTCAGTAAGAGTGCTCTCGGTCTGTCCGGCGGTCAGCAGCAGCGTCTGTGCATCGCCCGTACCTTGGCGGCAGATCCGTCGGTCATTCTCATGGACGAACCGACCTCGGCCTTGGACCCGATTTCGACGCAGAAAATCGAAGATTTGGCCTTGGAATTAAAAGAAAAATATACCATTGTCATCGTTACCCACAGCATGCAGCAAGCCCGCCGTATTTCTGATAAAACGGCATTCTTCCTCTTAGGGGAACTTATTGAGTACGATAATACACTGGATATGTTCACCAATCCGTCGAATCCCAAGACTGAAGAATATATTACCGGCCGTTTCGGCTAAGAGGAGGAAAGGGACTAATGCTGGAAATTTATGAAAAAGAATTGGCCGAGCTGAAGCAGGATATGATCGGCTTGGGCATGAAAGTAGAACAGGCCGTAGAAAGCACATGGAAGGCCTTGGAACGCAAAGATGTCGAATTGGCTCAGCGTATCTTCGATGGCGACGATGCCATCGATGAACTGGTCAAATCGTGCATGAAAAAAGACTTGACGATTAGTTTGATGCAAGGTCCCGTGGCGGCTGATTATCGGAGCTTGATGGCGACGCTGAAAATCCTCTCCGACTTAGAACGTATTGCCGATCATTGCGCTGATATCAGCCACTACGTCATCCACTTGAAACAGACTAACCATGACGTACCCTTGCCGGCAGGCGTAAAGGAAATGTATGGTGTCATGTCCTCTATGGTCAGTGACGTCATCGACTTCTATAAAGAACGCGGCACGTCATCCCAAGCAGAATTTATGCGGGATAAAGACGATATCGTCGACCAGGCTTTCAACAACCTGATGCTCGACCTGTCGGCCGAAATGACCAAGCATCCGGAAAATTCCAAAGATTACATCGACTTGGTTTTGGTCATCAAATATATCGAACGAATGGCTGACCATGCAAACAACATTGCTGAATGGCTCATCTATCGCGATACCAACGAAATTCGCATCTAAGCGACACGGATTTTGATAAGTACAAAGCCCTATAAGTTATGCTTGGCGTAACTTATAGGGCTTTGTTTCTGTAAAAAAAACGTACGAGTCTTGGGCAGCGGCAAGGGGAATTATGGGACTCTTCTAGGATGGAGAGGAATCGACAACGTAAAGGAGAGACAGTGTCGGGCGAAAGCCTGCAGGCATATTCCCGAGATTTTCGTGTTTCGAGGAGGCTTTGAAAGGGCGAAGCAATTCAGGAGCCCTCTTTCTCCAGGTACGGCTTCGATGACTTGTGTGTATCAGGCTGCCTGCCGCCTGATACAGGGAGGGTTCAACGTTGGGGTAGGTAAGAGGCTGCAAACTTTTGCCAAGAGGCTTTTAGGGCTGTTTAGAACGAAAAAACGCAGCCCCGAATGGGAGCTGCGTTTTAAGGTCTAGAAATCAATATTCCGGAGGCATATTCTTTTGGGTATGGGGCATGGAGAGTGCATCGCCCGGGTATTGGTGATATTTGACCGGAGAGGAGGTGAAGCCGCGGCCGACGACTTCCGAGGCATCGCTGATGATCATGAAGGCCTGGGGATCGAGTTTGTTGACGATTTCCTTGACTTTGGCTACTTCTGTCAATTTGATGACGGCGTAGATGACGCGCTTGTCCTGCATGGTATAGGCCCCCTGGCCGTGGATATAGGTGGCGCCATGACCGATGTAGCGCATGAGAACCTGAGCGATGGGTGTCGAGCGGTTGGAAATGATGAGAACGCTTTTTCGTTGTTTCAGGCCGAGGACGACTTTATTCGTAATGAAGGCGGCGATATAGATGGCGACGAAGGTCAGGACGGCTCTTTCCAGGGAGAACATGTAAGCCGCTGCCGACAAGATAACCAGGTTGAGAATCATTGTGACCGTGCCCATTTCCAAGGAATAGTATTTTTTGACGATAGCGCCGATGACGTCGAGGCCGCCGCTGTTGCCGTTATATTTGTAAATGATGCCAAAGCCGATGCCCGACAGGATGCCGCCGGTAATGGATGAGAGCATGGGATCATCCATGATCTTCCACGTCGACAGGAAAGCCGTGGCGTCCGCTAAAATCGAAAGCATAATGGTGCCGACGATGCTGAGTAAGGTGTACCGCCGTCCCATGAATTTGTAGCAGGCAATCATGATCGGGATGTTGAGGATGAATATCCCGGTCCCGACAGGAAGTCCCGTCGCAAAATAGACCATGATCGCTGCGCCGCTGATGCCGCTGCTCAATAAATGGAAGGGGATGAAGAACGCATTCATCCCGATGACGACGACCAAGCTTCCGACAAAGGACGCAATGTAAGGAACCGCTAATTCCCAAAGTGTCTGGGCTGGTAATAAATTCTGTGCCGGTAGTAAGTTTTTCATAATTTTTCCCCCAGTTTGAATGAACAATTGTAAAGCAAAGGAAAAAACGGTATAATCATGATAGCATAATTGAAGTTTCTGTGCATTCGTACAGGATGCTGTGAAGGCAGTAAATCCCTGCTTTGTCTCATTATAACATAGAGAATTTTTTAATCAATAAGGCAGGGCACATTTTATACATGGAGTGACAGTATGACTGAAATAGTAGAAACCGGATATGGCAAAATTAACTTGGCGTTGGCGATTACAGGCGCTCGAGAGGATGGTTATCACAATATCGATACGATCTTTCAATCCATCGGTCTCTGTGATACGGTAACGCTGAGGGAAGCGGAGGAATTTCAGTTAACCTGTTCCGTCGAGTCACTGCCCTGCGATGAAACGAATTTGGCCTACCGGGCATGGAAAGCTCTCTGTCCATATAAAAAGGACAATCACCGGGTAGCCATCCATATTAAAAAACGGATTCCCATTGCCGCCGGCCTTGCCGGAGGCAGTACGGACTGTGCCGCTGTTTTGCGAGGGCTGAATCGGTTGTGGAAGCTCTCTTTATCGCAGCAGGAACTGTGCCGTATCGGTGCCAAACTTGGCGCCGATGTGCCTTTTTGCATCTGTGGCGGTACCATGCGCGGGACCGGGATTGGCGAGCAGCTTCGAAGGCTCCCGTCGCTGCCTTCCTGGCCTGTCGTCGTGCTTCATCCTCGCGTTGCCGTACAGACGAAACGGGCTTACGCGCTCTTTGACGGCAAAAAAAAGACCGGCACCATCGATGTCGATGCCGTTGAAGCGGCTATCCGGCGAGGCCATTTCGAATCTGTGACGACCGCCATGGGCAATACCTTTGAGGAACTGGTGATGCCTGACGTGCCTCAAGTGATTCAGTGCCGGGAACGCCTTGCTTCTCTGGGGCTGCAGCCGCTCATGGCCGGCAGCGGACCGACGGTCTTTGCTTTGGTTCCGCCGCTGCGGGAAGAGGCCGTACGACGTCAGGTGATGACTTGGACCGATGTCGATACCTATATGACTACCATAGTGAAACGAGAGGACGGTGAATACTGATCGATGCAAAAGCAAACGAAAAGGCATGCCTTAGAACCGATAAAATTAGATGCTTACCGACCGCTGCGGGAAGTCGTCAGCGAGGCCTTGCGTCAGGCTATTAAAGACGGCGTATTGAAGCCCGGTGAGCGGTTGATGGAAATCCAGTTGGCCGAGGAACTCGGCGTCAGCCGGACACCTATTCGCGAGGCTATCCGAAAATTGGAACTTGAAGGCTTCGTCGTCATGGTGCCGCGGCGCGGAACCTATGTAGCCGATATTTCTTTAAAGGATATCGCTCAGGTTTTCGAAATCCGCAGTGCCTTGGAAGAACTGGCAGCCGGCCTTGCTGCCGAGCGAATTACGCCGGATGAATTAGAGTATTTGGAACGCATCCTCGTCGAAATCAATGAATATATTGACAATGACCAGTTTGACAAGATTGTCGATGCCGACATTCGCTTCCACGACGTTTTGTACCACGCCAGCCGCAATCAGCGTTTGGTTGATATCTTGAACAATTTACGCGAACAGATGCTGCGCTTTCGCTCCATTTCCATGCACTATCCCGGCCGTCTGGCGGCAACCTGGGAGGAACATCGGCAGATGGTAGAAAATATTGCCGATCATAATAGCGCCATGGCGCGAAAAGTGGCTAAAAAACATATGGAAAATTCAGAACGCACCCTGCTGAAAGGGATTCGCCAAGATGAAGAGTCGGCTCGACGCGTCCATGAATTATTCCCTCATCAAGACGGATAAGGAAGGGACTTTCAAATGGGACATTTTTTACTCGAGCATTTTCACGAAATTCATGAACGTTCTGAGCACATGGAAGACTTTGAAAACTTTCTCTATGTTTTGACCTATATTTTGTTTGTCTGTTTATTCATACGCTCCCTTGTCGCCTTGTATATGGGACATTGGAATCTATTTTGATAGAAGGGTACTTTTTTTATGAAAACCTATTCACTTCCCTTTGGGAAAGGGGAACAGACGATTTCCCTTGATGAAACACACATATTATATGATTTACATGGGAATCATGTAAATGCCGTCCCCGATGAGGCCGCCGCTGTCCGAAAGGCCCTGCGCCAACCCATTGACAGCCTTCCCTTGGCCGACGTCGTAGCGCCCGGGGATACGGTTGCCATCATCGTCAGTGACATCACGCGCCCTGTCCATACGGCACAGATGCTGCCGGTCATTGTAAATGAATTGAATCTGGCCGGTATTCCTGATGAGCAGATCAAGGTCATTACGGCTCAGGGGACTCACCGGGCTCATACGCCGGAAGAAGATGAAATGGTCTGCGGTAAAGACATGGTAAGTCGCCTTACCATCATCAATCATGACTGCCGCGATAAGGATAATCTTCTGAAAGTCGGTACGACGACCCACGGCAATGATGTCTGGCTTAATGCCGAAGCTGTTCGGGCCGATAAGGTCATCGTAACCGGTGCTGTATCCTTCCATCCCATGGCCGGGTTTGGCGGTGGCCGCAAGGCTGTTTTGCCGGGGATTGCCGGCTATGAAACAATCATGCGCAACCATGCCTTGGCGCTCACGGAAGACGTTGGCGGCGGCTGCAATGAACGCTGTGAAACGAGTCTCTTAGAGGATAACCCCCTTCACGACGATATGAAGCAGGCCGCGGCACTGCTGAATCCCTGCTTCCTGGTCAATACCGTTTTTTCGGCAGACGGGGATCTGGCCGAAGTCGTCGGCGGTCACTGGTATGCAGCCTGGAAGAAGGGCTGTGATGACCTTCTTTCCTTTGCCAGCGTGCCCATTGCTGAAAAAGCAGATATCACCTTGGCCTCTGCCGGTGGCTATCCCAAGGACATGAACCTCTATCAGAGCATGAAGGCCCCCATGAATGCTGTTTTTGCGACGAAGCCCGGCGGCACGATGATCCTCACCCTCGACTGCCCCGATATCAAAGAACCGGCCGTCTTCACAGATTGGTTCTTCCGCAGCGACATGGCGGCTTTTGAACGGGACTTACGGGCCGACTTTTCCATTCCGGCCTTTGTAGCCTTCAAGTCCCATTGCATTTTCCGTTCCATGCAGGCCGTCTATGTCGTAACCCGGCCTGAAAACTTTGATATCATTCGTCAGAGCGGCCTCATTCCGGCGGCATCTTTGGAAGAGGCTTGGGAAAAAGCGCAGGAAAACCTTCCTGAGGATTATACCGTTACCGTCATGGGCCATGCGGCAGCGACCTTTCCCGTGCTATAAGGACTTTTTTTCAGCATCTGCCGTCGCGTGCGATCGATAGAGAAAGCTGTCTTTTAAGACAGCTTCTTTTTTTTATATAAAACCCATGGATTTAACTTTTCTTTAAGATAGAGGGAAGATATAAATAAAATGATAAAGGGATATATCCTTTTTTTGAAATTTTCGAGACAAATAGGGGCGCCTGTACTATAATAATCATAAAATTAAAAAAATGCAGTTGCGCTGGGCGAAACCTCAGTTCCATTTCTGCGAAACAGCAAAGGGGATTTTACGATGAAAACATATAATCCGGTTACCGATGAAGTGTTAGAAGCTTTAAAAAATGCCGTTGGCGATAAATACGTCAAGACCGATCCGACCGTCCTCGACGTGTATAAGTCGGATGAAAGCCTGGCCCCGTCTTTTTGGCGGACGCCGGAAGTCGTCGTCTTGCCGGCGAATACCGAAGAGGTATCCGAAGTCCTTCAGATTGCCAACCGATTTGGCGTACCGGTCACGCCGCGCAGTGCCGGTACCAGTGTCAGCTGCGGTGCCGTTCCGGCCTATGAAGGCATCGTCCTGCTCATGGAACGGATGAACAAAATCCTTGAGCTGAACGAAGACGGCATGTATATGACCGTTGAAGCCGGCGTTCGGACGATTGACATCCAGAATGCAGCCCGCGAAAAGGGACTGCTTTATGCCGGTGACCCCTGCAGTTCCGACAGCTGTCTCATTGGCGGCAACCTGGCAACCAATGCCGGCGGCAATAAAGCCGTCCGTTACGGTACGACGCGCCACCAGGTCTATGCCATCGAAGCCGTCTTGCCGACGGGTAAAATCGTAAACCTCGGTGCGACCCTTCAAAAGTGCTCTACGGGCTTCTGCCTGGATCAGCTGATCATCGGTTCCGAAGGGACGTTGGGCATCATTACCAAGGCGACGCTGAAGCTCGTGCCCCTGCCGCCGTATAAACTCGACGTCCTGGCCGTCTTTACCGACCTTGCCAAGGCGACGGCCCTGGTCCCGAAACTCATTAAGGCCGGCCTCAACCCGACGTCGGTCGAATTCATGGACAACAATTTCGTCCGCAGCGCCAGCGATTACAGCGACTTAAAGCTGCCCCATTACGAAGACGGCTGTTACGACATCATTTCAATCGAAACCTTCAACGAAGATGAATTGGACGATAAGATGGAAAAACTGGCTGCCGTCTGTGAAGAATGCGGGGCTACGGATATCGTCGAAGCCGACGACCGGGTATGGAAGGTCCGCCGCAACTGCCTGGAAAGTACGCGGGCTTTTTCGAAAGTGGCTACGTCGGAAGATTTAGTCGTTCCCGTTCCTAAGATTGCTGACTGCATTCAGCATTTGGTCAACGAAAGTAAAAAATACGACTTTCGTATCTTCTGCCTGGCCCACGCCGGCGACGGCAAACTGCATTTTCAGATTTTAAAATGTGATATGAGCGATGACGCTTGGGAGCAGCAATTGAAGGAGTTCCGGTCGACGGCGTATACTTATGTATATAATCTGGGCGGTCGTCTGTCCGGCGAACACGGAATCGGTTTGAAGCGGCTCAAATATATGGAAGAATATACGGACCCGGCTGAACTCGACCTGATGAAGACCTTGAAAAGTGCCGTAGATCCTAAGTGGATCCTGAATCCGGGCAAGGTTATTGAACAACCTTCTGATTTTTGAGAATTTATTTTCATAAAGCAGGTATAAGTCATGCGAACTTTATTGTTTAAAGTTTGTACTTAATATTATAAAAAATAAACTTATTATTAATAAAAAAACTATTGGACAAATGCGGCTGTTTCATGATATACTACAATAAACGATAATAAATATCAATGAATATTAAAATAGTATTAAAATATTACATAGTAAAAGGAGATGTTGAGATGAACGCCATTGTAGTATATTCATCCCAGACCGGCCGCACCAAACAGATTGCCGAGGCCGTTGTATCCGGTCTTCCCGAAGGGACGCCCTGCGTCAGCGTCGATGAAATGCCGAAAGATCTTTCCGGCTATGACTGCGTTTTCGTCGGCTTTTGGAGCGATAAAGATCAGGCTGATCCCAAGGGTCAGGAAGCTTTGAGACAGATTAAAAACAACAACGTAGCTGTTTTTGCAACCCTTCATGATGATCCCTATTCGGACCAGGCTTCGAAACACCTGCGCGGTGCTGTGGAACTTTTAAAACCCGGCAGTGGCGTCATCGGAACCTATGTCACCTGGACGGATAAGGATAAATACATGCAGGTTCCCGTCGATGAAAGCGAATTGAACCTCGATCAGGCTCGAGCTTTTGCGCAAGATACGATGAGCCGTGTTCAAAAACAGTAGCCCCTAAGGCTGTGAAAAGACCTCCGATTACCGTTAAACCGACCCCCTAAAGTTGGACCTAAAATCTAGCTTTAGGGGGTCATTTTTTATGGTGAAATACAGCACTGAATTTAAACTGAAACTTGTCACTGCCTATCTCAATGATGAGGGTAGTTATGAAAAAATATCCCACCAATATGGGATT
>DCJQ01000004.1 GCA_002319965.1 Megasphaera sp. UBA1696
AGGGGGATCGAACCCCTGACCTCAAGATTGCGAACCTTGCGCTCTCCCAGCTGAGCTAATGCCCCAATACGTCCTTATTGTAACGCAAAATCCACTGCGGTACAAGAAAAAATTGTTCCTCGACCAAAACGTAAATAAGACTATATGCTATCAGTTCTTTTCCCTGAGCACGGACTGTTCCGCTAAAAGAAGACTAAATTCATATCCCCCCTATGGGCTTATATTTCTTCCTTTTTTTCAGTAAAATAATACTATATTAAACTATTCGTGGAAAAGAGGTTATTATCAATGCATATCCCTGAGAATTATCTGAGCCCTTCGACGTGCGGTGTCCTCGGAGCCGTCATGGTTCCCATTTGGCTGCTTTCGATCCGTAAGGTCAAGGAAACGGTGCCCCGTGAAAAGCTGCCCCTCCTCGGCGTGGCTGCGGCTTTTTCCTTTTTGGCTATGATGTTCAACGTTCCCCTTCCGGGCGGTACGACGGGCCATGCCGTCGGCGGCACGCTCATCGCCATCCTCCTCGGGCCGTATGCGGCCTGTCTCTCCGTCAGTGTAGCCCTTCTCATTCAGGCCCTCTTTTTTGGCGACGGCGGTATCTTAGCCTTTGGCGCCAACAGTTTCAACATGGCCTTTGCCCTGCCCTTTACGGGCTATTTCGTCTATCACGGCGTAAAAAGACTCATTTCTTCGGATATCATCGCCGCCGGTATCGGCTCCTACGTCGGCATCAATGTGGCCGCCTTCTGTGCTGCTGTTGAGTTCGGCATCCAGCCCTTACTGTTCACCGATGCCGCCGGTCAAGCCTTGTACTGCCCGTACCCCCTGTCGATTTCCATTCCGGCCATGATGATCGGCCACATCACGATTTTCGGCCTGGCTGAAGTCATCTTTACGACAGGCGTCCTGGCTTATCTCAAAAAGACCTCTCCCGATTTGTTCCATATGACGGCTCCGGCTTCGTCGAGTAAATCTCTCTTCGGACTCTTGGCTGCCCTCATCTTGGCCACACCCTTAGGCCTCTTGGCTGCCGGTACGGCATGGGGCGAATGGGATGTGGAAGAACTGGCTGAAACGGATTCCTTCGGCGCTTCCTTAGGTTATACCCCGGCCGGTATGGAAAACGGCTTTTCCTTTGATGTCCTCATGCCGGACTACGCCATTGCCGGCCTCCCCGACGCCTTGGGTTACATCATTTCCGCCCTCGTCGGCACGGCCTTATTGATCATCATCTTTAAAGTCATCGCGTCCTTCCTGCCGGCTAAGCCGTCGTTTGACACGCCGTCTCAACATTAGGAGGCCTGAACGATGAAGCTCCCCGAATGGGTACAGCGCGAAGAAACATATAATCCCGGCCGTGACCGGGATTATTTCATTTCCCGCTCCCTCCTGCGCTTAGTCTCGGTGCTGAAAGCCCTGCGCCAACAGCACGGCCCGTCCCGCTGGAACGTCGGTGCCGGTCCGGCCCTGATCACTACGCTGGTCATGATTCTGCTCATAGTCCTCTGTCGGACCATGGCTTTTCTCTGGGCCGTCCTGGCCGGTGAATTGGTCCTTCTGGCCTTCCATCCCGGCCGTCAGCTGCGGACGACCTTGGCGGCAGCCCTGGCCGCATCGGCCGTCTGTGCCGTCATCGTCACCCCGGCCTTATTTCTCGGCAACGGACGCCACGTCTTTCTCCTGCCCTGTAAAACCTGTCTCACCGTACTCTGTCTGATGCTCCTCCAGCAAAATGTGTCGTGGCACAAATTGACGGCAGCCCTCAGGACCTTTCATGTCCCGTCGCTGGTCATTTTCATCTTGGATACGACCCTTCGCTATATCGCCATCCTCGGCCAAGAATCGGCAGAACTATTAACCGCCTTGAAACTTCGCTCTGTCGGCCACAATCCCGATAAAAAAGCGGCGCTCAGCGGCGTCGCCGGCATGATGCTGCAAAAGTCCCAGCGCCTGTCGCAGGACCTCTATGAAGCCATGCGCTGCCGCGGTTTTACCGGCGAATACCACGTCTATGACGAGGGAAAAAGGCGGGCCCTGTCGCCGGCCACGGGTGTGCTGCTCCTGATGCTCTTATCTTATGTCTATCTCTTCGTCCGTTTGGAAGGAGTTCTTTCATGATTATTCTCGACGACGTCTGTTTTGCCTATGACGACAGACCCATTCTCAGTCACCTGACGGAGACGATCGAACCCGGTCAGGCCGTCCTCCTCACCGGCCCCAACGGCTCCGGCAAATCGACCCTCCTGCGGCTGTTGAACGGCCTTATATTCCCGCAGCTCGGGACCTATACCTTTGACGGCACGGTAATTACGACGGCTAAGATGCGCGACCATCGCTATTCAAAATGGTTTCACCAGCGCATCGGCTATATCTGGCAGCATCCCGATTCGCAGCTCTTTTGCAGCAGCGTCCGCGAAGAATTGGCCTTTGGTCCCGTTCAAATGGGCCTCCCTTCCGAAGACGTCAAAAAGCGCGTCGATGACGCCTTGGAACTCCTCGGTCTTACGAAACTGGCCGACAGGGCTCCTTACTCCCTGTCCGGCGGCGAAAAGAAACGGACGGCCATAGCCTCCATCCTGACCATGAATCCCCAGATTTGGACCATGGATGAGCCCGAAAGCTACCTCGACGCCGACGGCCTTACCTGGCTGGAAGATTTCCTGCCCAGCCTGAAAGCAGCCGGAAAGACCCTCATCGTAGCCACCCACCACGCCGGCATCATCCAGAAAATCATCGATAAAGAAATACACCTATAAAATTCATCAGCTAATTATTAGAAACAGATACATCATCAACCGTCTTTTTCAAAAGCCAGCAAGAGACAAAAGATATGTCACTGCCTCGTTGTATCTTTTGTCTTTTTATATTTCAAACAGGCCGTCTATCTATATGCGATTTACGAATGGCGAATAAATTTAATAATTCCACACGGACATGATTCCGAATGTAACATAAAAAGGCACGGTCCATTGGCATCCTCGAGTCAATGGACCGTTTAAAAATAGCCTTAAAAAGAATTGATGAAAAGTTGATGAACGTCAAATTCAGTTATCGATGATAGTAATTTATCTGTCATTTTTTGCAGCATTATATTGATCGATAACACTAATATCATAATTCCATTCCGGTGTTTCCTGCTGTTTTTTCTTCGTTTCGTAATCTTTTAAAACAAAAACGACGTATCTAGAGAGTCCTACAAGGGCAATAATATTAAAAAATACCATGAAGGCTGTACTAAAGTCAGCCATTTCCCAAAGGCTGGGAACAGGCAGACAGGCTCCGACAATAATAAGGAGGCAAGAGAAAATTCGCCAAAGAGTACTCAGCTTCTTTCCCCCTTTGGGAATCAGGTAGGACAGGTTAACTTCACCATAATAGATATCCGCTAACAACGTTGTATAGCCAAAAAGAAACATGGCAAAAAATACAATCCATTTTCCACAGTCGCCGAAAGAAACAGCAAAAGCAGCCTGTGTCAATTGAATGCCTGTAGCACCACTACTTAACTCCCCGGAGAGAAGTATACAGAAAGCCGTACAGGAACAGACAACAATGGTTGTTACAAAGCAGCCCAACATTCCGTTCAGTCCCTGGTTGACAGGATGCTTAACATTAGCAGCTGCATGCATACTTGGCGTCGTACCATTACCGGCATCATTACTGAACAAGCCTCGTGCAATGCCGTAACGGAAGGCCTGCTGTACCGTATAACCAGCAACACCTCCGGCGACTTGACCAATACCTAAAGCCGAACTGATAATCAACCAGATCATGTCAAAAAAGGCATGTAAATGGGTGAAAATAACAAAGAGCGCCAGCAATAAATAAATCAATGCCATAAAAGGTACAACGTAGGAAGCAACTTCTGCAAGGCGTTTTATGCCTCCAAAAATAACCAGAGCAACCAAGATCATCAATCCGATACCGACAATCCCCGGATGATAATCAACAATCCCCGTAACAGATGTGGCAATCGAATTACTCTGGATCATAACATAAATACAACCGATCCCGATAATCAAAGAAATCGAGAATAAAGTTGCTAAAAGGCGACTATGCAGCCCTTTTGACATATAGTAAGCCGGACCGCCGCGATAGGTGCCATCATCATTCTTAACGCGGAAAATTTGCCCTAAAACAGCTTCACTAAAAATAATCGGCATTCCCAACAACGAGGTAATCCACATCCAAAAGATGGCTCCCGGCCCACCGGAAGCAAGTGCTGTTGCTACCCCTACCAAGCTTCCTGTACCAACTTCAGCGCCAACAGCTGCACAGAGGGCGCCAAACCCGGAAACACCGCCTTTCGTTGAATTCTTTGCACTCAGGTTTGTGATTAATTTTGAAAAATACCGAATCTGCGGAAATTTAAGGCGCATGGTAATAAACATGCCAAAAATTAATAAAATACCAGCAACCAACCACCCCCAAAAAATTCCATTGATGTTACGAATAATTTCCATAAACACAGCACATCTCCTCCAAACTTTGTGTGTCATCCATAGTTATTATGCATTCGAATCAATTCTTTTATTCTATTTTATAAAATCAGTTTCTGTACTTATATACAAATATTTTTCAAAAATATAGTTATATTGAGTTTTCAAAAAAATAAAAAGAAAGCCATGTACTCAGATTACGTCATACACAGCTTTCTTTCAGTTATTATTTATTTTTTACAGATTTTTAGAAGCTAGGATAAAGTCCGTCCCAAACAATATGTCGATAATTAATTGCATCTGTATCGCCTTCTGTAGAAAAGCAAAGAATCGTCGAATTATCATTAATTCCTAATTCTTGCTTCAGATAATCGAGACTGGGATTCTGTAGGACTTCGGCAACAAAGCCGGTGGTAGCCGCGCCACTTTCACCGGAAATAATACGTTGATCTCTGCCTAAGGGATTGCCCAGGATGCGCATCCCCTTTGCTGCAACCCAATCTGGAACAGAAACAAAATAATCGGCATGGTCTTTAAGGATATCCCAACCAATAGTACAAGGTTCACCACAGCAAAGCCCTGCCATAATCGACTCCATATTTCCCGTTACGGTATGCAGCTTTCCGTCATTGGCAGCCGCAGTACGGTAAATGCAGTCAGCTTTATTCGGTTCAACAATAGTGATTAAAGGGCGGTTTTCATCTCCATAATAGGCACTAAAAAGACCGGTTAAAGCCCCTGACATCGCACCGACACCGGCCTGCAGGAAAATATGAGTCGGCTTAACATTCCCCATCTGTTGAATTGCTTCATAAGCCATAGTCATATAGCCTTGCATAATCCACCCCGGAATTTGCGTGTAGCCCGGCCAGGCTGTGTCTTGTACAAGAATCCAACCATTTTTTTCGGCCTGTTGACTGGCATAACGAACAGTATCATCATAATTAAAGTCAGTAATGGTCGCTTCTGCCCCCAATTTCTGGATGTTATTCAATCGTTCTGCCGCACTCCCCTTAGGCATGTAAATAACAGCCTTCTGTCCCAAACGTTTTGCCGTCCACGCAATCCCCCGTCCGTGATTTCCATCGGTAGCCGTAACGAAAGTCAGTGTCCCTATTTTATCCTTAATTTCTTGACTGGTAATCTTACCATAAGAAAGGCGGGATATATCCATCCCCAGCCGATGAGCAATATAGCTCCCGATACAGTAACTGCCACCCAGCCCCTTGAAAGCATTAAGGCCGAAACGGGTGCTTTCATCCTTTACATAAAGGCCACTGATTCCAAATCGGCAGGCAAAGTCATTTAAAAGAACAAGCGGCGTTATTTGATAATCGGGAAAGCTCTTATGGAAATCCATAACTTTTCGAGCCGCTTCCGGATTGAACATATCGACTGAAGAAAATTGCCCCTCATGTATCCGATGTGTAAATTTAATTGATTCTTCCATACTAAAACCTCCTACTGAAGCCGCAGAGAGGCAATCTTAGCTAAAATCTCTGCTCCACTGGTCAAAATTTTATCATTATAATCAAACTTCGTGTTATGCAGCATGATGTTGTCCGTCACACTGTCTGCATCGCCGCTGCCTAAGAAGAAAAAAGCCCCCGGTATCTGTTCCAGATAATGCGCAAAATCTTCTGAAATCATGACTGGCAAACAATCCGCATCAACATTATCTTTACCAACGATTTGGGCTGCAGCTTCTGCAACATACGCCACTTGTTCTTTGCGGTTCACCGTCGGTGCAAATTCATGCGTATACGTGAATTCACAGTCTGCACCGTTCAAAGAACAAATATTTTCACTAACAGCACGCATACGTGACTCCGCCAATGCCTGCACAGACGGAGAATAACTTCTCACATCACCTTTTATCGTTACGTTTGAAGGAATAAGGTTATGTGCGCCATCCATGTATAATTCCGTACAGGAAATGACAAGAGGATCTACAGGATTGACGGTACGTGAAACAATGGTTTGCAATGCTATTATCACTTCCGAAGCAGTAACTAAAGGATCAATAGACATATGAGGGCTGGAAGCATGAGCCCCTTTCCCATGAATTTGGATGGTAAAATTATCTTCACTGCCCATAATACCGCCACTTCGTACATGTACTTTCCCGGTAGGGATATTCGGCATATTATGCAGTCCATAAATCTCCTGCATAGGAAATCTTTTCAGCAAACCGTCGGCTAACATAGCTTGTGCCCCTTTACCCGGTTCTTCAGCTGGTTGAAAAACAAAATACACAGTTCCGTTGAAATTCTTTTTTTCTGCCAATATTTCAGCAGCTCCCAATAACTGAGCAACATGGCCATCATGACCGCAAGAGTGCATAACTCCCGGATTCTGTGATTTCCAGTCGGGATTCCCTTCTTCACCTACGGGATTAGCATCCATATCAGCACGCAAACCAATCGTACCTTCGCCACTGCCGAAGGTCAAGGTCCCGACAAGTCCCGTGCCTCCAACATTCCGAGTTACGGAAATTCCCATCTTTTCTAACTGAGTTGAAATAAAATCACCGGTCCACACTTCTTGAAAGGCTGTTTCAGGATGACGGTGCAGTTCGTGGCGCCAAGTCAGAAGATGTTGAGCAAGTGTACCACTTTCCATAAATACTACCTCCTTCGTCGTTTTATTTTTATTCTTAATATCAGTATAAGAAAAAGCACCGTCTAAGGATATGGAAATTTTTTCAAAAAATACCACTGTATTGAGATATTATTTTATTTCATGTTGCTGGCGATAACAAAGTGGTGTCAGTCCAAACTGCTTTCGAAAGGCTTCAATGTAATAACTAGTAGAACTGAAACCGCAAGTATAGGCTATATCACTGACAGAAATAGTACTGCGCGTCAACAGATACGTACTCTGTTCTAATCGGAAGGCACGCAAATAGGAGAAAATTGAATCGCCAGTAAATTTTTTAAAAATACGGCAGCACTCACTTTCCGCATAAGAAGCATGGCCAGCAATATCTTGGAGGGTAATCTTTTCCTGATAATGCTGCCCAATATAACTGATGATACGTTGGACGACGATATTAGCCTTCGATTTCCGACGCACAGTCGGTACGTCCGGACGATGACGCAAAAGAGAAAGAAACATGATTTGCAAATGCGCAAAAATCTCCACTTCATATGCCAGATGCTTTTCTTCATTCCATTTATAAATCCAACGTATTTCATCCAGAATAGCTTTCTGCCAATCTACTTGCTGACGCAGGACGCAGTGTGAAAAAGCTGCATCACTCAAAAAAGGCAAAAGATATTGTTGTTCGATAATACTTCCTGTAAAACCACTCAACAGCTGTGGCCCCAGATCCATGCAAATATAGGTACTGTCCGGATCCCTCAAAGGCCTTGCCATATGCAAATAACTGCTGTTAATAAAAATCCCATCCCCGGTCTCCAATCGATAAGTCTGCTCACTGACATGAAACTCAATGGCGCCCCGCACAACAAGACAAAACTGTATTTCCTCATGCCAGTGAAGTTTTGTATATCCTAAAATATTTTTACTCATAATGGAGTAATAGACTGCGATAGGAAAAGCAGCGCTTCCATGACGCGTAGATTCCCTATTTTCCTTGGTAACAGCGATATCCGTGACCTGCATAATGATTTCTCCCTTGATAAAAGCAACCATAAAATATTAGATTCAGTGTATCACGCTCGAACGCTTTCGACAAATTTATACCTCAATATTACGATATTTATCGGCAAAAAAAATATATAAAACGACTCGATACCTCCTTATAATGAAACTGAAAATAAATTCAGTACAATATTTACACAGGAGGTTTTATCATGACAGAAATCAACGGAAAGCGCTTGTTGACAGAGCTCAAAGAATTAGGAAAAATAGGGATTGGAACCGATGGACGCCGTACTCGACTAGCCGCTTCTGACACAGAAAAAGAAGGTCGCGATTATGTCGTCGGTAAAATGAAAGAGGCCGGTTTAAAAGTCGTTATTGATTATATTGGCAATATTTTTGGCATTTGGGAATCGGAAGAAAATAAAAATATCCCGCCATTCATGGTCGGCTCCCACATCGATACGGTCATCAATGCCGGTCAATACGACGGCTGCTTAGGCGTACTTTCAGGCTTAGAAGTCATTCGCACGCTGAAGGAACAAGGAATCCGGACGAAACGGCCGATTATCGTAGGTGCTTTTACGAATGAAGAAGGCGTGCGATACGCACCCGATATGATGGGATCTTTAGTATATGCCGGCGGCCTCAGCTGCAAAAAGGCGCTGGCCACGGTGGGTACAGACGGGACAATTCTCGGAGATGAATTGAAACGCATCGGTTATGGAGGTACCGTCGCACCTGGCTTTGTCACGCCTTCAGCATTTATTGAGTTGCATGTTGAACAGGGTCCCATCATGGATGCTGCAGGCTATGACATCGGTGCTGTCGATAATCTGCAAGGCATCCACTGGATGAAAATACACATTGACGGCGTTGCCAATCACGCAGGGACAACGCCTACAAATATGCGCATTGATGCCGGGCTGGCAGCTGCAAAGATAAATGTTTTCTGTCGAGAAATGGTCGAGAAATCTGGCGGAGTAGCTACAATCGGTACAATCGCCTTTAAGCCGAACGCAGTAAATGTCATCCCCTCAAAAGCAGATTTCACCGTCGATATTCGCAATTCGAAAAAAGAAAAACTCGACAACGATGAGAAATACTTATTAGACTATCTGAAAACTTTAGAAGAAACAGATCATGTAAAAATTACGATACAGCCAATGACAAACTTCGATCCTGTCCCCTTCGACGAAGGTTTATGCAAAAAGATTGAATCTGTCGCAAAATCACGAAATCTAAAAGTACGCCGCATGGTTTCCGGTGCCGGTCAAGATGCTCAAATGATGGCACGCATCTGTCCGACAGCTATGATTTTTGTTCCCAGTGTGAAAGGAATCAGTCATAATCCGGACGAATATACGACGGATGAAGCAATCATTAACGGAGCAAATGTCTTTCTCGATGTGGTCACAGAAATGGCCAATTTATAATTTCTAAAAAAAAAGAGGGTTGCCTCATAAACGGCAGCCCTCTTTCGTGATTCACGCTTTATTTATTGTTCGTCAAAACATGTTATAGATTCAAACTAAGTCTTTAAACAGGAACCCGATTATGGTCACTGCTGCAAGGAGAAACGATGTCGTAAAAGAAATCGTTCATGAGATCAGAACCCGGTCAGCACTTATCCTATTATCTTCTATTTATCCAGTTCTTCACGGAAGAGACGAAGGTTCTCATGGACGCGTTCATTGGCCGTATTGATTCGTCCGGCTTCGGTGAAAGCCCGGCTGCCGGCGTCGTATTTTCCCTGCCGGAAGTATAAGACGGCCATGGCATTGGCGGCGTCTGCCGACTGCGGTGAAAAGCGGAGGATTTCTCGGAAGGAGCGCAGGGCTTCTTCATCTTTTCCGAGGTCCATGGCCAGCATTCCGCGATTGTACCAGGCTTCTAAAAATTCGGGCCGAATGGCAATCGCCCTATCATAACTTATAAGGGAATCGTCGAGGCTCCCTCTTTTTTGCTGAGTCAAGGCCAAATCATACCAGGCCGCCGAAGACGTCTCATTTCGCTTTACCGCTTGGCGGAAATCCTGTTCGGCCAGCCAATAGTAGCCTTTATGGAAGAAGACGATGCCCCGATAGAGATAGGACGCCGGGTCATCACGGTGAAGGACGACCTTTTCAAAGCCCGTCAGCAAGTCATCATCGCTCCCGTCCGGCGTCTGAGCTTCGGTCCACATCCAGAGGATTTCCTGGCCGTAATGCTTGCCGGGAACGGCCCAGCGGCCGTTGAGGCCGGTCCAGGCCGATACTTTTCCGTAGAGTTCGGGATGATTCTGAACGAGGAGTTCGTAGCGCGGATCGACGATGGCCGTTTTCGGCCGTTCCGTCCGGGCATAGGCCAAAAGATGCTGGATATGGGCGCGGACGCCGAGCTGAGGCGTTGCAAAACTGGCGCCGGGCGCTCCATTTCCCGTCGCACCGAGGCCGCAGAAGTTATTTTGCTCGGGCGAGACGTCACCGCCATAAGCAAAGTAGCCCGTCTCCTTCAAGGCCTGACAGAGGGCCACATCCGGGCGGATCCCTTCGCGGCCGGCTTCGTCGTAATAAGCCTGTACGACGTCTTCTAAGGGAGCGTTTAATTTAGGATTGCCATTGCGCTGACGGATGAAGCGAACCATCTGCTCGGGAGACACCGTCGCCGGCCCCATAATCGTATCGGATCCTTCCGGGACATCCAGGAAGGGCCGATCATAAGGGGGCAGCATCTGCCAAGGAGCTTTCTCGACAGCCTGTTTATCAACGCCGGCTTCGGCCTGAACCGGGAAGGGCACGAAAAAGGGCAGGCTCAAGAGCACTGCCCCCATAAGGCCTGCCGAAAGACCTCTTTTCAGCTTAGAATCCACGATAGATGCCCTTCTTCCTCTTGGCTTCAGCAGCCTTAGAAATATACGTCCCCAGGACTAAGGGATAACCTTTGCGCTCGATGATCTGCGCCATGTAGTTTCGGAAGGGACAGGGCGGCCGATGATACGAATCGGATACGACGCACGAGGCGAAATGGATGGTGACGTTTTCTTTTTTATCGCCGTACCGCTTTATCTTCCGGGTCAAGTTCTCGAGCTTAGCCGCGATGCCGGCACCGCAGCAGCCGCCGCAGGTCATCATGAGAAACCGCGTATCGGCGGGATAGTCGGCCATGGTGTCCACGCGGTTGGCGAAGGTATTCATGCAGGCGTAGCCGCTGCAGCGCTTTGTAACGATATCACATTGAATGACGACGACTAATTGGGACATAAGAATCCCTCCTTTTAGTTATATACGTAGGTATTCAAGAAATCCTGAGTCCAAGCCTGATCGATGCGGGCCAGAGCCGGTTCTTCTTTCGGCAGATTTTCCGATAAGGACTGTTCAAACTGACTGTACAAGGGGCTGAGTCCCTCCTGAAAGTCGATATAAGCGCCTTGTTCTGAAGCCTTGTCAAAGAATACCAAGCGAAGGGAGCCGTCATCTTGACTGACGAAGTGGCAGCTCGTAACCTTAAATTCCTTATCCGGTTCCTTAAATTGAGCCAATGCCGCGGCCTTCGTCAATTCCATCAGGCGGTCATCGAGGCCTGCTTCGAAAATCGTAATTTTTTCCAGCAAATCTTCTTTCGTCCGGACCAAGCGGAAGACATAGTGATTGGCACTCATTTTCTCAAAGACCTGGTGATTCTCCGTCATATCGCGGTCGGCCCGCTGTTCGTCATTTTCGGTCGGCCCGTAGAAGACCATGAAGCGGCGATCGGCATCGTGATATAAGAAACCGTAGTCGATATTGACCGTCGTGCCGCAGTGCGGGCAGTGATAGTGAAAGGCTTCCAGGGAAGCGATGCTGTCTTTCATTTCCGGATTTTCGACGATGTCGACACTGTCCCAAACGGTAAAATTCCCGGCCTTTTGACAAGCAGGACACGTGATTTCTTCTTGATGCTGCATACTCATGATGAATACCTCTCTTCTCTGCCGCGATAGTCGGCGTTTTTTTTATTATACCACAATCATAGACCCCGGCATACGGCCAAACACGGCTCTACAGAGACTTCTATGCGCCGCTGGTCACACGCAGTCCGACGATGCCGGCGACGATGAGACCCACCGACAAGACCTGCCAGGGCGACAGAGATTCTTGAAAGAAAATCAGGCCGGCGATGACGGTTCCGACGATACCGATACCCGTCCAAATGGCATAGGCCATGCTGATGGGAAGATGACGCAGGGCCAGACTCAAAAAGATGAAGCTGCCGGCCATGGCGATCAATGTAAGGACACTGGGCATGAGTCGTGAAAACCCGTGAGTATATTTCAGGCCGACGGCCCAGCCCATTTCTAAAATACCGGCGATCAATAAGTAAATCCAAGACATACAAATCCTCTCCTTCTCTAAAAAAAAGGCACGCTGCACGATTCCAACAAAGGCCTACTGGAATCGTATCGCGTACCCGGCGGTAATCTATATATGCAGTTAACATGTTTCTACGGGAGGCATTTTATCACAGAAAATTTTCCTTGTCAACAGTCCCGTCCTTTCTTGAAAAGTCGCGTGCCATCACCACAAAATCTTTTCCGGATAAACGTTTGACCTTTTTCAACCTACAGACAGGCGAGAGCGGATATGCTATAGTAAAAACAGCAACTGTGAAGGGAGGCATCTCTATGAAAGACGCCTATGTAAAATTCATGCTGGCAACGGTCATCTACGGTACCAACGGCATCATTGCCAGCCACATTCCGCTGTCGAGCTACGAAATCGTCCTGACCCGAACGGTCCTGGGCAGCCTGTTTCTAATGGTCCTGACGACCTTTCGCCATGAATGGAGCACCCTCCATCAGATGACGCCAAGAGAATGGCTGCTCTTAGTCTTGGCCGGCCTCTTTCTGGGCGGAAACTGGATTTTTCTCTATGAAGCCTACCAGCAGATCGGCGTCAGTTTAGCCACCCTCTTGTGCTATATCGGGCCCATTTTAATCATGATACTGTCTCGGTTCGTCTTTAAAGAACCCTTCACCCTTCCCAAAGTCACAGCCATGATCTTGGTCACCTTAGGCATCATGGCCATCAACGGAGCCGACTTCCAGGCTCACGGCCTGTCCTGGGGCGTCGCCTGCGGCTTTCTCGGCGCCGTCTGCTTTGCCCTCTTGATCATCGTCATGAAAAAGGCAAAGCCCATGACGGGCTTCTTTGCCCCGGCCTGTCAGCTCGTCGTCGCCTCACTCCTCGTCGGCGCCGTCACCTATACCATCCCGGCTCCGGCCGTCGATTTAACCCTCCAAGACCTATCCTACATGGCCATATTAGGCATCGTCAATACGGGACTCGGCTATGCCCTCTATTTTACCGGCGTTCAGCATTTGTCGGCCCAGAGCGTTTCTATCTGCGGCTATTTCGAGCCCTTCACGGCCCTCCTCTTGTCGGCCCTGATTCTCGGTGAAGTCCTGACGCCCATGCAGTGGCTCGGCGCCGTCCTCATCCTCGGCGGCGTCGCCTTGAGTGAATTATGGCATCCCTGCAAAAAAAGACAAGAAGCATTGTAAAGCCTCAGTCATGCCGTCCTGTCGATACGCCAGGACGGCATATTCGGTAAAAGCGTCGGCTAAGGGAATGACCCGAAGGCCCGGATAGGCATCCCCTTGATGAAGTGGCAGGACGGCAAAACCCTGGGACATGCTGACCGTCAAGAGCTGTTCAGACAAATTCTTACATCGATGGATTTCTTCAAAGTCCTGATGAAAAGCCTGTCGAAAATTCTTCCGTATCTTCTCGACGTAAGCTTGGCTGTCCGACTTGGTCACAAAGGGCGTATGGCCGATGACGGCTTCAATGTCCCCATATCGTTCCCATAAGGAATTGGCGCAGACAAAGGACTGGCGAATGGCAAACAAGGGCCGATACGTAAAGGAATCCTTCACCGACTGGGCATCGGAAAAGACGAATCCGTCGAGGAGACCGGCCGCTAAATGACGCTCTAAGTCAGCGGCGTCATCAAAACTAAAATACAATTTATATTCCGGATAGGCTTCTTCAAACCGGCGCAGCCATAAAGCTTCGACGTATTCCTGCATGGCCATTCCCAGACGGATTTCGGTATGACCCTTCCGCCGTAAAGAATCGCGAAGGGCTTCATAGGACCGGCAAATCCCCGTCATGCCTTCGTAAAAACGGCGGCCTTCTGCCGTAAGTGACACACCGCGGTGTTCCCGATAAAAAAGCGTACAGCCTAAATCGCGTTCCAAATGGGTAATATATTTCGTCATCGTCGTCTGGGCGATATGGCAATTGCGGGCAGCCTGGGTAAAATTATTCAGCCTCGCCGCTTCTAAAAAATACCGTATCTTGGAAAGATCCATGGTCATTCTCCTCATCCATCACTTTTTTTCATGGCAAAGTCCGCAGGTTTCATTAGTCAAGACCCATCAGGCATGATAAAATAAGGAAGTTTTCAGAAAGGAGTCTTGCCAATGAATTACTTTTCCATCGTACTTGTGCAAATCGTCGGTTTCGTCATCTACATCCTTATCGGCATTGCCGGCGTGCGTATGAAAGTCTTGACCCCTCGTTCTCTCGGCGTCTTATCGCAGTTCATTACCAAGATATCCCTGCCGCTGCTCTTATTTACGAATACCCTCAATGGGGCGACGCGCCAAGAGTTCGTCGACGACCTGCCGGTCTTGGCCGTAACGGCCCTGCTTTATTTTTTATTATACCCTCTCAGCCGACTTTTGGCACGCATCTTTAACCTAAAGGGCAATGAAAATCACGTCTACAGCGCCTGTTCCATGTTCGGCAACATCGGCTTTATGGGCATCCCCATCGTGGCAGCCGTCTTTCCCGAACAAGGCATGCTCTATATCGCCTTATTTACTGTCGTCGACCAACTCCTGCTGTGGACGGTAGGCGTCAATTTAACGGCGCCGACAGACAAGGAAAACGCCATGTCTATTGCCAGCCGCCTCTTAAAGATGATCAACCCGGCTACGATTGCCGTCACCTTGGCCGTCATCGGCATCTTTATGGATGCCCATCTGCCACAGACCGTCAATGTTCCATTGACCAAGGCCGGTGCCGTGACGACGCCTCTGGCCATGATTTACATGGGCGGCTTATTCTGCTTCATCGATCTGAAAAAATATATCGGCAAAAAAGAATTTTACGGCACGGTCCTGGTCAAGATGAGCCTCTTTCCCATTTTCTTCTATGAACTGGGCACGATGTTAGGCGTTATGAACGACATCGTCATCACCTTGAGCCTCCTCTCTGCCCTTCCTACCATGGCCGCCGTCGTCATGCTGGCGCAAAACCAACAGTCTGCCGGAGAATATGCCGCCGGCATGACCTTAGTGACGACAATCTGCTCCATCTTCACCCTGCCCCTGGTCTGCCTCTATTTTGGTTAACCCATTTTTACGCAAAACGAAAGCTGTCCCATGCATGAGGACAGCTTTTTTTCGTGTAGACAACCTAATTTATGAACTTGTCACACTTAGGAACAGGCAGCCTGCGAAGGCTCCGGCCGGGCTCAAATGCAGCGTTCCCCCATGCAATCACTGTTTCCCGGCTGCGATAAGCAATCTTACGAAGCCATTGAGCCGGCCTGTACCGGATTGTCGGACAGGCTGTATAGAATCCGCTGTTCGCGGACGACGAAGAAAATGGAAACGATCAGGGCCAAGGCGTCGCTGACCGGTTGAGCCATAAAAATACCATTGATATCCCACAGCAAAGGCAGGATATAGATGAGCGGGATGAGGAGCAGGATCTGCCGTAAAAAGGTAATAACGATGGAAGGCATCGGCTTGGCTAGGGACTGGAAGAAGGTCGTGACCAGCATGACAAAGCCCAGGATCGGGGTGATGCAGAAATTGGCCCGCAGTCCCGGAACACCGATGGCCAGCATATCTTCCGTAGCCCCAAAAGCCGCCAGGATGGCTTCGGGAAATACCATGATCAGGATCCAGATGATGCAGGTAATGCCCACCGAAAAGGCCGAGGCCTGATACAGAGTAGCCATGACTCGATGGTACTGTTTCGCTCCGAAGTTGTTGCCGACGATGGGCTGAATCCCCTGGCTGATGCCGCTGGCCGGCATGATGACAAAGGTCATCATACTGGAGACGACGGCGTAGACACTGATAGCCGTATCGCCGCCGTATTGGCCTAATTGGCTGTTATACACGAGGCTGATGAGACCCATGGCCATTTGAGCAATCCAAAAGGCAAAGCCGCAGGAGATGATGGTCCGCGAAAGCCAGGCATCGAAGGCAAAGGTATCTCTTTTGATCTCGACTTTCGTATGGCCTTTCCAAACGAGGTAAGCCCCAAAGAAGGCCGAAAGGAATTGGCCGATAACCGTCGCCCAGGCCGCACCGGTGACGCCCCAATCGAGACCGGCCACAAATACGGCATCGAGGATGATGTTGGTCACGGCGCCGACAGCCGTCACGCCCATACCCAGGACGGGCTTTCCGGAAACGCGGACAAAGTCGCAAAAAACCTGACTCAGCCCTTGAAAGAGGCAGCCCAGGGCCACGATGCGGTAATAAGCGAGGGCGTATTCATAAGCCGTTTCGGTAACGCCGAACACCTTTAGGATGGGATCGGCAAACAGCAGCAAAAAGACGGACAGCAGCACTTCACAGACGACGACTAAAAGCAGAGAATTGCCAAAGGAACGGTTCATATTCTCCTGTTCCCCTTTTCCGGAAAACAGGCTGAACAGGGACGATCCGCCGGCGCTGCAAGTCAGGCCAAAGGCCATCATCATGTAAAAAAGGGGAAAGCAAATAGAAAGGCCTGCCAAGGCCGACGTGCCGTTGAAGTTGCCTACAAAAATCCGGTCGACGATGTTATAGATGGCTGTAATCAAAAGAGAGATGGCCGCCGGAATGGAGTATTTTAAAATCATGGGAAAGAGCTTTCCCGTCGAAAAATCATTTTTTTCATTCATATTAAAGCGCCTCGCCTTCTATCATATCTTAGTTTCCTAAGTATTTAACGAAAGAGAAAGGATAACGCGTCTGCCCTTTCATTCAGACAGGTTATCCATCATCTTCTCAACGACTTTCACAAAGACCTGCAGGTCCTTTTTAGAAATATCCCGGATCAGTCTTTCATCTAAGGCCGTCAAATCGTCTATGACTTGCTGCCGATACTGCAGGGCCTTTTCCGTTAAGACAATCTTTTTTAAGCGGTTGTCATGGGCTGCCGCCTCACGGGTAATGAGGCCGTTCTTTTCCATCTGCTTTAAGAGCTCCGTTGCCGTCGACGGGCGAATACCGAACTCTTCTTCAAGGTCTTTTTGGAAGACGTCTTCCCGTTGAGCCAGCAAAAAGTGAAGCGTCCGCCCTTGTGAACCGCTGAATTCGCCGCGGGACGGAAGCATCTCCAATTTTCGGCGCAGCTTATTGGACAATTTGCTGACATAACTTCCAATATGTCGGTTATTCGATATCATGGCGTCCTCCTTTTCTTAGTTTCCTAAGTAATTGTATATCAAATAAAGATGTCTGTCAATAAGGCATCGGGCGCATAAAAAATCACCGTCAAGGACCAAGTCCCTGACGGCGATGATTCCCCCGCGATGGTTCATGTATGCATTTTTATGGTAAAGGTGCCGGCATGACCATAAGCGGCTTACCCGTCCAGTTTGCCCGTCATGAGGTAGACCAAGAGGCCCTTTTCGGCGTGCCGTCTGTTTTCGGCTTCGTCGAGGATCGTTTCCAAATGGGCTTCCATGACGTCTTGGCTGATTTCATAGCCCGGATGGATAGGCATATCATGGAAAACCATGGTATCCGTCCCTTCCATGAGGTCGGCGTCGATCTGATAGGGCATCATCATGTTGATGATCTTGTCTTTCTTTTCGGCGTAGTCGGGATTGGTGAAAAACTCCATGTCGACCCAGGTATCGGTGTAGACGCAGTCAACGTCGGCGACGACTTTCTTGAGGTCTTCTTTGGAAATATCCGTCGGCAGTTCTTTATAATGGCCCGTAGCTGCCAAGGTATCGTAAAAATCAGCCGGCACGTTGGTAATCTGGCTGAAGGGCGTCAGGCCGTACATGGTGCCGCCCAATTTAACGACGATTTCGCTGAGCGAGTTGTAAGTATTATTTTTGGCCCCGATATAGAGGACCTTGGCTTCAAAGCGTCCCGTCTTTTCATAAAGGGTCAGCATGTCGGCCAAAGCCTGGCTGGGATGGAAGGTATTGTCACAGCCGTTGATGACCGGGACGGTGGCATATTTCATGAAGCCTTCCGTCGTTTCGGCCTTCTTGAACCGGCCCATGATGCAATCGACGTTGCGGCAGACGTACTTGACTTCGCTCATGAGGTCGCCAATAGTGAAGTTGCTGTCCTTCCAGAGCTGGTTATAGGCCTTGCCGCCCAATTCTTCCATGCCGATGGAAAAGGACAAATAAGTCCGATTCGACGTCTTTTCAAACAAGGTGTATAATTTTTTACCGTCGAGAATATGGCTGTAAGCGGCTTGATTCTTCTTGATCTTGTCGGCTAATAATAAGATTCCCTTCAATTCTTCTGCTGTATAATCGACGAAGCTGTTAGCGTGTTTCATGTATATCCATCCTCTCATCCTGTAAGACTATAACTCGTTGATGGCTATATCATAGCACAAGGGCTTTCCTTTATCAAGTATTTATACGTAATTTTCTTTAATTTATACATATAAATCAATTTCATACAGCGCAATATACTTCCGGAGACGCAAAAAACCGGTAATCACGATGATTACCGGTCCAAAAGGTCTATGTGTTACTTTCCGATTAAGCTTTAACTACGTTAGCTGCCTGCGGTCCGCGCGCACCTTCAACAATATCGAATTCAACATCCTGACCTTCGGCCAAGGATTTGAAACCATCTTCCTGAATGGCAGAGAAATGAACGAAAACGTCGCCGCCGTCTTCTCTTTCGATGAAGCCATAACCTTTTTCTGCGCTAAACCATTTTACTTTACCGTGCATGATAAATCCTCCTAAAAATCAAAACAATTACAGCTATCCATAGCAAGTGCTACCTTATAGCTCTTTTGTTAGTGTAACATAACAGATTGCTAATGTCAATCGAATTTATATAAGTAAATTCCCGACGATTTCCTTATTTTTTTACATAATGAGCAAAGGCAAACTTATATTTATTATTATTATTTTTATCATGGACTTCCCGTTCTGTTTCCGTCCACTCGTCTCGATTCCACTCGGGGAAGAACGTGTCAGCTCCGGGGAAAACTTCGTCGATTTCCGTCAAATAAAGACTGTCCGCCAAGGGCAAAAAGGCGCGGTACATGGCAGCCCCGCCGATGATGAAGTAGTCTTCCCCCTCCTTCATAGCGGCACACATGGCCTCCGGGCTGTGAAAGAGGGTCACGGCCGGACTGTCCGCCCGGTAGGCTTCGTTGTGCGTCAGGACCCAATGAGGGCGGCCCGGCAGGACACCGGGCAGGCTTTCAAAGGTCTTGCGCCCCATGAGCATCGTGTGATTCATCGTGAGGGCCTTAAAGCGTTTCAGGTCGGCCGAAATATGGCATAAGAGGTCGTTTTCCCGGCCGATGCCCTGCGCTCTGTCGACGGCGGCAATGAGATGGATCATCAGACGGCCACCTCCATAGACAGTTTGCCCAAATGCTTATAATCGTCGAGACGGATGTCGTCCGGTGTAAAGGCGTAGAAATCATGGATGTCCCTGTTGAGTATCAATTGGGGAGCGTCCAAGGCTTGATTTCGGCGAGCCAGCTGGGTCTTCATGGCTTCGACGTGATTTTCGTAGATGTGGGCGTTGTTTATAACGTGCGTAAAGAGGCCCGGACGAAGGCCTGCGGACTGGGCGATGAGATGGATGAGGACGGCGTACTGGGTCATGTTGAAGGGTACGCCTAAACCCATGTCGCCGCTTCGCTGAATGAGCATGCAGTTCAGTCGGCCGTCGGTGACGTCCCATAAGGTCTGATAGGCACAGGGCTGGAGGGCCATGTCATCCAAATCCTCGATATTCCACAAGGATACGATCATGCGGCGGCTCTGGGGATCATTTTTCAGGGTATCTAAGAGCTTATCGACCTGCTTGTACTTTCGGATCTGATAGCCGTAAGCCTTGCCGATGGTCCCGTCAGGCCGCATCCATTCGTCCCAGACGTGGCAGTTCATCTTCTGCAGTTCCCGTACATCGTTGCTCTGGAGCTGCCAAATCCAGAGGATTTCTTTGACGGCCGTCTTAAAGGCGACGAACTTCGTCGTCAAGATGGGAAATTCATGTTCCAAATCGAACTGCATCATCTGATGGGGCAGCTTGTACGTCCGCACGCCCGTGCGGTTGTTGTCGAAATAGCCGTGGTCGAGGATGTTTTCGACGATATTCAGGTATTGTGTATCAGCCATGCTCATGTAGTATCACCTCAAAATTACTGATTATTCATATAAGACTGGATGGCGCTGACGAAGCTGCGGCCATATTTATGCAGTTTAAAACTGCCAACGCCCTTGATGTCACCCATGGCGTCGAGACTGCTCGGCTTAAGGGCTGCCATATCCCACAAGGTGGCATCGGAAAAAATGACGAAGGGCGGGATGTTTTCGTCCTTGGCCAAATCGCGGCGAACGGCCCGCAGGGTATCAAATAAGGGGCGCAGGGCCTCTTCATCAAAGGTCCCGGCACTGCGTTTTTGCCGGCGTTTGGGAATGGCCGCCGGAATCTCTTCGACGACGCGTTTCTGCTGAACGATGCGTTTATGGCCTCCCATCGCCTCTCGGCCCGCTGCCGTCAGGGAGACGACGGGATACTTTCCGTCAGACTGCTCAAGATAGCCGTCGTCGATGCACTGGCGCACCATATCGCGAACTTCGGACAGGGAAAAATTGCCGAGCATGCCAAAGACGGCATTGCCTTCAAAGCCGTAGCGGCGAATCTTAGCATTCTGACTCCCTTTCAGGATATCGGCCACCATGGTCAGGCCGAAGCGCCCTTTTAGTTCATCGACACAGAGGCAGATGCTTCGCACCTGTTCGGTCATGTCCTCTTCTACCGTTTCCTGGTCACAGTTCCCGCATTTATCGCAGTGTTCCCACGACGGATGCTCGCCAAAATACGACAGGATGTAATGGCGCAGGCAGTGGTTGCCTTCACAGTAGCGGACCATGGCATGGAGCAGGCGGAATTCGACCTCCTGCTGTTTGGCATCGCGAGTCGATTGCTCTATGAGGAATTTCTGAATCATGATATCCTGGCGGTTAAAGAGGAGGATACAGTCCCCCGGCGCTCCGTCGCGGCCGGCCCTGCCGGCTTCCTGGTAGTAGCTTTCGATATTCTTCGGCATCTGGTAATGGATGACGTAGCGGACATTGCTCTTATCGATGCCCATGCCGAAGGCGTTGGTCGCTACGATGACCTGGAGCTTATCGTAGGTAAAGGCTTCCTGCATAGAACGGCGCATCTCGTCACTGAGACCGGCGTGGTAACGGCCGGCCTTGATGCCCCGCCGATTCAGTTCATCGCAAATGCGGTCGACTTCCTTACGCGTCGCTGCATAGATGATGCCGCTGTCGTCACGATGTTTGGCAATATAAGACAGGGTAAATTCCATCTTGCCCTTGGCGTGGACGACGCGGAAATAGAGGTTGGGCCGGTCGAAGCCGCCGATAAAAATCCGTTCCTTTTGCAGGCCTAAGAGGGACATCATATCGTGTTTGACCTTTTCCGTCGCCGTCGCCGTAAAGGCCCCGACGACAGGCCGCTTAGGCAGGGCTGCAATCCAGTCGCGGACGGCGCAGTAACTGGGCCTAAAATCATGGCCCCACTGAGAGACGCAGTGGGCCTCGTCGATGATGAACATGGAAATGGGCAGGGTCTGCATAAAGGCCGTAAAGAACTGATTCTCCAGTCTTTCCGGCGAGATATAGACCAGTTTGATGCGGCCGGCGCGAATGGCGGCAAAACGAGCCTTCACCTCTTCAAAGGTGCATTGGCTGTTGATATATGTCGCCGGAATTTCCTGATTGACCAGACTGTCTACCTGATCTTTCATTAAAGAAATAAGGGGTGAAATGACCAAGGTCACGCCGGGCATCATCAGGGCCGGAAGCTGAAAACAGATTGACTTCCCCGCCCCGGTCGGCATAATCGCCAGACAGTCACGGCCGTCGAGCAGGGTCTGAATGACTTCGTGCTGACCCGGCCGGAATGATGAGTACCCAAAATATTGTTTTAACAAAGATTCAACTTCAAGCATGAAAAAGGTCATCCTTCCTTTATAAACGGACAAAGGGAGCTGCCGCAAAGCGACAGCACCCTTATATCATATCATTTTCAGGCTTATTTTGCCAATTCTTCTTTCAGTACTTCAGCTAAGCGTTTGATACCTTCTACGATGCGTTCTTCCGGCATGTTGGAGTAGTTGAGGCGGAAGTGGTTCGCATTGCCGCCATGCGGGTAGAACGGACCGCCCGGCACGTAGGCAACGTTTTTCGCTAGGACTTTAGGCATGAGTTCTTTTGCATCCATGCCTTCGGGCAACGTTACCCACGTGAACAGGCCGCCTTCGGGGTATGTAAAGGTGATGCCTTCAGGGAAGTATTCTTTCATCGAATCGCACATGAGATTACGGCGTTTTTTGTACAATTCTTTAATCTTTGCTACGTGAGCGTCGAGATCGTACATATCGATGAAGAAGGACGTCTGGCGCTGACCGAAGGACGAGGACTGGAGGTCGACGGCCTGTTTCAGCTTAACGACTTTATCAATGATGACCGGATCTGCAACCATCCAGGCAATACGCAGGCCCGGCATGAGGATCTTCGAGAAGGAGCCGAGGAAGATGATGTTGCCCTTAGTATCCATCGATTTGAGGGACGGAACTTTGTCACCGTCGAAACGGAGTTCGCCGTACGGATCGTCTTCGAGAACCGGGAAGTCATAGCGGTTGATGATGTCCATGAAAGCTTTGCGGCGTTCCATCGGCCAGGTAATGCCCGTCGGGTTCTGGAATTCAGGAATGACATACATCATGCGGACGCGGTCGCCGTATTTTGCCAAGATTTTTTCGAGTTCTTCCGGAATGATGCCTTTGTCGTCCGTCGGAACTTCGACAAATTCAGGACCACAGAGTTTAAAAGCGTTGATAGCGCCGAGGTAGGTCGGGCTTTCTACGAGAACGACGTCACCGGGGTTGAGGAAAATCTGAGCCAAGAGGGACAGCCCCTGCTGGGAGCCGGACGTGATGACGATGTTTTCAGGGGTGCAGTCGACCATGAAGGATTTTTTCATGCGGCCTGCAATCTGTTCGCGAAGGGGTGTGTAACCTTCGGTCGTGCCGTACTGCAGGGCTGCCTGGCCTTCTTTGGTCAATACAGCTTCGTCAACTTTTTTGAGATCTTCTGTCGGGAACAGTTCCGGAGCCGGCAGGCCGCCAGCGAAGGAAATAATTTCCGGCATGGTCGTCAGTTTCAAGAGTTCACGGATTTCAGAGGCTTTCAAATTCATAGCTAAGTTGGAAAATTGCATATTCACTCACTCCTTCATAATTGTGCATAGCGCATATCTATGTTTATATAGTATCATTTAAATTACTTTTATGCAATTAAACGTTTATGTCATAGCTCCATTCTCATTTATGCAAACCTATAAATTCGTGGGTATTATAGTCAATTACTGATAATACCAAAAGTAAAGTCCATAAAATATTAAGTAATTCATGTAAAAAATTTTTAAAAAAAATAAAAAAAGAAAAGACGCCCTCGGGAGAGAGCGTCTCATTTCCTGCAAAGTTTAATTATTTTCCCATCTTTTCTTTCAAAACTTCAGCTAAGCGTTTAATGCCTTCGACGATACGGTCTTCGGGCATATTGGAGTAGTTCAAGCGGAAGTGATTGCCGTTGCCGCCGTTCGGATAGAAGGCTCCGCCCGGGACATAAGCGACTTTCTTTTCGATGACTTCCGGCATGATGGCCTTGGCATCGATGTTTTCGGGAAGGGTTACCCACGTAAACAAGCCGCCTTCCGGATAGGTAAAGGAAAGGCCCTTGGGGAAGTATTTTTTCATCGAATCGTACATCAAGGTGCGGCGCTTGCCGTAGAGTTCGCGAATCTTGGCGACGTGGGCGTCGAGGTCGTACATGTCGATGTAGTACGAAGCCTGGCGCTGGGCAAAGGACGAAGACTGGAGGTCAACGGTCTGTTTCAGCATGACGGCTTTTTCGAGGATGTCATGATGGGCTACCATCCAGCCGATACGAAGGCCCGGCATGAAGATCTTCGAGAAGGAACCGAGGAAGATGACGTTGCCCTTGGTATCCATCGATTTCAAGGTCGGCACGGTCTGGCCTTCATAGCGAAGTTCGCCGTACGGATCGTCTTCGATGAGCGGAATATCGTGTTTATTCATGATATCCATGACGGCTTTGCGCCGTTCGAGGGGCCAGGTGATACCCGTCGGGTTCTGGAATTCGGGGATGACGTACATCAGGCGGACGCGGCTGCCATACTTTTCAATGGCCTTTTCCAAGGCTTCCGGTACCATGCCCTTGTCGTCCGTTTCGACTTCGACGAACTGCGGGAAATTGACGGCAAAGGCCGTCGTAGCACCCATGTAGGTCGGACTTTCAACGAGGACGACGTCGCCTTCGTTCAAAAAGAGTTGGCCGAGAAGAGACAGGCCCTGCTGAGAGCCGGCGGTAATGATAATGTCTTCATAGGTGCAGTCCGTATTAAAGGACGATTTCATGCGGGCAGCAATCTGTTTGCGCAGCGGAATGTAGCCTTCCGTCGTGCTGTACTGTACGGCCTGACGCCCTTCTTTCTTCAAAATTTCCACGTCCACCTTCATCATTTCGTCAATCGGGAACAATTCCGGTGCCGGAAGGCCGCCGGCAAAGGAAATAATTTCCGGATTTTCAGTGACTTTCAGGATTTCACGGATGTCAGATGCGTGTAAACTTTTTGCTTCTTCAGAAAACATTACCATAAAACTTCACTCCTATCTGTTGACTTGCTTTCGATACGACGTATAACAACCCGTCGTAATGGTTTTTATTATACCACTTCAGAGTGTGTTATTCTACATTTTTTATGAAAAAAACAGGAAAAGTTGCTCGAATTAAGAAATTCGCGAGCAAAACCTTTTCCTGTTAACGGTTTTTATTAAATTTTATCAGACACAAAGAACTGACGCGTCGCCTTTTCGTCTTCTTTCATCTGGGCGATGAGGTCATCGGCCGAGGCAAAGACTTCTTCGCCGCGCAGGCGCTTTCGAAAACGCAGGCTGACGTTCTTGCCATAGAGGTCCTTGTCCCAGTCGAGGACGTGGGTCTCGATGCGGCGGTACTGGTTCTCGAAGGTCGGGTTGTCGCCGATGTTGGTCATGGCCGGGTGCCCTTCCCCATCCCACCACAGTTCGGTCACATAGACGCCGTCCGGCGGAATGGCCATGTTGATGGGAATGAGCATATTAGCCGTAGCAAAGCCGATGGTCCGGCCGCGGTGGTCACCGGGTACAATGGTCCCGGTCAAGGCAAAGGGGCGGCCCAGAAGGTTTTCAGCCGTCTCCATGTGCCCCATTTGAATGAGTCGTCGGATGACGGTACTGCTGATGGGCGTCGTCCCGCCGGGTCGTTCGAGAAGGGTCAGGGCTTCCACGGGAATATCGTAGTCCGCCATGAAGGCTTTCATCGTATCCGTATTGCCGGCAGCCTTGGCCCCATAGGTAAAGTTGGAACCGACGACGATGACCGACGGATGAATATACGTCACGAGATTCTGACAAAATTCCTCCGGCGATTCACGCAGAAGGCCTTCGCTCATGGGCAGGAGGACCAAGCCGTCGATGCCGACCGCTTCGATGTACTCTGCTTTTTGGCCGATAGTGGCTAAGCGCAGCGGTTCTTTTTCCGGGCATAAGACCGACATGGGATGGGCTGTAAAGGTGACAACCATGGTTTTCACACCGCCAGCTGCAGCCCGCTTGATGGCCGTCTTCATGACCATCTGATGGCCTTTATGGATGCCGTCAAAGGTCCCGAGGGCCACGACGGCGCCCGTAAAGCCGGTTATTTCCTGAAAGGAGTGGAATATTTCCATCGTTAGTTACCTCACAATCCGTCTGCAAACATCTTATGGGGACGCAGGATATGGTGCTGTTCATCGTAGCGGACGATGCCCATCAATCGACCGTCAGGGCCATAGACGCGCAGTACGTCTCCATCGGTGAGGTTCGGCCCGGCAAAGGGCACAGGCCGCCCCTGAAGGAGAAAATCACACTGTTTCGCCGAGCAGTTGGCCCGCCTTATATCATGAATGGCCATGTCGGCCGGAAGGACATAAGACGCAGGATCTTGTTCCAACATCTCCAAGGTCGCTGCTTCTTCAATGGTAAACAGACCGGCCCGGGTTCGAACGAGATAGGTCATGCAGGCGCAGGTCCCAAGAGCCGTCCCCAAATCGCGGATGAGGGAGCGGACATAGGTTCCCTTCGAGCAGGTCACGGCAAAGGTTCCCCGCCGGCCGTCAAAGGACAGGAGTTCCAGACTGTGGATCGTCACCTGCCGCACGGGCAGGGTAAAATCCCGGTCCTGGCGGGCCAATTTATAGGCCTTGACGCCGTTGACGTTGATGGCCGAATACTTCGACGGCGCTTGATCGATATCGCCGCAGAAAGAGGACAGGACGCGGCGGACAGCTGCTTCCGAAAGATCCGGAACCGGCAGCCTTTCGACGACCGTCCCCGTACTGTCTTCGGTATCGGTTGCCAGCCCCAGGACGAATTCGGCATGGTATGACTTGACGTCGCTGTCGCCGTATTCGATGAGGCGCGTCGCCTGGCCGGCATAGACCGGCAGGACACCGGCCGCCAAGGGGTCGAGGGTACCGGCGTGGCCCATCTTCTTCATGCCGTAAATGCGCCGCAGGCAGCCGATGACGTCGTGGCTCGACATACCCGTCGGCTTCAGTACATTAATGATTCCATGTATCATAAGCGCTGTTCAATTTCCTTTACGATGATCGCCTTAGCTTCATCTAAAGGCTTTTCGATGGTACAGCCGGCAGCCCGAATGTGGCCGCCGCCGCCAAAGGAAGCGGCCACAGCATTGACGTCGATGCCTTTCGAGCGCAGGCTGACCCGCGTTTCCTTCGGGCCGATGTATTTTACCGTAAAGGCCACTTCAGCACCCTTGATACGGCGGGCATAGTCGATGTAGATGCCCGTGTGCTCGCCGATAACGGAAAGGAGTTCCGGCGTGTAGGACAGGCAGGAAATGCGGCCGTCAGCAAAGAGTTCCAGCTGATCGAGAACCTTCGACAAGGCCCGGAGCTTCGTAAGCGACCGGGCATCGAGGTGGTCGGAGATGACATCGGGCTGAGCGCCGTTGTCAACGAGGACGGCTGCCATGCGCAGGGTATGGCCCGTCGTGTTGTTGAACTTGAAGAAGCCGCAGTCCGTGGCAATAGCCGTATAGAGGGCATCGGCCATGGCCGGAGACCAAGTGATATGCCACTGGTCAAAGAGGTAGGTCAGGATTTCTCCCGTCGCCGCATAGTCGGGCTTAAAATATTCCCACTGGGCAAAATGCTCGTTCGAGACGTGATGATCAAGGTTCAAAACCTTGCCGCAAACGAGGTCGGCTGTCTTGCCGATCCGTCCTAAGCCGGTCGCATCGAGGACGACCGTCAGCCACGAGGCATCGGTCTTGACCTGATCCGGCCGGCAGATGGCGGACAAGCCGTCGAGGAAGTTATAGCGATCGTCAATGTCATCGTCGATGACCATGACAGCATCCTTCCCTTCCGCCTTCAGCCAGTGCCATAAAGCCAAGACGCTCCCTAAGGCATCGCCGTCAGGACTGACATGAGCCGTCACCAAAATGTGGTCATAGTGGTGAAGGAGGGTATAGATTTCCTGAGCGGAGCAATTCATGTCATCAGTCCTTCTTTTCAATGTCGTGCAGAATCTTATCGATTTTCATCCCATAGTCAAGGGACGTATCTTCTTTAAATACAATGGACGGCGAATAGCGGATGCCGAGGCGTTTTCCGACTTCCGTCCGAATATAACCGGTGGCCCGTTTCAAGGCCTCTAAGGTCTTTTGTTTCGATTCATCGTCGCCAAAGAGGCTGACGTAAATCGTCGCGTCGCGCAAGTCGCCGGTAATGCGGGCATCGGTAACGGTGACGAAACCGATGCGCGGATCTTTTAATTCATTCAGGAGCATCTTCGATACTTCCTGTTTAATAAATTCCTGGATTTTTCGTACTCGTAATTCTCCCATCGAATGTCCCCTCCTTTATTCGGGTTCGACTTCGACCATTTCGTAGGCTTCGATTTCGTCGCCTTCCTTGATGTCGCGGTACTTTTCAAGGGTAACGCCGCATTCGTAGCCCGAAGCGACTTCCTTGACGTCATCTTTAAAGCGGCGCAGGCCGTCGATTTCGCCTTCGTGAACGACGATGCCGTTACGGATCAGGCGGATCTTAGACGTGCTGGTGATCTTCCCTTCCTTGACATAGGAGCCGCCGACGATGACCTTCGGCGTCGTAATGACTTTACGGACTTCGGCACGGCCGATGATCTTTTCTTCATATTTCTTTTCGAGCATCCCTTTGATAGCCGCTTCGACGTCGTTAATGGCGTCGTAAATGACGCGGTACATCCGCATGTCGACCTTTTCGTGTTCAGCCATCTTGCGGGCAGCCGCATCGGGACGGACGTTAAAGCCGATGATGAGGGCGTTCGAAGCCGAAGCCAGCATGATATCCGATTCGTTGATGGCGCCGACGCCG
>DCJQ01000007.1 GCA_002319965.1 Megasphaera sp. UBA1696
ACTTATTGTTTTTGGTGTCCGGCTCTCACCGGACGTTTGAATTGATTCGGTTATTTTCTTACGAAAATGACCTGCACTCCCGAGTAAAACTCGGCATAAACAAATCTAAAGATTTATTTACTGGCGTTCATTCAATCATTGTTCAGTTTTCAAAGGTCATCGTGTCGCCGTAACGACGACTTGTTTATCTTACCAAACTCCGAGGAGCTTGTCAAGCACGTTTTTGAAAGATTTTCAAATCGTACTCGCGTCGGCTGTTGTCTCAGCCGGGCCGTCTGAGGACTTCTCCCTGACAGCTTATTCAGTATACTCCCGTGTAAAGGAATTGTCAAGACTATATGTAGAAAAGATATACAAAAAAAGACCCGCCTCAACGAGGCGGGTCCTGCTAGATGCGTTATGGATTAGAATTCGGCTTTCCAAATTCCGTGGAGATTACAGGATTCATATACGACGCCGGAATCAACAGCTGCGAAAACGGCTTTCGGAGCATCGCCCGGTTTCAGGAATTTAACTTCCAGTTTGTCGTCCGTTGCCAAGGCAATCCATTCGATGTAATGTTCTTCGAGCATCGGATGTTCTACAGAACCAACGGTAACTTCAATGGTATCTCCAACGCGTTTTACGTCAGGGATGTGTTTTTCTTTAGCTGCGTCGACGGAACCGACAGCGATCGGCGTTGCGCCTTCTACGATACCACTGAGTAATGCTACTACATTTTTACCTTCAAGCTGATAGAATTTTACGTCTTTCATGTTAACTCCTCCTCTGTGAATGGTTCAAATATATGATTAAAATAGGGTAAACATAGTTAGGTATTTAGCAACAAAGCTTTATTTTTGTTTTATTCTACCTTATGAAGTCATCCTTGTCAACCGATTCATGCGTAATGAGCATACTTATCATTGAGCAGCGAAAATAAAGGCCCTGACGGAGGTTTTGTCAGGGCCCTTATGTAAGCGGTTATATACTATTATTCTATATCATTATTTGTTGAGGAGAAAGTAAGGTTTAAAACTTAGCGGAGGATGGCTCCGGAGATGACCATCTGCTGTACCTGGTTGGTACCTTCATAAATCTGAGTGATCTTAGCATCGCGCATGTAGCGTTCAACCGGATATTCACGGGTGAAGCCGTAACCACCGAATACCTGTACGGCATCGGTCGTGACCTGCATAGCGACATCGGATGCGTATTTCTTAGCGATAGCGGCATCAACGGAATAGGATTTAACGTCGGGCTGGGACATTTTCCAAGCAGCTTTATAAACGGCCAGACGGGCTGTTTCGATCTTGAGTTTCATATCAGCCAGCATGAAGCTGACAGCCTGGAATTTTGCAATCTGTTTGCCGAACTGCGTACGTTCTTTCGCATACTGGAGCGCAGCATTGTAGGCGCCTTCTGCAATTCCGAGTGCCTGAGCACCGACACCGACGCGGCCGCCGTCGAGGGTCATCATAGCAATCTTGAAGCCTTCGCCTTCTTTGCCGAGGAGGTTTTCAGCCGGGATTTTGACGTCCTGGAATACGAGCTCACGCTGGACGGAAGCGCGGATCCCCATTTTAACTTCTTTTTTGCCGTAGGTGAAGCCTTCCATACCTTTTTCAACGATGAAAGCGCTCATGCCTTTTGCACCGAGGGATTTATCCGTCGAAGCGAATACGACCGTAACGTCCGCTTCACCACCATTGGTATTGAAAACTTTAGAACCGGTCAGGGTATAGCTGCCGTCTTCATTTTTAACAGCAACGGTAGAACCGTTCAAAGCATCGGTGCCGGCATTCGGTTCGGTAAGGCCGAATGCGCCGAGTTTCGTGCCTTCTGCCAAGGGTTTGAGGTATTTAGCTTTCTGTTCAGCCGTGCCGAATTTCCAGATCGGCCAGGAGCAGAGCATGGTATGTACTTCGAAGCTGAGGGCGATAGAGGGGTCGACTTTCGCGATTTCTTCGCAGGCAACAGCCAAGCTGAGGAAGTCAGCGCCGACGCCGCCGTTTTCTTCTTCCCAGGGAATGCCGAGAAGGCCGAGGGTACCCATTTCGTCGAGGATAGCGCGGTCAAAAATTTCTTGTTCGTCGCGATCTTTTACAGTGGGAGCCAATTTTTTTTCAGCAAAATCTCTGGCGAGATTTGCAATATCTTGCTGCATTTCGGTAAGTTTAAAATCCATGGTAGGTGTTCCTCCTAAAAATAGTTCTTATTGCATACTTGATGTTTATAAAAAAGGACGCCGCCGAAGGGCGCCCTATTTTATGCTTATGGGTGATGATTATTTGCCCTGGAAGTTTTTAGCACGTTTGTTTACGAATGCGTCCATGCCTTCTTTCTGGTCGGCCGTGGAGAAGCACAGTGCAAAGACTTCGTCTTCGTAAGCGATACCGGTAATGACGTCGCAGTTGATACCGCGGTTGATAGCCGTCTTAGCGAGCTGTACAGCAATCGGAGCGTTGGCCATGATTTCTTTAGCCGTCTGTTTGCAGACATCCATCAATTCAGCCTGGGGGACGACTTTGTTGACCAAGCCGATACGATAAGCTTCGTTGGCATCGATCATGTTGGCACGGAAGATCAATTCTTTGCCATAGCCGCGGCCAACGACACGGGGAAGACGCTGAGTGCCGCCAAAGCCCGGGGTAATGCCGAGACCGACTTCAGGCTGGCCGAATTTCGCATTGTCCGAAGCATAACGGAAGTCGCAGGCGCAGGCCAGTTCGCAGCCGCCGCCGAGAGCGAAACCGTTGACAGCAGCGATGACCGGCTGCGGAAGGTTTTCGATGCGAGTAAACGTATCCTGGGAAATCTTACCAAATTTACGGCCTTCAACAGGGTTCTTCGTCGACATTTCTACGATGTCGGCACCGGCTACGAAGGATTTTGCACCGTCACCGGTAATGATGACGACTTTGACCGATTCATCGTTTTCGATTTTACCGACGCAGTCGTTCAATTCCGTAACCGTTTCTGTATTCAAAGCGTTCAGGGCCTTGGGACGGCTGATGGTTAAAATACCGATACCTTCTTCGTTGACGAATTTAATGTTTTTGTAATCCATAATGAAAGCCTCCTAATATAGTTCTAATCGTAACTAACTATGTTCTATTTGTCGGTTCGTCTTGAACCAACCTTGTGACTACAGTATACAAATGACCGACTTGGAACAAAACAGGAAAGGCTTGCCCTTTTTTGCATAGAATTAAGTCCTTGTGAATTTTTTTGTCAAATTCGTTGTTATCGTCCGTGGTATGTGATAAAATGTACATGCTTGTTGAACTTAATTTATACAGCAAATGAATAAATTTCATGATAGATTGAAAGTTATGTAGATTCCTACATCAATATAAAAATCCATTCTAAGGAGGCCACCATGATTTCAGATGGATATTCTGCAACGTTAAAAAAGCTCATTTCCTTTACGCAGGCCAAATTTATCGCCCTGGCTGACGTCGTCGGCTACGATGTTTCTTACGTCAATAAGTGGAGCAATGGTACAAAGCTGCCGTCTTCCCGCTATGTAGAGCGGATAAATGAAGATATGGGACAGTATTTTGCCGAACTCATCGTCAAGCAGAAAAAGGAAGATAAGTTCTTCAAATCCTTCCCCATTTCCGAACAAGCGGAAGACCTGGGCTTTGAAATCAGCCAGTACTTATGCTCCGCATATCGGACGACACTCCATCAAAACCGGACTCCGAAAAGCAAAGAAAATCGTCCGTCCATCAAAGTTGTTACGGGCCACCATGATACGTCGGCCTTCTTAGCAGACCTCCTGCAAAAGAGCATCCAGAATCTTGAAGAAGACGGAGAACTCTTGGTACTCGGCGAATTCACTACCATCTGCAGTTCCCGGTTCTGGAAATATTTCGAAGGACTTCAGTTCAAAAATAAGCTCGTCGTTCGTGTCGGACTGGACCTTGACAAATTGGAAGCCGACCCGGAAGCATTGATTAACCTTTACCGCACGTTAGATGAATACCTCGATATTGACTTTGTTTTTTACGATATGAAGGAATCGGCCAATGCCAACCTCATCATCCTGAAAGGATCCTTCGTCGTTCAATATGCGTTGGACCCGCAAATGCGCTTTAAGATGTGCACCTATATCTTCGATGAATCCATGGTCTGGGATATTTATGAAAAATTCAGCTTCACCGGTTCTGAACAGAGGCCCATCATGTCAACGGCAAGTTCCTTAGGCCTCGATGAATTGGGATACCGTACAGCCTTCTATGCGACGACGCGCTTCTTTTTCTACTTGACCATCGGTTTTGAATTCCTCCTGCCCCACGAAGTTTTCGACAGTATCAGCCAAAACGTATCACCGGAACGGGCATTTTCCATTCAGCGCCTGTGCGTAACCTGGGAAGAAGTCCTCAATGCCGCCGAAATCACCTTCATGATACCGACGACGTCTCTCCTGCGCTACGTCGAATCGGGATATATCTATCTGACCGATATTGAATACAACCTGACGGCAGCAGAACGAAAAGCCCACATAAAAAGCGTGCTCGAGGGCATGGAAAAGAATCCTAAGCTGACCATGGGCGTCCTCTTACCCTCCGTTAATGAAGGCTTCTATATGGGCAAGGACCTGTCCTTCTATTCCAACTACAAGACAGGTTTCCTGAAAAAGAACAAGCGAAACATCCATAACAATGCCGATTCTTTCTACATCATCAACAGCAACCGCCTTCATTCACTGCTGCTCAACGCCTTCCAAAATATGAAAAACCAGCCGTCGTACCGCCAGTACGACAAGGACGCGCTCAAGAAGAAATACGAAACGTACAAACCCCTCATTGAACGGACCGTATCCTTATCCAAATAATAAAATATGCAGGCAACGAAAAAACAGGCTCCATGATTCATGGAGCCTGTTTTATATCGTGATTCAGCTTATTTTTTCAAATCTTCTTTCATTTGTTTCAAGCCCATCGGTTCGTCTCTAAAGAGGAATGCCGGCATGATTTTGACATCGTCGATAATCGGAGTGAAGCCCATCTGATCGAGGACGTCTTTCTGAAGATCGATGCCCGGTGCAATTTCCGTAAGGTGGACGCCGTCTTCTTTCATTTCAAATACAGCTCGTTCCGTGATGTACAGGACATGCTGTTTATGTTTACGGGCATAGTTACCGCTGAAGGTAATGTGACCGACTTCGGGAACGAATTTCTTGACTTTCCCTTCCTGAAGGATGTGGAGTTCGCCGTCTTTGATTTCTTCGCGGAGTTTCCCCGTCGTAAAGGTACCGCAGAAGACGACGCTTTTCGTATTCTGGGTGATATTGACGAAACCGCCGCAGCCGGCAATGCGCGTCCCGAATTTAGAAACGTTGATGTTGCCGTCTTTATCGCATTCGGCAAGGCCTAGGCAGGTCAGATCCAAGCCGCCGCCATCGTAGAAGTCGAACTGTGTAGCCTGGTCCATATAGGCTTCGGCATTGACCGAGGCGCCAAAGCGGACGCCGCCGAGAGGAATGCCGCCAATAGCCCCGGCTTCGACGGTCATGGTCAGGCTGTCGCCGATACCTTCTTCGTTGGCAACGGAAGAAACGAGTTCCGGAATGCCGATGCCCAAGTTGATGACCGCTTCATTACTCATATGAAGGAGTAAGAGGGCTGCCCGGCGGGCAATGACTTTTTTAGCATTGAGCGGAGCCGGATCGAGGGCTTTGACAGGAATCGTCGTTTCGCCGGTCAGGGACGGATCGTATTCACAGTCGAAGGACTGCTGGCGTTTCGCTTCATCGTCAACTTGAACGAGGTAGTCGACGTAGATGCCCGGTACTTTGACCAGTTTCGGGTCGAGGGTGCCGCCTTTGACGATTTTTTCGACCTGGACGACGACGGTGCCGCCGCTGTTATGAACGGCCTGTGCTAAAGGCGTTGCGTCAAAGGGAGAAACTTCCTTACTCATGACGACGTTGCCCCATTCATCGGCATAGGTGCCGCGAATAAAACCGACGTTCATATCCATGCGCGGATAGAAGAGTTGTTCATGACCGTCGATTTCGACGACTTTGACGAAGTCTTCTTTGGTAACATCATTGAGACGGCCGCCGCTGATGCGGGGATCGGCAAAGGTATCGAGGCCGACGTGCGTAATCGTGCCCAGTCGATGGGCCGCAACGTCGCGGAAATACTGAGCCAAGGTCCCCTGGGGCAGGTTGTATGCCTGGATTTTGTTGTCGTTTACCAGTGCCTGGAGGGCTGTAACGGCATTCCAGTGGCCTAAGATGGCTTTTTTCAGCATGCCTTCATGGGCGAAATGATCGCCGCCGCGGCCATCGGTATTCCCCTGGGAGGCCGCGTAGATAAGGGTCAAGTCTTTCGGAGCCCCGCTTTCTAAGAACCGTTCTTCAAGGGCACTGGTCAAGGCTTCAGGTTGACCGGAGCCAACGAAACCGTTTGTCGTTACGACGTCGCCGTCTTTTACCAGCATCGCCGCTTCTTGAGCTGTAATTATTTTCACTTGTTTCATGTCTTCCATCTCCTATGTCTCACGTTTCATCACGTGTTCTTCGTGATTCAAGTATACAAAAGGTTGAGGTGGAATAATACATGAAAAGGATGGACTATTTTTGTATGAAAAAATTCCAAGAAGTCAAATTATTCAGCTTCCAATGCATTCCAAGCTTCATCGGCCCGTTCAACGAACATATGGCGGATGGCATCGTTTTCACCGAGACCGTGGATATAGGGGGTAACGGTAATGCCTTCTTTTTCAAGAATGCTCTTATGGGAATCTTCTTCGGCACCGGCCATATCATTGTTGGCATGGTCACCGGCAACCATCATCATCGGCATGAGGGTAACGTGTTTGATGCCCTTGGCTTTAAGCATGGGGATGACCGTATCCAAGTGAGGCCAGCCTTCGACGGAATAGATGTAAACGTTTCCGAGGTTTGCCGAGTCGAGGCGGTTCTGAACGACGGAATAGTAGGCGTTAGCCGGATGGGGCGTGCCGTGAGCCATAACTAAGACAGCTTCTTTTTCGCCGATTTTAGGGAACTGGGTCGAGAAAGCCCGGACAAATTCTTCAACGTCATCACGCTGGTCTTCTTGGCCCATCCAGTAGAGGATCGGCGTACCGAGGGTCATTTTCTTGAAGTCATTCTTATAGAGGTCAAAAATAGCCGAGTCATAGGCGTATTCCATACCGGGAATGACGTCGAGGGACGTAATGGCAACGCGGGTATAGCCGTCTTTTTTCAGCTGTTCCAAGGCTTTTTCCGGCGTCGGGATATCAAGGCCTTCTTTGGCTTTAATGCGGTCGACGATGATATGCGACGTAAAGGCTACGACGACTTTTTGATTCGGATGAGCTGCCTGAATGTCAGAAACGGTCTTATCAATCGTCTTCTGGCGGCTGTCTTTATAAGTCGTGCCAAAGCTGAGTACCAAGATGGCGTCTTTGTTGGCGACGTTCTGCATAGCCGGATTGTTGTACGTGCGGACACCGATTTCAGCGGCCTGCTTTAACGCCGGGGTAGGATTTTTGACTTCCGGATTGAGCGTATAGCCGGCAGCAAAGGACGTAGCACCAAAAGCACCGAAGGACGTAATAGCCAGGGACAGAATCAAGGCGGTTTTCAATTTTTTACAACGCATACTAATCTCTCCTTTAAATAAAAAAGTAAAATTTATACATTAAGCGTTCACCATCGAATGATTCCCATAAAAAAAGAGCCTCGCATAGATGTTCATGACATCATGCGAGACTCTTCCTAGTCTATATCGTCGTAAGTTCTGACTATCAATCGCCATCCCCATCGCTCGCAGGTCAATCGGTGATTTTTAACCAGGCAGTTCTTCTGGCTCGGAATCACAGCCTTGCTGCGCCTTCCCATACGTTCGTACAGTGGCATCATAGCAGCCGGGCTCCTCCTTACAGCGGCGGGACCGCGCCGGTCTTTCACCGGACTTCTCTATTGAGCTTACGCACCTGATATACGCTATGTATTTGTAAAGAAATAGTAGTTAGCCGATTCCTTATCTTATAAAACCAAGGTCGGAGCTACATAGGTACGAGCCAGTAATTCCTGGTTGAGGGAATAGAGGCCCTTAGCATCTTTGCCAAACAGTTCATATTTTTTAAGCAGGTCGTCGGCATTCTTTTCTTCTTCGCCCTGTTCTTTGACGAACCAGTCGAAGCACTGCATGGTGCGGTAATCATGGACGCTGTCAGCGGCATGATAGATTTTATTGATTAAGGAAGTTACATACTGTTCATGAGCCAGGCCTTCTTTGAGGACTGCTTCCGCGCTTGCAAAGTCATTCTGCGGCTGTTTAACGGCTTCAAAGATAACTCTTTCGCCATTGTTGTGCAGGTAAGTCCGCATCAACATGGCGTGGTCATGTTCTTCCTGAGCCTGGATATCGTACCAGTTGGCAAAGCCGTCGAGACCGTTGTCATAGAAGTAGTTGGCAAAGGACAAATACAAATATGCAGAGAAAAATTCTTCATTGATCTGAGCGTTAATTAATTCTTTTACTTTTGCATCAAGCATAGTAATACCTCCTTGTTTCCTTTCTGAAAACTCGTATAAAACGGGCTTTTTATTTAAGCAACTTTATTATAACACATTTTGCAGGTTCTGAAACCTATTTTTAGCTATTTTCTAAAGAAAATCAATATTAATTAGTTGGAACCGGGTCCTTTATGGTGACTGTGGCTGCCATCCTTGTAATCGACATGGATGGTCCCCATGTGCACCTTACCGTCGACAATCGACAAAGCATCGGTCGAAACGTCGCCGAAAAACATGGATATGACGACATCTTGGAAGTGAAGTTCTTTACCGTCTTGGGCAAAGGAACCGGAAATGCCTCGGAAGGGCAGTCCATGATAGCGTCCCGGACCGGACCAAAAATCTCCATAAATAGCTTTCGTCCCAGTCGTGCGATTTTCTTCCATATGAAGATTTAAGTCGACATCGCAGCGCAAAAACAGGTCATGGGCAGCAATGCTCCCCTGAAGCCGGGTCCCTACGATGTCTGCTGTGTAAGATTTATCATCTAAATTAATCTGCCCCCGTCCCTTCATGGAGCCTCCGAAAACACCGGCCGTGACATCACTGATATCAAGACTCCCCTTTTCATAGTGAACCTGACCTTTTACGTCCGTAAATACCAAGGTCGTAATATCGAGCTTATCCATCGTCAAAATGCCGTCGATGACAGGTTTATCCAATGGCCCCTTGATATCGGCAGAGACGGTAGCCGAGTCGTCAATATCGAGACCGGCACCGAGGGATTTCGGATTACAGTCGGTCAGAAGCAGGAATAAGTCGTACTGCGGTGTTTCCGGTGCAAAGTCGATGCTACCCCGGATGCGCAGGGATTTAGCAGCCACGGTCCCGGAAAAAGGGCCGGCCTGCAAATTGATATCGGTCTTGCCCTTGGTATGGATATCCGCGTCTAAATCGACGTCTTCTATGGTGAAGTGACGGTCCGGGGACTCCGCCTCGATGGTACTGTGACGCAGTACGACACGACAGTTAAAAGGGCGGTTTCCTTTCGGTCCTGTCAGTTCAATAACCTTCTGCCCTTTTTTCTCGCTGTCTTTAGGATTCGATTTGATGTGCTGCAATTCCATCTTGTCATTAAAAATCAGGTGTAGATAAGCCTGATTCAAGGTTACCGACTCTATCGTCCCTGTCCCGATGCGTCCGGTCAGTATATCTCTTATCTTGACGGTAAACTGACCATCCGGTATCTGGGCTAACGTGCTGCCGTCCGGAGCGACCCAAAGCAAGTTTTCAAAAGAAACGGTGCCGCCCGGTGTGGCCGTCAATCGTTCCACCGTAACCGCACCGGGAAAGAGTTGCCGTTCGGCAACGGTGCGGTTAAATATATCGGCGGCCTTATAGCTCATATAAAAGCAAAGCCCGTAGAGAACGGCTGCCAGGATAAGGAGACCCAAAAGGCCTTTTATGATTTTTTTCTTATGACGTTCTAACCAAGTTGCCACCATAACCTCCTACATCCCGCGCCGTATCCGCCTTCATTCCAAAGAAGATGATCCGGCCATCATAAGCCAGCCGCCATTTACAAGTTTACCAATTCCATAAACAAAAGTTGATATACAGGTGTGCTTTTCGCATATTTTAGGGGATATCCCTATTATAAACTAAAGTAAATTCGTTTCAAGCTTATTCATGAAGCGAAAAATATAGCTGCCCCTTTATCGCAGCCTCTTCCCTTTATAAAAAATGCTGTCCCCGAAGAGACAGCATTCATAAAACAGTTTTAATACCATTCGTTGATCCAGTTTTTTTCTGTAGGGAACAAGTCCTGCAGAACCTCTAAGGCCGTATCCGAACCTTGGAGTTTTTCATTGAACACCAGGTCACTTACATCCATAGCACCAAAGATCAATAAGGCCAGGGTACCAATCGGCATCGTCACATCGGCAGATGCTGACACTTCTCGGGTGACAATGCCCCTGCCCTCGGTTACAGTCAAGGTGAAGGTACCGCAGTTCCAATCGGCCAGGGGATCTTCCGTCTTGAAGGTAATCGTCCCATCCGCACGATAAGGCTGCTGCTCTAAGGCCCCTTTGACGTCGACAACGCGGCCGGTCATGAAGGGCATCGTTTCGTGGCCTGATTTTCCATCGGGATAGAAGCGATAGGACTGGTCATGAATGCCCTCGTTCCACTGAAAGGCTTCGCCTTGAGAACGATGGTTATACATATAGCCGAGAAGGCCGGCCTTGCCTTTACGAGAGGTGTAGACAAATTCACCACTGACAATCGTCGGTTGTCCCAGTTGGTAAAAGGCATATCCAATAGGCGTATCGCCATCGAAACAGACGGCAATATTGCCTTCTCCCAATTGAGCGTCGATATGGCTGCGCCAACTTTTTTCGTCACGCAGCGCATATCCGGAAAGTCCCTTCGTATAGCCGTCATACACAGCTGCCAAGTATGGCCATTGGTCGCTGCTGTTGACGAAGGCATAGCGGACGGTACGATCCGTCAACGGGCGCAGGGCTTCAAGGGGCAGCGTTTCTTTCCACTGATGGCAATAAAGTTCATAGCCGTAAGGCTGATAGAAACCGGCCTTACTGGGCATGAGGATATTGACGTAATGGCCGCGTCGTTTCATTTCAGCTAAGGCAGCCGTCAGCAGTTTGCCGCCAATGCCGCCGCGCCGAGCGGCCGGATGAGTTGCAAGTCCGACGATATAAGACGTATCGATGGCCTTGCCCCTTAGGGACAGGGTGTAGGGATTGAGATGCGTCAGGCAGGCCATCTCATCATCTTGAAAGCCCATAAGAACATTTTCCGGCTGATAAAAATGGTTGAAGTACCACTGGAAGAACGGGTCTTCCCGATGTTCAAAACAGTAGTCCCATAGGCTTTCGACGAGACCTCGGTCTTCAGGAGAAGCCAAGCGGAAATCCATAAAAAAGCCCCCTTATTTCTTACGCAGCGTGACGTCGTACTTTTCTACGAAATGGTCGGGATTGTACGATTCCTTGGAATGGCGCAGGCCGGGAATCCCCATGTCTTCTTCACGATTGATATAGGTCGTATGGCCCCAGGCATGGACGACGAATTCATGGTTAATGGCTTGATATAGACCGCGGATCGTAGGATCACTCTTTTCAAAATGGATGATGGCCGTATCGTCATTGAGCATTTCACCGATGGAGAAGGCCACGATTTTATTGTACATGCGGATAGCGCCGCCCGTCGGCTGCAGTACCGACCAGTTATTGAAGACCGTTTCAATGGCATGGCGTTCTCCTAAGAGTTCATCGTCGTCATCGCCGTCTTCGTGCTGATTATACCAGGTCTTTTCGGCTTCCAGACATTCGTCAAAGATATCTTCCGTAATGGGCACATATTCCCAGTTACCGATATATTGATTGCGGAAGTGATTGAGATTATTTTTCTTCTGACGGAATTTTTTACCGGATAAGTTGATCAGGCTCTGGGTCAAGTATACGTATTCATAATTGTCCCGGTCCGGCGTAAAATCATAACAGTCTTCACAGAGCGCCTTGATTCGTTCAACAGCTGCCGGCGTAACGCCCTTCATGAGAAAGGGATAACCGTGTTCTTCAAACCACTCATGCATGCGCAGGACGCCTTTGACAAAGCTGCCGTCTTTACGGGCAAAAGGCGGAATCCAGAACTGCTTTTTACCGCGGCCTGAACGTACATAGAGGACGTTATCTTCTTCGGCCCACTGGATTTCATAAGGCTTTTGCCAGGCAAACAAGGTCATAAAGGTCGCATCCGCCTGTTCATACCGCTTTTCCTGAAAATACGTATCGATGAGCGGTTTATCTTCTAATCTAAATTCTCTGAATTGAATAATAGTAATCTCCCCCTAAAAGTTACAGCACCTTAGATACATAAGGATTGTCATTAATATAGAAACGCCAGGGAAAAGATTTCCCATGGGTTGCGTAATCAATATTAATGCGCGTCGTCTGCACGATGTCAATGGCAGACTCAGTGTCATCATGAGCTATATAAAGGACGGGCCCCGTTAAATCAAGCTCATTCTGCACTCTTGTAATTCCAAAAGCCTGACAGAGCTTCCCCGGCCCGTTTGTCAGGTTCTTGCCGAGCTTCTTAGCCTTGCGGCGCCCGGCCATCAATTCCATTCCAATAACCGGTTCGACAGCGCGAACAAGGACAGCCTGTCCCTGTCCGGACGGACCGGTAACGACATTGAAACAAGAATACATTCCATAGATCAAGTAAACGTAGCTGATGCCGCCCTTATGAAACATGGGGGCCGTTCGGCCGGTCAGGCCGCGAAAGCTGTGAGAGCCGTCGTCAGCTACCCCGTCATAGGTACAGCCGTAAGCTTCTGTTTCGACAATCCGGCCGGCACAAAGGCCTTCCGGCGTCTTATGAACAAGGTATTGTCCCGGAAGCTTCGGCGCAACGGTTACGGCATCGGATAAAAATTCCCGGGGCGTCCAAGTAGGGCCTATCATGATTTTTTCCGGTATCCTAAGGAATGTGAAATTTCATAAGCAAATTGACTGGCTTTAAACAGCATCTTTTGACGAATAGAGTCATAAAAACGCATAGACGGACCGGCAATTGTCAAGGAAGCAATGACCTGCCCTTCGAAGTTAAAAATAGGAACGGCCAGGGCAAACAACCCATGTTCGCTTTCATCCTGCGTAATGGCATAGCCGTTGTGGCGAATGGAAGCAAACTCTTCTTCAGACATGTTGCCGTATTTATCGATATAGCCTTGGCGTTCTTCATCATGAGCCCAAGCCAAAAGCACCTTGCCGGCAGCTCCCTTGTAAAGGGGCAGGGACTCACCGATAGGAATGACCCGTCGAAGGGAGTGAGTGCTTTCTACATGATCGAGGCAGATGCGAAATTCGCCTTCTGCAATATAAATACTGACCGTTTCATTAAACAACTGTTGTAAACGTCGTAAATAAGGTTTAGCCAAGGTGACCACATTCTCCGTCCAGTGCGACGAGTATCCGAGAGCCAGCGCCTTAGGTCCCAGGCGGTATTTCTTGGATGCATCGCTGCGGGTCAGATATTGACGGCGTTCCAGCGTGTTTACAATGCGGAATGCCGTCGACGTATTCAGGCCCGTATGCTCGGCGATTTCCTTTAAGGTCATCCCCGTATTGCACTCGACGAACAAATCGAGGACATCAAGGCTTTTTTCCAGAGATTTCAATAAACTGCTCTGATGTTCATCTTTGCCCACTGGCCTCACCCTCCCTTGAAATTATGACTTTACACTCATTCCGATTTCCAGTGAATCAGGCGGATCGGAAACGACAATATCGCCTTCTTGAAGGCCGTCTAAAATGACGACGCGGCCGTCCGATTCATCGCCGGTCAATACGGACCGAGCATCGGCTAAACCGCTGCTGTTAACGATGTAAACGAAATCACCGCTGTCCTTGGTACGGACAGCCGTCTTCGGAACCGTAATCTGTGAAACTTCCTGCGGCGTGGCAATGCGGACATGGTAAAATTCACCGGGAACAAAGAGATTCTTGGCATTATTAAAGGTGACTTTTGCCATATAAGAACCGGTTGACGGATCTTTTTCCGTTGCCAAGTAGGTCAATTCGCCGGTTTCCGTTTCGCCGGAAGGCGCAATGATGGAAATCTGCAAACTGCCTGCACCCTTAGCATCTGACAAGGCTTTTACATACATTTCCGGTACGGCAAAGGTAGCCACCAACGGTGACATCTGTTGAATCGTCGCCAATACATTGCCGGCAACGGCGATAGACGGATTGTCGGATACGGCCGTTACCCGCCCTTCGATAGGCGAATAAATCGTCGCATTCCCCAGCATGTCGCGAGCCGTCTGAATGGCCTGCTGGAGCTGGGCAATCCGTTCCTGATTGACCGGTGCTGCTTCAGGAACCTGGACAGTCTGGGTGCCGCCGCCTGAATCAGCCATCATCTGATTGTATTCAACCTTGGATAAGGCCCCCATATTATACCAGGCTTTAAGTTCAGCCCGACGGCCGCCATTATCGCTGCTGCCGCTGTCCGGAACGGTAACCGTCCGATACGTCGGAGCCGCTGCCGCAGAGGCAGCTACCAGTTCGGCTTCAGCTTGACTGACACTTTGTTGATATGGGGCAGCATCGACTTGGGCGACAACGTCACCGGCTTTTACCTGCTGACCGACGGCCAGCGGGGTCGATACCAGCTTTCCCGAGATTTTTGGAACGATGTTGGTTACATTCAAAGCCGTAATATTTGCATCTAAGGTCAGGGCTACGGGATGGTTGGACTTTGAAACCGTCTCCGTTTCCGTAGACACGCTGTTGCCGCATCCCGTCAGGACAGAAACCGCGAAGACCGCAGTACAGGCCAATACAGCCCATTTCTTTAATTTCACGATATCCCTTCTTCGCATACGTTAAAAAAACGTGTAATACAACGTAACCAGCACGACGCCGGGCAGGCCAAACAGACCCATGATAAGACCTGTTGCCAGCGTAATCGGAACGTGCTGAAAACCAAAAAGATAGCCGAAATGATTGACGCCGTATAATACGATAAGGCCAATGATGACATTGACCACGAGATGGCGCATAGGGGTTAAAATCACCTTATGCACCAAATATAAGATAGCGACGCCGATGGCTATCGACAGATATTCCATACCTTCCTCACATTTCCTGCCGATTGGCAACGGCACCTGCCAGTGTCGCTTCGTCGGCATATTCGATATCGCCGCCCATAGGAAGTCCGCGAGCAATACGAGTTACGCGAATGCCGGCCGTCTTGATGAGACGCGACAAATATAAGGCCGTTGCTTCCCCTTCCACGTCCGGATCGGTGGCCAAGATAACTTCCTTTACATCGGTATTTCCCAAACGCTGCAGCAATTCCCGGATGCGCAAATCCTCGACATTAACTCCGTCCAAAGGAGAAAGGGCTCCGTGAAGGACGTGGTATAAGCCGTGGTAATCACCGCTTCGCTCGATAGCCTGGACGTCCTGCGGCGTTTCTACGACGCAGATTGTCGAATGGTCGCGGCTGGTATCACTACAGATAGGGCAGGGGTCCTGGGAAGACAAGTTGAAGCAAACCGAGCAAAAGTGCATATTTTCCTTAGCATCGCGAATGGCATTGATAAATTCATCGACGCGGCCCGTCGGCTGCTGAACGATGTAGTAGGCCAGCTTCCGAGCCGTTTTAACGCCAATCCCCGGCAGGCAGCGGAACTGCTCGGTAAGCTTGTCTAACGGCGTATCCATTAGAACATTCCCGGCAGGTTCATCCCGCCTGTAATCTTGCTCATTTCCTGAGCCATCATGTCGTCAACCTTCTTATTGGCTTCATTGACGGCAGCTACCATGAGGTCTTCCAGCATTTCTGCATCTTCCGGGTCGATGATGCTAGGATCGATGTGAACGCTTTCGACATTTTTTTCACCATTCATGACGATGGTCAGGACTCCGCCGCCGACCGTCGCTTCTACAGTGCGTTTTTTCAAATCCTCCTGCAGTTTCTTCATTTCCTTCTGCATCTTCTGTACTTTTTTCATCATGCCTTGCATATTTCCACCAAACATTTGATATCCTCCTGTTTCTTTCAAGCTTATTTTTTATTTTCTATATATATATTACAATCTCCCACCGTTTTAATCAATGGCCCGAGAGCGGCCCTTTCGTCGGCGTTCATGTCGTCGACAGAGGCCGGCTGCCACACGTCTTCGTCGGATTCGGGCAAGACGGCAGGAGCTGGAATATCGGTTTCAGGTATTTCCGGCGGCTGTACCGGTTCCGGGTCCGCAGGTTGGACGACTTCCGGGACGACCGGAGCCACAGGAGCTGCCGCTACGGCTTTACGCTTTTTTTTTTCGTAGGCCTTCAGCTCGTCGTCCCCTTCGAGGAATCCCTGCATATGATAAGTCCCGCCAAGGACGGAAGACAAGGCTTCATCCGTAAGTTTAAAGTAATCTTCGCGATTCGCCCGTTTAACCATGAAAGCCGTCTTAAAGGCGACGATAACCTGTCCATCACCGATGTAAACGACGCGTCCATTGCGAATACAGGATAGAACAGCCTTCTTCTTCTCCCTGTCGAGAATGGCACACATCTTCTTCCAAACATTCTGATAATCGGCCGATACGACAGGGGCTGCATCCGAAGCTGCCGGCTGAGCCGGCGCCTTCGTTTCAGGCACATTCTGATGATCCGGCGCTGCCGTCTGTTCTGCCACCGGAGACGTTGGCTTTTGAATAGGTTTCCTTGGCGAGGCAGCCGCGAACAAAGCATCCCCTCCGGAAGCTCCTTCGACAGACGGTGCCATCCGTTGAACCGGTGTAAACTCATCATCGGGGAAGGGAACGGCTTCTTCCGGCACACTAAACGATTGATAATCGTCTTCTTCCGGTACAGGAATCGCCTCGTGATGCTGCTTTTTAGGCGCCGTCTGCGGAGCCGCTGCCCCCACGTCAACAGTGTTTACAGGCCGGGTCCATTTACGGGCCGCCATGAGCAGCCCCATTTCAACGGCAATGCGCGGAACCGGAGACGTTTTCGCCGTCAGTAAAGCCTGCTGCAACACATCGACGACTTGAAAAATAGCTTCCGGCGAGGCAGACTGCGATTGTTTACGAAGTTCATCCATACTGTCACTGTAAGCCGAAAGCGTATCGGATCCGGGTGCCGCCTGACAGAGCATGAGAGCCCTTAAATGGGCTAAAATCTCGGTCAGGATCACCCTCGGTTCTTTGCCCAGTTGGATGATATCGTCGACGCCCTTGATGATGACGTCGCTTCGCCCGTCAAAAATAGCCTGAGACAAAGAGAAGAGCCAATCTTTCCCGATAAGGCCCAGTAAATCGCGGACGAGTTTTTCATCGACGGCACCGGAAGCATTGCTGACGCACTGGTCGAACATACTGAGGGCATCGCGCATGCCGCCGTCGGCCTGAACGGCTAAGATATGGGCGGCCCCCTTCGTCAATTCAATCTGTTCCTGCTCGGCAACGTAGAGCAGGCGATGGGCAATGTCATCACTCGTAATACGGCGAAATTCATATCGCTGGCACCGCGATAAAATAGTCATAGGAATCCGTTCCGGTTCCGTCGTCGCCAAAATAAATATGACGTGAGCCGGCGGTTCTTCTAATGTCTTCAACAGGGCATTAAAGGCTTCTGTCGTCAGCATATGAACTTCGTCGATGATATAAATTTTCTTATGCCCTTCGACAGGCATAAATTTTATCGTTTCCCGCAAGGTGCGGATATCTTCAATACTGCGGTTGGAGGCGGCATCGATTTCGACGACATCCAAGGATTCGCCGCTCATGATATGGAGACAGGCTTCACAGGCATTGCAGGGGTGAGCCGTCGGTCCGTGAACACAGTTCATAGCCCGGGCAAAGATTTTGGCCGTACTCGTCTTGCCGGTCCCGCGAGGGCCCGAAAAGAGATAGGCATGAGCAACCTTGTCCGTCTCTATCGCTTTTTGCAATGTCTCCGTAATATGGGACTGGCCGACAACATCTTCAAATCCCTTAGGCCTCCATTTACGGTATAGTGCAATGTATGCCATCGATACCTTTCCTTCCGTATATGAAAAAAAGCAGCTAACCGCTGCTTTTACCAACTGAAAAGTACTCGTGTATGGTAACCCGCCAGGTTTCCTCGTGGCACATGGAAAGATCTACTTATTGCTGCTTCCTCTCGGACCTGACAAGGTTCATAGGTTCCCATTGCACAAGCCCCAACGGATTACCACGCACCAGTACTCTTATTAAGTTAGCTACATTATTATATCGTGAAAAATCGATTTTGGCAAGAAAATTTCCGAAAAAATCAAGAATTTTTTTCAATGACTCCCAAACAGGCCTTCTTCCGTATATAAAAACTCGCATGACATCTGCCATGCGAGTTTTATATCCGATTTCAAAGCGATGAAGCTGAATCTTAGTAGTGATGCCAAATATCGACGCGGCGATTATCGGCACGACCTTCTTCGGTGTCATTGGTGCTGGCCGGATCGGTCTTGCCCTTGTAATCGAGAACCATCTGAGAGGCCGGAACGCCCTGGCTTTCTGCATAAGCAGCGACGTTGTCTACGCGACGTTTCGAGAGGTCATCGTTGTAAGCATTGCTGCCTTTAGCATCGGTATTGCCGACGAGTTTAAAGGTGTCGTTCGGATAGGCTTTGGCAACTTGGACGAAGTGGTCCATCTTTGCTTTTTCAGAAGCAAGGGGCTGATCTTCGTCAAATCCGAAGTGAACGCTTTCGAGGTAGTAGTCGTTCGCCGGAGCCTGGGTCGGAGCCGGAGTATAAACCGGGGCCGGTTCCGGAGCCGGGGTGTAAACCGGAGCTGCCGGTTCGGGAGCTTCTTCCTTAGGACCGCCGCCAAAACGATAGGAAACACCGGCAATGAAGCCCTTGTAAGAGATGTTGGAATCGTCATTCAAGTTGAACGTATCCGAGCCTTTATCTCCGAGTTTCGTATTTAAATAACGGTAACCGGCGTTGATATCGAGATCCGGCGTTACGTGGTAACCGAGACCGGCTTCCCACATAGTCGTACTCTTGGTACCCAAAGCGCCTTTTGCGTAAACGTCGAGTTTATCAGCCAAAGGAGCCTTAGCGATCAAGCCGATCTGAGCGATGTTGTTGGTATCAGATGCAGAATAACCGCCACCGCTCAGTTTATTTTCAATGCGACTCCAGCCGGCATAGGCTGCAAAGTTTTTATTGATAGAGTAAATGGCGTTTACTTCCTGCTGAGAACCGTCGGTACCAATCCCCAGGGTTTCATTATTGCCGTCGGATTTCAGGCCATAGTAGTTATACTGGAGGCCCCATTTATCCGTAAGGCCATAGGTTACGCCGCCTTGGAAATTCCAGTTTGTATCGGTGCTGACATCGCCGCCTACACCGGCGACTTTATCAGCATCAACGGAAGCCTTGGTATTCCAGGCGCCCAAATCAACCTGCCACTGACCCTGTTCCCACTGCGTCTGCGGCGCAGCAAAAGCTAAGGATGCAGAGCATGCTGCCATAACAGCAGCCAAGACTAAAGATTTTTTGTTCATCATCAATCCCTACTTTCTTATTTGAATTTAATATTGTCGCCTACGACATTATTATGGCATAGTATACCATATTTGTTTTACAATATGGTTACATTTTGCAATGCATTTTCATCATTACTTAAGAATTTTGATATCTTTTAAGAATCTATTTCCCCAACGTATGAAAGAATCGCATCTAAGACGGCGGGAAGTTTCTTCGATACACTTTCAATATTGACCCGTTCCGTCCTTTCATGGAGGTCTTTCCCCCAAGGCCCTAAGAGCATAAAGGGGATTTGAAGTTTCTTCAAACTGTTTAAATCGAAGGGATAGGCTTTCCCCCATAAGAGCAGGTTCTTTTCAATCATCTTTTCATTAAAATTCGGATCGACGCAGCAGTAACTGCAATCGGAAACGCCATTAAAATAACGGTTGAACCGAATAGATTCCATTGCAGACAATTTTTCCAACAACCCGGTAAATTCCGAATTCTGCGCAGCCATGCTGTCGGCAGCCGGATAGTAAGGCGGAGCAAAAGCAACGACGGCCATCGGCGTCGTAATACCGGTAAAATCAAGAATCTGTTCTAATAAGCGGATGGTTTCTTCAACATACGTACTCTTTCCTTCTTGGAGGGCCACAAAAGAAGCTTGCTTAGCCGCCTGATAAAAAACATCGAAGCCCGGATAGGCCATGGCCTGCTGCATGAGTTCATCGGCACTGAGGACATCCATATGGAAGTCCCGCCCCATATTCTGAGACAAATCGTGAACGGCCCGCCTCGTTTCTTCCAACAAGACATACATCACGTCATCCGGAGTCTTTTGATACGTAAGGAGATTCAAGGCCGCCGCGACGCGCTGAGGCAGGGTAACATCGTAGCGTTCCTTTCGGTCGCGGAGGTAGACCCAGGCCGGAGGCGGTGTCTGCTCTCCTTCACAAGAATCGGTCAATTCTTTATTGCCTTCCGTATTGGCAATGAGTTGGGATAAGACGCCTACCGGATTGATGCCCGTATCATACAAGCCGATGTGAACGGGTTTACCTTGAACAAAGACGACAGGCTGTATCTTACCGACCGTTCCGGTAAACGAAATAATCTCATCCTTTACCTTACGGTTCGGTTCACTATCGATGAGGATATCGTACGTCAGGCGATAGGAATTGCGCAGTTCATTGAGCAGGGTGATGGCCGTCCGCATCCCGGCCGAATACGTTTCTTCATCAGGAAGGGAAAGATACAGTAAACTGGCTTCTCCCGGATGTTTCGCATAGTCTTCAAAGACAGCTAATTGCGCAGCGGCGCCGCCCTTCATGTCACAAGAGCCGCGGCCGAACAGCCATTCACCGCTTTCAAGGTCACGACGTACGTCTTCACTCATGTCTTTATGAGACAAGGCTTTTTTCAATTCTTCCGGATCAAAGGCCTGGTCGCGCAGATTGCCGTAAACTTCAATATCGACGACGTCATGATGGTTCATAAAAATAACGGTACGACGGCTTTTTCCCAGAACCAATCCGTAGACGACGGATCGTTCACAGCGATCGTTCGGTACGTGAATGAGTCCGCTGATAACGTCCATGTCGGCAAAAAACTTCTGTAAATACTGTTCAATCTGCCGTTCTTTTGGCGTATTCGTTTCGCTGTCGATATGAATCATTTCCTGCAAAATTTCCATAATTCTTGATGCCTGTGCCATAAAGACACCCCCTTCTATTTAAAAATCCACTTTTTGCGCGATACGTAATTCCATACGGTAACGATGGCGCTGGCCATGATTTTTGAAATCATCGGATTTAAGCCCAAAAATGCCGGCGATGTAAACAGCCACATAAGCAGCAGGTTCCAGCCGAGACCCATGGCACTGACGACGAACACCAGTGACACTTCCGTTCCTCGCTGATAACGGCTGCCACTGTCAAAAACGAAGCGATTGCAAAGAATATAATGATACAGCGTCGATAAGGCAAAGGCCATGGTCGTAGCCGTTAAGACGGTCTGTGTCTGTACGGAAAAAACAAGAGCCGCCGACAGCAGCCTGAAAAAAATATAAAACAACGACCACTCTAAGATGGCAGCCGAACCGCCGACTAAGAGATACATAAAGATTTTCATGTACTCATTATCCGTGTAGTCAAATCCAAATATTTTCTTTTGTTTCATGGTTCCCCCAGAATCCTGCTTTCTTATTTTATCAATCTCATTATACGGCAGGATATAGAGAATTGCTATATACTGAGTACTTTTCTTTTATTTAAAAAATTCAATAGCTATATATACGAAAATATGATAAAATATATAGTAATTAGTAATACGAAATATTTTCAGAAAGAAGGAAGATATCCTGTGGATTACACGAGATGTATCAATTTTTTACTAACGATTTCACAACATGAGGTATTCTTAATCTTTTCCGAACACTTGGCAGAATTCGGCATTACCCCCGGTCAATACGGTGTCCTGGCCTGTCTCTGGAAAAATGAAACACTGACGCCAAAGGAAATCGCAACGATCCTGCGCGTCGAAAACTCAACCATTTCCGGCGTCCTTGACCGAATGCAGAAACGGGGCCTTATCGACCGCATCCTGGACCCGAAAAATCGCCGCAGTATCCGCGTCAGACCGACAGAAGCCGGCATGGCCATCCGAGAACCGGTACAGCAGAAAATCGAAGAATTAAATGACTTGGTTTTCAAAGATTTTACGCCCAAAGAGCGCGAAGATGCCTTGAACATCCTGACCCGAATCGGAAAAGTATGTTCAACAGAACTAAAAGAATAACCAAAAAAGGTACTGCCTCGTCTGAGTCAGTACCTTTTTTCACGAACTTTTTCTTTTTATACGATGCCGGTCAGCATATAGAAGAATACACCGAAGAAGGCAATGATAACTTTTAAGATCGTAATGGCAAACATATCTTTATAGGCTTCGCGATGAGTCAGACCGCAAATAGCCAAGGTCGTGATGACGGCGCCATTGTGGGGAAGGCTGTCCATACCGCCCGATGCCATGGCGGCAATACGGTGGACGACTTCGGCAGGAATGCCGACAGCTGCCGTTTCAGCCAAGAAGTGCTGACCGAAGATATCGAGGGCAATACTGAGGCCGCCTGACGCAGAACCGGTAATACCGGCCAAGATGTTGACCATTAACGCGACGTTGAAAAGGGGCATGCCCTGACCAATCCCTAAGAGGGCATCGGCGATTTCCATGAACCCCGGCAAAGAGGCGATGACGTTGCCGTAACCGACTTCGGAAGCCGTATTCATAATCGCCAAGAGAGACCCTAAAGCACCGGCATTAAGAGCCGCTTTGATGCTCGTATTTTTGGACATGAATTTACGTCCTGTTGCACTGGCAATGATAATGGCTGCCAAGAGGCCTATGACGAGAGCCCAAATAGCGACGACATTGTGAACACCTTTAGCCAGAAGAGGAACATTCATGCTGCGGAAGGGGCTCAATAAAGATTCATCCCACTGGAAAATCATGGAGAAATAGAAGTTCAACACTAAGACGACGATAAGGGGAATAATGGACAACTGCCAAGGCGGAAGTTTGGCTTCCGGATCGATGACCGTTTCGTTAAGGGTATGGTTGCCGTAGCCTTCGCCGGAACGGGCCAGTTGTTTACGACGGAATTCAAGATAAATAAAGCAGAGGATAATCAGCAAGGTCCCGCATATTAAACCTAAAATCGGAGCGGCAAAGGTCGTCGTTCCCAAGTAAATCGTCGGGATAATATTCTGGATCTGAGGCGATCCCGGATAGCAGTCCATCGTAGCCGTGAAGACACCGGCTACAAAGCAGGCCGGAATCAAGCGTTTAGGAATATCAGCTTCGCGGAATAAGGCCGCTGCAAAGGGATAAACGGCAAAAGCACATACAAACATGGAAATGCCGCCGTAGCAGAGAATCATGCAGGCAAAGACGACGGCGAAGATGGCCTTATCTTTCCCGATGAGTCGAATCGTTTCCAAGGCAATACTGCGGGCCATCCCCGTTTCTTCCATAATCTTGCCGAAAACGGCGCCGAGCAGAAAGACCGGGAAGAAGGATTTGATGTAGGTAACGGCTTTCGCCATAAACAGTTCCGTGTACCCCGGTAAGATTGGCAGACCGGAAAAACTCGCTGCAAACAAGGCGAAAATAGGTGCAAATAAAATGACCGAAAATCCGCGGTAAGCGAATGTGACTAATAAGAACAAACTCAATACAATAGCAATGATTTCCATATACTTATTCTCCTTTTCTTCTGTTTCCGAATGACTCATTTCGTATCCTCATCATACGGGAAATAAGCTGAGAATAAAATATAACGGCTTAAGACAGCCTTTGCGTTTTTTTGCCCAATTGGAAATTCCATGAATTCCTGCCATACGATTATCCGCATTTTTCCAGTTCAGCCCTATCATTATAAGTACCTTTATTCACGAGAAGCTTCAGACGAATCGAAAATGCCGTCAAAAATCCGAAAAATTTTTTTCGAACAATTTACCCCTCCTTCGGCAATGACGGCCTTTTTTTCAAAATATCGCGGGTATGAAAATTCCTTCACTCGCGATGACACATACAGACAGGTTCTGACAAAAAAAGACGCAGCTCCATCGAGCTGCGTCTTTATATATTCTATTATTGATCGTACCTCCGTAGACGGTAAATGCTGACCTTATTTTAAGCGAGCAGCGACGTCCTGGGTAATATCCTGGCTCTGACCGACAACGACGGAGCCGCTCAATACGACGTAATCCAAGCCTTTTTCTTTCTGGACAGCCTGGGTTTTATCAAGGATATCTTTTTCCAGCGGCTGGAATAAAGCGATACGCTGCTGGTTCAGTTTATTGTTATATTTTTCGACTAAGGCCTGCTGAGCTTTTTGATCGTTCGTCTTTTTCAGATCCCGCTGGAAATCGTCCTGAGCCGATTTTACGTCGGCCTGCCAGGTAGCCATGGTCTTAGCGTACTTCGGATGATTCTGCAAGAGAGCGGCAGCGTCAATCGTACCCAAACCTGCTGCGAAAGAAGCACCGGCAGCACCCACTGTCAACATAGCCGCAGCCACAGCTGCCATAATCGTTTTGCGTAATTTCATAGTAGATTCCTCCTTATTATTCATCCACTCCGGTCAATTCACGGCATTCTTTGCGAACACCGTCTTCACAGGAGCGCATAGCCAAAATAGTTTTTTCAAACAGTTCTGCCAGGTCCCAGCCCAATAATTCAGCACCATTTTGGATGACGTCCCGGGAACAGCCGGCAGCGAACCGTTTATCTTTGAATTTTTTCTTTAAACTCTTTACTTCCATGTCTTTCGTGCTCTTTGACGGACGCATCTTAGCGGCGGCCCAGATGAGGCCTGTCAGTTCATCGGCAGCATAGAGGACTTTTTCCATCATATGTTCCGGTGCGATATCGACGCAGATGCCGTAGCCGTGACAGACGACAGCATGGATAAATTTATCATCAGCACCGATTTCTGCTAAGAGTTCCGGTGCTTTTTTGCAATGTTCTTCGGGGTACTTCTCAAAGTCGACGTCGTGCAGGAGGCCGACGAGGCCCCAGAAATCGACGTCATCGCCGTACCCTAATTCTTGAGCATACCAGCGAATGACCCCTTCAACGGTCAGGGCATGCATGATATGAAAAGGTTCTTTATTATATTTTTGCAGTAAAGCCAATGCCTGCGAGCGTTCCATAGCGCCTCGCCCCCTCTTAATCATTGATTTATCTCACATTATACCATAACCCCGCATAAAAAAAAGGTCGTTCATCATTTTTACGCTTATAATTTACATTTTATATCCTGTTTTTCAGTCGATTCATGCGAAAATCTTCGACAATTTGAATGAAGGGACGGTAGTGAATGGGGTTCGCTGTAAAGCCAAAGAGATGGGACGGACAATGGCAATCCGTGCAGCCAAAGCCGTCAATACGCCAATCAGAAGCCGCATCAACAGCTCCCGCCAATTCATGTTCTAAATCCTGAGACGTTCGAATGGGGATGGCCGCGATGACGTCGGCTTTCTGCCGCAGGTAGTCGATGTGCCAATGGAGATTTTTACGCTTACGACGGTGACGAGCCAGTCGGGCCGCTAAATTCTTCTTAGCCGATCCGGTATAGACGTAGTAGCCCTTGGGAAAGTGCATCGTTCCTTTCGATCCGATGACGATATCGACATTATCGGAAATCCGGATGACGAAAAGATAGTCGCCGCAGTCATGATTTTCAGCCGTTAACACACCTTCCGGATAGGTCAGGAGCCTGACCGGTTCCGGCCGTGAGAACGAGGAGTCCCAGCGAAGGGCCAAGGCCTTCCAGTCGAGGTGAGGTGCCGCTTCATAAAAGGCTTCCGCAAAATCGGGATCCGTATGGTAATCGGGAAGGAACCACCGGGCCCGATCCCAATGAACGAGGAATAAGACACCCGTATGGATTCCCTTATCACTCATAGACGCCAGTTCTAAAATATGCTTTCTCCCTCGTTCGGTGACGGCATCGGGGAACATCGCCCCATCGTCACTGAATAGGGTGCAGGATTTCACTTCAACGAAAAATCGTTCTTCGCCTTTGCCTAAAAGGAGGTCGAAGCGGCTGTCTCCGACGGTCACTTCGCGGCGAATGAGGTCCCATTCTTCCCAGCCCGGGATGAGATGGTTTTCGACGAGCCAGGCTGCTGTATCATTATTGTATTGTGTATCGAGTAAAATCGGGACGCCGTCTCGTTCAATACCGACGACGTCATAGGGCGTCTTACGCTTGGGATTTACTGCCGGCCGAACGTAGACCGTCGTCCCCTTAAAGAGCAGTTCCCACATCCTGCCGGGATTGGGCATATGGCATGTCACGATTTGTCCCGCCAAGTCGACATGGGCGATAAATCGGTTGGGACGATCGATAAAACTCCCTTTTTGAATCTGTTTCATCTCCATAAAAAATACCTCTCATTTATAGGAAAAAGAGGCTGCCATTGACAGCCTCTTTTATTATATACAGTTATAAATTAATCTTCCAGCCATTCGCCGGTAAAAGTAACGGCGGCAGGACCTGTCATATAGACGTTGCCGTCTTTTTCATCGTATTCGATATGAAGGGTTCCCAAGTACAGCTGAACGTCAACGCTGCGGCCGGTAAAACCATTCATGAAAGAACCGACGGCGCAGGCGCAGGAACCGGTTCCGCAAGCCAAGGTAGCGCCGGCACCGCGTTCCCAGGTATGGACCTTGATCGTATGGTCGTCGATGACCTGGACAAAGTTCATATTGGTCTTACGCGGGAAGGCCTTATGGGTTTCAAATTTCGGACCTAATTCATGAAGGGGGACAGCATCGACGTCTTTTACATAGACCATCGTATGGGGGACACCCATGAGCAGGCTGGTAATCTTATACGTCTTGCCATCTACTTCAAGGGGTTCGTCGACGACCGGACCTTCCGGGCCTTCCATGGGAATCTGAGAACGATTGGTAAAGGGTTTCCCCATATTGATGGTAACTAAACTTACTTTTCCGTCATCGCCGACGATAACCTTGGGCTTCATGATACCGGCCAAGGTTTCGACGGTAAATTCTTTTTTATCAATGATCTTATGGTCATAGACGTATTTTGCAAAGCAGCGGATGCCGTTGCCGCACATTTCAGCTTCACTGCCGTCAGCATTGATGATGCGCATGCGGACGTCGGCTTTATCACTGGGAACGATGACGATGATACCGTCAGCGCCTACACCGGTATGCGGCGCACACAGCTTGATCGCTAACTGGGAGAAATCCTTGTCGGCTCCCTGCTTATCTTCAAAAAAGACGAAATCATTGCCTAAACCGTGCATTTTGACAAATTTCATATCTTGTACCCTCCATAAAAAATTATATACTCATAATGATTGATCATTAACTGTCTTGAATCCTTACAGCATCTATTATACAATAACTGAAAGTGAAAAGTATATGAAAATAATGTTATCTATATTGCAAATAATGCTATTTCAAGCTAACTGAACTTCCTTTTGAAGAAAAGTTAACCAAAGAGAGAAGGAACATCCTATGGCACAAAAAACGGGCTATTTATCAGGCAATCTAAAACTGTTCCACTTAGTCGATAAAAGGCAATGGACCTGTCCCTACCATTATCATGACTTTGACAAGATTACCCTCTTTTTTCAGGGACATGTATCTTACGACGTCGAGGGGACGGCCTACGATTTAAAACCCTTTGACATCGTCGTTATTCCGGCCGGAAAAATCCATCGTCCGAGCGTTACCGGCGACACACCTTACGAGCGCATCATCGCCTATATTTCGCCGACTTACCTAAAAACGTATGCGCAGCGCGGCTGCCCTGTGGGTCAACTATTTTCCGACCCCGCCTCGCCCATCCTCCGCCAGCCCCAGGAAGCGGACAGCCTGTACAACGTTTCCTGCCGTCTGAGGCGAGCCTGGTCTTATACGGGACCGGAAGGGAAGATCCTGCAGGAGGCCCTGTTTTCGGAATTCCTCATCCATCTTTGGATGGCTATGAAAACGCAGAAAATCGGCTTCGTAAAGAAAAAACAACAGCACCAAAAAATCGCCCATATCGTCGACTACCTCGAAAATAATCTTACCGATGATCTGTCGATTCCGGCCCTGGCCAAAAGGTTCTATATGAGCCCGGACTACTTGATGCACCTCTTCAAAAGTGAGACCGGCATGACCGCCGGCAGTTACATTACGGCCAGAAGACTGCAAAAAGCCCGCCGCCTCATGCAAGAGGGACGGGCTTTGACAGAGCTTTGTTACGAATGTGGATTTACCAATTATTCGACCTTTTATCGAGCTTGGAAAAAACGCTACCATACGTCGCCGAAAGAGGGCCTCATCGAAAAGGACGATCTCTTCGATGAATGAGGATCAGCGATTGCGGTTGTAGTTGATCAGGCTGCCGGCTTTCACGATCTTCTTTTCATCGTCCGTCATGGGAGCGATATAGAGGGACAGTTCCTTCATGCCCTTGGTGACGACATAGGCTTTAATATCCTTCATGTCGCCGTCGAGGGCCTTTTTGACGTCGGGAACGTAAATATAGTCGCCGATTTCAAAATCCGGTTCTCCTTCCATTTGGAAGGGCAGCATGCCCCAGTTGATGACATTGGAGCGATAGCGCTTGGTCGCATATTCGCTGCAGATATTGGCCAGGCCGCCGAGGACTCGCTGGCAGCTGGCTGCCTGTTCACGAGCCGAACCGTCGCCGGGTTTTACGCAGTAAATCATACTGCCGATTTCAACGTCTTTCATGGAAACGCCGTCAAAATGCTTATTCAAGGCTTCAAAGACCGCTTTTAAGTCAGGATCGACACCGGCCGGGCAGTCGCCTGCCAATCGAGCCTGTTCGACTTTATTTACGGCTTTAGCCCGTCCGACGTATTCCGGATCACGGCGGGACAGGGTAAATTCAGCAAGGCCCAGAGGATTGGAACGATACGAAGACGTTTCCCCGGAAGGAATCAATTCATCCGTCGTCGTAACCGGATCCATGATTTTAGAGCAGACTTTCAGCAGAATCGAGTCGGCCAAAGGTTCCATATCGGGCCAGTCTTTGATATTCGGTCCATAGACCAACGAATCTTCATCTTCACCTTGTCTAAAGCCCTGATAAACCAAGGTTGCATAAGGCTTATCGTCGTATTCATAGGGAGTTTCTACGTAGTCGTCCATGTAGCCGTCTGCCGACGTCAGGACACCGCCGTTAATGGCCGTCGCCGCAATAGAGCGAGCATCCATCAAAGCTACCGAGGCAAATTGGCCTTTGCCCGGCTTGGACCCTTCGCGGTTCGGGAAGTTTCGCGTCGTATGGCGGATACTGAAGGCATTGTTGGCCGGTGTATCTCCGGCGCCGAAGCAAGGACCGCAAAATGCCGTCTTAAAGATGGCCCCGGCTTCCAATAAGGTCGAAACGGTGCCGTTGCGGACAAGATCCAGGTAAACCGGCTGGGACGAGGGATATACGTCGAGGGAGAAGTCATGACTGTCGCTGGAGCCCTGTTTTAAAACATGGGCAGCGGCCACGACGTTGCTGTAATTACCGCCGGAGCAGCCGGCAATGATCCCCTGTTGTACCATGAGTTTACCGTCTTTAATTTTGTCGGTAAGGGTGTATTTCAAATCTTTATTGCTCATGCGGTTGTTGATGGCTTCTTCCGTTTCGTGAAGGATGTCTTCCAAATTGGCATTGAGTTCATCAATCGTGAAGGCATTGCTCGGATGCATGGGCATGGCAATCATCGGCTTGATAGTACTGAGGTCGATATAGATGAAGCCATCGTAATAGGCCACGTCAGCCGGATTCAGTTCTTTATAGGCATCGCCGCGGCCGTGCTGGGTGAGATAGGCTTTCGTATCTTCGTCGGTCCGCCATACGGAAGACAAGCACGTCGTTTCCGTCGTCATGACGTCGACACTGTTGCGGTAATCCGTCGACATGGAAGCAATGCCGGGGCCGACAAATTCCATGACCTTATTTTTGACGTAGCCGTTCTTAAAGACGGCTCCGACGATGGCAATAGCGATGTCATGAGGGCCGACGGCCGGATTCGGTTTTCCCGTAAGGTAGACACCTACGACGCCGGGGTAGGCAATGTCATACGTATCTTCGAGGAGCTGTTTAACCAATTCACCGCCGCCTTCGCCGACAGCCATCGTTCCCAAGGCACCGTAGCGGGTATGACTGTCAGAACCGATGATCATCTTGCCGCAGCCGGCCATTTTTTCACGCATATATTGATGAATGACGGCAACGTGAGGGGGCACAAAAATACCGCCGTATTTTTTCGCTGCCGAAAGACCGAATACGTGATCGTCTTCATTAATGGTGCCGCCGACGGCACAGAGTGAATTATGACAGTTCGTCAGGACGTAGGGCAGAGGGAAGTGATCCATCCCCGACGCTTTAGCCGTCTGAATAATTCCGACATACGTAATATCATGAGACGCCATAGAATCGAATTTAATCTTCAAATTATCCATCGATCCGGACGTATTATGATTTTTTAAAATAGAATAGGCAATCGTTCCCTTCTTTGCGTCCTCTTTGGAAACAGTCTTTCCCGTAAGCTGCTGGACCTTAGCGGCTTCCTGTTCCGGTACGATATCCTTTCCGTTAACTAAATAGACACCACCATCGTATAACTGAATCATAATTAACCCCTCCTTTGTCATCGCCGAAGCGACGGCTTTTCACAATATGAAATTTAGTAAAATAATTTTCACAATATAAAATTTATTCCATTTCAGTAAATATTATATCATACAAAAAAAGGCCTTGACTACCCTTTAAACGTTACATAGTTTGCATGATTTTTATTTTACTTTGTCCATTAATATGCTATAATAACTTATACTTTACAGGAATATTCTGAAAAATATTCCCTATAAAAAAAATATGAATATTCCTGAATAACCGATAATTTATAAGTTATTCCTCTATATTCATACTTGAAGGAAAGAGAGGAATCAAATTGGATAAAAATATTTATTTAGCCCAATTTTACGGCAAGTCACAGAACTACACGCAGATTCCCCGCGAATGGTTTTCCAAGTACGGTGTAAAGCGTGGCTTGCGTAATGAAGATCATACCGGCGTCCTCGTCGGTTTGACCCGCATTGCCGATGTCGTCGGCTACCGTCGCGACGAAAATGACCAAAAAATTGATTGTGACGGTATCTTATACTACCGCGGCATCGATATTCGCGAGCTGGTCAAAGAAACGAACTACAAAGGTTATTTATACGAAGAAGCGAGTTTTCTGCTCCTCTTTGGCTACTTGCCGACAGAAGATGAATTAAAAGCCTTCTGTAAGGTACTGCAGAACGGATACGATCTGCCCGATGACTTTTTAGAAATGAACCTCCTTCGCCTGCCGGGCAAAAATCTGATGAACAAACTGCAGCACGCCTTGTTGACCTTGTACAACTATGATCCCGATCCGGACAATACGGATGTCTATCAGACCCTGCGCAAAGGGCTGAACATCATGAGCAAGCTGCCGTCCATTGCCGTCTATGCTTATATGTCCAAGATTCACTATTACAACCGTAAGAGTCTGGTCATTCACTATCCTCGCAAGGACTATTCGACAGCCGAAAATATTTTATCCATGCTGCGCCCGGACAGTAAATTCTCTCCCAAAGAAGCGCAGCTCCTCGACCTCTTGCTCTTTCTCCATGCCGATCACGGCGGCGGTACCAACTCCACCTTTACCAACATCGTCGTTTCCTCTACAGACACCGATATTTATTCGAGTATGGCAAGTTCTGTCGGGGCTCTTAAAGGACCGCGTCACGGCGGCGCTAACATCCGTGTCTCTTTGATGATGGAACAGATCATCGATGCCATCGGCATCAAGGCTACGGACGATCAAATCGTGGAAGTCATCCATCAAATCCTCAATAAAACCTTCAAGGGGAGCGACAAGGGGCTGGTATACGGTTTCGGCCATGCCGTCTATACCCTGTCCGACCCCCGAGCTGAAATCATGCGTCATTACTGCGGCATCTTGGCCAAAGAAAAAGGCATGAACGACGTATTCCGCTTCTACAACCGCTTTGAAAGATTGGCCATGGATACCCTTACCAAAGAAAAAGGTGTAACCATGTGCAGCAACGTCGATTTTTACAGCGGCTTTGCCTATAACATGCTGGGCATTCCCCGCGATTTATACACGCCGCTGTTCGTCATCAGCCGTATGGTCGGCTGGCTGGCACACAACATCGAACACAAGCTCTACGACAACCGCATCGTCCGTCCGGCCGCCAAGTACGTCGGCGACCTCATGGATTATATTCCCCGAAAGGACAGATAACCATGAAGACAATTACCGTATTCAAAGGCGACGGCATCGGTCCTGAAATCACCGACGCTGTCCTATCCATCCTCGACGCTGCCAAAGCGCCTCTTAGCTACGAAATTTTCAATGTCGGCGCTGCCGAATATGAAAAGAACGGCGCCCTCATTCCCGATGCTGCCTTTGCTTCCTTTGAAAAGACCCGCATCCTCTTAAAGTCGCCCATTACGACGCCCATTGGCAAGGGTTTTCGCTCGTTAAACGTCACCTTGCGCAATAAATACGATCTCTATGCCAATATCCGTCCGGCCAAGTCGAATACGGCCGTACCGACGCCGTTCCCCAACGTCGACGTCGTCACCTTCCGTGAAAACACAGAAGATTTATATATCGGCGTCGAATATAAGATGAATGAAGATACGGTTCACGCCATCAAACTCATCACGAGAAAAGCCAGTGAACGCATCATTCGCTCGGCCTTTGAATATGCTATCGCCCACGGACGCAAAAAAGTCACCTGTGTCCATAAGGCCAACATCTTAAAGATGAGCGACGGTTTATTCCTCGATACCTTCCGCACCGTTGCCGCCGACTATCCTCAGATTGAAAGCGACGATAAAATCGTCGACAACACCTGCATGCAGCTGGTTATGCGGCCGGAACAGTTCGATGTCATCGTCATGCCCAACCTCTACGGCGATATCATTTCCGACCTTACGAGCGGCCTCATCGGCGGCCTGGGGCTCCTGCCTTCCATGAATATCGGCGACGATTACGCCATGTTCGAAGCCGTCCACGGCAGCGCTCCCGATATTGCCGGCAAGCACATTGCCAATCCGACGGCCCTTCTTTGGTCAGCCTGCATGCTCCTTGAACATATCGGCGAAACGGCCATTGCCGAAAAGATTCGCAAAGCCGTCGATGCCGTCCTGAGCGAACAGAAAGCCCTCACGCCGGACCTCGGCGGAAAGGCGACGACCGAAGCTTATCGCGACGCCGTCATCGCCCATTTATAAAGAATCATATCATGAATCAAAACCACCAGTTTAACTG
>DCJQ01000021.1 GCA_002319965.1 Megasphaera sp. UBA1696
CATGCCTATTCGGCGCCAAAAAACTCCTCTTGTTTCGCAAAGCGAAACCGAGGAGGCCCTTTTCTTTATGGTTCGTATATCAAAGATGACGGCACGGCCGCATCTGTCGCCGGCTGCAAGAGGCGGATGATTTCCTTGCCGATGACCCGTGCCCCGTCACGATGACAGTCGAGGCTGGCTTTCGACATAGCTTCCAATTTTTCCGGATGAGTAAATAAGTCCGATACGATGGAAACCAACTCTTCCTGTTTTTTCACCCAAGCGGCACAGCCCTTGGCCTGCATGTACTTGGCATTGGCCTCTTCCTGCCCCGGAATCGGGCTGTACAGGACCATGGGCACTTGGATGGCAGCGCCTTCCGTACAAGTAAGTGCTCCGGGCTTGGTTAGGAGCAGGGACGCCCGGCACATGAGTTTTGAAATCTGGTTCGTATAACCGAGGATTTCCACGTCATGATCGAGTTCACCGCGCATCTTCGACAGTTCATCGTAGAGATCGGCATTATAACCGGTTACAACGGTAAAGCTGTCGATGACGGATAACCGGTCCAGCAGTGCCAGGGATTGTCGGATAGATCCCATTCCCAGACCACCGCCCATGATAAGGATATTCTTATTATGCTGATGTTCCTCATCCCAGTGCCAGCGTTCTTGGTCAAAAGCCTTACGAACGGGAATGCCCGACACGACAATTTTATCAGCCGCGACTCCCTGTTCGACGAGCAGGTCTTTAATCTGTGTAGCTGCGACGCAGTAGACGTCGATTTGCGGGTACACCCACAGCTGATGGATAGCAAAATCAGTAATGACGCCGACTAAAGGAATATTCAGGCGATGCTGTCGTTTTAACAACGCTGCCGCGCCTGCCGGAAAAGGGTGGGTAAAGACCAGGACATCCGGCTTTCGATCCGCTAAGACCTTGAGCAGCCGCCGTTTAAGGCCCCACGCAAAGAGGGTCTTGACGGCAAGGCCCTTTTTATATCCTTGCGACGAGTAATACATCAAATCGTATAACAGCGGAAAGACATCGAGAATCTTAATGTACGTCTCTTTGACGATGTTGTCGATGGACAAGATATCATTGGACAGAAAATCTACGTGTTCGACATCACATTCTTCAGGAATGGTCTTGACATATTCTTCTATAGCCCGTGCTGCCTGTGTATGGCCTGTACCGATCGAGGCCGACAGGATCAGGACTTTTTTCTTTGCCATATAGGATCCCTTCTTTTATAAACAGCCTTCGTTGCACCTTCCACTATATAGTACGATAACTTGTATGAAAAGAAAAGGGCCGTTTTTCATGCGGCCCTTCGGGATCGTACTTATTTGTTATTAACCAAATCTTTAAGCTGTTTGCCTGCTTTGAAAGCCGGAGTCTTGGAAGCTTCGATCTGGATAGGTTCGTTGTTGCGAGGGTTGCGGCCTTCGCGGGCTTTACGCTGGCGGACTTCAAACGTACCAAAGCCGATAATCTGGACTTTATCACCCTGGGTGAGGCTGTCACTAATGGCTTCGAATACGGCTTTTACGGCCTTTTCAGCGTCTTTTTTCGTCAAATCGGATTTCTGTGCTACTGCAGCGATTAATTCTGTTTTGTTCATGTTACTAGGTCCTCCTTTGGATCGTCACATCTTCCTAACACTAACAGTCTAGAGTTTTTCCTGCCGTTCTATCCGCTTGGCTTCCTGCCAGAATGAGTCCAACTCATCCAGTGAAAATGCCTCCCATGGCCGGCCCGACCGGCTGACCCGATCCTCGACATGAGCAAAACGGCGACGGAATTTACTGTTAGCACGATGTAACGCACATTCCGGCTCTATATGATAGCGTCGGCATAAATCAGCAAATACGAACAAGACATCCCCAGCTTCTTCTTCCGCATGGACGGGATCGCCTTCATCAAGAGCCTGACGGAATTCAGTCCACTCTTCTTGGAACTTTTCCCAGACACCTTCGACATCGGGCCAGTCGAATCCGACTTTGGCCGCTTTCTCCTGAAGCTTGTCGGCAGTCAGGAGTGACGGCAGGCCGGGAACGACTCCGTCCAGCAGGTGAGCGTGCTGCTGGCGTTGTTCTCCTTGCTTTAATCTATCCCAGTTTAACATACTCGTCCCTATATTTTCAAGGCTTTTTTGGCTAAAAACATAGGGATGACGCCGAATCATCTTATTTGTGATATCTTTTACGACATCTTGGGCCGAGAAAAACCCTTTTTCTTCGGCAATTCGGGCATGAATGGCCACCTGATAGAGGATATCCCCCAGTTCTTCACGGATGCCGTCTATATCGTCACTGTCAATGGCATCGAGCATTTCATAGACTTCTTCGATGAGATATCGCCGCAATGTCCGATGGGTCTGGGACCGGTCCCAAGGACAGCCGTCTTCGCGGCGAAGTCTGGCCGTAACTTCCGTAAGGGGCATCAAATCAAACGGCAGTTGTTCCTTGTCCATTCCTTCTTCCTGCCGCTTCTGATTGATGAGACGGCGCACGGCTTCAGCCATATCCGGTCCGCCGGGAACGGTGTGAACGACGGCATGAAGGCGGCTCTCTTTCAGCAAGAGGTCGACGATGGGTGCATACGTTTCAGCAAAGCTTTTCCCGTCCTGCCCGTAGGTATCGAGGGGACGGTCATCTTTCCCTAAAGCGATGATTTTAATTTCCATGAAAGGTCCCTCATTTCTGTCAAAATGGCTTACGCCTGTCATTATACCACGGCCTGCCCCATTTGTCGCGGCCGGCGGCAAAGCCTGCGTTACCACGTGCAGGCCCTAAAAAAAGCTGAAAAGGATCCCCTTTCAGCTTTCGAATGATGATATGGAAATCAGCCGCTCAACTTGGTCAGCAAGAAAATAAGCTGCGTCTGTTCGGCTTCACTGAGGCGGCTCATGAGCATGGAAATGCGGAGATAATGATCTGGCAGCACATCGTCCATAAACTCCCGTCCTTGGGCCGTCAGGCGAACTTTTTTGCCCCTTTTATCGGTCTGATCGATGGCCACTTCCGTCAGTCCGTCGCGAACCATGCGCTTGACCATAGTCGTAATCGTCGCCCGGGTGACACCGGCCCGGTCGGCGAGCTGAGACGGTGCAATACCGTCGGTCATCTAGTACAGTACGAACATGACCCGAAGCTTGCCCCGCGACAAATGGTATTGGCTGGCCAATACATCATTGATGGCAGCACGGACATACTCCGCTGCCTGGGAAATGCGGAGCATAGCCAATACGGCCGACGGTTCAATTTCAGGAATCTTCTCTGCATATTTTTCCAATTCTTTCCGCGTAGGAAATACATCAAAACCCATAAGCGCACCCTCCTCTTCTAATTAGTGTACTAATTAAAAGTATAAAATAAAACGGAGAGGAATACAAGTTTTCTCCGTCTTATTTTACATCTGTTTTAATAAATTACATATTTTTGCTTCGTAACTCTGCCAAGATTTCCTGAACGCGGGCGACAGCCTGGTCGACGGGAACGACTTCTTCCTGACCGGTACGGCGAACTTTGATTTCTACCGTTCCGTCAGAGGCGCTCTTTTTGCCAACCGTAACCCGTACGGGGTAGCCGATGAGGTCGGCGTCGTTAAATTTGACACCGGCTCGTTCGTTTCTATCGTCGAGGAGGACGTCGGTCTTCATCGCCTGAAGGCCGCCATAAATATCTTCAGCAATACGAACCTGGTCCTGATCTTTCGTGCTGACCGGAACAACGGCGACTTCAAAAGGCGCAATGGCGACAGGCCACATGATGCCGTGTTCGTCGTGGAACTGTTCAATAGCTGCGGCAATCGTCCGAGTTACACCGATTCCGTAGCAGCCCATGACATAAGGCTTAGCTTTGCCGTTCTGGTCGAGGAAGGTCGCATGGAGGGCTTCGGAATACTTGGTACCTAATTCAAAGACCTGGCCGACTTCGATGCCGCGGACGACGTGAATCGGAGCTCCGCAGTGGGGGCAGGCGTCGCCTTCGACCATGGTGCGGATGGAAGTGACGGTGACGTCCTTAAAGTCGCGGGACGGATTGACATTCTGATAATGATAGCCGGCCTTGTTGGCGCCAGTAACGCCGTTGGGAACGGCCATGGCCGACGGATCGACGAGGACGAAGAAGGTTTCATTATCCGGTTTATCGGCATCGATAGGACTCATATAGCCCGGCTGGAGACCATGGGCCTTCAATTCGTCTTCCGTTGCCGGTTCGATGGCATTGCCGCCGACAAAATTCTGGACGGCTACGTCGTTGACGGAATGGTCGCCGCGGACCATGCAAAGGACCGTCTTTTCACCGTCGATGGTGAAAGCAACCGCCTTGATGGTCTTTTCGAGAGGAATGGACAAGAACTGAGCCAAATCCTCAATGGTGGCACAATTCGGTGTTTCAATCAATTCGATATCTTTTGCCGTTTCGGCTGCCATTTCAAGGGTCGGTGCAGCGGCTTTTTCGATATCGGCTGCATAGTCGCACTGAGAGCACGATACGATTTCTGCTTCCCCGGCCTGGGCCAAGGCCATAAATTCATGGCTGTGATTGCCGCCGATCTGACCGCTGTCGGCTTCAACTTGTTTGAATTCCAGACCGCAGCGGGTAAAGACACGGGTATAGGCGTCGTATTCGTCTTGATAGCTCTTATGGAGCCCTTCTTCGTCGACGTCGAATGAATAAGCGTCTTTCATGACGAATTCCCGGCTGCGCATGAGGCCGAAGCGCGGGCGGATTTCATCGCGGTATTTGTTCTGCATCTGCCACAGGGTAACCGGCATCTGCTTATAAGAGCGAAGTTCATTTCGCACCAAGGTCGTAATCAATTCTTCGTGAGTCGGCCCGAGACAGAACTGGCCGCCGTGACGGTCTTCCAGTTTGAACATTTCCGGACCATAGGCATTCCACCGCCCCGATTCATGCCAGATTTCAGCCGGCTGAACGATAGGCATCATGATTTCCTGGGCGCCGATATTATTCATTTCTTCGCGGATAATGGCTTCGATTTTGAGTTCGACGCGGCGGCCAAGAGGCAGGAATGAGTATAAACCGCCCCCACTTTTACGAATGAGGCCGGCTTTCAGCATGTACTGATGGCTGGAAATTTCGGCGTCGGCCGGAATTTCCCGAAGGGTCGGGCTGTACAGTTTGGATGCTAACATGAGTTAAGACTCCTTTGCGATTGATTTTTCTATTTCTTCTAAAAGAGCAGCGACGAGCTGATCTTCCGGTGCCGTACGAAGGACTTTGCCATGGGCAAAGACGATACCGCTCCCCTTTCCGCCAGCAATGCCGAAATCGGCTTCTTTCGCCTCTCCCGGGCCATTTACGACGCAGCCCATGACGGCGACCTTAATGGGAACGGTCAAGTGGGAAATGGCCGCTTCGACTTCTTTGGCAAGCTCGATGAGCTGTACTTGCGTGCGGCCGCAGGTCGGACAGGAAATGAGGGTCGGTCCGAAACGACGCAGCCCGAGGGAGCTTAAAATGGTCTGGGCGACCTTGATTTCTTCTGCCGGATCCTCTGTAAGGGATACGCGAATCGTATCCCCGATACCTTGGTATAATAAAGTCCCGATACCGATGGCTGACTTGATGCTTCCGTCCCGGACGAGGCCGGCTTCGGTGACGCCTAAATGAAAGGCATAGGGCACTTTATCGGCCAGTTCCTGATACGATTCGATCATGAGCGGCACGTCGGAGGCTTTGAGGGAAATGACCATATTGCGGTAATCGAGACGCTCTAAAATACGAATATGGCGCAAGGCCCCTTCTACCATGGCCGCTGCCGTCGGATGACCGCCATGAGCCTTCAGGATATCGGCCGGAAGGGATCCCGTATTGATGCCGATGCGGATGGGAATTCCCTTAGGTCTTACTTTTTCGACGACGCGAACGACGTTGTCATCGGCACCGATATTGCCGGGATTGATGCGAAGAGCCTGGACACCGCTGTCAACGGCAGCCAAAGCCAATCGATAATCAAAGTGGATATCGGCTACGATAGGAATATCGACGGCCTCTACGACGGCCGACAGGCCTTTGGCCGCTTCCATATCGGGGACGGCAAAGCGCAGGATTTCAGCGCCGTAAGAGGCCAGCCGTTTGGCATCGGCAATAGCCTCTGCGGTATGTGCCGGGTTGATGGTCGACATGGTCTGAATCGAGATAGGCGCGCTGCCGCCTATGGTAACGTCTCCGGCCTGAACCGGAATCGATTGTCTGCGTTTCATCGATGACCTCCCTTTCTAAAAGCGGCTGATATCCTGGAACATGGCAAAGAGGAACAGAGAGCCTAAGAGTACCATCCCGACAACCTGAATGTAGTACAGGGCTTTCCCCGGCATGCGCCGGCGCATAATCCCTTCGAGAATCAGCAAGATGATATAGCCGCCGTCGAGGAGCGGTACCGGCAGAAGATTTAAAATCCCCAGGTTGATGCTGAGGAAGGCCGTAAACATGAGCAGGTTAGAAAAGCCCGAGGCGGCTACCTGGCCGGCAAGCTGGGCAACGCCGATGGGGCCTGCCACTTCCGCCTTTTCCTGACCGGTTATCATCTGATAAATGCCAACCAGCATGAGCCGGCAAATCTCTCCGGTCCGCTTGACCGCCATGATGCCCGAATCAAGGAATCCGTGGCGTTCTTCCGTGGTCATGGGCATGACGCCGAGCATGACTTTTTGAGATGTGCTGTCGACTTCCGGTATCATTTCGACATCCTGACGCTTCCCGTCCCGCTCGATTTGAACGGTGACGACGGCGTGACTGTAAGGTGCTACGGCTTCCGAAATATCACTCCATTGGGAAATATCTTTATTGCCGATACGAACGATGCGGTCCCCTTCCGTAAGGCCGGACTGTTCAGCCGGCGAACCGGAGATAGTCGAGCCGACGACGGCTTCCGGCGACACGGTCACCGTACCGATGGCAAAGAACAAGCCCCAGAAAAGAACGATAGCCAGCACAAAATTCATGATCCCGCCGGCGGCGATGACTACCAGCCGAGCCGGAACGGATTTATTCAAGAAGGATTTTTCATTGAGCGGCTCTTCTTCAGACATGCCGGCAATGCGGTTAAACCCGCCGAGAGGAATGGCCCGCAGAGAGTATTCCGTATCGCCGCGGCGTGTACTGTATATTTTGGGTCCGAAGCCGATAGCGAATTCATCGACTTGCATGCCGGCCCATTTTGCCGTGGCAAAATGGCCTAATTCATGGATGAAGACGATGATGCTGAACACAAAAATGGTCGCTAAAATAGTAATACCCACAGAATTCACCTTTCTATAATAAAGAAGCAGCACAGCGGCGAGCCCAGGAATCTGCCTGGCGGATCGTTTCGAGGCTTACCTCGCCTTTGACATCGTGCCGCTCCATAACCGTATGGACAATTTCAAAAATACGCGTAAAAGAAATTTCCTTACGCAAAAAAGCATAGACTGCCACTTCATTGGCCCCGTTCAAAACGCAGGGCATGGTCCCCCCGATTCGGCCGGCTTCATAAGCGAGGCCGATGGAGGGGAATTTTTCATCGTCAGGCGGGAAAAATTCCAAACTGCCCAAGGTCTTCCAATCGATAGCTTTGGCCCCGCGGACCGAAAGTCTGTCCGGATACGTAAAGGCGTACTGAATCGGCAGGCGCATATCGGGCATACCGAGCTGGGCCAGTACCGAACCGTCGATGAATTGTATCATAGAGTGGACGATACTCTGCGGCTGGATGACGACTTCAATGCGATCAAAGTCCATGCCAAACAGCCAGTGGGCTTCGATGACTTCAAGGCCCTTATTGAACATCGTCGCCGAATCGATGGTAATCTTGCCGCCCATATTCCACGTCGGGTGCTTTAAGCACTGTTCGACGGTAATGGACGGAAAGTCTGCCAAGGGACGGTGAAAATGGGGACCGCCTGACGCCGTAATCAAAAGTTTTTCGACTTCGTCGGCCTTGCGGCCGTCGAGGCATTGGAAGATAGCACCGTGTTCGCTGTCGACGGGCAGAATGCGGACTCCTTTACGGGCCGCTTCCTTCATGACCAGTTCGCCGGCAGCCACGAGGGTTTCTTTATTGGCCAGGGCAATATCCATACCCCGGTCAATGGCCCGCAAAGTCGGTTCAATACCGGCCGCGCCGACGAGGGACGTAAGGACGATGTCTGCCTGACATTCATCGATGAGCTTCAGCAAGCCCTGGCTACCGGAAAAGACGCGGCATGACGGGCCGACAGCGTCTCTCACCTTTTCGGCGGCCCCTTCATCGACCATACAAGCCAGGTTGAGGTGATGGCGGTTGATCTGAGCGGCTACGTCTTTAAAGTGTCCGTAAGCCGCCACACCGACCAGTTGAAAGACCTCCGGATGGGCTTCGATAACGTCGACAGCCTGGGTCCCGATGGAACCGGTACTGCCGAGAATCAAAATTTTTTTCATATCGTCCCTTCTTTTAAATGACCAGCATTAAATAGACATACATGGCAGGCGCCGCAAAGAGGAGACTGTCGAAACGGTCCAAGACGCCGCCGTGACCGGGAATGATATTCCCCGAATCTTTGACACCCGAAACCCGCTTTAAAATAGATTCTGCCAAATCGCCGAGAGGTGCCATGATGCCGATGATGACACCCAAGGCTAAGGCGTGGAGAATGGAAAATTGAAAAATCAGTGAAAAAATCACGGCTACGACCAAGGTTCCGATAAAGCCGCCGATGGCTCCTTCCCGAGTCTTACCGGGACTGATAGACGGGCACAGCTTTACCTTGCCCATCATCTTGCCGACGGCAAAGGCCGCCGTATCGCTGGCCCAGGTCGAGAAGATCAGCAGAAAGACGAAGAACCGAGCCGGCTCTACCATAACCGTGCTAAAGTGGTCGCTCATAAAAGATACGGCGGAACCGCTGCGCAGGGCCAGGAGGGCCAAAAAGCCGCTGCCGATGTACAAGAGACCGTACAGGGCATAGGCACTGTCGACAGGCTTTACCTTGTCGTGGAAAAAGACCGTCCGCAGCATGAGCCACCCCAAGAGGACCAGTCCCAAGAGAAACATCAGTTTCGTACTGCCAAACCAGTAAGCTCCCAGCATGGCTAAGAGCCATACGGCTCCGCCGGTATCCGCCGTAACGACCTGAAGCTTGCGGACCATGTTGCCGTATTCATACCAAGCGACGACAGCCAGGAGAGCCATCATCAGGAAGAACAGCCAATTGCCTTCATAGACCACAAAAATGGTAAAGGCACCACCGATGATGCCCGTTAAAATTCGTTTTGCCAACATAGTTAACTACCCTTCCTGCCTTATTTTAAACCGCCAAAGCGACGTTCTCGGCCTTGAAAGGATGAGATAGCTTCGACAAGCGTTTCTTTCGTAAAATCAGGCCAGCAAAGAGGCGTAAACCAAAATTCAGCATAAGCCATCTGCCAAAGGAGGAAGTTGCTGACCCGTTTATCATCGCCGGGACGAATAAGCAAATCGACATCATTGTCCGGTGCCGTATAAAGATAGCTCGACAACCGGTCTTCATCGATATCGCCGACGTCACAGCGACCGGCCTTGACATCGTCAGCCAGGCGGCGGACAGCCTGAACCATTTCTAAACGACCGCCGTAATTGACGGCGACATTCAGGATAAGGCCCGTATTGGCCGCCATATCGGCTTCCGCCTGAGCGAAGGCCTCCTGCAGTTCCGGATGAAGACGTGACTTGTCGCCGATGATGTGCAGCTGCACGTTATGTTCCTTAAGCCGGAGTAAATTATGGCTGAGATAATTTTTCATCAGCTTCATAATATAGGAAACTTCCTCTTCCGGCCGCTTCCAGTTTTCCGTCGAAAAGGCATAGACCGTCAGTACTTTAATGCCCAGTTCATCCGCGGCGATGACGATGCGCTTCAGCGTATCGGCACCGGCACGATGGCCGTAACTGCGCGGCATCCCCTTGCGTTTGGCCCAGCGGCCGTTGCCGTCCATAATGATGGCTACGTGACGGGGAATATTATTCATATCCAGGCCATTCTCCCCTACTGTCGGGGCCGGCTCTGTTTTATTGCCAAAAAAGTTAATCATCTTGCATGTCTCCCTTGGACAGTGCGTCGGCCACGGATTCGCTCATCTCGAGGCTGTCATTGACCAAAAGCGATATGACACCGTCATCACCGGCTTTAGCGCGGATGACGTAGGTCTGCTCCGGGTCGCAGCGGAAAAAGCGGGACCGCGACACCGTCCGTTCTACGACGTAAGGAATATTTTTCTCCTGTAATACAGATTTGGCATACCGTAACGGCATGCCAATAAAAATCCGTATATCCATCATACAGCCATGACTTCTTTTTCTTTTTTTGCTTTGATTTCGTCGATGGCCTTGATTTTTTTATCAGTCAGTTTCTGGATATTGTCCTGACCTTCCTTGCTGTCATCTTCCGAGATTTCCTTTTTCTTTTCCATCTTCTTGATGAGTTCGTTGGCGTCACGACGGATATTGCGGACGACAACTTTCGAGTCTTCGGCGACCTTGCTGACTTTCTTGCTCAATTCCTTACGGCGTTCTTCCGTCAATTGAGGAATTTCCAAGCGAATCATTTTCCCGTCATTATTGGGATTGAGGCCTAAATCGGACTTTAAGATGGCCTTTTCGATTTCACCGAGCATCTTTACTTCCCAAGGAACGATGGTCAGCATCCGCGGTTCCGGAGCCGATACGTTAGCCACCTGGTTCACCGGCGTCGGCGTCCCGTAGTAATCGACCATTACGCGGTCTAAGAGGGACGTACTGGCACGGCCCGTACGGATGGAGGTCAGTTCCCGTTTCAACGCTTCAATCGTCTTGTCCATCTTGGCTTCGTGCTGAGCGAGCAGTTCTTTTACTTCCACATCAATCACTTCCTTATTTTATTTTTATAAGTATATCATACAGCGTTTAGTCTTCTTTGTCGACCAAAGTACCTAAATCTTTTCCGCTGGCAGCCGCCACAATATTCCCGGGCTTGTCGATATTAAAGACGACGATGGGAATATTATTGTTGCGGCACAAGGTCGTTGCCGTCGCATCCATAACCTTGAGATCCTTGTTGATGACGTCAAGATAGGTCAGGCGCTTGTACATCTTGGCATCGGGATTGAGCTTGGGATCACTGTCATAGACGCCGTCTACGCCGTTTTTAGCCATGAGGATGGCATCGGCTTCGATTTCAGCAGCACGCAGGGCTGCCGTCGTATCCGTCGAAAAATAAGGATTGCCCGTACCGGCACCAAAGATAACGACCCGGCCTTTTTCCATATGGCGGATCGCTCTGCGGCGGATATAAGGTTCTGCAACCTGCTGCATATTAATCGCCGTTTGAACGCGGGTAGCGACGCCGTTCTTTTCCATGGCATCCTGGAGTGCCAACGAGTTCATTACCGTGGCCAGCATGCCCATGTAGTCAGCCGATACCCGATCCATGCCTTTGGCAGAACCGGACAGGCCGCGCCAGATATTGCCGCCGCCGACGACGATGGCGACTTGAATATTGAGCTTATTGACTTCGACGATCTGTTTGGCAATCGTTTCTACCGTTTCCGGGTCGATGCCGTAGCCTTGTTTGCCGGCCAATGCTTCGCCGCTCAGTTTCAATACGATACGATTATATTTTTTCGGTTCCATAAAAGAAGGGCCTCCTCTGTATGTTGGCAAATGTTCAATTAGAAAATAAGAGAACACGGGTTGGGTGTTCTCTTATGAAATCTTATTTAGCTTGTGCCATTACTTCAGAAACGAAATCATCATTCCGTTTTTCAAGGCCTTCACCTAATTCGTAACGGGTGTAGCGGCGGATATCGATTTTTTCGCCGATCTTAGCAACGGCTTCGGTAACGACCTGCTGAACCGTCTTGTCAGAATCTTTGATGAATTCCTGATCGAGGAGGCAATTTTCTTTGTAGAATTTTTCGATACGGCCGACGATCATCTTTTCGACGATCTTTTCCGGTTTGCCTTCGTTCAGAGCCTGCTGGCGAAGGACGTCTTTTTCATGTTCCAAAACGTCAGCCGGAACTTCTTCACGTTTGAGGTATGCCGGTTTTGCAGCAGCGATCTGCATGGCAATATCTTTGCAGAGTGCTTTGAAATTGTCGGTCTGAGCGACGAAGTCCGTTTCGCAGTTGACTTCGACGAGAACACCGATGCGGCCGTTGCCATGGATGTAAGAATAAACCAAACCTTCAGCAGCGATGCGGTCTGCTTTTTTAGCAGCTGCAGCTAAGCCGTGTTCACGAAGCAAGTCGACGGCTTTGTCCATATCGCCGTTGCTTTCGGTCAGTGCTTTTTTGCAGTCCATCATGCCTGCCCCTGTTTTTTCTCTCAATTCTTTTACCATTGCTGCTGTAATAGCCATGAGTATTCCTCCTAAAAGTAAGTTTAATATACCGTTTGAATAAAGGTAAGAAGCGAAGGCTCCTTACCTTTATGTATAACCATTTAATTCTCAGAGAATAAGTCTGTCTTATTCTGCAGCTGCTTCTTCCGTCGTTTCTTCAGCTGCACCGGCTTCAGTCTGGTTGCCCTGGTTGCCTTCGAGGACAGCGTCAGCAATTTTGCCGGTCAAGAGTTTTACGGCGCGGATAGCGTCATCGTTGGCCGGAATCGGGTAGTCGATAACGTCGGGATCGCAGTTGGTGTCAACCGTAGCGATGATAGGGATGTTGAGTTTGCGAGCTTCCGCAACGGCGATTTCTTCTTTTTTCGGGTCGATGATGAACAAAGCATCGGGGAGCTTCTTCATATCTTTAATACCGCCGAGGTATTTCTGAAGTTTTTCCATTTCATGTTTGAGGAGCGTAACTTCTTTCTTCGGCAATACTTCGAAAGTACCGTCTTCAGCCTGTTTTTCCAACATTTTCAAGCGTTTTACGCGTTTTTCAATCGTCTGGAAGTTGGTGAGCATACCGCCGAGCCAACGTTCGTTAACGAAGTACTGGTTGCAGCGTTCTGCTTCGCTCTTAATCGATTCCTGAGCCTGTTTTTTCGTGCCTACGAATACGATTTTGCCGCCTTCAGCTGCCAAATCGCGGACAAAATTGTAAGCTTCGTCCATTTTCTTAACGGTTTTCTGCAAGTCAATGATGTAGATACCGTTACGTTCGGTGAAGATGAAACGAGCCATCTTCGGGTTCCAACGGCGGGTCTGGTGACCAAAATGAACGCCGGCTTCCAATAATTGTTTCATAGATACTACTGCCATAATGTGTGATTCCTCCTGTTTTTTCCTCCGCCCGGTCATCGCCCATCTTCACCCGTATTCCTAAGAAACGGGCACAGTGCTGGACTCGCCAAGCGTGTGTATTTTGAATCTTGGTATTCAAACCTTGAATATTATATCACATCTCCCCATGGAGGGCAAGAGGTGAAATACCGCTTCCCTGCCTGCAAGATGCGCAAAAAGGGACCTGCCGCAGCAGGCCCCTTTCCTGGCACATATTATTGTAAAATATAGACCGGCACCATGCGGCGGCCAAAGGCCATGCAAACATCGTAGTCTTCCATGCAGAGATCGATGCGGTTGCCGAGGATGGCCCCGCCCGTATCTTCGGCACGAGCTACGCCGTAGCCGGGAATGTATACCGTCGAGCCTAAGGGTATGACGTTGGGGTCGACAGCGACGACGCCATAGCGGGCACGGGTTCCCATACGGGTAATCCCCAATCCGTCTCCATCGGTAGGCAAATAAGCCGTCGCTTCCATGGCGATGACTTTTTGGTAATGCGAAATGGAACCGGTGTTGATTTCAACCGTTGCCTTGGTGCCCACTTTGCGGACCATAGGCTGCATTTCTGAAATGAGCTCTGTGGAAATCGTCTCTTTATCGGCAACCTGACCATCGACGCTGACGATGTTCAACTTCACTCGCTTGCGGCCGTTTTGCCCCTGCTGGACAATTTGTTCTTCCCCCTGCCCTAAGTTTTCATCGGGAATGCTTTCCACGGCATAAGGCACGACGTCATCTTCCGTAATCGTCTTTCTTGAGACGTTGCCGATGACGATTTTTTGTCCGGCCTGGAGGGGCTTTTGAATATCGCCGTAAGGGCGGTATTTTTCTTTTGAATAGCCGTACTGCTCGGCCACTTCCTGGGTATTTCGCTTAGCCGTATACACAGTCTGCGATTGGCCCCGATAGACGAGGGTCACGGGAATGGCCCGACGCACTTTGACGTAACTGCCCTCATCGAGATCCGGCGTCGACATGGTGACCTCATCATTGGCCCCCATCTCGACGTTATACTCACGCAGTAAGGCATCTGCATTGACAGCATGGGTATACACCTGGCGAGTCGTCCCGTCGGCGACAAGGGTTACCGATTTCCCTTTATCGATGAATCCGGTCAGAGAAACGAGGATCAACAGGGCGATCATGGTCGCATACATCTGCGTGATCGGCCCTTTTCTCTTCCAGCTCAGTATACTGATTTTTTTCCAGTCCATGCCATGCCTCCTAAAACGTTTCTTACCATTTTAGCAAAGGCCGCAGGGATTGTCAATTTAGTTGTCGCCTTGTTCCGTCGGATCCGTCGGGCGCGGGCGAAGGACGATATTGCGCAGTTGCCGAACTTCACGTTTACGATGTGCCGGAAGTTTTTCGGCTTCACGCTGGCATGTATCCTGGGCGTTAACAGCTTTTCCCGTTCGTTCATCCGCCAGATAACGGTACGAACCGTCCTGATTCATGGCGTAGGCTTTGACGTTGTCGTCAAAATAGAGTTTCAGGATATGTTTAATCTGTTCTTTATGGGGCGCAAATTCGACAGGCGTCATCAATTCGACGCGTTCATTCAGGTTTCGCGGCATCCAGTCAGCCGAGGAAATGAATACGTCTTCGCTGCCGCCGTTATAGAAGTAGAAGAGGCGGCTGTGTTCCAAGAATCGGCCGACAATGCTGTGAACTTCGATGTTGTCACTGATACCGGGAAGGCCCGGGCGAAGGACGCAGATACCGCGGACGATGAGGCGAATCTTGACGCCGGCTGCCGAAGCTTCGTAAAGTTTGGCAATGACTTCTTTATCGAGAAGAGAGTTCATCTTAGCGATGATGAGGGCTTTTTTCCCGGCTTTAGCCCAGGCGATTTCCTGGTCGATTTCCTGATAAATCGTTTCCCGGAGGTTCAACGGTGCCACAGCCAGTTTATTCCATTCCGGAGGATCGGAATAGCCGGACAAGAGGTTAAAGAAAGCCGACGCGTCGACGCCGATGAGGGTATTGGAGGTCAAGATGCCGACGTCGGTATAGATGCGGGCCGTCTTGCCGTTATAGTTGCCCGTTGCCAGGTGGACGTAGCGGCGGATACCGTCTTCTTCCCGGCGGACGACAAGGGTGATCTTCGAGTGTGTTTTAAGACCCATGATGCCGTAAATAACGTGGCAGCCGGCTTTTTCCAGCTTGCGGGCCATGAGGATGTTGTTTTCTTCGTCAAAACGGGCCTTGACTTCCATCAGGACCGTGACCTGCTTGCCGTTTTCAGCGGCCTGAGCCAGGGCTGCGATAATCGGCGACTGGCTGCTGACGCGGTACAGGGTCTGTTTAATGGCCAAAACGTCGGGATCGACAGCTGCCTGGTGGATGAAGTATTCTACCGTTTCAAAGGTTTCATACGGATGGTGTACCATGATATCCCGTTCAGCAATGGCCGACCAGATATCGGTACTGCCCATGGCCGCCAGTTCCGACGAAGGCTGTGGTTTTACCGGCGGATAGCGCAGTCCGTCGAAGCCTTCGATGCCGACGAAGGAGAAGAATACCTTGCAGTCAAGGGGTCCCGGGATATAATAGATATCCCTTTCTTCTAACTGCAGTTCGTCGCGCAGAAGTTCGCGGATCATGCGGCTCGAGGAAGCCGCCAGTTCGAGGCGAACGGCTGCCCCTTTGCGGCGTTTTTTCAAGCTCTTTTCAACTTCGACCAACAGGTCTTCTACGTCGTCGTCGATAGCCAGGTCGGCGTCACGGGTAATTCGGAAGGGCGCTACTTCTAAGATGTCACAGCCGAGGAAGAATCGATCGGCATAGGCAGCGATGATGTCTTCCAAGAAGAGGAATTGATGCCCTTCGGCCTGCTCTCCCACCGGCGACACGCTCTGGGGAACTTCGATGATGCGGTTGATGACCGACGACGGCACCGGCAGAATGGCCGTCTTGACCGACGGATCCCCGTGCTTACGGCGAAGGAGGACGGCCAAGTCCAGGTTCAGGCTGGACAGGAACGGGAAAGGATGGCTGGAGTCGACAGCCATGGGCGTAACGACAGGATAGATTTCGCGGCCAAAGAACTCGTCGAGCCACATGTGCTGATCTTCGTTGAGGTCGTCGACGCCGATAAAGTGAATGCCGTGATCCTGCAATTTCTGCTGAATACCATCGTAATAGCGGTACTGGTCGGCGACGAGCTCGTGGACCATGGACTGGATGGCATCGAACTGTTCCGACGGGGTCATGCCGGCAATATCGATATGTTTCACACCGCTTTCGACAAGGTGTTTGACGCCGGCGACGCGGATCATGAAGAATTCATCCAAGTTCGAAGACGCAATGGCGATGAAATTCAGCTGTTCCAACAAAGGGTTCGACGGCACGATGGCTTCTCGCAAAACCCGTTCGTTGAATTTGATCCACGTGCATTCGCGATTTAAATAATATTGAGCATCTGTAAAATCTGGCATAATTATCTTATCCTTTCACTAATTTCGTCGAAATGCCAAATACTTCGGAAAAGTTGACGGCCATCTTCATATAGGTCCAGCGTTCCAATGAAATATCGGAATCGGCCGTATAATAGACGATCAATTCATCTTCGCCGAGTTCGGCCCGAAGATCACTGATTTTACCTAAATGGCTCTTATCCAAAGAGTCTGCCAGTCGGAAAATAGCCGTTAATTTTGCGGTAATGACTTTCTGACGGGGTGTCAGCTCGTGATAGACGGGCGACGATTCCTGCAAAGTCCCATCGAAGGCGTAATACAAGACGGCGGCCAGAATCTGTTTTTCGTCGTCGGCCAAGCCGAATATATCTGTCTCTCCGATGAGGTTATACGTACAGAGGTTGTGTTTGCGGATATTGATAAATTTACCCGTTTCATGAAAAATCGCAGCCATCTGCAATAAATACTTCGTTTCGTAACGAAGGCCGATGAACTTGTACAAGGCTTCAAAGAGGACGTTGCAGTAGCCTTCGATTCGCGTCGAATGGATGGAATCGTACAAGTATTTATTCGCCATACGGCGCATCATGTCGAGGCGCAGAGCCTGTAATTGTTCCATGTAAGGATGCTTCGTCTTCTGGGCTACATAGTACATCGTATAGCCTTCGGTAAAGGTCGTCGGCATGACGACCAGCATGTCGATGTCTACCAAGCGAAGCAGTTCGTAGTACAAGAGAATCGTCGGCATGATGACGTTGGCCAGGTTCTGTGACAGGCCGAAGCGCTTCATGAGTTTAAAAGGAGTAACGCCTTTTAAAGAATAAATAAACTGCCGCAGTTCTTGTGCCGTAATGAGGAACAAGCCGTCTTCACTGGCCTTCCCCATGATCCGTGCGATGAGGCTGCCGCCGCGGCCCGAGAGGACGATATATTTGATATCATACTGCTGGACACCCTTCCACAACGGATATAAGGTGCCGTAAATGTATTCGCGGACCGCCGTCGGGAATGTCAGCTCATTGCGCTGCTTCTCCGTGAAGTTTTCCAAGATGCGTAGGGATCCGATATTGATATTTTGCTGAAACAGTAAGCAGTCTTTCTTCCAACCCGTCAGGCCGACGCCGCCGGACGTGATATCGAGCAGCATGACTGCCTTGTCAGCAAAATTGAATTTCCCTTTCAGCACATTATAATAAAGACCAAAGAATTTATAGAAAATCTCCTTGGTCATGTGGGTTACTTCAACGTGGAACCCTGTGCGGATACGAATCTGGTCGAGGACATTAATCAAATTATCAGCTTCACTGATAGCCGTCGTCGATAAGACGCGGACGTCCTTTACATCATAGTCGCGAAGCAGCTGTCGGAACCCCAATAAGACCTGGCAAATTTCGTTCAGTGATTGAAAGCTGACGTGGCGGCTCTGAAACACCATTTCGCCATATTTTACTTCTTGCGCTACGTTTTCGATGATCTCCATATCGTCAAGCGATGAATAAGCGATGATTTTCATCGTCATATTGACCGTGCCGATATGGATGATCCCCAAAACATTCCGGGTCTGTTTTTCCATTATTCTCCCCACTTTTCTAAACAAAATCCTCGCCGTTACGCTGAGGCTACTTCTATTATACATGAAAGTTAGTTTGGTTATGTATAATTTTTGTAAAAAATCATCATTTTTCTTTACATTTATCTTTCATTATCTCCTGTAGAAGGACATAAAAAAGTGCCTCTTTTCCTTCCGTAAGAGCCGAAACGGATAGACTGTCAATACGTATTTATCCTAATTTTCTTCGAATCGGCAGGTTGCTAAACAGCCTGTTATAAAACAGATCCATAAAACCAGAATAAGAAGAAGATATCCGTATAATACGGACAAAAAAAATAGTTTGAAGCAATTTTTCTTTTTTTTACTAATTTATTTGTAGTATAATAGAACGGATAACCAATTCCGGTAAACATATAGAGAAATGAGGTATACCATGGAAAAATTAGCCATTATTGACTTGGGCTCCAACTCCATACGTTTCGTCGTTATGCAAATCACAGACAATCAGTCCTATTCCTTGCTGTATCAAGAAAAAGAAGCCATCCGCTTAGGACACGGTCTGAACCAAACCGGCGCACTCAGTGAAGAAGGGATTCAGCGGGCTTTGACTTGTCTCCATGTCTATAAACATATTATGACCGTTCTCGGCATCAAGGAATGTCGGGCCGTCGCCACAGCTGCCGTCCGCAATGCCAGCAACGGCGAAGAATTTCTAAAGCGCGTCAATGACGAAACGGGCATCACCATGAACATCATCACCGGTGAGCGCGAAGCCTACCTCGGCTATTTAGGCGTCATCAATACCATTGCCATGAAGGACTTCCTCCTCTTCGACTTAGGCGGTGCCAGCGTCGAAATGACCTTGGTCCAAGACGGCGAAAACATCCATTCCATCTCCCTCCCCATCGGGGCCGTTACCTTGACGGAAAAATTCAATACCCAAGGCAACCCCGACGAGGAAGCGATTGCGGCCTGCCTGAAATATATCCGCAAAAAGATGAATGAAGTCGAATGGCTCCCCCATATCAACCTGCCCATTATCGGAATCGGCGGTACGGCACGTAACATCGCAAAAATGGACCAAAGGGCGACAAATTATGAGTTGTCGAAACTCCACAATTACATCATGCCCTTAGAACACTTTGAAAACATCTTTGAAACCCTCTCGACCCATTCCAGTGCCAACCGTAAGAAGATTCCCGGCCTTTCCAGCGACCGCTCGGACCTCATCGTCGCCGGCGCCGCCGTCATCAAAGCCATCTTCGATGTAACCGGCAGTTCAGAAATGGTCGTCAGCGGCTGCGGCCTCCGCGAAGGCTTGTTCTTTGAATACTATGCGTCGTACTGCAACCTGCCGTCACCTCGTTTCGACGACATTCTCGACTTCAGCGTCAAGAATTTTATCGGCACCTTGAACGGCTTCATTTTAAATAAAGATCACTACGACCAGGTCACGCGCATTGCTACCCAGCTCTTCGATGAGCTCCAGCCCCTTCACGGCTACGGCGAGCGCGAACGCCTGCTTCTGCAGACAGCGGCCCGGCTCCACGACGTCGGAAAGATCGTTAACTTTTACGACCATGCCCGCCACTCGGCCTTCATGATTTCCCAGGCCCCGCTTTACGGCCTCACCCAAATCGAACAGATCCTGACCGGTTTTATCGCCGGCTTCCACCACGGCATCAGCCGTAAAATTCTCCGGGCATACCGCTATGACCACATGGCTTCGGCTGATGACTGGGTCATGATCCGAAAACTCTCGACCATTTTGGCTTTGGCCGAGGCTTCGGATTTGACGTATGAACAAATCGTCACCGACGTCGACGTCACCATGGCAGAAAACGTCGCCGTCGTCATCTTGTCGACGAAGCCTGACTCGACGTATAACGCCGCCGATTATGAAATGAAACAACTGAACAAACAATTCAAAAAAGAATTTGGCGCCTCCCTGTTATTGGTCTGGCGATAAGAACTTATACATACCAAAGGGGCTGTCTGTGAACTTCATTCACGGACAGCCCCTTTATAATGGGTGATTTTATGTAATTAGCGGATCGATACGTCTTCACCGGCCAGGATGCGTTTCATCGTACGAGCCGGGCACATCTTGCCGCACATCGTGCAGGTCCCTTCGCATTCGGGCTTGCTCGATTCATAATACCGGCGGGATTTTTCCGGATCGATAGACAGGGCAATCATGGTGTCAAAGTCGACTTCAACGCGGGCCTTGCTCATGGCGTCGTCCCATTCCTGGGCGCCGGGAATACCTTTGACGAGGTCGGCAGCATGAGCGGCAATACGGGCAGCGATGATGCCTTCCTTAACGTCTTCAACCGTCGGCAGGCGCAGGTGTTCCGCAGGCGTAACGTAGCACAGGAAGTCGGCACCGCTCGATGCCGCAATGGCACCGCCAATGGCACTGGTAATGTGGTCATAGCCCGGAGCAATATCGGTAACCAAGGGTCCGAGAACGTAGAACGGAGCCCCGTGGCAGAGGCGTTTTTCCAGCTTCATGTTGGCAGCGATTTCGTTGAGCACCATATGGCCCGGGCCTTCGATCATGACCTGGACATTGTGGTCCCAAGCCCGTTTCGTCAATTCGCCAAGCGTAATCAGTTCTTCGATCTGAGCAGCATCGGTCGCATCGTGGGTACAGCCGGGACGGCAGGCGTCGCCGAGGCTCAAGGTGACGTCATATTTTTCACAGATGTCGAGGAGGCGGTCGTAATATTCATAGAAAGGATTTTCCTGGTCATTCATTTCCATCCAGGCAAAGAGGAGCGAGCCGCCGCGGGAGACGATATTGGTCAGGCGCGGATTGTCTTTGATGCGCTGTGCCGTCTTGCGGTTCATGCCGCAGTGGATGGTCATGAAGTCGACGCCGTCTTCGGCGTGCTGTTCGACGACGGAGAAGAATTCGTCGACGCTGATGTCTTTCAGGTCTTTATCGAGCATGCCAACAGCATCATACATGGGAACGGTCCCGATCATAGCGGTCGACATTTTGACTAATTTGCGGCGGAAGTCCCGAGTCTTGCCGAAGTTCGACAAGTCCATGATGGCTTCGGCCTTCATATCGATGGCATTCTGCACCTTCTGCAGTTCTTCTTCGTGATTATTGTGTTCCGGCGAAACGCCTAAGTTGACGTTAATCTTGGTGCGGCAGTCCTGGCCGACGGCTTCAGCCGACAGGCTTTCATGCATCTTATTGGCCGGAATGGCGACCTTGCCGCTGGCGACGAGAGCCATTAATTTTTCAATGGCCATCTTTTCCTTTTCAGCGACGACCTTCATCTGCGGCGTTACGATACCCTTGCGGGCCGCATCCATTTGTGTTGTGTAATCCATTATAAAATCCTCCTATATAGAAAATGACGATTGCCACAAAAAAAGCCCACCATGCGGCCTCTCCGCAGGTGAGCTTTATAATCCCGTAAAGCTTCCCTCCGGCGGCATTATCCGCATCAGGTAAAGGGTCAAGTGTAATCCAGCACTTTTCTCAGCCCGAAGGCTCCCCTAGCTTCTTTTATGTATCTTTAAATATTATAGTATGCCCGGTCAAAAAATGCAATACTTCTGTAACATTCTAAGTAGACAAATGTCCTGATTTTCTTTTGGGAGTGGATATGTTCTCTCAGATATGATATAATCGATACAATCATTACAAAGGAGGTTATTTACATGAAAAAAATGTCTTTAAAAGGCCTCGTCGTGGCCGCTATGCTCGCATCCTCTCTCTTTGTTACTGCCCCTCAGGCTTTCGCTGAAGGTCCCCAGCCGTCCGTCGTCACCGTCACCGGCTATGCCCAGCAGGAAGTCGCTCCTGACACGGCATATATCACCATCGGTACATCCAGCACCGATGCCGACGCCCAGCAAGCTCGGACCAAGAACAATCAAGTCATGAACAACGTCACCAACGCCATCAAAGCGATGGGCATCCCGGCAGATAATTTGAAGACCACCGGCTTCTACATGTCGCCCAACTATGATGTAAAAGGCTCTAAGGTCACCTCCTATACGGTAACCAACAGCCTGACCGTCAAAGTCAGCGATCTCAGTCTGATTTCGCAGGTCATCAGCAAAGCCGGCAGCCTCGGTGCCAACCAGATCGACAACATCCGCTTCACCAACGAACATTCCGATCAGATTAAAGACAATCTGATTAAAGAAGCCGTCCACAACGGTCAGCGTGCCGCTCAGGCTGCAGCCGCTGCCGCCGGCAACCAGCTCGGTGCCGTAAAGGAAATCAATATTTCCGGATCCAGCCCGTCCTACAGCCGCGCTTACAGCAACGTAAGAATGTTGTCGGCTAAGATGGAAGACGCTGAAACTACGCCTGTCGAAGCCGGCACCAATACCCTGAGCCAGACGGTCAGCCTTACCTATTATCTGAAATAAAACGCCTCACTTATGGGGACGAACCTAAAAAGGAGCCTTCGGGCTTCTTTTTTATTTCCTTAAAATATGCTATGATATTAGTGTTCAAAAAATAAATTGAATAGTTCTGAATCATGGAGGCTAGACAAGATGAAAGAATACACCCCTTTTAAATCCGGTAAAGTACGTGAAGTCTATGACGCAGGTGACAGCATCATCATGGTTGCAACGGACCGCATTTCCGCTTTCGACCATATCCTGAAAAACAAGATCACCAAAAAGGGCGCCATCCTGACGCAGATGTCCAAATTTTGGTTCGATATGACATCCGACATCATTCCGAACCACATGATTTCTGTCGATAACGCTGACATGCCGGAATTCTTCCAGCAGGAACAGTTCGTCGGCAACAGCATGAAATGCCAGAAACTGACGATGATCCCCATGGAATGCATCGTTCGCGGTTATATCACCGGCAGCGGCTGGGAAAGCTACCAGCAGAACGGTACGGTTTGCGGCATTAAATTACCGGCAGGCCTCACAGAATCAGAAAAACTCCCGGAACCGATCTTCACGCCGAGCACCAAGGCTGAACTCGGTGACCATGATGAAAACGTCTCCCTCGAAGTAGGCGCCGCTTACATCGACAAAGTCTTCCCGGGAAAGGGCATGGAATACGCCGAAAAGATTCGCGATTACACCATTGCCCTCTATAAAAAATGTGCCGAATACGCCCTCTCCAAGGGCATCATCATCGCCGATACGAAATTCGAATTCGGCCTCGATGAAAATGGCACCATCGTCTTAGGCGACGAAATGCTTACGCCGGACAGCTCCCGCTTCTGGCCCCTCGAAGGCTATAAAGCCGGGCAAAGCCAACCGTCGTATGACAAACAGTTCGTTCGTGACTGGCTCAAGGCCAACCCGGACAGCGACTACCTCCTGCCTCAGGACGTCATCGACAAGACGATTGAAAAATATGAAGAAGCCTATGAAATGCTGACAGGCAAAAAAATCTAATCACATCCAAGCATCAAAAAAAGGACTGCACCCCACGGGTGACAGTCCTTTTTGGTTGTCTACCAAACTTTTACCTGAATCCATTGATCGTTATAATACTTATCTTCCCGTTCCCCTAAGTAGCGGTACGTTTCCTGACCGGCATAGGCTTCTTTCGGCGGGAAGACGACGGGATTATCCTTATAATCTTCATCTTCTTCCATCTCCGGAACGGCGATATTCGGTGTCGAATAGGTCAGATATTCAAAGTTCTTCAAGGCGATGTCGGGACGGCTCATGAAGTCGATGAATTTATGAGCATTTTCGACGTGGGCTGCATTCTTAGGAATGACCCAGGAGTCGATCCAAAGGTTGGTTCCTTCTTTGGGAATGACGTATTCCAAATTCCGGTTGGCCAAGATCATCCGCAGGGCTTCGCCGGAAAAGACGACGCCCATGGCCGCTTCGCCGGAAACGAGTTTATCTTTGACATCATCGATGCCGTAGGCCTGAACCAAAGGTTTCTGGGCAATGAGCAGGTCTCTGGCCTGTGCAATTTGGGCCGGATCCGTCGTATTGAGGGAATAGCCGAGGAGCTTCAAGGCAACCATGAAGGAATCGCGGGGCGAATCCTGCATGATGATTTCGTTCTTATACTTTTCATTCCACAAGATCGACCAGCTGTCGACAGGGTCGTCGACCATGGTTTTGTTATAGACGATGCCGACGGTTCCCCAACAGTACGGCACGGAATAGCGGTTACCCGGGTCGAAGAACTCCGACTGCTGCCAGAACTGCTCTCCGACATACTGCCGGGCATTGGGCAGCTGCGAATAATCGAGGGGTTGCAGCAGACCGTTGTGAATCATCTTTTGGATCATATAGTCTGACGGGCAGATGACGTCATATCGTTCAGCCCCGGCCGCAACCAAGGGATACATGCTTTCATTGGTATCGAATTCATCCATGACGACGCGGATGCCCGTTTCTTCTTCAAACTGTGTAATCGTATCGGGGTCGACATAGTCCCCCCAGTTATAGACGTAGACGACGTTATCTCCGTCTTCCTCCCCTTCCAGGAACCCGCAGCCCGATAAGGCAAGGACACAAAAGAGTCCCATGAGGAGCAGTCGAATATATTTCATGACAGGCCTCCCTTTTATAAATCTCGTCCCAAGGCCAATCGCTTGCGGTTCATCGTGAGCAAGACGGCAAAGACCAAGACAAAGACGAATACCAGTGTCGACAGGGCATACATTTCCGGATGGATACCGAGTTTCAATTCTGCGTAAATTTCAGTCGGCAGGGTATCGATGCCGGCCCCCTTCGTAAAATGGGTGATAATGAAATCGTCGGCAGACATCGTAAAGGCCAGCATGAATCCGGCTAAGAGACTGGGACGCAGTTCGGGCAGGACGACGCGGCGAAAGGCCACAAAAGGCGTGGCCCCAAGATCTCGCGCCGCATCGTAGCAGCTGCGGTCGAGGGACAGGAACTGAGGCATGATGCACAAGATGACATAGGGCAGATTAAAGACGACATGGGCCATGAGGATGGAGCCATAGCCAAGGCGCAGCCCCATGCCGAGAAAGAGCAGCATCAGCGAAATCCCGGTAACGATATCGGCATTTAAGAGGGGCAGACTGGCTACCCCGAGGAGGACCGAGCGCTGCTTACGCCCCATGCCGCGCAGGGCCATACAGGTAATGAGTCCCAGGATGGTCGCAAGCGCAGCCGACGTCAGGCCGATGGTAATCGTATTCTGCAAGGCTTCGAGAATGCCTTCATTTTGAAAGAGTTCACCATACCACTGCAGGGTAAAACCCGTCCAGTGGCCGCGATATCGACTGGCATTGAAGGACTGGGCAATGAGAACACCGATAGGTGCGTAGAGAAAGAGAACGACTAAGGCCACATAGCCTTTTTTCCATTTTTCCATCACTTCTTCACCTGCCCTTCACTGCGGTCAAAGTAAGCCGTCATCACCATATTGACGATGATGAACAGCATCAGCACCAGGGATAAACCGCTTCCTAAGTGCCAATCGTAAGCCATGGTAAATTCCTGTTCGACGATGTTGCCGATGAGGAGGACCTTATTGCCCCCTAAAAGGCCGCTGATGAAGAACGTCGTCAGTGAGGGAATAAAGACCATGGTAATGCCGCTGATGGCACCGGGCAGGGACAAGGGCAGGATGACCTTGGTAAAGGTCTGCCAGGAACTGGCCCCGAGATCGCGGGCAGCAGCGATAACGTTGCGGTTGATTTTGCTCAGTGAGACATACAGCGGCAGAATCATATAAGGCAGAAAATTATAAATCATGCCGATGACGATGGCTGACGGCGTATTGATGAGTATGACGTCCGGCAGAGACAAGAGCCGAAGGAACTGATTGAGGATACCGTTCTTTTCAAGAATCGTCTGCCAAGCCATGGTCGTCAACATGGAATTCATCCACATGGGCAGGACAAATAATATAAATAAGAGAGTGCTCTTGTTCCGTTTTTCTTCGGTCAAGATGAGGCACAGCGGATAAGCCACGAGAAGACAGACAACCGTGCTGACTAAGGCCAGGAGCAAGGACAGTTCCAAGGATTTTAAATATTCCCAGTGAGCAATGAGGCTGATATTCGCTAACGTAAAAGTCCCGCTGCTGTCGGTCAAGCCGTACCAGGCAATGGCCACGAGGGGACAGAAAATAAACAGGATTGCCCAAATGAGGAAGGGCAACGTAAACAGATTGCGGATCGCTGCCGAGTTAATCATTTTCCATCGCCCTTTCGTCTTCGGATTCCGGTTTATTCATGATTTGGATATTAAAAGGATCGACTTCCAAGCTTACTTCGTCGCCCGGTTCATAATTCTTCGTCGACTTGACCAGCCATTCGATATTCCGGGCCTGAATGGTGATATTGTAGTTCATGCCTTCAAAGATGACTTTAGTGACGACGCCGTTGAAACCGCCTTCACGGGCCGGCCGCACTTCCATGTCTTCCGGACGAATCTGAACGTCGACGGGACGATTCGTACCAAAGCCGACGTCGACGCATTCAAAATCATAGTCGGCGATACGAACCAACTTATCATGGACCATGAGGCCGTCGACGATGTTGCTGTCGCCGATGAAGTCGGCAACGAAAGCGTTTTCCGGTTCATTGTAGATGCTTTCCGGCGTGCCGATCTGCTGGATATAGCCTTGGTTCATGACGACGACGATGTCGGACATACTGAGGGCTTCTTCCTGATCGTGGGTTACGAAGACGAAGGTAATGCCCAGCTCTTCTTTAATCTTGATGAGTTCCAGCTGCATACTGCGGCGCAGCTTCCGGTCCAAGGCACTGAGTGGTTCGTCGAGGAGCAGAACCCGCGGTTCATTGACGATAGCTCTGGCAATGGCTACGCGCTGCTGCTGGCCACCGGAGAGGTCGACGATGTTGGCGTGTTCATAACCGTCAAGATTGACCAGTTTCAAGGCATAGCTGATTTTGTCACGGATGTAGTCGCGAGGCTTGCCGTGAATCTTGGGCCCGAAGGCGATGTTCTCAGCCACGTCCATATGCGAAAAAAGGGAATAATTTTGGAACACCGTATTGACCTGACGCCGATTGGGCGGCAGGTTAGTAATATCCTTCCCATCAAAAAGAATTCGCCCCTTATCAGGCGTTTCGAAACCGGCAAGGAGACGCAGCGTCGTCGTCTTGCCGCAGCCGCTCGGTCCTAAGAGGGTGACAAATGAATTTTCTGAAATGGTAAGATTCAGCTCGTCTAATACCAGATGCCCCTCATAGGATTTGGATACATTGTCCAAATAAATCAATTCTTTTGCCATTCTCACTTCTCCTTCTTATCCAACAGGACTCTAAAAAAAGGGATTCCGCACAAGCTGTCCCTTATGCGAGGTCCCTTCTTTCTATAATGGAATATGGTTCCTGCCCCGTATGAGAAGCGCCTCATCCAAAAGGCGCCGTCTTTTCAGGAAGCCCGGTTCAGGCTTCCTGATACATTAGGTATACTTTACTTTATTATAGCATATACCGCTGTATTTTTTAAAGACAGGACACACCATTTAGTTTCAGGACAGTTCAACGGTGACAAAATCAAAAGCCTCGACGTCGAATAATCCCGTATCGAGTAATTTAAGTTTCGGAATGACCGGCAGGCTCATAAAGCACAACGTCATGATGACATCGACATCGGCACTGACGCCTAAGAGGCTGCGAGCCTTGTCATAAAGGTCATCGAGAGCGGCGTCGACTTCCGCCGCCGGCTTATCGCTCATCAGACCGGCAATGGGCAGCGGAATGGCGGCCAATACCTTTCCGTCAAGAATGACGGCCATACCGCCCTTCTGTTGTTCCAAGACTTCGACAGCCGCAGCCATATCCTTATTGCCGGCGCCGGCCACGATGATATTATGCGAGTCGTGGGCGATAGAAACGGCAACGGCTCCTTTCTGAAGCCCGTAGCCGCGGAGCAGGCCGAGGCCGACGTTGCCCGTGCCGTGATGGCGTTCGACGACGGCAACTTTGATGATATCAGCCCTTTCATCAAAGATGAAGTCGCCCTTTTCATCACGTCGGATTTGGGCTTCCCCTTTTCCGGTAACGACGCCGCCGGGCATGATATCGATGGTCCGTACATGGTCGCTCTTTAAATGCATGACCAGTTTTTCTTCCGAGAAATCGGCAATCGTCACTGAACTGCCGACCGAACTGTAATCGGCTCTCGTAAAGGGAGGCAGATACTGACCGTTTTCAGCGACCTTCTGCCCTTCAATAAAGGTAGCCCGGACCTTGAAGTCCTGCAAGTCTTCAAAGAGGACGATGTCAGCTCGCTTACCCGGTGCCAAGGCGCCGCGGTCGTCAAAATGATAGCATTCAGCCGCATTTAAGGTGCCCATGGTGATGGCAGCTTCCGGTGAGAGACCGGCGGCAACGCATAAGCGCAGGTGTTCGTTGAGGTGGCCTTTTTCAAAAATCGTCTTGGGGTGAAGGTCGTCCGAGCACAAGAGGAACCGCCGTAAACTGGCCGGCGTCACGGCTTTTACCAGTTTCGGCAAGTCGTGGCAGGCCGAACCGTTGCGCAAGAGGACGTACATCCCGGCCTGAACCCGTTCTTCGGCATCGCTTTTACTGAAGCATTCATGGTCCGTCAAAATACGGGCCGATATGTAAGCCTGGAGGTCCTTACCATGGACGCCGGGACTGTGGCCGTCAATGGGTTTTCCCGTACCATAGGCCGTAATGAGCTTATCGAGAACGGCATCGTTTCCTTCGAGGATGCCCGGGCAGTTCATGAATTCACCGACGCCAAGGATGCGGTCATCGGCCAAGGGCGCTTCCATATCCTTTGCTTCGAGGGTCGCTCCACTGTGATCAAAAGGCGTCGCCGGCACACAGGACGGCACCATGAAATGGATATCGAGGGCTGTTTTTTCAGCGGCCTTCATCATGTATTCCAAGCCCTTTAGGCCACAGACGTTGACGATTTCATGGGGATCGGCCACGATGGTCGTCGTTCCGAAAGGTACGACCAGACGGCCGAATTCTTCAGGACTGACATAACAGGACTCGATATGGATATGACTTTCAATCAGGCCCGGCGCTGCATAGGCACCCTTGGCATCGATGACCGTCTTTCCTTCATAAGGGCCGCCGACGCCGGCAATGACGCCGTCAGCAATGACGATATCTCCCTTTCGAGTGGTCTGTGTATATACATCTACAATATGGCAATCTTTAATGACAAGGTCTCCCGGTTCAAGGCCCCGGGCAACGGCAATACGCCGTTTTAACTGGTTCCGCGTCACTGTCATAATGTACCCCCTTATTTCGCTAATATCATATATTTTATTGTTCTGACTCATTGTACCATATTCTCCCTTTTTTTGACAAAAGTATTGCCCAAATATGCTAAAGCCCCTATAATGATAATATTCCATAATATCTACTTGTCATTATTCATTATATTCATTTATGGCAGTATAAAAAAAGGAGTGTGAACAAGTTATGGAAAACCAACCGTCTTTTCTCGACCGTATTTTTCATCTCCGTGAAAACGGCACGACGGTACGCACCGAAATCCTAGCTGGGGTTACGACGTTTATGACTATGGCTTACATTCTGGCCGTCAACCCGACAATCATGAGCGCCGCCGGCATGGACAAGGGCGCCGTCCTGACGGCAACGGCCCTGGCGTCCCTCATCGGGACCTTGTGCATGGCCGTTTTTGCCAACTATCCTTTCGCTTTGGCGCCTGGCATGGGGCTCAACGCCTTCTTTGCCTTTACCGTCGTACTGCAGATGGGCTACACCTGGGAAATGGCCTTGGCGGCTGTATTCGTTGAAGGGATTATTTTCATCGTCTTGTCCCTGACCAATGTCCGCGAAGCCATTTTCAACGCCATCCCCATGACCTTGAAACGGGCTGTCTCCGCCGGTATCGGCCTCTTCATCGCCCTTATCGGTCTCTTGAATGCTCAGATTATCGTCGCCAATCCGGCTACGAAAATCGCCCTCTTTTCCTTTAAACAGTCCGCCGCTACGGGCACCTTCAATACCGTTGGCATCACGGTGCTCCTGTCCATGATTGGCATCATGTTCACCGGGGTCCTGATGGTCAAAAAAGTCCGCGGCAACATCCTTTGGGGCATCCTCTTCACGTGGATTTTGGCCATTATCTGCGAACTCACCGGCCTCTACGTCCCCAATCCGGAATTACACATGTTCAGCGTCATCCCGGATCTCTCCGGCGGTGCTGCTGCCTTTACCCCGGCCAGCCTGGACCCGATCTTCGGTCAGCTCGACTTCAGCCGCGTCTTCAGCCTGGACTTCTTAGTCGTCATGTTTGCCTTCCTCTTCGTCGACATCTTCGACACCTTGGGAACCCTCATCGGCGTATCGTCTAAGGCTAACATGCTCGACGAAAACGGCCGTCTGCCCCGCATCAAAGGCGCCCTTTTAGCCGACGCCGTCGCAACGACCTTCGGTGCCGTCCTCGGTACCAGCACGACGACGACCTTCGTCGAAAGTGCTACCGGCGTCAGTGAAGGCGGCCGCACCGGTTTGACTGCCGTCTGCGTTGCTATTCTCTTCGCCCTGTCCCTCTTCTTATCGCCGTTCTTCATGGCCATCCCGGCCTTTGCTACGGCACCGGCCTTGGTCATCGTCGGCTTCCTCATGCTGACCGCCGTCGTCGGCATCGACTTTGACGACTTCAGCGAATCCATTCCGGCATACATTACGATCATTGCCATGCCCTTCTGCTACAGCATTTCAGAAGGTATCTCCTTTGGCATTATCTCCTATGTCTTCATCAACGTCTTGACCAACAAGCGGGAAAAGATTTCCCTCCTCATGTACATCCTAGCCGTCATCTTCGTCTTAAAGTATATCTTCTTATAAGGTGATAGCAAAAAGGCTGTACCCCGTGAGAAACAAAATCACGGCGTACAGCCTCTTTTTTTTGTGCCCAATTTTAAGGCGGACAAACACAGCCTCAACCCACGCACCCACGAGGGGTGCGACAAAAGTATGATAAACAAAAAAATAAGTAATACGTTTCAATCCACGCACCCGTTGGGGTGCGACATGGGACTAGAAAGTTCCCTGCGCAAGCCACTGCGTTTCAATCCACCACCCGTTTGGGTACGACTAGACAATATTATAGTATCATTTTTGCCAATTAGTTTCAATCCTCGCACCCATTTGGGTGCGACGTTAAAAATGTTCCGACGACGCTAGAGGAAGTAGAGGTTTCAATCCACGCACCCGTTTGGGTGCGACCGCGTCAAAAGTGCTGAAAATGTTTCAATTATCGTTTCAATCCACGCACCCGTTTGGGTGCGACGGCCAAAAGCCCCGCAAACCTTATTAGCTACTAAGTTTCAATCCACGCACCCGTTTGGGTGCGACCTGTCAACCAAGCAATACTCCCCATCCACAGTAGTTTCAATCCACGCACCCGTTTGGGTGCGACTCCGTAACATCAAGAGCAACGGATCCATTAGACCGTTTCAATCCACGCACCCGTTTGGGTGCGACGACTGATATCACACATTTTCAAGGGCAATCATGGGTTTCAATCCACGCACCCGTTTGGGTGCGACTCGATAGTGAGCGGCGCTTTTTTAGACATTGGGTGTTTCAATCCACGCACCCGTTTGGGTGCGACCGTTCTTTTCATAGGCGGTTAAATCGTTATAGGGTTTCAATCCACGCACCCGTTTGGGTGCGACTTCATTCTTTGTTTTCATGTCTATTCTCCTTTATGTTTCAATCCACGCACCCGTTTGGGTGCGACTCGGCATCGCCCCCTTTCATAAGTTCATACATTGTGTTTCAATCCACGCACCCGTTTGGGTGCGACGCAGCCATGTCACAATACTGGCACAGCGGCAAATGTTTCAATCCACGCACCCGTTTGGGTGCGACTCGGGAGAGGGCATAAGACAATTCCCGGGACTAGGTTTCAATCCACGCACCCGTTTGGGTGCGACAACCGTACTTATTCACTATCTGCATAGCCTTTATGTTTCAATCCACGCACCCGTTTGGGTGCGACGTATAGCTGTCAGCCCAATTAGTGATGATTCAAAGTTTCAATCCACGCACCCGTTTGGGTGCGACCTCTCGATATTTTCTTTACTATTATAGTAATTATGTTTCAATCCACGCACCCGTTTGGGTGCGACGGTAGCACAGTAGCGGAGGTGATTATGATGATTGAGTTTCAATCCACGCACCCGTTTGGGTGCGACTTTCTACAGCAATTGTATCTGCTATCTGTTTAATGTTTCAATCCACGCACCCGTTTGGGTGCGACTCGTTACCGTAGACGCAAGACCTCAATTAATACGTTTCAATCCACGCACCCGTTTGGGTGCGACCATGGCTGACACGTCTAAGTTGGTCGGCCATCACGTTTCAATCCACGCACCCGTTTGGGTGCGACCCTCTGCATCGGCGGCATTGCAATGGATCGAAACATCACGTTTCAATCCACGCACCCGTTTGGGTGCGACCCCAAATTCGTATCAATAATATCGGCGTCAACGTGTTTCAATCCACGCACCCGTTTGGGTGCGACTCGAGATGTATATGCGTATCGCGTTTGCCAATATGTTTCAATCCACGCACCCGTT
>DCJQ01000035.1 GCA_002319965.1 Megasphaera sp. UBA1696
CGACTTGTTTATCTTACCAAACTCGAAGGAGCTTGTCAAGCATTCTTTTGAAGAACTTTCAAAAGAATCGGCTGTTGTCTCAGCCGGTATGGAAGGATTTTCCCTCACAACTTCTTAAGTATACTATGGTATACATAGGTTGTCAAGAAAGATTCCCTTATTTTGTATACTAATCGAAAAAACAGTCTATACCGTTTCATCTAAGGCATCGCAGCAGCACACCGTTATGGTGTTGACGATGGTTTCTACCGTCGAGGCCCGGGACAGATCCATGACCGGTTTGGCCAACCCTTGCAGAAGGGGTCCCAAAACGGTCACACCGGCAACGTGTTCCAACATCTTACAGCAAATATTCCCGGTGTTCAAATCAGGAAAGACGAGGACATCGGCCTTACCGGCTACGGGAGAGCGCGGAGCCCACTCCTTTGCATAGGATGGAATCAGTGCGATATCCACTTCCATTTCACCGTCAAAAAGGAAATCGACGTTGCGGTCACTTAAAATCTGAACGGCTTTGCGCACCGTGTCGGCACCGCTCCCTCGCTCACTTCCCATCGTCGAATACGATAAGAGGGCTACCTTCGGCGAATCAATCTTCAATGTCCGACGTGCCCGGTCAACACAGCTGCAGGCAATATCTGCCAATTGGTATTCATCGGGCGTCGGAATGACGTCACCATCTCCGGCGACCAAAACACCATCATGGCCGAACTGCAGCATGTCCGTCAGAAGGATAAAAGAACTGCTGACCGTATCGATTCCCTTGCGGGGACCGATAATCTGCAAAGCCGCATGAAGGACATCCGGCGCCGGCGTTTCCAATCCGGCAACCATGCCGGCCGCCTCGCCGGAAGCAACCATAAAGGCACCAAAATAGAGGGGCGTCCGTAAAAAGCGGCGGCTTTCTTCAATAGTCATTCCCGAGGCTCGCCGCATTCGGGCATATTCTTTAGCAAAGCCTTCAAAATCCTTATGATATTTCGGGTATATCAATTCAGCTCCCTCTAAGTCCAATTGATATCGAAAGGCCAATTCCTGAATATCCTGTCGCTTCCCAATCAATACCGGAATGGCCAAGCCGTCTGCCAAAATCCGATCGGCAGCCTGCAGCATACGAAGATCGTCACTTTCAGGCAGAACGATTTTTTGTGGTTTTGAAGCTGCCCGCCGCTTCAAAGACGTCATATACCGATTCATAACTATCCCTTCCGCATCAAGTGTATTGATTTAATTATAAGAAGAGATGCCAAAGAAAGCAAGGACGAAAGCGCATACAGCCCTTTCCGATAGCGGCGAGGGCTGTATACGCTTCACGATATAGCCTTAGAAGACGTTTATTTGAGAACGGGATGAACCTTATCTTCCTTTCCCAGGAGGTAATGTTTATTGATGTACTGCGTGTGAAGCAGCGATTCGGACAGATCGCTTCCGGGCTCTCCCAGGAACTTTGCATATAACGTCTGCAGTTCCTTATTTTCCCAGCTGGCCCGAATCGGCTTTTGGGCATCCAGCTGATAGAGGGCCTCAATGCGGGCACGCTTCGCCGGAATCTCGAGGGGCAACGAAGTCCGCGGCTGACCGCCACCGCCAATACAACCACCGGGACAGGCCATGACTTCAATTAAGGCATATTTTTTCCACGAATGTTTTTCTTCCATCAAATTGATGAACCGACGGGCGTTGGCCAGTCCACTGACGGCGACGACACGGATGATATCGTTGTCCAGCGTGACAGCCGCTTCCTTGACACCTTCCAGTCCGCGCACGGCTTCAAAGTGGAGAAAATCATCCTCTGCCGGTTTATTCGTCTTCAAGTAAACGAGGGTACGGAGGACCGCTTCCATCAATCCGCCGCTGTTGCCAAAGAGTTCCCCGCCGCCGGACGATTCGCCAAAGACCGTATCGCAGGCAGCATTTTCAAGATTGTCAAAGTCGATTTTCTTTTCTTTAATCCACCCGGCCAACTCCCGCGTCGTAATACAGTAATCCGTGTCGCGCATATCCGCCTGCTGCCAATAACGGCCGGCAGCATTTTGTTCCGGTCTGGATATTTCTGCCTTCTTTGCCGTACATGGCGTCACCGAGACAATGACCAGTTTTGAGGGATCAATATGCATCCGCTTAGCAAAATACGTTTTAATCATCGGGCTGAGCATACTGCTCGGACTCCGTCCCGTCGACAAGTGTGGAATCAGCTCGGGGAAAAAGATTTCTGTAAATTCGACCCATGACGGACACGCACTGGTGAACTGCGGTAGCAGTTCTTTCTTATGATCCATACGATGCAGAAGTTCCGATGCTTCTTCCATAATAGCCAAATCGGCCCCAAAGTTAGTGTCAAAAATGTAATCTCCGCCGAGCCGGCGCAGGGCCGTTATTATTTTCCCTTCCACATTGTCGCCAAAGGCTTTCCCGAAGGCATCGCCAAGGGCCACGCCGACGGCCGACGACGTTTGAAATACGACGACCTTGTCCGGATCATCGATAGCTTTTTGAATCTCAGCCCGCTGAGAAACGGTCGTCGTCGCTCCGAACATGCAGGTCAGCGAGCACTGGCCGCAGTGGACACAGATAGGGATATCCCCTGTACTTTCTAACGAGTAGTACCCTGTCATAGACATGACTTCGGCGCAGCGGCGGCGACAAAGGGTACAGTTTCGGCATTTTTCAGGATTAAACTGAATCGAAATATTGCGATTTTCAACGGCGACTCGGCTGTCGAGTTGTTCAAATCGGCTGGTAAAGGCCATGTCCCGTTTCTTTTCGGCCTGCATATAAATGGCATCGCTGCAGCAGATGGCAATGACGTCCGTAATGCCTTCAGCCGTACAGCCGCGGGAAAGATCCATGACCGGCTTGGCAAGACCTTGGAGGAGCGGACCCAACGCCGTGGCACCGGACAGATGTTCCAAAACTTTATAGCAAATATTTCCCGAAACGAGATTGGGAAATACAAGAACATTGGCTTGACCGGCAACGGGAGAACCGGGCGCCTTCTGACGGGCAATCCGCGGTACGAGAGCCGCATCAGCCTGCATCTCGCCGTCGAACTCAAAGTCAACGTTGCGGTCCCGCAAGAGACGGACGGCTTCGCGGACGCGTTCCACTTCTTCGCCGGCACCACTGCCCATGGTCGAATAGGACAGAAAAGCCACTTTCGGGTCAAGGGTTTGCGCCGTCCGGCGTGCCCGTTCTACACAACTGACGGCAATATCAGCCAATTGTTGAGGCGTCGGTTCGATGACGACACTGCAGTCGCCGATGACAAAGATGCCGTCATCGCCAAACTGCGGTTTATCAGTAATCATGATGAAGGAACTGCTGACCGTCGACAGCCCCGGATGCGGTCCGATGACCTGCAAGGCTGCACGAATGACTTCTGATGACGTGGCGACGGCACCGGCAACCATGCCGTCGGCGATATCAAAGGCGACGAGACAGGCCGCAAAGAAAATATAATCCTTCAAAAGGATATCCCTGGCTTCGGAGACGGTCATCCCCTTTTTAGCTCGCCGCTTTGCATAATATCGGCAAAAGGTATCCAACATGGGATACGTTTCAGGATCGATGATTTCGATGCCGTCCATGTCGATCTGATACTCTGACGCGACTTCAACGATGCTCTGCGGTCGTCCGATCAGAATCGGACGGGCAAAGCCTTCAGCCTGGACCCGTTCCGCCGCCTGCAGGATTCGGCGGCTGTCTGATTCCGGCAAGACGATTTTCTTTTGTTCTTTGGCAACGCGGCGTTTCAAATTATTAATAAAGCGCGACATAGGACAACACCTCACATCTATCAATACACAGTCCATTGGTTAAGTATAGTATAGAACAAAAAGAAGCCTCTTGCCTGCCTTAAGACACGAAGCGTCGTATTTGGCCGCCAAAGAGCTGTCAGAAACGACAAAAAGGAGCCGCCCCGAAGGACAGCTCCTCTATATAAACTGAGTTATACAGTTATTCTACGGTAACACTCTTAGCCAGGTTACGCGGTTTGTCGACGTCGTTGCCGCGGCTGACAGCGATATAATAAGCAAGCAGCTGCAAGGGAACGATAGCCAGGATAGAAACGACGAAGTCATCCGAAGCAGGGACCTTGATCAAGGTGTCGACGGTATGGACGACTTCCGTATCGTCGTCCTGAGCAATGCCGACAACAAAGGCATCGCGGGCTTTGACTTCTTTAATATTGCTGATCATCTTGCCTTTGACTTCGACCTGTGTTGCCAAGGCAATGACGGGAACACCGGCTTCGATGAGAGACAGCGTACCGTGTTTCAATTCACCGCCGGCATAGGATTCAGCATGGATATAAGAAATTTCTTTTAATTTCAAAGCACCTTCCATGGCCAGACCGTAGTCCATGGAACGGCCGATGAAGAAGACGTCTTCCTTATCTTTGAAGGCACTGCACAAACCTTTGATCGTGTCGACCTGATCAAAAATCTGCTGGCACTGATCCGGGAGTTTTTCCAGGTGAGCCAAGATTTTTGCTTCGCGGTCAGCCGGCAAATTGCCGTTCAAGCGACCCATGTAAAGGGCCAAAAGGAGCAAGGTTACCAGCTGTGTCGTGTAAGCTTTCGTCGAAGCGACCGCGATTTCAGGGCCTGCCAGCGTGTAGGCAACCTGGTCGGCTTCACGAGAAATGGACGAGCCGACGACGTTGGTAATCGCCAGCGAACGGGCACCGCGGCGTTTCGCTTCTTTAAGAGCTGCCATGGTGTCGATGGTTTCACCGGACTGACTGACGACGATGCACAGCGTCTTGCTGTCGGTCAAAGGATCGCGATAGCGATATTCCGATGCGATATCGACTTCAACGGGAATGCGGGCCAGTTTTTCAATGAAATACTTGGCCAAAAGACCTGCGTGATAGGCCGTACCACAAGCCGTAATCAAAATCTTGTCGATAGATTTTACATCTTCCGGCGTCCAGTTCAATTCGTCAAAGGAAACATGCTTTCCGCCATCTACAATGCGGCGGCCCATCGTATCCTTGATAGCCTTCGGCTGTTCATAGATTTCTTTGAGCATGAAATGTTCAAAGCCGCCTTTTTCAGCCGCTTCCGCATCCCAGTTTACTTCAAAGACTTTCTTTGAAATCGGATTGCCTTCAAGATCGGTCACCCAAACCTTGTCCTTCATGACGATGGCAATTTCGCCGTCATTCATGATGTAGGTCTTACGAGTGTAACTGAGGATGGCCGGAATATCCGAGGCAATATAGTTTTCCCCGTCTCCCAGGCCGACGATCAACGGATTGTCTTTTTTGGTGCAAATGATTTTATCCGGTTCAAATTTGCACATGAAAACCAAGGAATAGGAGCCGCGCAGGAGGGTCAGAACCTTACGGACCGTACGGGTGAAATCACCGTCGTAAAGGTCTTTGCAAAGGTGAGCAATGACTTCCGTATCCGTTTCCGAACGGAAGTGGTACCCTTTTTTAAGCAGGCCTTCCTTCAATTCCATGTAGTTTTCAATGATCCCGTTGTGAACGATGACGAAATCACCATTTTCATCCGAATGGGGATGGGCATTGATGTCCGACGGACCGCCGTGCGTTGCCCAGCGGGTGTGACCGATGCCGGACGTGCCGACGACGGGATGTTTCTTGACTTCTTCCGCCAAGTTGGCCAGCCGACCCGCTTTTTTGCGAATCGCAATAGCGCCGTCATGATAGACGGCAATGCCTGCCGAGTCATAACCGCGGTACTCCAGCTTGCCCAGACCATCCATTAAAAAGTCTGCCGCTTCTCTGTCTCCGATGTAACCTACAATACCACACATAGTTATATCCTCCTGATATAAAGTTATTTCCTTCTTATGATGAAGTTGTCGACAATGTTACCACTGTAATTTTCCATCATATGACGACTGAAGGTGCCGAGAGACATCCGCTGACAATTCGATACTTCTCTACCTCGTCTACCTGAATCGTTCAGGTACTAGCGCTATCCATTATTACGTTAAGGATTTCCAAACGCCTGTATATAAAAACAGGAATGGAGCTCAATGAACTCCATTCCCACACTTTAATATATTTGCAAGATTTTGTCAATACCTACTTAGACGGCCCCATTTCATGTTCGACGACAACAGCAATGTCATCGACGATTCGTTCCAATTGTACCAGGTCCGGTCCTTCTGCCATGACACGAATCAAGGGTTCTGTCCCTGATGGGCGGACAAGAATGCGGCCTTCATCACCGAGTTCTTCTTCGCCCGAAGAAATGGCGGCCATGATGAGGTTATTGTCTTCCCAGCCCGACTTGGTCTGAACGCGAACGTTTTTCAAAATCTGAGGATAGCGAGTCATGAGTGCTGCCAATTCAGATAAGGGTTTATTCTGCTGTTTCATGATGCTCAGAAGCTGCACGGCCGTAAGCAGGCCGTCACCGGTCGTGTTGTAATCGAGGAAAATGATATGGCCCGACTGTTCCCCACCGAGAGAATATCCGTCTTTTCTCATTTTTTCCAGGACATAGCGGTCACCGACAGCCGTGATTTCCGTCTTGCAGCCCATTTCCTTCAGGGCTTTATGGAAACCGATATTACTCATGACCGTACCGACGACGGTATCCTGTTTGAGTCGGCCTTCGGCCTTCAATTTCATGGCACAGAGGAGCATGATCTGATCGCCGTCCATATCCTGGCCTTTTTCGTCGACAGCCAGGCAGCGGTCGGCGTCACCGTCGTTGGCAATGCCGATATCGGCACCGTATTTAAGGACCGTTTCTTTCAGACTGTCAAGGTTAGTGGAACCACAGTTTTCATTGATATTGATGCCGTTCGGTTTATTATGGATGGCAATGACTTCGGCCCCCAGCCGTTCGAGGATTTCCGGCCCTAAGAGGGACGCTGAACCGTTGGCCCCGTCATGAACGACTTTAAGACCGGAAAGGTCGATATCCGTCGACTTACAAATAAAATCCGCATATTCCTGCTGCAGGTCGGTCCAACCCGAAATCGTACCGATGGCAGCCCCGGTCGGACGGCTCTGGAGACCGGCCCGTTCATCCTTCAACATATACTCTTCGATCTTATCTTCCATTTCATCGGGCAATTTATAGCCGAATCCGTCGAAAAATTTTATCCCGTTGTATTCAAACGGGTTGTGAGACGCCGAAATCATAACGCCGGCATCCATATGATGCGTTCTGGTCAGGTAGGCAATGGCCGGAGTCGGAATAACGCCTGCCATATAGCAGTCACCACCGGCCGATGCGATGCCGGCTGCCAAGATATCGGCCAGCATGGTGCCGGAACGGCGGGTATCCCTTCCGATGAGGAAGGTCGGGTGTTCTTTATTCTGCCCAAAGATATAGGCAGCGGCTCTGCCCAAATGATATGCCAATTCCGGGGTCAACGTGTCGTTAGCAACGCCTCGCACTCCATCTGTTCCAAACAATCTAGCCATTTACTTTACCTCCAAAGGTTGATATTTACGAATGATTTCGACAGCTGTTTCCAAACCGTCCAAAAAGGCGCTCATAATGCCGCCTGCATAGCCGGCTCCTTCACCGACCGGATAGAGTCCGGCTGTATCGAGAGCCATACGGTCGTCCCCGCGGACGATGCGAACGGGGGCACTGGTCCTCGTTTCGACTCCGGTCATGACGACGTCGTCATCGTCAAAACCGTGAAGACGTCGACCAAAATACGGCAGGGCCTCGGCCAGTGTCGTCGTAACAAAGTCGGGAAGGACATCGTGCAAATCGGCCCAGGTCACGCCGGGACGATAGGTATGGATGGCGCCCTCAGCCGCCGCACCGGGCCGCTTCAAGAAAGAACCGACGGTCTGAGCCGGTGCATGGTAGTTGCTCCCGCCGGCTCGGTAAGCCAATTCTTCATAACGGCGCTGAAACTCGATGCCAGCCAAAGGTCCGTCACCCCCCATATCTTCAGGCGTAACGTTGACCACGACGGCACTGTTGGCAATGCCACTGTCCCGCTTGTAAAGACTCATGCCGTTAGTGACGACCCGCCCTTCTTCTGACGCCGCTCCGACGACGACGCCGCCGGGACACATGCAGAAAGAGTAGCACGACCGACCGTCGGGACTGTGGTAGACCAAGGCGTAATCGGCCGGTTCCAGGCCAAGTTCCTCAGCCGGGCAGCCGTATTGATCTCGGTCGATGACCTCCTGCGAGTGTTCAATGCGCACGCCGACGGCAAAGGGTTTCTTTTCCAGGACGACGCCTCGGTCATGGAGCATGTAATACGTATCGCGGGCACTATGGCCTACGCCCATGACAACGACGCTGGCCGGATAGGTGTCCTTCCCATTGATGGTCACCGACTTGACCCGTCCCGCTTCATCGCGGTCAATCGCCGTGACATAGCTCGAAAAGTGGACTTCTCCGCCTTTGGCCTCGATCATATGGCGCAGGTTTTTGACGACTCGCCGCAAGACGTCCGTTCCCACATGGGGATTATAGGCATACAGAATTTCTTCCGGCGCGCCGGCATCGACGAAGATCTGTAAAATCTGGCGAAGCATGGGATGATTGATGCGTGTCGTCAGTTTGCCGTCAGAAAACGTTCCGGCACCGCCCTCGCCAAACTGGACATTCGATTCGGGTTTAAACGGGCCGCCGCGCCAAAAGGTTTCCACATCTTTAGCCCGGGTATCCACGTCGCAGCCCCGTTCAAAGACCAGTGGCGCATAACCGTGTTCAGCCAGTGCCAAGGCAGCTGCCAGTCCCGACGGACCCGTGCCGATGACGATAGGCCGGCTGGCCAACGTTTCGCTGCCGGGGATGATTTCCGGTGCCGTCGTTTCTGCGATTTGGCGAACATCCTTATGATCGCGGCATCGTTTCCACACTTTCTTTTCATCGACAAACGATACGTCGACGGTAAATACAAAATAGATTCGCGGTTTTCGGCGGGCATCGATGGCCCGACGGACAATACAGATACCTGAAATGTCGCTGCGGCTGCACCGAAGTTTCTTGGCAATGAGCGCTTCCAATGGCTTTTGCATGGGCACAGCCGTGCGAATATTCAATACTCTAAGCACAAAGTTTCTCCTTTTCTACTCACCATTTCGGATATGGAGGACGGCTTCGATCTCATCAGGATACATATTGATGCCGTCTACCGGCGGGATGATGACCTTCCAAGACTTTTCTTCCTTCATATTTTCAACATTAATATCCGGCAAATCGATGGAACTGATACTGCGCAGGGTATCGGCAGAGCCCCTGATTTGTATGCTCGTCGGCTGAATCGTCACCGTCTTATTCTCCGTCTGCCCGATTATATTGACGTTTAAGGGGACGCTTTTAGACATGGCATCATGGCCAATGGTCACTTTGACATTGCTCTGCCACGGCGTCATTTCAAGTCCCTCAACGGGCGAGCCTTCCGAATCGTATAAGCGGATGGGTGCCATCAAGGCAAAATCGCTGTTGCGCTGGTTGACCGGCACTTCGATAACGGCCTGGCTGACCTCTTGGATCAGGCGGCGGGCACCACTGACGACGACTTTTTCCGGAACGATTTTCAGTTCACTGATAAAGTCTTTTTCATCTAAGTTGCCGACGATATGCGGCGTCAGTTTAAATTCTTTGACCGTATAGACATCGACGGTTATCTTCGTCGACGTCATGCTTTGTTTTTTCAGCTCCGTCCCGCTCGGTATTTCGACGTGGATCGGCACGTCGACCGTCCCTTCCTGGACGTCGGACAAATCGATATAGGCCTTGATATCCGAAGGACCTACGTTGATAATCGTATTGCGCGGCCCCGAAAGGCGGACATAAACCGTCTTGGGTACATTCGATGTAATATATTGAGAATTGAGGTTTTCAACAGTAATGGGAACGGTATAGCTCCCTTCACTGAGCGGATTTTGTTCGTTGATGATGACGAACCACAAGACGATAGCCAGGAGAAAGCAGATGATTTTAAGCTGCCAATTTTTATCAATCTTGTTCATGCTAGGGCCTCCATTTAAAGATATTCGCCAGGCCCTGAGGTGTCCGGGTCAAAAATGTCTTGAGGACATTGCGCAGGGCGGTGCCGTCAAGATGGCGATAAATATGGCCGCCGTAAGTATAAGAAATGGATCCCGTTTCTTCACTGACGACGATGATGACGGCATCGGTCAGTTCACTGATGCCGATAGCCGCCCGGTGGCGAGTCCCCAGTTCCGTCGACAAGGACCGATCGGCGGTCAGCGGAAGGAGGCAGCCGGCTGCCATAATGCGGTTTTCCCGAATGATGACAGCTCCGTCGTGAAGAGGCGTATTCGGAATAAAAATATTGCCCAAGAGCTCTTGTGAAACGAGCCCTTCAATGGCAACCCCGGTGTCAATATAGTCGTTAAGGCCGACTTCGCGTTCAAATACGATAAGAGCCCCGGTGTGCGTCTTTGATAAGGACTCGCTGATAGCTACGATTTCGTCGATGAGCCGTTCCAGTTCTTCCATACTGATGACCTGGCCGGACCGGAATAAACGGCCCCGCCCGATCTGTTCCAAAGCCCGGCGCAATTCGGGCTGGAATACGACGGGAAGGGCAACGAGAATGACCGTCATTCCCTGCTGCAGCATCCAGTTTATGACGTGCAGGTCGAGGACTCTACTGACTAAGGTAACGACGCCCAGGACCAAGAGCCCCTTAATAAGCGCAACGGCCCGCGTATTGCGGATCAGAATGAATAACTTATAGAGCACAAAGGCGACGAGTAAAATATCCAATATGTCCAGCAATCGAAAACTGCTGATGAAACCTTGAAAAGGTAAGTACATAGGGCTTCACTCCAGGCTGTATATAAGACAATAAAAATAAAATAGGTACTTTTATTTTACAATATTTTAGGCATAAAAAAAAGGGCTGTCCGTAAACGCCCTCTTGACAGCCAAATCTGAGCCGTCCTTATCGGGGACGGCCCTTCATGAGCTGAATCTTATACTCTTTCTTCACCGGGAACAGCAACGGCCTGTTCTTTTGTCTGGCCTTGGTGTACCAGGCGGAATTCTTCTTCCTGCTTGGCCAGCATTTCAAAGTCAATGGACTTCAGTCTGGCCGCCAAATCACGTTGAATATCGGCAAAGGCAGCATAAATGGAACACATATTGCTGCAGCCGCGGCTGCACGAGTCCATGTCATTGAGGCAGCGCTGCAATTCTGTCTGCCCTTCAACGGCTTCGATGACATCAAATAAAGTGATTTCCTTGGGAGCTCGCTGCAAGGCAAATCCGCCTTCTACACCGCGATAGGATTTCATGATGCCGGCCTTGGTAAGGCTGCGCATGATTTTCAACAAAAAACGTTCTGGTATATTCTGTTTTTCAGCCAGCGCTGCGCCGGTAATTTTCGTGCCTTCCGGGAGCCCTGCCAGATAAAGGACCATACGAAATGCATAGTCCGTAGCTTGATTCAATCTCATAATGCTACCCCCTTACATCTTTCACCCTTATTATACAATAAAAGACAAAAAAAGTATAGTTTTGGTTTTCATATTCATCATTCCCGCAGCATATTTGCGGCTCAAAATACCGGCCCCCACTTCACGCCTCACCTTAGAGAAGGAAAAAAACTCTCTCTGAGACAGGACAAGATTTTATGATGTCCCTTGCCTGCCGAAGAGAGAGTTTTCCATATACTATCGCATCCTTTCGGCCAGCCTTCGCCGGTCTCTCAAAGGAGCTGAATGATTTTAAAGATAATTGCTGACATGGCCGCACTGATAGGAATGGTGACGACCCAGGCGATGAGCATACTGCGTGCTACGCCCCAATGAACGGCACGAACTCGTTCGGCCGAGCCGATCCCCATGATGGAACCGGAGACGACATGAGTCGTACTGACCGGAAGATGGAGAAACGTTGCCGTAAAGATGACAATCGACGAATTAAGGTCGGCGGCAAAGCCGTTGATCGATTCCATTTTAAAAATTTTGGTCCCCATCGTCGAGATGATGCGCCAGCCGCCGGCTGACGTACCGAGCGCCATGGACGTCGCACAGGCAATCTTGACCCATACCGGAATTTCCATCGTATCGATATAACCGCCGGACAAAAGGGCCAAGGCGATGATCCCCATGGCTTTCTGCGCATCGTTCGAACCATGAGAAAAAGCCATTAAACTGGCCGACAAAAGCTGCATCTTTCGGAATTGACGATTCAAGGCCAAGGGCGAATAGCGGCGAACGACCCACAACAGGCCGATCATGACGAAATACCCCGTAGCCAAGGCCACGACAGGCGATAAAATCAAGGATAAAATAATTTTTCCAATGCCGCCCGTATCGAGGGCTGCCGGGCCGACACTGATACAGACAGCGCCGATGACGCCGCCGATCAGAGAATGGGACGAACTGCTCGGTATGCGGTAATACCAAGTAAGGACATTCCAGATAATCGAACCGATAAGGGCAGCTACAATGACGTCCAAACTGATTTCAGACGGACTCAAAACCAGATCGCCGCCAATGGTCTTGGCGACGCCGGTACTGATCATAGCACCGGCAAAATTGAGGCAGGCAGCCATCATGATGGCATGGCGCGGGGAAATAGCCCGCGTCGATACGCTGGTAGCGATGGCGTTTGCCGTATCGTGAAACCCATTAATATAATCAAACAAAACGGCCAATAGTACGATGGCCCAAATTAACCAATGCTCAGGCATATTTCAATACGACCCTTCTGAAGGTAACGACAAGATCTTCGCACTCATCGGTTACGTCTTCAACAGATTGAAGAATTTCTTTCCACTTGATAATTTCGACAGGATCCTTGCAGTTTTTAAACAGGCTGGCCATTTCTGCATGATAGAGATCATCGCATTCTTGTTCCAGTTTCAAGACCTTCTTGCTCCTGGCTTCGACCTTCAAATAATTTTTCTTGAGGTCCTTCATATACCCGATAGATTTGCGAATTTCCTTCATAGCCTTGGCCGCAATCGTCGCCATTTCCTTGGCGCCGTCCGTCGCTTCTCCGACCTGGTACATGCACATCTTATCCATAATTTCACTGATGTTATCGACCGTCGCATCGAGCTGGTCGATCATCTGCTGGATATCCTCCCGATCCATGGGGGTAATGAAGGTCTTTTGCAGCCGCTTCATCGTCTCCATAACCAACGCATCAGCCTGATCAGCCAAGGCGTCAATTTTTTCCAATGCCGTTTCTTTCGATACCTCACCATTAATGGCCTGGCTCAAAATTTCAGCCGCCTCATGGCCGAGTGCCGCATGTTGGTCCAACAGCAAAAAAAACTTTTCTTCCTTGGGCTTTAAGTGGAATGCCATAATCATCGATCTCCTTATCGAATAGATAAAAACAAGCCTTCTCAAAATTAACGAGATTTTTTCATGACCTTTACAAGGCTTTACAATAAATTATATCATATGGCCTGCCTTTATTCTACAAAAGGAGTCCTTTTTCTGACTGAGGCAAGTGCAATCTATGCATTATAAAGATGCTGTCACGATGCAAAAGGACAAAGTTAAATTACTTTAAATTGCCCCTATAATGGCTGTGAGCTATACTATAATAAAGTATATTGAGAAACCACGAACCCATAGGAGGTGAGCACATGGATTTTACACCTCGCATGCAAGAGATTCTGCGACGCTTATTAAAAGAGGACGGCTATCTCTCCGAACAGGCCTTGGCCGATGATCTCGGCATCAGCAAACGAACGGTCCAGCGCGAACTGGAAGGAACCGAAAGAGCGCTGTCATCATATAACCTGAAACTGGTCCGCCAAAAGCGGGCCGGCATTCGTTTAGACGGATCAGACCTCGATAAGAAAAATCTGTCTGATGCCCTGGCCGATACGGCCGCCATGGACTTCAGCGATAAAGATACGCGGCGCCAGCATCTGCTCTTTGAGCTTTTGCGCGACCGAACGCCGAAAAAACTGCTCTATTACAGCACCTTACTCGGTGTCAGTGAAGCGACGGCGGCTTCCGATTTAGAGTCCTTATCCCCTTGGCTTGAGAAAAATAATTTAAAGGTCCTGAAAAAACAGGGCTACGGCGTCTTACTGACCGGTACGGAGAAAGATTACCGCGAAGCCATGCATCGATTCATCAGTGAAACGACGAGTGCCGACGCCTTTAAGGACCTGCAGCACGCAGACGAAGCGCTGTCCAGGGCTTTGGCCAATATCACCGACAAGGGCGTTTACCAGCTGCTCAATACCCATACGATTCAGCGCGTCTATGACGTACTCAAAAAGCTGGATGAAAAAAAGATCAGCCAGTTTACGGACACGGCTAAAATCGGACTGATCATTCACATCGCAATCGCCGTCGAACGCATTGCCAAGGGCCAGCCTGACGAAACGGACGAAGAGGTTGTCCCCATTCTTGAGGACAGCGAAGACGCCGCCCTGGCACGACGGATTGTCGCCGCCATGGAAGCGGAATTTCAGATTACGATGCCGCCCATTGAAGCCTCGTATCTCCTGCTTCACATCAAGGGCGCGAAAATCCGGTATCAAGACAGCGATTTTTGGGATCTTCCCAGCACCGTCGATGAATCAGAACTCTTCCGCGTCATCGACGACATGATTGAAGCCTTCGATGCCCGTTTAGCTTATGACCTTCGCTGTGACGACGAGTTTCTTCAAGGCCTCTTCGTCCACTTACAGCCTACCATCATCCGACTTCAGCACCATTTAAATATCATCAATCCCCTCCTCGACGACATCAAGGAGGAATATGCCGACGTCTTTCGAAAAGCAAAGCGGGCAGCGAATGTCTTGTCCCTGGCCCTCGATACACCCGTATCGGACGACGAAGTCGGCTATCTGACGATTCACTTCGGCGCTGCCTTAGAACGAATCAAGGGAAATAAAGCCTTTACACGCAGCGTTTCCATCGGCATCGTCTGCGCCAGCGGCTTCGGCATTGCCCGACTGATGATGACCCGCCTTCAAAACAAGCTGCCTAAAAACGTACAGCTTCAGGCTTACGGAAGTAATTCCGTAACCGAAGAAGTCCTAAAAGAGACGGATTTCTTCGTTTCCAGCCTGCCCTTATCCCTTCCCGGTGCCGACGTTCTCTTCGTCTCCCCCCTCATTTCGCCGGCCGAACTTCATCGTATTACCGGCAAAATCGAAGAGTACGCTCATGTTCCCAAGAAACGACATTTCGTCGATAAATCAGAAGAAGATGATTTCGTAACGGTCTTGGACAGAACACAGATCCTGTCGAAAGAAATCGCCGATATCCTTCGGGCCTATCGCCAATATACACTGCCGGCAGCCGTTACCTTCGCCGAAGCCGTCCACATCCTGTCAACGAAAGCCGTAGAAACGGAAGAACAGTCGGCCCAACTGTTTGATGCCATCATCAACCGGGAACGACTGAACAGCCAGATTTTCCCGGAACAGGACTTCGCCCTGCTCCACTGCCGAACGACGGCGGTAAAACAAGCTCTATTCTATACGGCCGTTCCCGATCAAACCACTTTTACGGACCCTTACTTCCACGGTATCTCGACGATTCTGCTTTTAATCATGCCACAGGACAAACAGAGCCGCATTCACACCGACGTCCTCGGCTCTATCAGCAGCGCTCTGGTCAGTGACGCTGCCTTTTCCCAGGCCATTTACGGCCATGACGAAGAAAAAATCCGCCACCATCTGCAGCGGATTTTAAAAGCCTATTTTGCCCAGGCCCTGGGATTATAAATAAATATATTGCCTCAGTTTTTTTATATAAGAGCGGCCCACCGGAATCGGTTCCCGTTCCTGCCCGTTCAGGATCAAGACGTATTGATGATTGAACCAAGGCTCGATTTGCCGAACCTCATCGATATTGACGATGTAATTGCGGTGACAGCGAAAAAACACCGCTGCCGGCAGGCGCTGCTCAAACTGAATCAGGCTGAAATGAGTGGGATACGTTTTCCCTTCCAGAGTCACTAAAAAAGTCCTGCGCTTTTCGGCATAAATCAAGCGAATATCGTCACAGGCAATGAGCTTAATCTTCTCGCCCTCATCGACGGAAAACCGCCGAGTCGGCAGAGAAATCGACCCGTCCTCAACAGACGTATCCGCCAAAGAATCTTCTCTCGGAGAAGGTTCTTTTTTTATGTGCAGAGCTTTGAATTTTCGGACGGCCTGGGCCACTTCCCCTTCAGTTACAGGCTTTACTAAATAGTCCAGGGCCGTCAGCCGTAGCGTATGGGACACGAAATCGCGCTCACCGGTGACGAAGACGATATCCGGGTTGATCCCTTCTTTTTTCTGAATTCCCTCGGCAATGGCAAGGCCGTTCATGCGCGGCATTTCAATCGTCAGAAAGACGAGATCCGGTTTGTATTGTGCAAGACAGGCTTCAGCCTGTTCCCCTTCATAGCAAATAGCGGCGACGGTCATGTCCGGATCCACTGCCAGCAGGCATTTTTTTAATTGCGCCGCCATGAGCGGCTCGTGATCAATGATTACGACGGAAAAAGCCATTGTCTCATCTCCTCCCCTTCATTTTTTCTTATTATACCACCAATCGAATAGGGCGGCAGCTGCGGCTTACGCCAGGCCGGCACTGATTCCTTCATAGTTGTCGCGTTAAATGTGGACAAAGTTAAATTACTTTTAATTGATTTCAGTATGTACGGAAGGTATACTGTAACCATCAAGAGAGCAGCACAGTGCAGTCCGGAGTGCCGAGTACTGCTCCGTCAATGGAATTTATCGTTACAAAATTGGAGGCTTACTATGAAAGCAAAAATACAATCTTTCGGCCGCTTCCTCAGCAGTATGGTCATGCCGAACATCGGCGCCTTCATCGCCTGGGGTCTCATAACGGCACTCTTCATTCCCAGCGGCTGGCTGCCAAATGAACAGTTAGCCAAAATGGTCGGACCGTTCCTGACCTACGCACTGCCCTTACTCATCGCCTTCCAAGGCGGCAAGATCGTCGGTGGCCTTCGCGGTGCCGTCATGGGCGCCATCGCAACGGTCGGCGTCATCACCGGTACGACCTACACCATGTTCTTAGGAGCGATGGTTATGGGCCCCTTAGCCGGCTTGGTCATTAAAAAGTTTGATGCCGCTGTCGACGGCCACATCAAACCGGGTTTTGAAATGCTCGTTAATAACTTCTCCGTCGGTATCTTAGGCATGATCATGGCCATCATCGGCTTCGAACTGATTGGCCCGGTCATGGGCGTCATCCTTTCCTTCTTAACGGCCGGCGTCCAGTTCCTCTTACAAGCCGGCATCTTCCCCCTCATCGGCCTCTTCGTTGAACCGGCCAAAGTATTATTCCTCAACAACGCCATCAACCACGGCATCTTCACTCCCCTCGGAGCTGAACAAGTCGCCGAATCGGGTAAATCCATCTTCTACATGATTGAAACCAACCCCGGCCCCGGCGCAGGCGTCCTCTTAGCCTACTGGTTATTCGCCAAAGACAAGATGACCCGCCAATCGGCTCCCGGTGCCTTGATTATCCACGTATTCGGCGGCATCCACGAAATCTATTTCCCGTACATCCTCATGAACCCGGCCCTTCTCTTAGCCACCATCGGCGGCAGCGTCGCAGCCCTGTTCTACAACATGATTTTTGACCTCGGCCTTTCCGATCCGCCGGCTCCCGGCAGCCTCATTTCTTACCTGGCTATGGCTCCCAAAGGCTCGACCCTGGCCGTCATATTAAGCATCGTCATCGCAACGGTTGTTTCCTTCCTCATCGCATCGCCCATCATCAAATTGTCCAATGCCAAATCGGGTGAATCCCTCGAAGAAGCACAGCAGAAGATGCAGGACATGAAAGCTGCATCGAAGAACGAAGCCCCGACAACGACTGCACAGGTCGACTTAAAGCATATCACCAACGTCGTCTTTGCCTGCGATGCCGGCATGGGCTCCAGCGCCATGGGTGCCGCCGTCCTACAGAAAAAATTCAAAAAGGCAGGCCTTACGGACATCACCGTCAGCCACGCCTCCGTGTCTGAAGTCCCGGCCGATGCACAACTCGTCGTTTGCCACAAAGACCTGGCCGACCGGGCCAAAGCCAGTGCCCCTAACGCCCGTCTGATTACGATAACCAATTTTATGGCAGCTCCCGAATACGGCATGCTCGTCGACGAATTAGCCGCTGCCCGCAATGAAAAATAAAAGGAGAGGTTCTCTATGAACACGATTTTACAGAAGAAAAACATCATCCTGAACTGCCCGCCTCAGCCAAAAGAAGATATCATCAAGAAAATCGGAAAGATTTTCTCGGAGGACGGTTATACCAGCGAAAAATATACCCAAGCCATGCTCGATAAAGAAGAAGTCTTTAATACGGCCATCGGCAACGCCGTCGCCATTCCTCACGGCATTGAAGCCAGCAAGGGCGAAGTCAAAAAATCGGGACTGGTCGTCATGACCTTCCCCGACGGCACCGATTGGGGCGGTGAAACGGTAAAACTCGTCATCGGTATCGCCGGTGTCGGTGACGAACACCTCGATATTTTGAGCAACATCGCCATCACCTGTTCCGATGAAGACGATGTCGAAGACTTGCTTCACAGCTCTGCCGACGACATCTTCAATACCTTTGCAAACCTCGAAGCATAAACAGCTTCGTCACTCATATAAAAAATTACAAGTTACGTACCTATTTAGGAGGATATTACCATGAAAACAAAAGCAGTCAGAATGTACGGCACCCGCGATTTGCGTTTAGAAGAATTTGAACTTCCTGAAATTAAAGACGATGAAATTTTAGCCAAAATCATTACCGACAGCATCTGCATGTCGACATATAAACTCGTTGAACAAGGGAAGAACCACAAACGAGCTCCTCAGAACATCGATACCAACCCGATCATCACGGGTCATGAATTTGCCGGTGTCATCGTTAAAGTCGGTAAAAAATGGCAGGACCAGTTCAAACCGGGCATGCGTTTCGCTCAGCAGCCGGCCCTGAACTACAAAGGAAGCTTAGCGTCCCCCGGCTACTCCTACGAATTCTTCGGCGGCGATGCCACGTACTGCATCTTCCCCCACGAAGTCATGGAATTAGGCGCCCTCATGCCTTACGAAGGTGAAAGCTTCTTCGAAGCCTCCTTGGGCGAGCCTATGAGCTGCATCATCGGCGGCTATCATGCCAACTACCACACGAATAAACAGAACTACAATCATGCCATGGGCACCAAAGAAGGCGGCAACATCATCATCCTCGGCGGCTGCGGCCCCATGGGCCTCGGTGCCGTAAGCTACGGCATCCACTTCGAAAACAAACCGAAGCGCATCGTCGTCACCGATATCAACGACGCCCGCATCGCCAGAGCTAAAGAAGTCGTTTCCCCGGAATACGCAGCTGAAAACGGCGTCGAACTCATCTACGTCAACACGTCCAACATGGACACGGCTTATGACGACCTCATGGCCCTCACCGACGGCCATGGCTATGACGACGTCTTCGTCTACACCCCGATCCGCGCCGTCGCCGAACTCGGAAACCGCCTCTTAGCGTTCGATGGATGCCTCAACTTCTTCTCCGGCCCGACGGACAAAAACTTCAGCGCTGAAATCAACCTCTACGACTGCCACTATACCAGCACCCATATCATGGGCACAACCGGCGGCAACAACGATGACCTCATCGAAGCCAACACCTTGGCCGCCAAAGGCATCATCGACCCGGCCGTCATGGTAACGCATGTCGGCGGCATCGACAGCATCGCTGAAACGACGCTCAATCTCCCCAACATCCCCGGCGGCAAAAAACTGGCCTATACCCAGTTCGACATGCCTATGACAGCCATTGAAGACTTTGCCAAACTCGGCGAAAAAGACCCGTTCTTCTTAGAACTCGACAAATGCTGCAAAACCCATAAGGGCCTGTGGAACGGCGAAGCTGAAAAAATGATTCTGAAACACTTCAACGTCGAAATCTAACTACGCTTTCCTTCTCAAATTCTCTATACATAGGAAAAAAGCAAGTGCCTGATGACTCCGATCATCAGGCACTTGCTTTTTTTCATGTAAAAGGGTAAGACCTTAAAAAATCCGTCGTAAAAAACGTCTCGCTGACCTTACATCAAGAGCCGTACACCCGTTTTATCTTCGAATATCGGCCACGACTTGTTTATAAGCCTCGATAAGGATATTGAAGTCGAGGTTATGAGCGATGCCGTCATAGCCTTGGGCGACGTATTCTCTCGCCTGATTTGTCGTGCCGGTAAAGATGTAGCAGAGTTTTCCCGCATCGTGACAGGCTTTTAGGATTCTATCTAAGGCCTGTTTAAAAATGGGATTATCAAATTGACCGGGAATGCCGAGGCAGGTCGAGAGGTCATAAGGGCCGATGAAGATGCCATCCAGACCTTCAATTTGAACGATGTCTTCGATTTGTTCCAAAGCTTCCTTCGTTTCGCACTGGGGCATGACCAAGAGGCGTTCATTGCTGTTAGCGTAGTATTCTTCCAAGGTTTCTGTCGCCGCCCAAGGTGCGTTGCCAAAACCCGTTCCTCTGCCTTTAATGAAGCCTCTTTGACCGATTGGAGCGTATTTTGCCAAGGCCACGGCCTTCTTAAAATCATCCAGTTCCCGCAGACAGGGAAGGATGATGGCCTGGGCTCCGCAGTCCGCCGCCCGCTGGATATCTCTATGATCGACGTTGGCCAGACGCACGACGGGCACGAGGTGAACCAGTTCGGCCGCCCGGATGAGGTTCATCATCGTTTCAGTATCAAAGGGCCCGTGTTCCGTATCGATAATGACAAAATCGAGGCCCGTATAACCGAGGCATTCCACTTCCGACATATTCCCCATACTGACAAAGGTACCAATGGCAGCTTTGTCAGCCCCTGCCAAATCACGCAAACGGTTCAAAGACACAATAACCGCCTCCTTACTTAATAAAAACGAAATGTATCGCCCTTTTCGGCAAACAGAAAATGCAATTCAACGTTTCATCTCAAAAGACTTTTTCCAACGTATGCTTCCTATAATTCTATCATAAAGTATACTTGCACGAAATGACAGTCCTCTGAACACAAAAAACCGTAGCAGCAACAAAGGCAGCTACGGTCTGAGCAGCGCATAAAGGCCGGATAATTCACAGTCTCTGTGCGTTTATATTCACATCTCAAATTGATTGTCAGGGACTAAGGCACCATGGGATAGCGATATGGATAATACAGAGCAGATGTCATGAATCGATTGCTGAAAGTTTCTTTATCAGCCGGCAAATTGGCTGTCGAGGGGATCGGCTCCGTATTGATTCGGACCGGGTGTCCCTGCCGCAAACAGCAAGTACAGTGCCACGAAGAAATCGATGATGGGGATAAACATCAATAAGTAAAACCAACCGCTTCGATTGAGATCGTGGCAGCGGCGGATGCCCAGCATAACGGCACTGACGGTGGCAATGGCGGACACGGGATAAGCCAAATAGGGAGTGATTTGCGCCAATAAGGTCCCTAAAACGGAAGCAAGAATCATAACGACGAGAATTCTGAGAAAATAGCGCAGTCTGTTAAGTCGTCCGGTGTAGGAAAAGTATTTTTGTATCATGAGTTCTCCTTTTAACTAAAAAATCCCAAGAAACAATAGATTCTCCATATCAAAAAAGCTCATATACTGCCTGAACAGTTAGCCCCTCTCGTCTGATAGTAACATATTCTATGCTTTTTCTCTATATATTTTACACATAGTTTTCACAATTGCATGTTTTGTAAAGTATTGTCAATTATGCTTGGTATTTGTGCAGGTACGAGGCGTAATAAAATTCATCGGTCGTCATATTCGCAAAGCGCATCCCTTCGATAATTCCCAAAAATCCCGGAATGAAAGTCCAGCAAAACAAGGCATAAACATAGCCTCGGGTATTTCTCTTCATATAAAAATGATGAATGCCAAAGGAACCTAAAAAGAAGGCCAGGGCTGCCGTAATCAGCCGCTCTTCATTGATCTTATGGCGCAGTTCCGGCGTAATGGATGAAAAGGTTCCGTCCGTATAGGCATCGAAGCGACGGGCTGCCCGCTGTTTCCACGCAGAAAAAGCATTTTTCTTTCTCCGGCCCTGGCCGGAGGCCCCTTCCCGATAAACGCCTCGGTTCGCCAAATTACGGGTCATGGCGACGACTTCCCCGTCAATGACCTGCAGTTCCCCCTGGAGGACTTCCGTAAATTGATTCTCATAGGCCGTATCCATCTGAAGGAGCAAGTCTCTTACCTTCTGCTTAGTCGTGACCACCTTCTGTGTCTTAAGACCGGTTGCGTCGAGCTGCTTATACTTATGTACTAAAAAGACGGCCCGGTCCTGGTAGTAGTTAATAAAGGGCTCGGCCAAGGGGATCCGTTCCGGATATTGCTTCAAATAGTAGAGGAGATTGCGGGCAATATGCTGCATATTGGCAGTCGTCTCGCAAAGAGACGGATCGGTCAAGCCCCATCGCTCGCCTTCCATGCGATTAAAATCAGCCACAGCCTTTTCAAAAGCTGCGTCATATTGACCGGCCGACTTTCCCTTGCGTCGTGTCAGTTTTAAGGACAGTCGGCGCGGCTGCCGTTCCAACCGATAGAGAATATAAAGGGAAAGGACGATGCCTATCGCTCCGATCAGACGTCCATAAAAGAACCAAGCCCCGCCGCCAATGGCCATACATAAAAACGAAAAGACGTATAAAATATACTTCAAATGAATACCTCCTTCATCACCTGTTCTTTATTGTACCAAAGTAGGGGCGGTCATGCAAAAGTCCGGCCACAAACAGAAAAACCCCCGCACGAGTCCCAAGAGAGGTGCGGGGGGAAAGAAACTTCAATTTATTTTACAACCGCATTGTTGATGATGGCTAAGAAGTCATCGGCTTTAAGGCTGGCACCGCCGACGAGGCCGCCGTCGATGTCGGCAGAACCGGTCAGTTCAGCAACGTTGCCGCCTTTGACGCTGCCGCCGTAGAGGACGGATACGTCTTCAGCTGCAGCTTCACTGTAGAGAGCTGCCAATTTTTTACGGATAATGGCGCAGACTTCTTCAGCCTGAGCAGCGCTGGCCGTCTTGCCCGTGCCGATAGCCCAGATCGGTTCATAAGCGATGACGACTTTCTTGATGTCAGCTTCCGAAATACCTTTGAGGGCATTTTCGATCTGGCCTTCGATCCAAGACTGCATGATGCCTTCTTCGCGCTGTTCCAACGTTTCGCCGCAGCAGACGATTGGTGTCAAGTTGTGAGCGAGGGCTGCTTTCGTCTTTTTGTTGACCGTTTCATCGGTTTCATTGAAGTAGGTCCGGCGTTCCGAATGGCCGAGGATAACATGTGTTACGCCGATATCGACGAGCATGGCCGGCGAAACTTCGCCCGTGAAGGCACCCTTTTCTTCCCAGTGCATGTTCTGGGCAGCGACATGGATGGCAGTGCCCTTGGTCATTTCAACGGCCGTCGAAAGGTACGGGAAAACGGGAGCAATGACGACTTCAGCTTTTACGTCTTTGGGCATTTTTTCAACGAGGCCCTGGATCGTAGCCTTGGCATCCGCGCCTAAATGATTCATTTTCCAGTTACCGGCAATAATAGTTTTACGCATAATCAATTTTCCTCCTTGGCCAGATTGGCCCGGCCCCTGTCCGTTCATTCCGTCATAACAGGAGAATCTCCGGGCATCCGGCGTACGTATATGAATAGTATGAAACGGCTTATTTATCGCTCAAAGCAACGACGCCCGGGAGCTGTTTGCCTTCGAGGTATTCGAGGGAAGCACCGCCGCCCGTCGAAATGTGGCTGATCTTATCGGCAAGGCCGGTCTTGTTGACAGCCGAAACGGAGTCACCGCCGCCGACGATGGAAACAGCGTCGGAATCAGCAACGGCTTTAGCAACGGCTTCGGTGCCTTTGGCGTAGTTTTCCATTTCAAATACGCCCATAGGTCCGTTCCAAACGATGAGTTTCATAGAAGCCAATTCTTTCGCGAAGAGTTCCTGGGTCTTGGTGCCGACGTCGAGGATCATCCAATCGGCCGGAACGGCATCGACAGAAACGACTTTGTGATCGGCATCGTTTTTGAACTCAGCAGCGACCATGACGTCGACCGGCAGGAGCAGTTTCGTACCCTGTTCTTTAGCCTGGGCAATGAGTTCTTTTGCCAAGTCGATTTTATCGGCTTCGACGAGGGATTTGCCGATGCCATAACCCTGAGCGGCCAAGAAGGTGTTGGCCATGCCGCCGCCGATGATCATGAGATCGACTTTCGGCAAGAGGTTGGAAATAACTTCGATCTTATCGGATACCTTAGCACCGCCGATGATGGCTGCGAAAGGATGAGCCGGGTTATCGACAGCACCGCCGATAAAGCGGATTTCTTTTTCGAGGAGGAAGCCCGAAGCCATGGGCAGGAACTGAGTGATGCCGGCTACGGAAGCGTGGGCACGGTGGCAGCAGCCGAAAGCATCGTTGATACCGACTTCAGCCAAGGAAGCGAGCTGACGAGCGAAGTCTTCGCCGTTCTTTTCTTCTTCCTTGTGGAAGCGGAGGTTTTCCAAGAGGAGCACTTCGCCCGGTTTGAGGGCATCGGCCATGGCTTTCGTTTCAGCACCGACGCAGTCGGGAGCGAATTTGACGTCGACGCCGAGGAGTTCAGACAGGCGTTTTGCGACCGGTTTCAAAGAATATTTTTCGACAACCTGTCCCTTCGGACGGCCGAGGTGGCTGGACAAGATGACAGCCGCATTGTGTTCGAGCAAGTATTTGATCGTCGGCAGCGTCTTCTGAATACGCGTATCGTCGGTGATGTTGCAGTTTTCGTCAAGAGGTACGTTAAAGTCTGCACGGACAAAAACGCGTTTGTTTTCGACATTGACGTCGGTGATTGTTTTTTTCATGAATAGGTTCCTCCTCTAATTAAAGCAGTTGTATGATTTTTTCAGCCGCCCCTTCATCGGTGACCAGCGTGCCCGTATGGCAGGCCCGCATGACGCCGACGATGGCTTCAGCTTTGCTGGCACCGCCGGCTACGGCGATGACGTGAGGGTGATATTTAATTTCTCGCAGTGAGATACCGATATTATTCGTTCCGTATAAGATTTTGCCGTCGAGGCCGCAGTAGCAGCCCAAAGATTCTCCGCAGGCGCCGAGGCTGTGCAGGGCATCGCGCTGAAGCGTCGTCATCCCCCGTTTTCGGGCCATGCGGTCGGCTCGGCCAATGCCAAAGATAACGACTTGCGCCCGAGCCGTCATGGCGACGTTTTCCTGGGTTTGACGGTCGGCCTTCAGCATCATCTGCAGGGCAGAATCACTGAGTCCTTCAGGGATATGAATCATACGGTATGAGCTGTGTGTCTTGGCAGCGACATTGGCAGCAATATAGTTGGCCTGTACTTCAACGTGGTTTCCCATACTGCCCCGAGCCGGCAAAATGGTCACATTAGCTAAGCATTCCGGCAGCATCCGGGCCACTTCGGCCATAGTCGAACCGCCGCTGATGGCGACGGTATCGACGCTGCCAAAGAGATCGTTTAAGAGCAGGGCACCGCGGCGCCCCAACTCTTCCTTCGCAGTCTTATCGCTGTCGCTGTCACCGGGAACGATGTAGACATTTTTCAGGCCCAGCTTCTGCCGGATCTGACGCTGGATATCATCGAGGTTATTGAGACGCAGAAAGCATTCCAAGAGGTCCGGCATGAGCCGCTTTCCTTCCGGCTCCATAGCAATGCCCAGCGTCGTAAAGCGGACGATGCCGCTGCGGCGCAGCACGTCGACATGAGAGCGGACGACGCGTTCGGAAAGCCCGGAAAGTCCGGCTAAGGTCCGGCGTCCTACCGGTTCGGCATCGGCAATATGCCGCAATAGTAAATATCGTTCCTTAATGGTCCCCATAACATCGGGAGCTATTTTTTGAAAGATACTCAGCGTATCTTGTTCCATCTTACTCTCTCCCTTCGCAATGCGGCAGAACGATGGAAATCATCATTGATCAATCAGGCTCTTGCCTGTCATTTCACTGGGAATATCCATGCCGGCCAGGGTCAGCATCGTCGGAGCGACATCGGCTAAGATGCCGTCGTGGAGATGATCATTTTTGTGTTCTTCACTGACCAAGATGCACGGTACGTGATTGGTCGTATGTGCCGTATAGGGGCTGCCCGTTTCGGGATCCGCCATTTTTTCCGCATTGCCGTGGTCCGCAATGATCAGCAGCTGGCCGTCGACGGCACGGAGGGCGTCGACGATTTTGCCGACGCAGGTATCGACCGTTTCAACTGCTTTGACAGCTGCTTCAAAGACGCCCGTATGACCGACCATGTCGGCATTGGCAAAGTTGAGCATGATCATGTCGTATTTATCGGCTTTGATCTGTTCGATGACCTTTTCCGTAACGATAGGTGCATTCATTTCCGGCTGCAGGTCATAGGTTGCGACCTTCGGAGACGGTACTAAAATGCGGTCTTCGCCCTGGTTCGGTTCTTCTTCGCCGCCATTGAAGAAATACGTAACGTGAGCGTATTTTTCCGTTTCAGCGATGCGAAGCTGGGTCTTGCCGGCTTTAGCCAAGACTTCGCCCAAGGTATGGGGGATCCGTTCTTTGTCGTAGACGACATGGGCCGGAAGATCGTCTTCATAACGAGTCATGGTCGCAAAGTAGACGTCCAATTTCTTCGGGCGCGGGAATTCGGCAAAGTCAGGAACGACGAAAGCCGTCGTCAGCTGACGAGCTCTATCGGGGCGGAAGTTAAAGAAGACGACGCTGTCTCCATCTTCAACGGGGTGTTTACGGATGACCGTCGGGACGACGAATTCATCGGAAACGTCGGCTTCATAAGAATGTTTCAAGCACGTATCTGCATCTGGTTCCTGCGGTCCTTCAGCCAAGGCTACGGCATCGTAAGCTTTTTCAACACGTTCCCAGCGTTTATCGCGGTCCATGGCGTAATAACGGCCGCTGATGGTAGCGATTTCGCCGACGCCGAGTTCGGCGCATTTATCTTCAAGTTCCTTCAAGAATTCGCCGGCACTGCGGGGCAATACATCGCGGCCGTCGAGGAAGGCATGGATATAGACTTTTTTCAAGCCAAAGCGTTTGGCCATTTCAAGGAGGCCGAAGAGGTGCTTTTCACTGCTGTGAACGCCGCCGGGAGAGACGAGACCTAATAAGTGAAGGGCCGAATCATTCTTCTTGGCGTTTTCCATGGCACCGACCAGAGCCGGCTTTTCAAAGAAGGGACCTTCTTTGATGTCTTTCGTGATTTTGGTCAAGGCCTGATAGACGATACGGCCGGCACCGATATTGAGGTGACCGACTTCGGAGTTGCCGATCTGGCCGTCCGGCAAGCCGACATCTTCACCAGAAGCACCGAGGAAAGAATGGGGATATTCTTCCCAAAGTTTCGGCAGAACCTTGAGGTCTGCCTGGGCTACGGCATTATCTTTTTGGATATCGCTGCAGCCAAAACCATCCATGATGATTAACATTACTGGTTTTTTGTTTGCCATTGTAGTGTTTTACTCCTTTTTGTAGTAAAGAAAAACAAAAGGGGCTGTCGCCGCAGCGACAGCCCCTTTCAGCGCTTTTCGATGTTTCAATCTGATTTGTAACGGGAGGCTGTTTACCCGTTGGGAAATGCGTCGCTACAAATTAGTGTTTGCTGTTGTAATCGTTCATTACGGCAATGAGGTTGAGGACCTTGTTGGAGTAACCGATTTCATTGTCGTACCAGGAAACAACTTTGACGAACGTATCCGTAAGGGCGATACCGGCTTTAGCATCGAAAATGGATGTGAGCGGGCAGCCGAGGAAGTCGGAAGAAACAACGTCTTCTTCCGTATAGCCGAGGATACCTTTCAATTCGCCTTCGGAAGCTTTTTTCATAGCTGCGCAGATTTCATCGTACGTAGCCGGTTTTGCGAGGTTAACCGTGAGGTCGACGACAGAAACGTCGAGGGTCGGAACACGCATGGACATACCGGTCAATTTGCCATTCAATTCAGGAATGACTTTGCCTACAGCTTTAGCAGCACCCGTGCTGGACGGAATGATGTTGCCGGCAGCTGCACGGCCGCCGCGCCAGTCTTTCATGGAAGGACCGTCAACGGTTTTCTGAGTAGCCGTCGTGGAGTGAACGGTCGTCATGAGGCCGTCTTTGATGCCGAAAGCATCGTTGAGGACTTTAGCGATAGGAGCCAGGCAGTTCGTCGTGCAAGATGCGTTGGAGACGATGGTCTGGCCTTTGTATGTGTCGGTGTTAACGCCGCAAACGAACATGTCTGCCTGACGGCCGTCTTCACCCTGTTTGGAAGGAGCGGAGAGAACAACATATTTAGCGCCTGCTGCCAAGTGTTTTTCAGCGAGGTCCATCGTGAGGAAACGACCGGTCGATTCAACGACGTATTCAGCGCCGACTTCGTCCCATTTGAGGTTAGCCGGATCCATTTCAGCCGTTACGCGGATCTTTTTGCCGTTGACGATGAGCTGGCTGTTTTTAGCGTCAACTTCAATCGTGCCATCGAAGCGACCATGCATGGTGTCGTATTTGAGCATGTATGCCAGGTATTCAACCGGGCCGAGGTCGTTGATGCCTACGATTTCAATATCATCGCGAGTCTGAGCTGCGCGGAAAACAAAACGACCAATACGACCGAAACCATTAATACCAACCTTAATCATTGTCGATACACTCCTTTTAAAAACGAAAATAACTTTTGTATATAATTCTAAGAACTTAAAGGCCTTGCTACTTACAATGTAAGTATGCCACATCGGGCCAAATTTTGCAATACCATGGACGCTTTACGTCCCAATTTATTGCATTCCCAAAGATGCGGCAGCGATACCGACGTATTCCTTGATGGCCAGGCAAGAATTGAGCAGGTAGGCCGATTGCGGTACGACGGTATAAGGTGACCAAATAGGATTCATATTGCTGCGGTAGTCAGACGGATAGGGAATGAAGTCCATTCCTTCACGACTGAAGAACCGGGCTGCCCGCGGCATATGGAAGGCGCTGGTAACGACGATGGGCTTTTTCCAGCCCTGCTGACGACAAATTTCTTTAGAGAAAGCGGCGTTCTCTGCCGTATTTCGACTTTTATCGTCCATAAAAATTCGTGGTTCGGGAACGCCGAGCGACAGGAGCATCCGCTTTTCAATCTGCGATTCATTGGCCTCACCTTCAAGGACCGTTCCACCGGATAACAGGATGGGCAGATGCTTAGCTTTTTCCAAGCGAAGGGCCGTCAGAAATCGGTTGGCCGCCGCGCTTCCCACTTGTCCCACCCCGTCGACGTCAGGGACCCCGGCTCGGGAGCCGCCGCCGAGAACGATGATGACGTCGCCGTCGAGGGCTTCTAGTGACGGTTGTTCATAGGCCATTTCCAAAGGGCGGATGAGGCTGTCTGAAACAGGCTCCGTCGATAACAGGTAGAAGACGGCCGTAATGACCAGCATGGCCCAGCGTCCGGCCTGCTTCTTTCGAAAGAGCAGGGCCGTCAAAATCATAAAGGCCAAAACAATGCCGCCTAAGGGCAAAATCCAAGCGTACATCCATTTAATAAGATATAACATGTAAGTGACACCTTCTTACGACTCTGTTTCGAGTCTGTTCGATGAGAGGCACTATCATAAAAAGAGGGATGCCCCATCATCGCTACTATTATATCATAAGACTTGCCGGAGACCAGTTGGCAATTTGTAAAATATATGTTATACTTATTTTGAATCTCTATGGGGGTTCTCCATCCATGGGGATGTAAAGGTTTCGACGTGGATGGTTGTATCATGAATAGCGAGCCGGGGTTTCATCTGCCCGTAAATCGGTGAACCTTTTAAATTAAACGCAAAAGAAAACAATTTTGCTTTAGCTGCCTAAGGGCGGCTAACGTCTCTTGCTGCTAATCCTGCGGGCAGTTTGCAGACGTCACTTAGCGGGATACCACATGGTTTTGCCTGGCAGCCGTGTCGGGAAACTCACAGGCTGGAATCGTCTAGTTTGTCCTTGTACGAAAACGGTTTAAGATACTAACAAGGTCTGCGCTCGGAGAAGTTCATGGGGCAGCATTTACGGACAGGAGTTCGACTCTCCTCATCTCCACCAAAGTCAAAGGACTATCGTCACTCGATAGTCCTTTTTTATTGAAAAAATACGTATATCCTTATTTTTTTCGTTTTATCCTTGACAAACCTTTTACACAGGTCTATGATAGGGTGCATAACTTAAACACGATATATTGACATTCGATGACGAGAAAGAGTACAGCTTTGCAAAAGCACACAGCGAGCCGGGTATGGTGAAAGCCGGCAGCCGGAGGAAGCATGGAAAATCATCTCTGAGAATTGCAGTTGAAATAAGTAAACTGCACCGTCTGATCCACGTTACAGGAAATGCGTATGATAGTACGTTACAAAGTGCCTTGCGTTTTTGGCAAGGAATATCGGGTGGTACCGCGGATATAAAACTTCCGTCCCTTTATGGGGCGGGAGTTTTTTTATTTCATGTTTATCTTGTGACAATCTAACTTATTACTAGGAGGAATGCATCATGGAAAACATCAATTTCGACAGTCTTAAACGGCGGAGAGATCTGCGCATTATTTTACCGGTCTTTCTCGTTTCGATTATTGCCTGCATCGACCGCGTCAATATTTCTTATGCCAAACTGACCATGACCCAGACTCTGGGCTGGCTGTCCCCTGAAGTATACGGTTTTGGTGCCGGTATCTTCTTTGCCGGTTACCTGCTGCTGGAAATCCCCGGTTCTCTCTTTGCCGCGAAATTTTCGGCATCGAAATGGATTGCCCGCATCATGTTTACCTGGGGCGCCGTCAGTCTCTGTATGGCCTTCGTTACGACGGAGTGGCAATTCTACCTCTGCCGCTTCCTCTTAGGCGCGTCAGAAGCCAGCCTCTATCCGGTCATCTATTCTCTCCTATTCCCCCGCTGGTTCACAGCTGCTGAGCGGTCCCGGGCGACGTCTCTCATGCTGACCTCCCTGCTCCTTTCAACTATCGTCGGTGCCCCCATCGCCGGCGTCCTCTTAGAGCATTCCTTCTTCGGCCTCTTAGGCTGGCAGGAACTGTTCATCCTTGAATCGATTCCGGCCCTCATCTTTGCCTTCTATTTCTTATTTGCCGTCAAGGATCGTCCGGACCAAGTCCATTGGCTGACAGACGCTGAAAAAGAATACCTGACGACCATGTATGAACAAGAACAGAGAGCCATGCAGCACGTGAAAAAGTATACCGTTCTTCAGGCCTTTACCGATGCTAAAGTCTTAAAACTCTGTTTCATCTACTTCCTTTGGGTCGTCGGTTTCTGGGGCTTTTACTTCTGGATGCCGACGGTCCTGAAAAATCTCTCCGGCTGGTCGACGTCCCTCATCGGCGGTGCCATCGCCATCCCCATGGCCGCGGCCCTCGTCGTCCAGTTAATCATCGGCCATACGGCAACGGTTACCGGCGATAAGGTATGGCACGTCTTCGCCGCCCTCACCGTCGGTGCCGTCGGACTCGGCCTCTCGCCCTTTGCCCACAACATGGGCGTCGCTCTCTTTCTCATCTGCCTGTCCGCTATCGGCATCCACGCTTCCATGGGCGTCTGGTGGACCATTCCGACGACCTTCCTCTCCGGTCCGGCCGCTGCCGGCTCCATCGCCCTCATCAACTCCTGCGGCAACCTGGGCGGCATGTTCGGCCCCAACATGATGGCCTGGGTCCAGGCTCAAACCGGCAGCTTCGCTATGGGCTACTATCTGATGGCCCTGTTCATGTTCAGCGCCGGCCTCTTAGTCCTGACCTTGAAATATAAGGTAAACGGCACCGTAAAAGAAGATGTACACCTCGACACGCGAACGAATCCGACACTGTACGCCGGCACCCAGCCTACCGTAAACCATTAAGATACGCAAAAATCCCACGGCCTCTCATGACACCTGAAAGGCTGTGGGATTTTTTTTATGACGGAAGGATGAAATTGTAAAGGAGACCGAGATTTTACGCCTTTGGCAGAAATACCTTCAACGCTTCTCGGGCAAATATGGCGTACCCCTCGGCATTGGGATGAACGCCGTCCGCATAGAGATTTTTCCCGGATTTTTCTTCGCCATCCTGCAAAGCCTGATAAAAGTCGATAGCCGTGCAGCCCGTATTTGCGCTATAATCCAAAAGCCATTGACGGTAGCGGCGGAGGGTCTCATTGTGCCGATTCACATCGCCGGCATCCTGCCAGCCATAGTAGGCACTTTCCGGTTTAGTCAAGGTCGGGATGCCGATATACACCAGTTCCTCCTGGGATTTTAACAGTGAAACTAAGGTTTTTATATTGCGGCAGACGGCGGAAAAGTCCTTATCGAGGAGGATATCGTTGGAGCCGCCCATGATGAAGAAGGCATCGTAGCCGACGAGGTCAAGCTGGTGCAGGCGAAAGACCATGCCGGCCGTCGTGTCGCCGCATTGTCCCCGGTTATCGATCTGAATCTTTCCGTCTGCAGCCACCAAGGTCGTCCACCGCTCTCCCGGAAGCACATCGTATCCATAGGTCAAACTGTCGCCTAAACAGAGGATTTTCATGACCGGATCCCCTTTTGAACGGCGGCTACGGCCGTTTCTGCCGAAAGCCATGGCGCATCGAAACGGCAGCCGGCTTTTTCAAGATCCATCTGGCAGGCAAACATCTTGGGAATGGCACTGGCATAAATATCATGATCGTACATATAGCGCAGCGTCGTTTCGACATCAGCGTCGCTGAGGATATGGCCGTGGTCGATGAGAACCAATCGGTTGGCATAAGGCAGGGCCGCTTCCAGCGTATGTTCGACGACGACGATCGTGTGGCCATAGGTTACATTCAAATCGTGAATCAATTCATAGAACTCGTGGGTCCCTTCCGGATCCAAGGCCGACGTCGGTTCATCAAAGACCAGGATGTCGGGGTTAGTCGCCAAGACGTCGGCAATGACCAGACGCTGACGCTGGCCGCCGGACAACTTGGTCAAGGGACGCTGGCGATAAGGCAACATGTGGACTTTTTCCAGTGCTTCCGTGACAGCCTGATCGATTTTATCCGGAGCAACGCCTTGGTTTTCCAGGCTGAAGGCGATTTCTTCTTCAACGGTCATGGCGACCAACTGGCTGTCGTAATCATCGAGCATGGCGCCGACGCGGGCTGCGAGTTTCGAAATCGTCGTCTGCGTCGTCGCCTGGCCGTTGACATAGACCATGCCTTTCATGACGCCGCCGAAATAATGCGGAATGGCACCGGTCATGGCCATGCACAGCGAGCTCTTACCGCTGCCGCTTTCACCGGTAATGACCAAAAAGTCGCCTTCGCGGACCGTCAGATTGACATCATCGAGGACCGGCGTCTTCTGTTTATTATAGATATAAGAAAGGTGTTCCATGGAAATGAGGCCTTCTTGAGCGGGCTTCAAGTCGTACATGCTGTGATCGGAGGCCACTTCCTGTTCTTCAAGAGAATCGAGGATGCCTCGCGATACGAAGAGGCGCAGAGCCGGAAAATACATAATCGGCGTGACGATGGCATTCAAGGCGCCAATGACGACGACCAATGGCAGCATGGCCGTAAAATAGACGACGTTCGGAAGGTCCATGACGAATTTCAAAATAGTGACAAAGGCGCCGCCGCTCATGCAGGTAGCGGCAAACCCGGTCAGGACGGGCAGGCAGGAATGGCCCTTCACTTTGATGAAGGCCAAGTTCTTGACGATAAAGGCGCAGGTAAGGGCCCCGACGGGTTCACTGATAAGGTTGCCGTAGGGAAAGCCCGACTTCGACGTCAGAACGTTGACCAAAGCTGCAACGAGACCGATGCCGAGAGCCTGTTTATAACTGGGCTTGGTGAGGCAAATGGCGACGCAGTAGGTAGCAATCGTCCAGTTCGGCGTGACGCCGCCGACGCTTGGCGATACGAGGTGCAAGATCGTGCCGATGGCCAGCATCAGCGTCGTAATGGTAATCCAGCGGAACTGACCGCCCTGACGGTGATGAAATTCTAATTTAGAAATATCTGCTACTTGTTTCATCGAGTTCCCCTCCTATACCAGTCCCTGCATCCGCAAATAAACGATACCGCAGCTCAAGGCCAACATGACAAAAATAACGATGTAATCGCGCCCTTTTGGCTGAACGTTGCTCATAAAACTGTGTTCATGACTGCCAAATCCGCGCAGTTCCAAACTGAGGGCCATCGTTTCCGACCGGCCTAAGGATTTAAGCATGAGCGGCTGGACGACACTCATGTAGTTGATGACTTTCTTAAAGATATTGCCCTTTGTCGAAAGGCCCCGGCAGGCCTGGGCTTCCTGAACGGCCTGACTTTCCGCGATGAAGTCCGGCACGAAGCGCAAGGCTGCCGTAAACATGAAGGCGTATTCATAAGGGATCTTAATCTGCTTGACCAAGGCTGCCGTCAAATCCTGCAGGCGCGTCGTCGTCAGCAAGATGATGAAAACGATGGTCATGGCCAGCATGCGAAGGCCCGTAACGTAAGCCGATTCCATAGATCCCCCGCCGAGGAGTTGGACGACCGCCAAGAAGACGGCGAAAATGATCAGGCTGAATACGGCCTTGATATTGCGTGATAAGTTGCCGCACAGGCCTAAGAGAATGAGTTCAATAACGACCAACCCGACTAAAGGAAGGGGCGTATGCATGACCAGAGCCCAGAAAGAAAAGGCAAAGGTACCGATTAATTTCGTAACGGGAACAAATTTTTTCATCATTGTTTCGTACCTCCTATTCTTTCCAGCATGGCTGCCGTAAATTCTTTCATCGATTTACAATAAGGAAAATCCGGTGCCGCCATGGACAAGGCGACGGCGTCGGGCCGACTCAGGCCCAAGTCATATAGGTCAGGGCGTTTCGTAAACAGTTCTTCCGGCGTCCCGTCAAAGGCCTTAGTGTGGTTGCCGATGACGATGACCCGTTGACAGTATTCTGCAAAAATATCCATGTCATGACTGATGATGAGGATGGTCATGCCCTTTTGATGAAGTTCGCTCAAAAGTTCCATGAGCTGCTCCTTATCTTCGCTGTCCTGACCACTCGTCGGTTCGTCGAGGATGAGATACTGAGTATGCATGGCGATGGCCGAGGCGATGGCAACCCGCTGTTTTTCACCGCGATTGAGGTTGGGCGGATACGATTCGGCAAGGTCCGTTAACTGCGTCGCCTTCAAGGCTTCCTCGACGGCTTCTTGTATCTCGGCCTCACTCATGCCCAACTGCTTCGGTCCATAGGCCACTTCTTCCCGGACCGTCGGCCGAAACATCTGCCTTTCCGGCCGCTGGAATACGTAGCCGATAAAATGGCTGCGAACAGAGGCATCGTCGCCGTTTATGACCTTTCCGTTATATACGATTTCTCCGGATACGGGCTTTTCCAGGCCCATGAGCAGGCGGGTCACCGTCGTCTTCCCGCAGCCGTTGCGGCCGCCGAGGCCGATGAACTCACCTTCACCGATTTTCACATTCACACGCTCCAATACGGGAACACCGCTACCGTAATTGAAACTGACATCCTTCATTTCCAGCATCTCTATCTCTCCTTCTATTTGATGACAACAAAAAAACCTTCCATCCCTACAAAGGGACGAAAGGTTCAGCTTCTTCCGCGGTACCACCCAAATTGACTCAGTGAGTCCAGCTCTACATGTACGGCCTCACGGCGATACACGTTTCTTTGATAGCGGTGGAAATACACCGTCGCACCCTACTGGTCACCGTTCAGGCCGCATCTCCCGAATCCATTCTATCCGCCGGTCTGCGCCGAACTTTCACTGCCATCGGCTCGCTGTAGCTGCCACAATCGGATATACTCGTTTCGTTCATCGACAACATTTATGATTTGCTTTAGATTATATAATGGCAATGGACTCTTGTCAAGATAGAAGAACCTCAAAACAGGTTTCCTATTTAAAAGATAATTTTTTCGCACCGTATTATTTTAAATTGACACCGATTATCGAGTATTTTCATATTGACAAATTGCCCATTCATGGTAAACTATTACACAAGACAATTGAAACGACATTTATCCAGAGCGGCGGAGGGACTGGCCCTATGAAGCCCGGCAACCGATAACACGGTGCTAATTCCTGCGGAAACTATTCCGAGAGATAAAGAACCAAGACCAAGCCTCTTTCTCTTTCGGGAAGAGGCTTTTTTCATGGATAATGGCGAAGCAAAAAGGTCTGACTATTCTATTAACAGGAGGCATAACTCATGAAAAACTTCAAAAAACTTTCCATTCTCGCCGCTGCGGCCCTGATGGCTGTAGCATTCTTAGCCGCCGGCTGCGGCAGCGATTCCCAGACGACGGCTTCGTCCGACAAGAAGGTCACCGTCACCGTCGGCGCGACCCCCGTTCCGCACGCTGAAATCCTCAACGAAATCAAACCGCTCTTGGCCAAAGAAGGGGTCGACCTCAAGGTCGTCGAATTCACGGACTACGTCAAACCGAACCTGGCTTTGAATGATAAAGAACTGGATGCCAACTTCTTCCAGCACACGCCGTACCTCGATAAATTCGACAGCGAACACGGCACCAAATTAAAAGCCATCGCCAAAATCCATGTTGAACCCATGGGCATTTACTCCCGCAAAATCAAAGATTTGAAAGATCTTGCAAACGGCGCGAAAGTCGCCATCCCCAATGACCCGACCAACGGCGGCCGCGCCCTCCTCATTCTCCAGAGCGCCGGTCTCATCACCCTTAAAGACGGCGGCAACATCACCTCCACCGTCCAGGATGTCGTAAAGAACGATAAAAACCTCCAGTTCGTCGAACTCGAAGCTGCTCAGATTCCCCGCTCCATCGACGACGTCGACATCGCCCTCATCAACACCAACTTCGCGATGGAAGCCGGCTTGAATCCTTTGAAAGACGCTCTCTTCCTGGAACCGAAGGATTCGCCCTATGCGAACGTCCTCGTCGTTCGTGACGGCGACGAAAACCGTCCGGAAATCCAGAAACTCGTCAAAGCCCTCCAGTCTCCGGAAGTCAAGAAATTCATCGAAGACAAGTACCAAGGCGCTATCTTACCGAGTTTCTAATAGACAGGCAACAAAATCTTCAATATAATAAAGATATAGAAAAGAGGCTGCCTCTATGTAGGCAGCCCTTTATCTTCTTATGATCTGAGGGGGAAATTGATGTATGCATACTCATGAGCTTTTTGCCAAGAAGACGGTCTTTTCGTTCGAAGTTTTCCCGCCAAAGCGAGATACGCCCATCGAAACCGTCTACCCGACGCTCGATGAACTGAGCAAGATCCGGCCGGACTTCATCAGCGTGACCTGCGGAGCCGGCGGCAACGGCGGCAACCGCACGACGGAAGTCGCAACATATATAAAAAACCTGGGCTGCGAAACCGTAGCCCATATGCCCTGCATTTACCTTACCGAAGAAGAGGCGCTCAAAACATTGCAGGAGTTGAAGGATCGAGGCATCGAAAACATCTTAGCCCTTCGCGGCGACGAAACTCCGGGAAGAGAACGAACTCACCGCTTCGAACACGCCAGCGACCTCATCGCCTTCATCAAAGAAAAGGCTCCGGAGTTCAACATCATCGGTGCCTGCTATCCCGAAGGCCATGCTGAAGCCAAGACCGTCGCCGCCGACATCCGCAACTTAAAGACCAAAGTCGATGCCGGGGCCAGCGAACTGATTTCCCAGATGTTTTTTGACAATGCCGTATTTTACCGCTTCCTCGAGCGCTGTGAAATCGCCGGCATCAAGGTTCCCATCGAAGCCGGCATCATGCCCGTCACCAATAAGCGCCAAATCGAAAATATGATTGCCATGTGCGGCGCCACCCTGCCCATCAAATTCCAGCGGGCCATTGCCAAATACGGCGATAAACCGGATGCCATGTACGATATCGGCATCACCTATGCCATCGACCAAATCGCTGACCTTCTGGCCAACGGCGTCGACGGTATCCACGTCTACACCATGAACAATCCCGACATCGCCAAACGGATTGCCGAAGCCGTCAAAAACCTGTTATAAGCTACTCAATCAAAAACACGATTTCTCCCGCTTAAGGAAGAAATCGTGTTTTTTTCATGTACAAGCTTATTCTTTTAGGACGTAGCCATAGGCGTGGATGCAGCCGTCATCTTCTTTCTCCAAATAGACGCCTTGGATTTCCGAAGCAAAGCCCGGCAGTTCGTTCAAGCCTTCTTCAAGGGCCTTGAAATATTGGACAGCCGTCTTCGACCAGCGTTCACCCGGTACGACGCAGAGGACACCCGGCGGATACGGAAGGGCACCTTCAAGGGCGATGCGGCCTTCGATGTTGTCCAAAGAAACCAATTCGCCCTGCCCGCGGACAAAGGCGTGATGGGCGTCTTGGGGACTCATGACGTATTCCGGGAAGTATTCCCGACGGAACAATTTTTTCTGTAAATCCTTGACCTGATGGGATTTATAGAAGTCATGCATTTCCTGACAAAGCTGGCGAATCGTATAGCCTGCATAGCGGTCAGGATGGGAATTGTAGACGCCGAGGAGGACCTCCTGCATGGGAACGTCGTGATCGACGAAACGTTCAAAGCGGACCAATTGAGATACGAGGAGACGCATCTTATTCTTATTTTCGGCCGGTGTCAAAAGGAATAAAATCGAATTTAAGTCGCATTTTTCCGGAATGACACCGTTCCCTCGCAGGTACGTCGCCAGAATATTGGCATGGATTCCAAAATCTTCATATTCCCCCGATTCAGCATCGATGCCGGGCGTCGTAAGTAAGAGCTTGCACGGGTCGACGAGGTACTGGTCCGGTCCATAGCCTTCAAAGGCATGCCACTTGGCGCCGGGCTCAAAGGTAAAGTATGCCAAGTCATGGGCCATCTCATCGGTATCCCCGTCCTGCCAAGGCTTTCCGTGAACCGCAGGTGCCACAAAGGGCCGGATATAATGGCAGCGGCGCAGGATATCCTTTCTGGCATCGATGCCCAGTTTCACGCAGTCCAGCCACATCTTGCGGCCGGCAGCACCGGCATGGATCTTGGCGTTGACGGCAATGGTGGCAAACATGGGATAAAAAGGACTCGTCGAGGCATTGGCCATAAATGAATTGTTAAAGACCTTATGGTTACAATACCGAGACTGGTCGTGGATATGATTATCCTTTTTGTGGATCTGCGAAGCCTGAGAAAAGCCGGCCTGTTGTTTATGGACCGACTGGACGACGAGGATGCCCGGATCGTCGTCATGCAAGTCGAGGAGGAGGGGCGAGCAGTCCTTGAGCATAGGGATAAACTGCTCATAGCCGGCCCAAGCCGAATCGAAGAGGATATAGTCGCAGAGATGGCCGATGCGGTCGACGACATAACGGGCGTTGTACAGCGTGCCGTCATAGGTGTCGAGTTGGATGACGGCCAAGCGGAAGGGCCGTTTGGATTTTGCCTTTTCGGGATTTCGTTCGGCTGCCAGCTTGCGCAGATATCCTTCATCGAAGCAGTGGTCGTCGATGCCGCCGATGAAGCCGTAAGGGTTTCTGGCCGTCTCCAAATAGACCGGTTCGGCCCCGGCCTGAATGAGGGCACCGATGGCAACGGACTTGTGGTTATTGCGGTCATAGAGGACTAAATCTCCCGGTGCCAACAAGGCGTTGGCCACGACCTTATTGGCGGATGACGAACCGTTTAGGACGAAGTAAGTCTTGTCAGCATGGAATACTTCGGCCGCAAAATCCTGGGCTTCGAGGGCCGGCCCTTCGTGGATGAGCAAGTCGCCTAAGGTGACGTCGGCATTACAAATATCGGACTGAAAAATATGGGGTCCGTAAAAATCGTAGAGATACCGGCCGGCAGGATGCTTTTTAAAAAATAAGCCGTCTTGGTGACCCGGGCAGTCAAAAGGCGTATTCTTTTCACTGACGTAGTCGACGAGGTCGGCAAAAAACGGCGGCAGCACCGTCTGTTCATAGCGGCCGGCAAGGCGTTCGGCAGCAGCAATGCAGCGGCTCTTATTGACCATTTCTTCCGTAAAGACGACGTCGACCTTATCGATATACGATTCGGGCAGCTTATCGCCGCCGGGCATGATGACCATGATGGGAATGCCGAAACCGGTCTCCTCAATGGCATCGATATAATCAAAATCTTCGTCCGACAGGACGGCTACGGCAACATCGGTGAAGTCCGTCTCTTCGATGGGCACGATGTCCCGGTCACTGTCGACAAAATAATATTGTACGTCAAAACTGTAAGCTATCCTTAAATGTTTCATATATGGCCTTCCTTATTGACTTCAAAAACTACCCAATTACCGGTATAGCCATATTGTACGAAATTCACCGGTCAATAGCAAGACGGCAGCCCTATACAGCAAAAAAGCAGCCCCGTCAGAGACTGCTTCAGCAAAACGATGGATGTAATTATTTATCGATGACCTTCTTTACGATGGCAACGGCTTCTTTCAAGTCATCCCAAGGGATGTTGAGGGGCGGCAGGAGGCGGACCAGGCCATTGGCCGTGAGGACCAGGACGCCTTTTTCGACGCAGCCTTCGACGACGTCACTCAGGTCTTTATCCTTAAGGGCAATGCCGATCATGAGGCCCATACCGGAGACGTGGTCGACGTGTTGGCACGGTTCCAATTCTTCTTTGATATACTGCCCTTTTTTCTGTACTTCTTCCATCAATTCCGGCGTCAGGCGGTCGATGATGGAAATGGCGCCGGCCGTGCAGATCGGGTTGCCGCCAAAGGTCGAGCCGTGGGTATGGTCGGTCAGGGTCTTCTCCGTCGAAGCGGCAAACATGGTGACGCCCAAGGGCAGGCCGCCGCCGATGGCCTTGGCCGTCGATACGATATCCGGTTCAATGCCGTAGCCCATATAAGCATAGAGGTAGCCCGTACGGCCGTTGCCGGTCTGGACTTCATCGACGACGATCAGGATGTCATGGGCTTTGGCATAAGCGGCCACTTGTTTAACAAAATCCTTATCAAGAGGATGGACGCCGCCTTCGCCTTGAACCATTTCCATCATGATGGCGCAGACCTGATTCGTTTCGCATAAGTTTTTGACATCGTCAAAATTATCAGCTTCGGCGTAGACGAAACCGTCGACGAAGGGGCCGAAATCCTGATGAAGTGATTCTTGGCCGCAGGCCGTCAAGGTCGCTAAGGTACGGCCGTGAAAGCTGTTTTTCAAGGTGATGATCGTATGGCGGCCGTCGCCGTATTTGTCATGAGAATATTTCCGCGCCGTCTTAATGGCGCATTCATTGGCTTCAGCACCGGAATTAGAGAAGAAGACCTTCTTCATCCCCGTCTTTTGGCACAGTTTTTCCGCCAGGACAGTCTGCGGTTCCGTATAGAAGACGTTTGAAATGTGACTCAATTTATGGAGCTGTGTTTCCACAGCCTGCGTCCATTCATCATCACAGACGCCAAAAATATTGACGGCAATGCCGGCACTGAGATCGATATATTTTTTCCCGTCGACGTCGTATAAAATCGCGCCCTTGCCGTAGTCGAGGACGGCACCGATTCGATTGTAGACGTTGACGATATATTCTTTATCAAGAGCTTTATAATCTTCTGCCATTGTTTTTATCTCCTTTTTACCCGAATCAGGGCTAACAACCTTTTTCCCAACAGCCTTACTTTCCTAAGGAATAGTGGCCGACGAACATCGTCCCCAAGCCTTCTTCGGTCAGCATTTCGATGAGGATGGCATGAGGTACCGTGCCGTTGATGATGAACACCCGCTTGACGCCGGCTTTGATGGCGTCCGTGCAGCACTGTACTTTGGGAATCATACCGCCGGCGATGATCCCGTCCTGTTCTAACTGACGAGATTGTTCAAGGGTGATTTCCGTCAACAATGAATCGGGATCAGACGGATTTTTGAGGACGCCGTCGATATTGGTCATAGACAGCATACATTCGGCGTTAAGGGCCCCGGCAATCTGAGCGGCGGCCGTATCGGCGTTGATGTTGTAAGCCTGTCCGTCCGTATCGGTACCGATTGTCGAGATGACGGGAATGTATCCCTTATCGAGGTTATCTTGAATGATGGATACGTCGACGTCGGTAATGCGCCCGACGTAGCCCAGTTCGTCGCTTTGTTTGCGGACCTTGATCATCTGGTCGTCGATGCCGCAAAGACCGATAGCCTTCCCGCCGATGGAGCCGATGAGATTGACTAAATCCTTATTGACCTGGCCGGCCAGTACCATTTGGACAACCTTCATCGTCGCTTCATCGGTCACTCTCAGACCGTTGATGAACTTCGATTCGATGCCGAGCTGATCCAGGGCCGACTTGATATGCGGGCCGCCGCCATGGACGAGAACCACTTTGACGCCGATGAGATTCAAGAGGACGATATCGCCCATGACCGATCGCTTCAAGTCTTCATTGATCATGGCATTGCCGCCGTACTTGACGACGACTGTTTTCCCGCTGTATTTTTTAATATATGGCAGAGCATTCATTAAAATTTGTGCCTTTTGGGCATTGGTCACTGCTTTTACATCTTCCGATACGAGATCACTTCTTTTGAACATATATTGTCTTCCCCCTATTTAACTGCACGCTTTCAAGACATGTTGAAAGCCTAATTTCACCAGTAACGCTTCGATTCCCCCTACCAAAGCATCGTGGCCGACCGGCTGTGCACCGGCTCCCCCATTGGCCATGACGATGAAGGTGAAATGCTCCGTATCCATATCGGCCTTGACCTGAGTCAAGGCCTTTTCAATCATAGACCCGTCGACCGAAGCGTCGGTCATGATGACGCATAAGCCGTCACAGTCCGCCATCCCGTCCGCAGCGATGCCGCTTAAGGCCCCTGAATTTTCTGCCAGGAAGACCGTTTCAGAAGATACGTCACCGCCGTTGTCGATTACCGCTTCTACGGGCTCGCTATCCGTATCGAGACCGGCCGTCAGATTTTTCAGGCTGTGAATCAAGAGCGACGGGCGAAAGTACCGGCCCTTAGCACCGCTGGCGATGAGGGCTACCGAAGCCGGGGCTTCATCGACGCAGGTGCCGACAGCCTGACAGACTTCCTCTGAAATTTCAAGGCCGCGCGGTCCGTCAGGAAGGGCCGTCCCATTGTGCAGGACCAGGATTTTTCCGGAACGAGCCGTCATGCCCTGGGGCGTATCGGTCACAATGGAGCAGTCTCGTCGGCTTACAATCATAGCGACATCCAATTTCACACGGCTGCTGCATAATCCGCTGTACGTACCGGCAGCCTGAAATCCTTGCGGTACGCCAAAGTTATCATAAACCTGACTCATACTGACTCCACCTTTCTAATGTTTTAACTGTAATCCTGTCACGGCATCGATGCCCATCATGAGGTTCATATTCTGGATGGCAGCACCGGAGGCCCCTTTGCCCAGATTATCGAATAACGACGTGACCATAATGCGATGGTCATTGCCGGTTACGACGATTTCCATATCATCGTAACCGCTCATTTCATTGGCACTGATAAAGCCGCCTTTATCGGTCCCGAAATCAAGGACGTGGATGAAGGGGCAGCCTTCATAATGCTCAACTAATATATCCCACACATCTTTGGCCGTGACCTTCTTCGTCAACAGATGACTGAAAAAGGGAATCATCACTTCCATGCCGCTGTAATAGTCATCAACGATGGGTGTGAAGACCGGTTCCTGTGCCAAATGGCAGATAGAAACGACTTCTTTCAAATGTTTATGCTGCTGGCCCAGGCCGTATTGCCGCGGTGCAAATAGATCATCACTTTTATCCCCTTCATATTGGGCAATCATCTTCTTACCGCCGCCGCTGTAGCCGGTCAGGGAAAAGGCTGTCACCGGATAATCGGCCGGCACCAATCCCGCTGCCGTCAAGGGCTGCAAAATAGAAATGGCGCCGCTAGCGTGGCAGCCGGGATTACCGACGAAATCGCTCTTAGAAATAACGACAGCCTGTTCCTTCGACAATTCGGGAAAGCCGTAGGTCCAACCCGGCGCCACCCGCCGCCCCGTCGACGTATCGATGAGACGCACCTGGCAGCCTTCTGCCAGTTTGACGGCTTCGGCAGCCGCATCATCGGGAAGGCAGAGGAAGGCGATGTCGGCGTCTTTCATGCAGGCGCGGATGGCATCGGGATCTTTTCGTTTTTCGTCAGCAATGGGAATCAATTCGATATCCTGACGCTGGCTCAGGCGTTCATGAATCCGAAGGCCTGTCGTCCCTTCATGTCCATCTATAAATACTTTCGTCTTCACAATGCATCACTCCCGGAAAAAAACAATCTATACTTCAAAATAGCTTATACCTTCATGTTTTATTGAATTTTAATTCATTATAGTTGAATTAAAATGTTTTGTCAATAAAATATGCATTGTTTTTACATAATTATTATTATAACTTTTCGTCACGATACGTCATTCTTGAAAGGATAAGGAGGCCTCCGGTCCAGTGGCATCGAGATAAGCCGTAATACCATAAGGGATAAAGGCCTTATCGGCAGTATGGCCGACAGGCAGTCCCTTGATGGCCGGCACCCGGGCCAGATGAGCATAATAATCCAGCACTTCATCCGTCGTAAAGTCACCGTCATCGTGGGACGATGCCGTAAAATCGCCATATACAATGGCCGACACACGGGACAAGAGGCCGCTCTGCCAGAGCTGATTCATCATGCGGTCGATGCGGTATGAGCTTTCGCCCGTATCTTCGAGCACCAAAATACACCCCGTGCCGTCGAGGGCATAGGGTGTACCGACGAGAGATGCAAGCAGCGTCAAATTACCGCCCACAAGGGGGCCTTTGGCCGTTCCCGTGTTGATGGTCGTAAGTGTCCGGCCGACCGGAAGTGCCAAGGCACCGCGCCATGATGCTCGTTTTAATCCGTTAAAGAATTGATTCGCTGTATAATCATTCGAACCGCCTAAGGTAACCATCAAGGGACCGTTGGCCGTAACCAGGCGGCTCTTTTCCCATAAGGCGACCTGAAGGGCCGTAATATCACTGAAGCCGACGACCCATTTCGGATGGGACGCCATATAGTCGTAATCGAGCTTATCGAGGATACGAGCCGAGCCGTAGCCGCCGTTGAGGCAGACAATGGCCTTTACGTCATCGTCATGGAATAAAGCATTGATATCCCGAGCTCGTGCGTCGTCCGTTCCGGAAAAGTATCCGTAGGCACCGGATACCGTCGGCATCATCTTTACCCGGTATCCGGCCTGCGTCAGGCGGGCCACCGCCCTTGAAATATCCTGCCCCTCGTCATGCGTTGCCGGTGCCGCGATGCCGATATAGTCACCGGCCTTGAGCGGTGCCGGAATATGAACAGCCGCATCCGTTACGACTCCCCCTTGTAGTAGCGCTCCATTCCCTGAGCATAGCCGTAGTCATCGTTTAAATACTGGCCTGTCTTCTGGCGATAACAGAGGTTGACCGTCACGAAGTCGGCAATATCCTTATGCTTCAACTGTTTCTTCCGCATGGGGATTTCCAGCCAGGTATTGGTGGAGTCATTGTAGATCCAGGCCTGGCCGCGGAAAATTTTATAGGTCAAAGGATACGTGCCTTCGATACGCCCCGAATCTTCGGGTGAACGGAACAGGTTAACCTTGAAAATCCATCCCTGTCCATTATCTTTGATGGTCTCTAAAGAGCTGAGATCGACGTACATTTCATAGCCCATGCCGAAGTTAATGGGCCGGTAATTGCTGTTGGCTGCTAAGGGGCTGTTGAAGAAGGCCTGGGCACCGAAGACGCTGCCAAAGGTCAAGGCGGCACCAACGGCCGCTGTCAATAAGCTGTGTTTTACGTTCATGATCATCATCCTTTCTGTCATTACGTTCATTATAGCATAATTCATACGGATAAAACCGTCTCCGGCAGTGCCTTCTCCATATCAAAACCGCCGGCATAAAAAAGAAGTCTCCCATATTCATGAGAGACTTCTGTATCATCAGACTGTGTCCGTGAAAATTTTATTCCATATCATAATCCTGAAGGGCTGCGACGTGATGATAGCCGTCGTTCTTACCTTTATTGGCAAAGACGCGCAGGACTTCGCGAGCCGTATCGAGGGATGTCAGGCAGGGAACGGCCAATTCAACAGCCATGCGGCGGAGGTTAAAGCCGTCGCGTTCCGGATGCTTGCCGTAGGTCAAGGTATTGAGTACCAAGTCGATTTTGCCGTTGCGAATCATGGTAGCGATGTTCTGGCCGCCTTCATGAATCTTGCGGACGATGTCGACGGGCATGCCGTGATCGTTGAAGTAGGATCCGGTACCTTCCGTGGCGATGATGTGGTAACCCAGTTCCTTAAAGCCTTCCGCCAGATGCAGGGCTTCGGCTTTATCGCGGTCGGCGACGGTAACTAAAATCGTGCCGCCGGCAGGAATCTTCATCTTAGCCCCGTTGACAGCCTTGTATAAGGCTTCCGAGTAGGAGTGGCCGATACCCATGACTTCACCTGTCGATTTCATTTCAGGCCCGAGGGCGATTTCAGCTAAGCCGATCTTGCTGAAGGAGAAGACCGGAGCCTTGGCGGCAACGTGTTTCTTCGCCGGCATAAGACCGCTGTGAAGGCCCATGTCCTTCAATGTTTCTCCAAGGGCGATGCGGGTTGCAATTTCGACGATGGGGAAGTGCGTTACCTTACTGAGGAAGGGAACGGTACGGCTCGAACGCGGGTTAACTTCAATGATGTACAATTTGCCCCGCGATACGACGAACTGGATGTTGACCGAGCCTTTGACCTGGAGTTCCAGGGAAATGCGCGTCGTATAGTCGACGATCTGGGCGATCATATCGTCGTCGAGGTGCTGCGGCGGATAAACGGCAATGGAGTCGCCCGAATGGACGCCGGCCCGTTCGACCTGTTCCATAATGCCCGGAATGTAGACGTCAGTTCCGTCAGCGACGACGTCGACTTCGACTTCACGGCCTACCATGTACTCGTCGATGAGAATCGGATGGTCCGGCGAAGCGATGACGGCTTCGCGGAGGTAACGTTCCAATTCTTTTTCATTGTAGACGATTTCCATAGCCCGGCCGCCGAGGACGTATGACGGGCGAACGATGAGGGGAAATTCTAATTCCGAAGCGACCTTCATGGCTTCTTTATCGCTGGTAGCGATGCGGCCGTCCGGACGAGGAATGTTCAATTTAGCCAGGACTTCATCGAAGCGTTCCCGGTCTTCTGCCCGGTCCATGCCGTCTACAGAGGTACCGAGGACAGTGACACCACGTTTAGCGAGCGGTGCTGCCAAGTTGATAGCCGTCTGGCCGCCGAACTGGCAGATGACGCCGACGGGCTTTTCTTTTTCGACGACAGCCATGACATCTTCGACCATGAGGGGTTCAAAGTACAGGCTGTCTGATGTATCAAAGTCGGTGCTGACCGTTTCCGGGTTATTGTTGATGATGATGCTGTTCATGCCGGCCTTGCGCAGAGCCCAGGCAGAATGGACGGAGCAGTAGTCGAATTCAATGCCCTGGCCGATGCGGATCGGGCCGGAGCCGAGGACGATGACGCTCTTCTTGCCGAGCGGTTTGACTTCATCTTCCGTAGCATAGCAGGAATAGTAGTACGGCGTAGCCGCTTCGAATTCAGCAGCGCAGGTGTCGACCATTTTAAAGGTCGGCGTAATGCCGTGGTCGACGCGGAACTGACGGACTTCTTCTTCCGTCTTTTTCGTAAATCCGGCAATGACGGCATCGGGCATGCTGTATCGTTTGGCCAAACGAACGTTGTCGATGGTCAAGTTATTGCGCTGGAGATCAAATTCCACATCGATGATGTTCTTGATTTTATGGAGGAACCACAGGTCGTAACCGGTGATGTAGTGAATTTTTTCTTCGCTGATGCCGAGGCGCAGGGCCTGAGCGACGACGAACAGCCGTTCATCATCCTGCTTCTGCAGGAGTTCGACGATGTCGATGAGAGACTTACTTTCCAGCTTCTTCATGGAAATGTAATTGACGCCGATTTCCAAAGAGCGGACGGCTTTGAGCAGCGCCCCTTCAAAGCAGCGGTCGAGGGACATGACTTCCCCGGTCGCCTTCATCTGAGTGCCCAGGGATTTATCGGCCAAGGCGAATTTTTCAAAAGGCCAACGCGGGAACTTGACGACGCAGTAGTCGAGGGTCGGTTCAAAGCATGCCGTCGTCTTGCCCGTAACAGCATTGGTGATCTGGTCCAAGGTAAGGCCCGTTGCGACTTTAGCGGCAACTTTGGCGATGGGATAGCCCGTCGCTTTCGAAGCCAGGGCCGACGAACGGCTGACACGGGGATTGACTTCGATGACGTAGTACTGGTTGCTGTTCGGGTCGAGGGCATACTGGACGTTGCAACCGCCTTCGATTTTCAAGCGGCGGATGATATCGAGGGATGCCGTGCGCAGCATCTGATACTGCAAGTCGTTCAGGGTCTGGCTCGGAGCGACGACGATGGAGTCGCCCGTATGGACGCCGACCGGGTCGATGTTTTCCATATTGCAGACGATGATGCAGTTATCGGCCTTGTCACGCATGACTTCGTATTCGATTTCTTTCCAGCCGGCAACGGAGCGTTCGACGAGGATCTGGTTGATCGGGCTGAGCTTGATGCCGCGAGTAGCAATCATGAACAGTTCGTCTTCGTCGTGAGCAATGCCGCCGCCGGTACCGCCGAGGGTAAAGGCCGGGCGGACGATAATCGGGTACCCGATCTTATCGGCAAATTCAATGGCCGACGGAACGTCTTCAAAGATATCACTTTCCGGAACCGGCTGGTTGATATCGTTCATAGCCTTTTTAAATAATTCACGGTCTTCTGCTTCTTCGATAGCCGACAGGCGCGTACCGAGGAGCTGGACGTTATATTTTTCAAGGACGCCGGCATTGGCCAACTGAACGGCCATGTTGAGGCCGACCTGACCGCCGAGGGTAGCCAAAAGGCCGTCGGGCCGTTCTTTTTCGATAACTTCCGTAACGTAGTCAAGGGAAATCGGTTCGACATAGACACGGTCGGCAATATCTTCGTCAGTCATGATCGTCGCCGGGTTGCTGTTGATAAGGACGACTTCCAGCCCTTCTTCTTTCAAGGCGCGGCAGGCCTGAGTACCGGCATAGTCAAATTCGGCGGCCTGCCCGATGATAATCGGACCGGAACCGATAACGAGTACTTTCTTCAATCCTTCTACCATGTTAGTTTTCCTCCATCATCTTGACGAATTGTGTAAACAGATACAGATTGTCCGTCGGTCCCGGCGAAGCTTCCGGATGGTACTGGACGCACATGATGTTCTGGGACGGAACTTTAAAACCTTCAAGAGTGTTGTCATGGAGGTTGCGGTGGGTAATGACGACCTTATCTTTCGGAAGGGAATCTTCGTCGATGATGTAGCCGTGGTTCTGAGACGTGATGTAGACGCGGCCGGTGTGGATATCCTTGACCGGATGGTTGGAACCGCGATGGCCGAAAGTCAATTTGCGGCTCTTGCCGCCGAGGGCCAAGCCGATGAGCTGCAGGCCCAGGCAGATGCCGAAAATCGGTTTCTTGCCCATGAGCTGTTTAACCGTATCGATGATGTCGGGAATATCTTTCGGGTCGCCGGGGCCGTTGCTGAGGAAGATGCCGTCGGGGTTGACAGCCAGTACATCTTCAGCCTTAGTGGTTGCCGGGAAAATCGTCAGGCGGCAGTCGTTATTGACCAGTTCGCGCAGGATATTGCCCTTAGCGCCGTAATCCATGACGGCTACGTGGTAGCGGCCGTCACCCATGTGCTTGATGTCCCGCGTCGAGACGCGTTTTACGAGCTGTGTTTCAAGGGGCGTATCAAAGAGTTCTTTAACAGCGCTTTCTTCCATCGTTTCCGGTACGATGACGCCTTTCATGACGCCCTGGCTACGGATAGCCCGGGTAATGGCACGCGTATCGACGCCGTAGAGGCAGGGGATGTGGTGTGTCATAATAAAGGTAGACAGCTGGCCTTCATTCTGCCAGTTGCTCGGTTCTTCACAGAGTTCACTGACGATGAAGCCGGCAGCATAAGGACGATCGGCCTGTTCGATTTCGTGGAACAAGCCGTAATTGCCGATAATCGGATAGGTCAGGGTAATGATCTGTCCGGCATAGGACGGGTCCGTAAAGGTTTCCTGATAACCTGTCATGCCTGTATTAAATACGACTTCGCCGACAGCCGGTTCATCCATCAGCATATTGCCGTAAAATTTCTGTCCGTTCTCTAATATGAGGACACCTTTCATTATAAAACCTCCCCGTTTTTCATCACAAATTTACCATTGACGATGGCAGCTGCCGCCTTCCCTTTGAAGATCATTTCATCAAAAGGAGTCGACTTTCCCTTGGAATAGAATTTCGAGGAATCGACTGTCCATTCTTTATCGAGATCAAGAATCGTTAAATCAGCATCCTTACCCGGCGCAATGACGCCGGCATCGAGACCGAGGATTTTGGCCTGGGCCGTCGACATGACATTGACCATAGTCATGAGATCGATGATACCCGTATGATACAAATGCGTCAGCATGGCGCCGACACTCGTTTCAAGGCCGACAAAGCCGCTGGGAGCCAAATTGAATTCCTGGTCTTTTTCTTCCCATTCATGAGGTGCATGGTCGGTAACGACAGCATCGATAGTGCCGTCTACCAGGCCTTCGACGCAGGCATCGCGGTGGATGTCCGAGCGAATGGGAGGATTCATTTTGTAGCGCGTTTCAAAGGTACGCAGAGCTTCATCGGTAAAGATGAGGTGCTGCGGCGTGACTTCTGCCGTGACCTTAACGCCCCGCTTTTTAGCTTGGCGAACGAGGTCGACGGCATTTTTGGTGCTGATATGAGCGATGTGGACCGGCGTCCCCGTCGCTTCGGCGAGGAAGATATCGCGGGCAACGGCAATGTCTTCGGCAACGGCCGGACGGCCCTTCATGCCCAGTTCGTTGGAGACGACGCCTTCATGCATATTGCCGCCTTCAATGAGGTTGTCATCTTCGCAGTGGTCGATGATGATCTTATGGAACATGCTGGCATATTCCATGGCTTTACGCATAAAGTCGGAATTTTCAACGTAGTGGCCGTCATCGGAAAAGGCGACGACCCCTTCTTTGGCCATAGCCCCCATAGCCGATAATTCCTGGCCCTTTTGGCCCTTAGAAATAGCACCGATGATTTCGACCTTAACTTTGGCTTCCCGTTCAATCTTATACTTCAAGCCGTCGACGATAATCGCCGAATCGATGACCGGTTTGGTATTGGGCATGGTAGCTACGCGGGTAATGCCGCCGGCAGCCGCTGCCTTAGTCCCCGTTTCAATCGTTTCCTTGCCCGACTGGCCGGGCTGACGAAGATGGACGTGCATATCGATGAAGCCCGGTGCTACGACGAGGCCGGAAGCATCGAAAACGTCTTCCGCATTGTCGGCCGTAAGATTCACACCGACTTCTTTAATTTTTCCATTTTCAATGAGGATATCACAAATTTCATCCTGCTGCATGGCCGGATTGATCACTCTGCCGCCTTTAACGAGTAATGTCAACGTCATCGCCTCCCATAATTGTCAGATATAATACGGCCATACGAACGGATACGCCGTTCATGACCTGTTCCTGAATCGAAGAATGTTCGCTGTAGCAAACGTCGGAATCAATTTCGATGCCACGGTTCATCGGGCCCGGATGAAGGACGAGAACGTCGTCTTTCGCCCATTTGAGGCGGTCTTTCTTGATACCAAACAGCGAGTTATATTCGCCGGCACTGGGGAAAAATCCGATGCCCTGGCGTTCCTTCTGAATGCGCAGGACGTTGATGACGTCCGCATCCTTGAGGGCTTCCTTCAAGTCATAATGAACGGTGACGCCCATGGCTTCCAGTTCCGGCTGGAGCAGCGTCCGCGGGCCGACGAGGTGAACGTCCGCCCCCATTGTCTTGAGGCCGTAAATGTTGGACCGTGCTACGCGGCCGTGGTCGATGTCGCCGACGATGACGACCTTCAGCCCTTCGATGCGGCCTTTTACTTCCTGAATGGTGAACATGTCGAGGAGGCCCTGCGTCGGATGTTCGTGAGCTCCGTCACCGGCGTTGATGATAATGGGATCGACGCAGCGCTGAGCAAAACTCGGCGAGCCTTCCTGCTTCTGACGCATGACGATGGCATCGACTCCCATGGCGGTCACCGTTAAGAGGGTGTCGCGGAAGCTTTCCCCTTTTTGAATGGAACTTCCTCGGGGCGTAAAATTGATGACATCGGCACCGAGATACTTGGCCGCCATTTCAAAAGAACCTCGGGTACGGGTACTCGGTTCCCAAAACATGTTGACCACCGACTTGCCTTTGAGCAAGGACAATTTCTTATTGTCACTCTTGACGACGGCCTTCATTTTCTTTGCAACCCGCAAGATCAACTCAATTTCTTCCCTCGGCACTCCCTGGAGTCCCAACAGGCTCTTGCCCTGTATATTAACCATCGAATCCTCCTTGAAAAAAAAGACCTCTGCCGCAGGGCAAAGGTCATATTCTAAGCATGGCAAAATATGTCCCTTTGTAGCCTCTCCGGACTATATTAAAGGTACAAGCTAGAAGTATAAGAATCACACAGCCTCACAGGACTGTCGTATATTCTCTATCTATTTTATCGGCCATGGCCTATAAAGTCAAGAATTTTTTCAGGGTCTTCTCTAGAACCGGATGTTTTTAAACCTGGTCTGCCGGCGTAATCGTTACATCCTGCGGGGAAATAGACACATTATTGTACAAGGCTTCAAAGAGCTGGGCCGGTACGTACATCGTGCCGTTGACATTGACCGGTCCCGTGCCGTATTGGAAGATGCGGTTCAAATTGATCTTCTTAATCGTCCCGATCCGTTCATACCAGTCTTCGCCGGGCTTGATGATAATATAAGCAATGTTCATTTCGACGCGGACACTCTGGTCGGTCGGATCCCAATTTACCGTATAGCCTAACTGTTCGGCAACCTTACGCAGCGGAATCATGACCACATCGCCCTTCTGCAGTACGGCTCCGTCGGCCGGGTCCATGACTTTTCCGGCAACGGTAAGCTTACACTGCTGGATGGCCGTCAATCCCGGTGCCGATACATAGGGACCCATGACAGGACCTTCATTAAATGCAAAAACCGGACTAACTGCCAAGGCCGCCATAAACACAGCCGCCATCATACACTTTTTCATAAGGGACTCCCCCTCCCATCAAAAAAATAAGCGATAGATAAGGACATATGCTTATATATTTCGACAAAGAAATCATATTTCCTGCTTTCCAAACGGCGAAGTCCGGCAAATCACAGACGACGTTACAAGATTCCGAAATGGTCCTTTACAATGCCGTCAAGCTGCTCGATAATCTTCGAAAAGTCCTGATTTAGATCCAGTGTTTTTACAGAAATCTGATTGCCGCTCATATGATAAACATTGTCCGGCACAATGTCTTCATCGGTCTTTGCATAGAGCAGCATGCCTGAAACTTGGTGACCCGTTCCGGCTGCTTCCGCAGCTTTATTCTTTACATACGTGAAAATCTGATACAAGTTGCCGGAATGGATTGTCTGCACGCCAAAATTTGTCTGCAGTATCCGCCCATAATATTTCGCATCGATAATGAGCGTCTTATTTCCATAAGTCAGTGTAATATCCGTCTGCATGACCGGCAGCAGGGCATCAAAGCCGTCATCGAGCTGCCAGGGAATTTGCAGTGCCCGTGCCGAGAAGCCCTTCAGCCGCTGTCCAAATTGCTGTACATAGTATTCGAGAATGAATTTTTCATACAGGCGGCACATGCGCTGCTCATCCACAAAACCTGCCAGATGATACACACCCTTTTCAGTTGTCAGGAGCGCTCCCTCTGTCAGGAGCTGCGAAATGGCAATCAGCATTTGATACGTGCGGTTGTTTCGCTGAAAGCGAATATCCGAGAACCGGACCTGTGCCAGGTCAACCTCGGCAACATTAGAGAAGAATAGCATTTCCTTCTTGAGTTCCGCCTTGTATTTGTCCCGGACATCGGTCGCTTTCAAGAGCATACCGACGGTCGATTTCAAAATTCGATTGAGCAGATTATCCTCAGAAAGCTCTTCATAGTCGCAGGTAACAGAAAGTCGGTGTTCTATTCGATTTTTTATCGTCCCCGGCAAGTTGATTTTCCCGCGAACGACGGGCAAATCTTCCAGGCGATGGATGTATTCTCGGTAAAGGCCCTGTTTAAGCTGACGACTAATCCCCTTCGCAAAAATCGCTGCAAACAGGTTATTGATATTATCAAACGGTTCTTTCTCGACATCCTCGTAGGTCGATTTTTTCAGTATCGTAAAGGCGTAGGACAGCATGTAATAGATGTTTTTTATGAATATACTTTTATTCGTCGTCATTGAAATACTCCATGGAGGATATGGTCCCACCGCTGCACCTTATCGTCATCATCAAACCAGTATTCTGAAAGCATGGGCAGAATATCATAATCTACAACGGCCCGCATCCATCGTTCGGTACAAGTATCCTTCCCCCTGCCGCAGAAATAACTGTGTCCGATGCAGAAACCCTTTCCAAGAGACGGATCTCGCCGGATTTCTTCATTCAATTCGACTATCTTAGAAATCAATGCGTTAAATCTTTCATTCTCCAAGTTGTCCTTATAGTCACTGAATCCCCGCGTCTCAAACCCCGGCTCAAGTTCAAAGAAGCTGAACCGCCGCCGCAGGGCATAATCAATCATCGCCAGGCTTCGATCCGCCGTATTCATCATGCCGATGAGGTACAGATTCTCCGGCACGGTAAAGGCCATCCCATTGTAAGCAAGGGTTGCTTTCTTACCTCGGTAATCACTTTCAATGAGCATTAACAATTCTCCAAAGATTCTACTCAGGTTGCCGCGATTGATTTCATCAATGATAAAGAAGAATTTTTTATCCGGTTGATTCGCGGCTTTTTGGCAGAACCGGTAAAACACACCGGGCTTCAGGCTAAAACCACCGGACTCATTCGGCTTATACCCCATCATGAAATCTTCGTAGGAATAATTCTGATGGAATTGAATGAATTCAATTTGACGGTCGTTTTTTTCTCCCATCAAGGAATATGCCAGTCGGTTAGCACAGAATGTCTTTCCCACACCAGGAGCTCCTTGCAGGATAATGTTTTTCTTATTAAGCAGCACATCAACTAAACAATCATATTGTGACTCAGACAGATAGACTTCCGACAGAAAGTCCTTCTTGGTGTAAGAAGGACTGGACACACCCATTTTCAGCGGATTCTCTTCGCGAATCATGTCCAGGATGAACTCATACTCATCCTGGGTCAACTTAAAAAAGCTGCCGTTCGGATTTCGGAAAAATTCCATATCCTTTAGTTCCGGACAGGCCTTGAGTGTCTGGTAGTCGATAGGAGATGACAAGCCTTCCGTCTTTTCAAAAAATATCTTCTTTCCATCATTTTCTTCTTTAACCCGGACAAGGGCAACAATCTGCTTTACCGGGTTAGCTTCATATCCGATGACGAGATCGCCGGCCTTGGCATCGATAAAATTCTGGAAAATTCTTCGCTTATGCCCGTTTTCGTTATATAGTGTATAGGCCTCCACTTCGCCGACTGAGAGTTCAGAAAAACTCCAGATTTTTGGATTGGCATTCATCCACCAGTAGGAAGGTTCAGCCTTTTCGTCATCAGACGCTGCGAAGAGATCGACGCCGCTCAAATCAATTTGATCAAGTGCCTTAGAAAGCGGGTCCCGAAGTTTCCAGATATACTCACTTTCGCCTGCTTGGATGCATATTTTCCGACATACAGGATGGGCCACCATTTGGAATCCCTGGAATCACGATCCGGTGGGAGCACACAGCCGGTCTTTTCTGAAACCCGTCTTGCCAAGGCAGATGAATTAGCATTATAGAAATTCTTTGATTCTCCGTATTTGGCGGAAAGCTGTGTACAGCTCACTTCTCCGCCATAATCTTTGATCCGCTTCATGATTTGGAGACAATGTTCATTAAAAACGGTCTTATCCTGCAAGAGAGTAACCCAGTCCTGTGCCGTCAATCCCGGATCATATGCTGAGGCTTTAGGCCACCACCCATCATTTTCATTCCTATCGTCGTTCGGCCTATCGTCTTTGAAATAGTCCCGGCTGATATAGAAGCTGACATCGAAGGTCAGCGTTTTCAGCTCCGGATCCGGATAGCAGGTGTCGGTAAGATGACTTCGAAAAAGATCCACCAACTCCGTGTCCAGCTTCAGTTCCTCACAGATTTCATCATAGATTTTGTAAAAATATTGAAGGTTATCCCTATAGGCCCCTTTCTTAAACCGATAATCACAGTGTAAGACATCAGCTACTTTTTTTACCTCACTGAGCTTATAAATATAGTATGTATCGGGATACCTCAGCCAAAGGTAGGTTGTTATGGAATTTTCATTTTGATAGTGCTGTTTAGCTCCGTTGCCGTATGTATCGAGAAGATCAGAAGACTGCTTCTTAAAGGCAGCAATGCGCTCATAGACGTCCTTACCCTCATCAAAGAGGTCCCTATACATGGCGCGGACTTCCTCGGGAGCATGCTTGGCAAATCCGGTAATCATACCTTTGGGAAAGTTATTCCTAGAAGTGAGCAGATTATCGGTCTCGGCCAGGGATTTTTCCAGCATGGCGGCAAAATCAACCGCATCCGCATCCCAGTTGTCTTGAAAACATTTGACGGCTTCCCATTTGTATTTTTCCCTCTCCCAGCGTTTAGGCAAGAAATCTTTCTTATATTGAACCAGAACGTCCGCTAACTTAGATTTATCGAACATCGGCTATACCTCCTTTAGTCATCACACAGGCTCATATATTTCTCGTAAAATGGCGAACGGCATTCAGTTTTCATGGAGCTGTCCCCTTACCGTACCACCATTTCGTTGTCACAGAATTTACTTCAGACGCTTCGGGCTTATCACTCCCTGTAACTACTCGAAAATAATGTTTCATTCGACAGTCTGACTTCATTTTACCACAAAAAATCGGCCTCCCAGCGTCAGATCTTTTTAAGTCTAACTTTAGGAGGCCGTTTCATAGCCGGTTATTATTTCTCATATACACCTAGAGCATCGTGTATCAAAGAAACCTTGTCTTTTCATTTAAAAGCTAAAAAATCCTGTTTCATCAGCCATGGGAACCATAGGGAATCCGGTAGGAACAGGCTGGACAATCATGAATACCAGGGCCGTCAAGACGGCGATGCCCAAGGTGAGGTACGAGAAGCTGCCCTTGCTCGAATGTTCATATAAGCCAAACAGGCGAATGCCGACAGCCGTACCGATGGTGGCAAACAAGGCCCCGATTGAAAAATAGCGGTACATGGCGTAAGAGGCCACCAGCGCTATCAACATAGCTCCATTGATGACGATGGGGAAGCATTTAGACAGGACCGATTCAGGATTGCGGCGCATAGCCGTAAGCCAATCCGTCCCATCGATGCCGCTGAGGCCGGTAAGCAAAGCCGACAGGTAGAGCCACTTGTCCCACCAAGCTGTCCCCTTACGCCGATCCCCCATGCGCCACATGATGACAGCATACAGCAAAATGGCAACGCCGCCGACGATATAGTAATAATTTTCCGGAATGAACTGAACCGCAGCCGCGCCTATCGTAACTAAGACGCCGGCCGGGATGACCATCTGGACGATCTGCCACTTCGAAGGCCGTGACTTGGGATTCATTTCCCGATAAATCTTAGCAAAGATTTCCAGCAGGAAAACGAGAATAAAGAAGGCGATACCGACAAAGGGATTCAGTGCTGCCACGCCGACGGTAATCAAGATAGGAATGGCCAGCCGCACGCCGGGGAAAAAAGCAAAGCTTTTGATCCGCATGACGTGGAGCTGAGAGTAAACCGTAAAGTACGTAAAGACGTTAAACATTAACATAGCCGAGATAGCTTCGACCGGTTTGGCTCCCATATATAAAAACAGGAGGAGAACACACATGCTCATATTCATTCCCGTAAACCGGGCAAATATGGTCCCCATCAAACCGGCCACAAAAAACGGGCCTATGGCCGATAACATTTCCATGGATAAAACAACTCCTGACCCAGATTATTTTAAATGATGGCTTCCCCGTTCCGTCATGGGGATACCTTGTTTGCAAAGGGGGCATTCTTCCGGCTTGTACGTCGGAACTGTCAAGTGCAGCAGTGCCTGTACCTGATCTTTCGGTACACCGAATTCAGCCTTGCCGCCGCTGCGGTCGACGAGGAGGCCGACACCGACGATGACACCGCCGGCTTTTTTGACGACATCGACGACTTCTTGGACTGAACCGCCGGTGGTTACGATATCTTCTACGATGAGGACTCGTTCACCCGGTTCAATATGGAAACCGCGGCGCAGGGTCATGACGCCCTTTTCCCGTTCCGTAAAGATGGCCCGCGTACCAAGGGCTTTGCCGACTTCATGCGCCAAGAGGATGCCGCCGGTCATGGGCCCCATAACGGTCTGTACGTTCTGGTCCTTAAAGCGTTCAGCCAGTTCCTTACAAAGCTTTTCCGTATATTCCGGATGCTGGAGGACATTGAATTTTTCGACATACAGCGGGCTGTGCAGTCCCGATGTCAAGAGAAAATGACCTTCCAATACGGCTTTGGTTTCGACTAATAACTGTCTTACTTCTTCTTCTGTCAACATAATGAATTATACCCCCTGAATTTCTGCTAAAATCTTTTCGGCAGCGTCTTTCGGATCATCTGCTTTGGTAATCGGCCGGCCGATAACTAAATGGGAAGCTCCGTCGCCCAGTGCCTGAGACGGCGTCGTAAAGCGCTTTTGGTCATTGGCAACGGCAAAAGTCGGCCGAATGCCCGGTGTGACGATGAGAAAGTCCGGACCGTTCATGGCACGGATTTCCTTGGCTTCATACGGCGACGATACGGTACCGTCGATACCGGCTTCTTTGGCAATTTTCGCCAAGTTTTTTACCGACTCGGCAATGCTGTTTCGACCACCGATTTCGTTCCAAGCGGCTTCATCGATGCTGGTCAATACCGTAACTGCCAGCAGACGAGGCCGTTCGATCCCTAATTTTTCCGTTTCATCATGAACGGCTTCGGCTGCCGCTTCCATCATGGCCCGGCCGCCCGTACCGTGAAGGGTCATGAAGTCGGCGCCAAGTCGGGTCAGGGCACGAATACTCTGACCGACGGTATTGGGAATATCGTGTACTTTCAAATCGAGGAAAACGTGTTTTCCCTGATCCTTCAAATACCGCACCGCATCGGGTCCGGCGCTGTAAAACAGTTCCATACCGACTTTATAAAAAGAAACACGGTCGCCCAGTGTCTCTACGAGCTTCTTCAGGTCTTCCAATGAATGGACATCCAAAGCCACAATGATTCTATCATCTGCCATGAGCTCTCCTCCTGTATACTTATATAGGCATATCTAGTTAATTGTGTCATGTTTTACCATACCTGTCAAGGCGAGGCCTTCACTTAGAAGCGGCACTGCAGTACCATTCATAGGTGCGGAGAATCCCTTGGGCCAAATCGGTCTGAGGAGCAAAGTTCAAGGCCGATGCCAAGGCTTGATTACTGAGGACCGACCGCAGGATATCGCCGGGACGCGCAGCCTTATAATCAACGGGAACGGCATGGCCCACGGCTTTTTCAAAGCTTTCAATCAGTTCGTTAATGCTGGTTTCGGTTCCGGTCGAGACGTTTAGCGTGTGATAGCCCGTAAGGGGCAGGGCCCGGACGATAGCCTGAGCGATATCCCCGGCATAGACGAAATCCCGCGTCTGATTGCCGTCGCCATAGACAGTAAGCCCACGATGTTCCGATAAGAGTTTACAGAAAATGCTGACGACACCGCCTTCGCCCTTTTCGCCTTGTCGTTCACCATAGACGTTGGCAAAGCGGAAAACCGTAGCATCCAGCCCATACAGCTCATGATACACCCGCAGGTAATGCTCCGTCGTCATCTTGGTAATGCCGTAAGGCGACGTCGGCAACAGGCGCGCTTCTTCTTGCAGGGGGATATTCAAGTTATCTCCATAAACGGCAGCACTCGATGAAAAGAGAATATGAGGCACCTTATACATCCGGCAGCCTTCCAGCACATGGAGGACGCCTTCTAAGTTAACCCGGCAGTCGACAGTCGGCTGCGCTACAGAAAAAGGAACCATCGTCTGAGCTGCCAAATGGACGACAGCCGAGAAGGAATGATTTCTAAAAACGGTGTCCAGCCTTTCTTGATCGCAGATATCCCCTTCGATCAGCTCCATCCCGGTCGGCACATGTTCTCGGGACCCGCCGGATAAATTGTCGAAAATGACGACCTTTATATCCGGCCGCCCCTGCAGCGCTGCCAAGATATGCGATCCAATAAACCCGGCACCGCCAGTAATCAAAATTTCCACGTTGATAGGCCCTCCAGTACGTATTGATAGGATAACTCCCGGCACCGTCATGCCGGAAAAATTCAGTCGCCTTGAAGGAGGCGGCGTATTTCATTCAATTTCGCCTCACTGTCCGGATTCTGTGAATGAAACCGGAGGAGCTCTGCGAGATCCCCCTGCTCCCAGGCAAGTTTCCGGCTCTCATCATACACGAAATCAAAATAAAAGCAAAGGGTCCCGACATAAAAATCCATAAATGTCTTTTTCACCTGAGTCGGAACGAGTCTCTTCTGCCGGGCTTCTTTCATGACGGCCTCTGAAATGGACTGGTTTTCAACGTCTCTGTCATCGACCCGCCACACGTTCTGACCTTGCCGCAGTCCATCGGCACAGACTTTGAAGATATCAAGCTTGTCGGCATCGCGGATGAGCTGACAAAAAAGTCGCTGCCGCGGAGATAAATCATCGGCCAGTCGATATACATTATGCTGGGAAATGGCCGCCTCAATGACAGCGTCCTGATGATCATTCTGCCAAAAATCACGGATATGGCCATCTTGAAATAAATACCATGCCCCATATTTCGCATGATCCATGGACTGATAATCGATAAACGTATGGTATTCCCGAAGTTGTTCAAACCGCCCGATATCGTGAAGGACACCGATGAGCCAGGCTAAATCCACGTCTTCCTGCGAAAGGTGTAAGGCCCTTGCCAGTCTTTCACACCAAGCGCTGACTCGTAAGGAATGGGCTAATTTCAACGTAACCCCTTCATCGACGGCAGCAAAACCTTGGACATACCCTTTAAACTGTGAAATTACGAAATCGCGATTCATTTCGGTCTGCCGCCTTTCCGCAAAAAAACTAATCTTCAAGCCGCTGCGGATGAAAAGGCTGAAGACGCATCTCTTGAACGGTTTCTCCATCGGCAGCAAAGGTAATGATGCCTTTCACGCAATCTTCTTTTAATACCATGGGAACCCAGGTCCGGTCGCCTTTCCACATCTCGTCATAAGGAAAGTCATCGGGTGCAAACCACCGGGGCTCCATTTCTTCGCTCTCACAGACCGCCCCCTGCCAGTAGCGCAGGATGTAGACGTAGCCGATATGATCCAGTTCAGGTGCGGCACTAAAATGGAAGTCCAGGAAGCCGACCAATTCAAAATCTCCTTCGTCGGCCATTAAACCCGTTTCTTCTCGAAGTTCTCTTACAGCGCACTGCAAAAAAGTTTCTCCGTCTTCTATTTTACCGCCGAAGCCGTTCCACTTGCGGACGCCAAAGCCGCGTTTCTTTCGGCCTAACAAAACTTTCCCGTCCGGCCGAACGGGAAAGCAAAGTGTCGTTGGACGCATCGTCCTTACCTCTTTTTATGGAAATATTCGTGTTCTTTCGAAAGCTCCTGTAAAATCGTTTCGATGGTCCAGGAAATGTTATTTGGGGTCAGCATAGCCTTTAAGGGTACGTTTTTCAAACGGCCTCGGCGAATGCTGTCCAAGAGGAGATTGACGACTTTATTGTCGAAACCACAAAGAATGAGGGCTTCTTTTGTAACCGGCGGCAGATTTTCATCTTCATTCATCTTTTCATGAACTCTCGCTTCTTCTGTGTCCTGTCTCATCGCAGAGATTTCGGCGATTTCTTCGTCGGTCAGGCCCAAAACCTTGCCGACGGTTTCGCCCTTTTCTGCATCCGTTACGGCCTTGACCTTCGATTTTGTAAGCAAAGCCAACAGTTTAACTTGTTCCAATCTTTCCGGGGTGAAATTTACGGCTAACATCATACGATACGGCATAGTATCACTCCTTTTCCAGAAAATGACGCCCTTTCCGGAACTTCCGGATGAGCATATACAAAAAGGAGCTGTCTCAGGACAGCTCCTTCTCATTCATACGTTTATACTAATTCGATGATTACCATCGGAGCAGCATCGCCCTGACGAACGCCAGTCTTGATGATGCGAGTATAACCACCCTGACGATCGGTGTATTTCGGTGCAATTTCGTCAAACAGTTTTTTGACAACATCTTCATCCACCATGTATGCCAAAGCCTGACGGCGAGCGTGGAGATCGCCGCGTTTTGCGAGGGTCAGCATCTTATCAGCGACTTTGCGAAGTTCTTTTGCCTTTGCTTCCGTCGTTTCAATGCGTTCATGCTGGAATAAAGAGGTGACAATGCTGCGCAGCAATGCTTTACGTGCGGAGCTGTCTCGTCCCAACTTTCTATAAGCCATTGTTCATCCTCCTCGAACTATTCTTCATTACTCGATTTTAAGTAGTAGTTGTGCATTTCTAACTTTTCAATAATTTCATCGACAGATTTCTTGCCGAGGTTGCGAATCTTCGACAAGTCATCTTCCGTCCGTTCGGTGAGATCGCCTATAGTGTAGATATTCGCACGTTTCAGGCAATTCGAAGCACGGACAGACAGGTCAAGAATTTCAATCTTGATTTTGCCCTTATCGGGTTCGGTCGATTCTTCCACGGGTTCGCCATCGTCGTCTGTGAAGATAGCTTTTTCATCGTTTACCTTTGCGTCGGTAGCGATGTTCTGGAAGTAGTTTAAGTAGCTGATCATAATCGATGCAGCCTTAGCAACGGCATTTTCAGTCGTAATGCTGCCATCTGTCGTTACTTCAAGGGTCAACGAATCATAGTCCATTTCGTTGCCTACCCGGATATTACCAACGCTGTAGTTCGTACGCACAATGGGAGAGAAGATGGAATCGATGGGAATGACGCCGATCATATCCGTTTCTTTCTTGTTCTGCGTGGACGGCACATAGCCTTTACCGCGTTCGATATGGCACTGCATATGGATGTCAGCTTCCGTATCGAGGGTTGCAATATGGAGATCCGGGTTTAAAATTTCAATGTCTGAGTTTACGTTAAGATCGTTTGCAGTGAATTCACATTCACCAGAGATATCGATAGTGATGTCGACTTCATCTACATCATCATCCAGGAAATTAATCCGAACCTGCTTGAGGTTGAGGATGATTTCCGAAACGTCTTCCCGAACACCGGGAATGGTCGAAAATTCATGGAGAACACCATCGATTTTAATCGAAGTGATTGCTACGCCATCCAGTGATGCCAGGAGGACACGCCGCAAACTATTACCCAATGTGATTCCGTAACCCCGATCCAGAGGTTCGCATACGAATTTTCCATAGGTACCGCCGTCGTTGACTTCGACGGTTTTAACTTTAAATTTGTTATCTTCGCTCATCAGGAAAATCCTCCTATTTCAGAATCAAAACACCTTGGTTAATCATCGATTATACGCGTCTCCGTTTAGGCGGACGGCAACCGTTATGCGGAATAGGCGTTACGTCTTTGATGGAGTTTACTTCAAGACCAGCTGCCTGCAATGCGCGGATAGCAGCTTCACGACCCGAGCCCGGACCTTTGACGAATACTTCTACCTGACGAAGGCCATGTTCCATAGCTGCTTTTGCAGCCTGTTCAGCAGCCATCTGTGCAGCAAACGGAGTGCTCTTACGGGAACCGCGGAAACCGAGGCCGCCGGCACTTGCCCAAGACAGTGCATTGCCTTTTGTATCACTAATCGTAACGATTGTATTGTTGAATGTAGAACGAATATGAGCTGCACCCGATTCTACATGTTTCTTTTCTTTTCTTTTATTGCTTCTGACATTCTTAGCCAAAATCGTTTCCCTCCTTACTTAAAGAATCTTATTTCTTCTTACCTGCTACAGCTTTTCTCGGACCTTTACGCGTACGTGCATTGGTCTTGGTGCGCTGACCGCGAACGGGAAGACCTGCGCGATGACGTTTGCCGCGATACGAATTAACTTCGATCAGGCGTTTGATGTTGAGTGCTGTGTCGCGGCGAAGATCGCCTTCAACTTTATAATCAGAACCGATGACTTCACGAATTTTCTGTACTTCGTCTTCCGTCAAATCGCGAACGCGGGTATCCGGGTTTACGCCAGTCTTCGCCAGAATCTGCTGGGAAGAAGAAAGACCAATACCTAAAATGTAAGTCAAACCAATTTCAACTCGTTTATCACGTGGTAAATCCACACCGGCTATACGTGCCATCTATTCATTCACCTCCTGCTTATTAACCCTGTTTCTGTTTATGTTTCGGATTTTCGCAAATGACCATGACACGGCCTTTACGTTTAATGATTTTGCATTTTTCGCAAATCTTCTTTACTGACGGTTTTACCTTCATTATTAACCTCCTGCGTAATACTCTTACTTAAAGCGGTATGTAATGCGACCGCGATTCAGATCATACGGTGTCAATTCAAGTGTGACCCGGTCGCCCGGAAGGATACGAATGAAATTCATACGCATTTTACCGGAGACATGAGCCAACACGATGTGTTCATTTTCAAGTTTGACTTTGAACATGGCGTTTGGCAAGGCTTCAACGACGACGCCTTCTACTTCAATGACATCTACCTTCGACATAGTAACCTCCCTGGTCAATTCTTCATAGCCCGGTTTAAGACGGACCGTATCCATTCATTGCTGATTCTCACGGGACCAGCGCTTCCTTCAGATACGCTCGTTCCCAATATCCGGAGATGCCGGCAGTTCTTTTTCTTCGGCTTATCCAGGTTGTACTTTCTACCGTCAGCAATCCATACGTAGGGATAAGCCAAACTGCCGACAACAACATACAAGCAGCCTTTATCCTTGCCTGCCAGGCATTCTACGACCGTGCAGACAGGTATCATCGGAGTTCGTTCCATCATTCATCCGGTAAGGTCAGAATTTCAGGGCCGTTTTCCGTAATCGCTACTGTATGTTCGAAGTGGGCTGCCGGTTTGCCGTCTTGTGTGACGACGGTCCAGCCGTTTTTCAACTGGCGGACCTTTTCCGTACCCATATTGATCATCGGTTCCAGAGCCAGGACCATGCCCGGTTCTAACAATTCGCCGTGACCGGGCATACCGTAATTCGGTACTTCCGGATCTTCGTGCATATCCGTGCCAATGCCGTGGCCGACGTAATCTCGGACGACGCTGTACCCAAAGGATTCAGCGTAGGCTTGGACGGCATGACCGATATCGCCAAGGTGATTGCCGGCGACAGCCTGTTCAATGCCCTTATAAAGGCACTCTTCAGTAACCTTCAATAATTTGAGGGTTGCCGGGTTCACGTGGCCGACAGGAATCGTTACCGTCGAATCGCCATGGTAGCCATTTTTATTTACAACTAAATCAACGCTGATTATATCGCCATCTTTAAGCTTGCGATGGCCAGGAATCCCATGGACGACTTCTTCATTTACGCTGGCGCAAATAGTTGCCGGGAATCCATAATAGCCTTTACAGCTCGGAAAAGCGCCGCAACTGCGGATATAGTCTTCACAGCGCTGGTCGAGCTCACCCGTCGTAATGCCGGGCTTTGCCAGCTTCTTCATCAGAGCTAAGGCATTGGCCGTAATACGGCCAGCGTCGCGAATATATTCAATTTCCCGTTTTGATTTTAAGATGATCATGCTTATTTACTCTTTTCAAGACTAGCGATGATGTCTTTGTATACATCATCCATATTCTGTTCTCCATCAATTTCAATATAGAGATTGGAATTTTTATAGTAGTCAATGAGCGGTTTCGTCTGTGCAGCGTATACACTCAGACGCTTTTTGACGGTTTCAACTTTATCGTCATCGCGCTGGTATAATTCACCGCCGCATTTATCGCAAACGTTCTTTACCTTGGACGGTTTGAATGTGACATGGTATGTCGTACCGCAAGAGCGGCAGATCTGACGGCCCGTCGTCCGCTTGATGAGTTCTTCATCGGGAACGGCGATGTTGATGACGCCATCAAGTTTGATGCCGAGATCCCGAAGGATGGCATCGAGGGATACAGCCTGGCTGGTCGTACGCGGGAAGCCGTCGAGGATAAAGCCTTTTTTGCAGTCGTCTTTAGAAAGACGTTCCTTGACAATTCCTACGGTGACAGCATCGGGTACGAGCTGGCCGTTGTCCATATACTTTTTGGCTTCAAGACCGAGCGGAGTCTGTTCTTTTACAGCTGCCCGGAACATATCGCCTGTCGAAATCTGGGGAATACCATATTTGTCAATCAATCGTTCAGCCTGGGTACCTTTACCGGCGCCCGGAGGGCCCATTAAAAGAATATACACTCAAACTACCCCCTTATTATTTCATAAATCCTTGATATTGTCTATTCAAAACTAAGGATTCTGCCTGCTTCATCGTATCGATGGCAACACCGACGACGATGAGGATGGCCGTACCGCCGAAGTAAACCCCTTCAATGCCTGTAATCCAACCGATGAAATTCGGCAAGATGGCGATGAATGCTAAGAAGAAGGCACCGGCGAGGGTAATTCTCGTCATGATGCGATCGATATACAGGGCAGTCGGCTGACCCGGACGAATCCCGGGAATGAAGCCGCCATACTTCTGCATATTTTCCGTAAGCTGAGGGATATTCAGCGAAATAGCCGTGTAGAAATATGTGAAGAACATAATCAGAACGGCGTACATGACCGTATTGGTAACGGTGCCCCATGCAAAGTAGCTGGCAATCCATTGGACTGTGTCATTCTGTACGAACTGTGCAATCGTAATCGGGAACATCAGTACAGACGATGCAAAGATGATGGGGATAACGCCGGCCTGGTTGACTTTCAGCGGAATGTGTGTCGAGTGGCCGCCATACATCTTACGACCGACAATGCGTTTTGCATATTGGACCGCAACGCGCCGCTGTCCCTGCGTAACTTCAATGACCACGATAATCATGAACAAAGCGATAACGACAAAAAGTAAGGCCTGGAAGATATTAATCGAACCGGCCTGAATATACTGATAAATCGTCATGACGCCTTGGGGGAAACGCGCTACGATACCGGCGAAGATGATCAGCGAAATGCCGTTGCCGATGCCACCGGCTGTGATCTGGTCACCGAGCCACATGAGGAAACAAGTCCCTGCCGTAAGAATCAGTGATACCATAACGACCATAGCCCAGCTGTCGACGATGAGCGCACCGTTAACTTTCAGTGCATAGCTCATGGCAAAGGCCTGAATCAATGCCAGGACAACCGTGCCGTACCGCGTGACCTTTTGGATCTTATCGCGGCCTTCTTGATTATCCTTGGCCCATTGTTCAAACGTTGGAACGACGGCGGTCAGCAGCTGCATGATAATCGACGCATTGATGTACGGCGTGATACTCATGGCCAGGATGGAGAACTTACTCAGTGCCCCACCGGCAAACAAGTCGAGTAATCCGAACAAGTTGCCGCTGCTGAAGAGGTTTTCAATGACCGACGAGTCGACACCCGGTACGGGAATGTGTACACCCAGTCTGAAAACGACGAACATAATAAGAGTGAAGACCGCCCGTTTCCGGAATTCCGGAACGTTAAGTACGTTTTGGATGTTCTCTAACATCGCAAATCACCCCTACTGTTCTGCTACCGGTTCTTCTCCCGGTACTACAACCTTACCACCTGCAGCTTCAATCTTTTCTTTAGCAGATTTCGTGAAACCATTGGCTACGACGGTCAGTTTCTTTTCGAGTTCGCCATTGCCGAGGATGCGGATGCCATCGCGGACATTCTTAACGATGCCAGCTTCGACTAAAGCAACGGGATCGACAGTCGTGCCGTCTTCAAAGCGGTTGAGTACAGAAACATTAACTTCTGCATATTCTTTACCCCAAATGTTGGTGAAACCACGTTTCGGGAGCAAACGATACAGCGGCATCTGGCCACCTTCGAAGCCCGGGCGCTTACCGCCACCGCTACGAGAAAGCTGACCTTTCATACCTTTACCGGCCGTTTTGCCGTTACCGGAACCGATACCACGGCCGACGCGGTTACGTTTTTTCTTGGAACCAGGAACAATACTCATTTCATGAAGTTTCAATTCAGCGCACCTCCTTCTATATTAAATTTCTTCTACTTTTACCAAGTGTTCTACTTTATGAAGCATCCCTTTGATCTGAGGGGTTACTTCTTTTACTACGCTGGAGTTCGTCTTGTGGAGACCGAGAGCAACGATGGTTGCACGCTGATCACCAGGACGGCCAGCCAAACTCTTTACGAGTGTAACTTTAACCTGAGCCATCTTGTTATATCCTCCTTATTAACCGTAAATTTCTTCTACAGTTTTGCCACGGAGTTCAGCAACTTTATTGACATCCTTCAAGCTGCTCAAACCTTCGAGCGTAGCCTGAACCATGTTGTTCGGGTTGGAAGAACCGATCGATTTGGTGAGGATGTTGCGGACGCCAGCCAGTTCCAATACGGCACGAACCGGGCCGCCGGCAATAACGCCAGTACCTTCAGCAGCCGGTTTCAGGAATACCTGGCCTGCGCCGAAAATACCCGTAACTTTATGGGGAATGGAACCGTTTTTCAACGGAACGGAAATCATATGTTTCTTAGCGTCTTCGACGCCTTTGCGGATTGCTTCAGGAACTTCACCGGCTTTACCTAAACCTGCGCCAACACGGCCATTGCCGTCACCGACAACAACGAGGGCACTGAAGGAAAAACGACGGCCGCCTTTAACTACCTTAGCAACACGGTTGATGAATACTACATTTTCCTGTAATTCGAGACCTGCATGGTCAACTTTTGCCATGTGTTATTTCCTCCTTGATTAGAATTTTAAGCCAGCTTCACGAGCTGCTTCTGCGAGAGCTGCAACACGGCCGTGATAGATGTAACCGCCACGGTCGAAAACGACAGTCGTAATACCTTTTTCAACAGCGCGTTTGGCAACCAAAGCACCTACCAATTTAGCGCCTTCAGCGTTGCCGCCGGTGACGTTCTGATCTTTCAGTTCTTTGTCCAAAGAGCTTGCTGCAACCAAGGTTACGCCGTTTACGTCGTCGATGACCTGGGCATAGATATTGTTAAGGCTGCGGAAAACGTTGAGACGCGGACGTTCTGCCGTGCCGTTGATGTTCTTGCGTAAACGCCAATGCCGTTTCAAACGGATTGTGTTTTTACTCTTATTCAAGGAATTCACTCCTTTCTAATTAAATCTTATTTCTTAGTACCAGCTTTACCGGCTTTACGACGGACATGTTCGCCAACATAACGGATACCCTTGCCCTTATACGGTTCAGGGAGACGGTAGCCGCGAACTTTAGCAGCGAATTCACCGACAACTTCGTTGTCTGCACCGGAAATGTGAATCTGCGTAGCACTCGGGCATTCGATGGTAACACCGGCCGGAGCGTCGAGTTCGAGGGGATGGGAGAAACCAAGGGTCAAGGCGAGTTTCTTGCCTTTCATCTGTGCTCTGTAACCAACACCGACAATTTCCAATTCTTTTTTGAAGCCTTCCGAAACACCTTTGACCATATTGGCTACGAGTGCACGGGTGAGGCCGTGCAGTGCACGGTGATTTTTATCGTCAGACGGACGTTCTACAGTGATAACGTTGTCATTAATTGTGACTTTCATATCCTGGTGAAGCGTACGTGTGAGTTCGCCTTTCGGGCCTTTTACGGTAATTACGTGGCCATCGAGGTTTACATTTACGCCTGCCGGAATATCAATAGGCATTCTACCTACTCGGGACATATTGACACCTCCAAAATTTACCAGACGTAAGCGAGAACTTCGCCGCCCAAGCCGAGTTTACGAGCCTGTTTGTCGCTCATAACGCCTTGAGACGTAGAAATTACAGCGATCCCCAAACCACCGAGAACGCGCGGGAGTTCTTCTTTGCCAGCGTATACGCGCAGGCCCGGTTTGGAAATTCTCTTGATGCCGGTAATTACTTTTTCTTTATTAGAACCATATTTCAACGTAACTTTCAGCGTTTTGCCTTCGTTTACGGATTCGTAGTTTTTGACGAAACCTTCTTCTTTGAGGATGTCGAGCATTGCTGCTTTAATCTTCGAAGCAGGGATTTCTACTTTTTCGTGATATGCCGAGTTAGCATTACGGATTCTTGTGAGCATATCCGCAATCGGATCGGTCATTGCCATAATCTAAAAACCTCCCTCCATGGAATACGTGTTACCAGCTGGCTTTTTTAACGCCAGGGATCTGACCTTTATAAGCCAGTTCACGGAATGTGATGCGGCAGATGCCAAATTTACGCATATAACCGTGAGGACGGCCGGTTATTTTGCAGCGGTTGTGCAGACGAACCGGAGATGCGTTAGCCGGCAGCTGAGAAAGTGCTTCATAGTCGCCTTTTGCTTTGAGTTCAGCACGAAGCTTAGCGTATTTGGCAACCATTTTTTCACGTTTCTTTTCACGTTCAAGCATCGATTTCTTTGCCATGTATGTTATCCTCCTCTATTACTTTTCAAAAGGCATGCCCATCAGTTTCAACATGTCGCGACCTTCTTCGTCGGTCGCAGCCGTCGTAACGATGGTGATATCCATGCCGCGAGCTTTATCAACCTTATCATATTCGATTTCCGGGAAGATAAGCTGTTCTTTCAGGCCGAGGGTGTAGTTGCCGCGGCCGTCGAAGCCGGTTGCACTGACACCATGGAAGTCACGGACACGGGGCAGGGTCAAGTTCATCAATTTGTCGAGGAACTCATACATGCGTTCGCCGCGCAGCGTAACTTTGCAGCCAAGGTTCATGCCTTCACGGATTTTGAAAGCTGCGATAGATTTCTTAGCTTTCGTGATGATCGGTTTCTGACCAGAAATGATGGTCATATCATTTACAGCAGCATCCAAGGCTTTGGAGTTGGTAACAGCTTCGCCAACGGCCATGTTGATAACCACTTTGGTAACCTTCGGAATCTGCATTACATTTTTATAACTGTATTTTTCCTGTAAACCCTTCACAACTTCGGAAAGGTATTTGTCTTTTAATCTGGACACTCTCAAGGGCCTCCCTTCTTATTAGATAGCTTTACCGCTCTTTACGGCTGTACGAACTTTAGTGCCGTCGGCCTGCTGGACCATTTTGACACGAGTCGGTTTGCCGCTTTCAGGATCTACGAGCATTACGTTGGAAACATGGATAGCTGCTTCCTTGGTGATAATGCCGCCTTGAGGATTGTTCTGACTCGGTTTCGTGTGGCGCTTAACCTGGTTAAGGCCTTCAACTACGACGCGGTCTTTTTTCGGATACGTTGCGATGACCTTGCCTTTTTTGCCTTTTTCTTTACCGGCAATGACAATGACCGTATCGCCTGTTTTAACGTGCATTTTACCCATTGAGAACACCCCCTCCTTATAATACTTCCGGAGCCAGGGAGATAATCTTCATGAAATCTTTTTCACGCAGTTCTCTGGCAACGGGCCCAAAAATACGAGTACCTTTCGGACTTTTATCATTGTTGTTGATTACGACAGCGGCGTTTTCGTCGAAACGGATATAGGAACCGTCAGCACGGCGCAAACCCTTTTTAGAACGGACGATAACAGCTTTGACTACATCGCCCTTCTTGACAACGCCACCGGGTGATGCATCTTTAACAGATGCTGTAATGATATCACCAATGTTGCCATATTTACGATACGAGCCACCCATGACCTGGATGCACAAAATTTTCTTGGCACCAGTATTGTCGGCAACATTCAACATAGTTTCTTGCTGAATCATGGCTTAACCTCCTAATTAATGAAGCTTATTTAGCTTTTTCTACGATCGTCACGACTCTCCAGTGTTTCTGTTTGGACAGCGGACGAGTTTCTTCAATACGAACGACGTCGCCAATGTGGCATTCGTTGTTTTCATCGTGGGCTTTAAATTTAACCGTCGAGATAATCGGCTTTTTATACAGCTTATGCTGCGTCTTATATTCTACAGCAACGACAATTGTTTTGTCCATCTTATCGCTGACTACTTTACCTACGCGAATTTTACGTTCATTTCTTTCCATCTGTGCTTGTGACCTCCTTTTAGATTCCAATTATGGACGTTCTTACGCCTGCGCTTTCAGTTCTGCTTCACGCTGTACCGTTTTGATGCGAGCGATTGTCTTTTTAACTTCGCGGATACGCATTGGATTTTCTAATTGGCCGGTCGCATGTTGAAAACGGAGGTTAAACAATTCTTCTTTCAGGCTAACCACTTTTTCATCCATTTCGGCAGCGCTCAGCGCACGGATTTCTTTAACCTTCATTTTATTCACCACCTAATTCCTGACCTTTAACAACAAACTTCGTTTTAATCGGCAGCTTATGGCCAGCGAGACGCATTGCTTCACGAGCAACTTCTGCGCTTACGCCACCCATTTCAAAGAGTACGCGGCCCGGTTTTGCAACAGCAACCCAGTATTCCGGAGCACCTTTACCGGAACCCATACGAGTACCAGCCGGTTTTGCCGTAACCGGTTTGTCCGGGAAAATCTTGATCCAAACTTTACCGCCACGTTTGATGTAACGTGTCATAGCGATACGGGCAGCTTCGATCTGACGGTTCGTAATCCACGACGGTTCGAGAGCGACGAGACCATATTCACCATGAGCGACTTTATTACCACGATGTGCCTGGCCTTTCATACGGCCACGGAACTGTTTACGATATTTGACACGTTTTGGAATTAACATTACGCTTCACTCCCTTCGTGCTTTTTCGGAGCTTTTTTAGCTTCCGGGAGGATTTCACCTTTGTAAATCCAGCATTTAATGCCGATGCAGCCATACGTCGTATGAGCTTCAGCAAAGCCATAGTCGATGTCAGCGCGGAGCGTGTGCAAGGGGATGGAACCATCGCGGAGGCTTTCGCTGCGAGCGATTTCAGCACCGCCAAGACGGCCGGAGCACATGATCTTGATACCCTTAGCACCCATACGCATCGTACGGCCAACGCACTGTTTCATAGCGCGGCGGAAGCCGATACGGCGTTCGAGCTGGCTGGCAACGTTTTCAGCAACCAAGGTTGCATCCATTTCGGCCTGTTTGATTTCAGCAATGTTTACGTCAACAGTCTTCGTCGTGAAGGCTTTCAACGCTTTTTTAATATCTTCAATACCTGCGCCGCCACGGCCGATAACCATGCCCGGTTTAGCAGTATGGATAACCAATTTGATGCGTTTTGCAGAGCGTTCGATTTCAATGCGGGAAACACCTGCAATGTATAACTGTTTCTTTAAGAATTCACGGATCTTAACGTCTTCATTTAAGAGTGCAGCGTAATCTTTTTCTGCATACCATTTTGCGTCCCATGGTTTGGAAACGCCGACGCGGAATCCATGGGCGTTAACTTTCTGACCCACTACATTTCCCTCCTTATGCTTTTTCGTCAACAACAACCGTCAAATGACTGGAATGTTTGAGAATTTTGAAAGCCTGTCCACGGCTGCGCGGATGAATACGTTTCATCGTGGAATCCTGGTCAACAAAAATTTCAGAAATGAACAATTTTGCAACGTCCATATCGTTATTGTGTTCCGCATTAGCAACGGCACTGCGCAAAGTCTTTTCAACTACACGAGAACCCACTTTCGGAGTGAATTTCAAGATAGAGATAGCTTCGCCGACGTTTTTACCCCGAACCAAGTCAGCAACAATCCGAATTTTACGGGGAGCAATGCGAATGTGTTTCGTAACAGCTTTTACTGCCATTTATGTTACCCCCTTATCTAGTTACTTTTTCGGCTTTAGCATGACCCTTGAATGTACGAGTCGGTGCAAATTCGCCCAATTTATGACCTACCATATCTTCCGTGATATAGACAGGTACATGTTTCCGGCCGTCGTGAACAGCAATCGTGTGGCCGACGAAGTTCGGCAGGATCATCGATGCACGGGACCAGGTTTTGATAACTTTCTTTTCGTTGGCTTCGTTCATAGCGTCGATTTTCTTCAAGAGATGATGTGCTACGAATGGGCCCTTTTTAATGGATCTGGACACTTAGTTATCTCCTTTCCTCAACACTTATTTACGTCTCTTCACAATAAACTTATTGGAAGCTTTTTTAGAGTCACGAGTCTTGACGCCATAAGCAGGTTTACCCCAAGGAGTAACCGGGCGTTTACGACCAACAGGAGCCTTACCTTCACCACCGCCATGAGGATGATCGCACGGGTTCATGACGACACCACGGTTGCCCGGGCGAACGCCCAACCAGCGGGAACGGCCGGCTTTACCGATGGTGATGTTTTCATAATCCGTGTTGCTTACGACACCGATGGTAGCGCGGCAGCGGATGTGTACCTGACGAAGTTCACCCGACGGCAGACGAAGAAGTGCGTAGTTGCCTTCTTTAGCCATGAGCTGTGCCGATTCACCGGCAGAACGGACCATCTGGCCGCCCTTGCCGATTTTCATTTCAACGTTGTGTACGAGGGTACCGAGGGGGATGTTCTGGAGCGGCAAAGCATTGCCGACCTTGATATCCGATTCGGGGCCGCTGTAAACGACGTCGCCGACTTTAAGGCCGTTCGGAGCGATGATATATTTCTTTTCGCCATCTGCATAGAACAGAAGGGCGATGTTGGCAGAGCGGTTCGGATCGTATTCGATCGTCGCAACTTTTGCCGGAATGTTGTCTTTAATACGTTTGAAGTCGATCAAACGGTAACGGCGTTTGTGACCGCCGCCCTGATGACGGACAGTCATACGACCGCTGTTATTACGACCGCCCTTATTGGTTACTTTGACCAATAAGGATTTTTCCGGTTTAGACGCCGTAATGTCTTCGAATGTCGAAACAGTCATGAAACGGCGGCTAGCGGAGTACGGTTTAAATGATTTAATGGCCATTGTAGTGCCTCCTCCTTATTCGTTAAATGCTTAAGCTCCTTCGAAGAATTCGATGGTTTCGCCTTCCTGAAGGGTTACGATGGCTTTTTTGTAATCCGGGCGCTTGCCGATGTATTTGCCCATGCGCTTGAATTTACCCATCGTGCGAAGTGTGGCTACGCTTTTAACTTTGACGCCGAAAATGGCTTCAACAGCTTTACGAATTTCAACTTTGTTAGCATGGAGCGGTACTTTAAATGTATATTTGCCATCAGACATCATCATCGTCGTTTTTTCGGTGATGACCGGTTTTAACAAGAGATCATGCATGTTCATTATGCGAGCACCTCCTCAATCTTAGCGACAGCGCTCTTCGTAACGAACAATTTCGTGTAGTGGAGCAGATCAAAGATGTTTACGCCAGTCGTAGAAATGGCTTTAACGCCTTTGATGTTGCGTGCGCAGCGTTCTACAACTTCATCGTTGTCGGTGATGAAAAGAACTTTTTCACCGGCGAATTTGAAGTTATTGATGAGCGTAACAACTTCTTTCGTTTTCGGAGCTGCGAGATTGATTTCGTCGAGGACGAACAATTCATTAGTATTGACTTTATCGCTCAAAGCGGATTTAACAGCGAGACGGCGAGCTTTACGAGGCATTTTCTGTTCGTAAGAGCGCGGATGGGGACCCCAAATGGTACCGCCACCAACCCACAACGGGCTGCGGTTACTGCCTACACGGGCCCGGCCGGTTCCTTTCTGTTTCCAAGGCTTTCTGCCACCGCCGCGAACGAGGCCGCGAGTTTTAGTGGAATGTGTGCCTAAGCGCTGGTTGGCGAGCTGACGGAGAACGGCCTGACGCATGACGGCTTCGTTCACTTCAACGCCAAATACGCTATCGTTCAATTCGATTTCACCGGTCTGTGCACCGGCAATATTATACGTGCTTACTTTTGGCATTATATTTTATCCTCCTTCCTGTAGACAACTATTAGCGGGGTTTTACGGTATCGCGAATCATAACCAAGCTGCCTTTAGCGCCCGGGATGCCGCCTTTAACCAAGATCAAGTTCTTATCCATATCGACTTTAACGATGGAAAGATGAAGAACGGTTGCCTGGTTGCCACCCATTTGTCCAGGAAGTTTTTTACCCTTGACGACTTTACCGCCGCCACCACTGGTCATAGGTCCGAGAGAACCGGGTTCACGATGAGATTTAGAGCCGTGACCCATCGGTCCGCGGTGGAAACCGTGACGTTTGATAGTACCTGCAAACCCTTTACCTTTGCTGGTGCCAATTACGTCGACGAGATCGCCGCTTGCGAAAATATCAGCTGCCAGAGTTTGGCCTGCCGTATATTCCGGCGTATCTGTCAAACGGAATTCGCGAAGATACTTAACAGGAGCAACGCCTGCTTTGTCGAATTGACCTTTAACGGGTTTCGTCAGATGTTTTTCTTTGATTTCACCATAGCCGAGCTGAATGGAGTTGTATCCGTCCGTATCAACGGTCTTAACGCGTACAACTACGTTCGGGGAAGCTTCGACGACGGTTACAGGGACGACTGCGCCTTCTTCGGTGAAGACCTGAGTCATACCTAATTTTTTACCCAAAATAGCTTTAGACATAATCGCACCTCCTCCTATAATTTGATTTCGATGTCTACGCCAGCCGGCAGATTGAGACGAGTCAAGGCATCAACGGTTTTGTTCGATGCTTCGAGGATATCGATCAAGCGTTTGTGCGTACGGAGTTCGAACTGTTCACGAGAGTCTTTGTTAACATGGGGAGAACGAAGAATCGTGAAGATGTTCTTTTCTGTCGGAAGCGGAATCGGTCCGGATACCATTGCACCGGTACGTTTCGCCGTGTCGACGATTTTCGCCGCGCTCTGATCAAGCGTTTTGTGATCGTAAGCTTTAAGGCGAATACGAATTCTTTCCTGTTTTGCCATTACTTAATTCCTCCTAACGTCTATTTCGTTGAATAGACTGCTCCATAAGAGTTTCCCCGCGTTGCGGGCAACATCTTATATCATAGTTTAGCGCGTTTAGAGAGTATTTCCCTGTTGTCGCGTACCTACCTAGTTTACTACAAAAAGCGGCATGACGCAAGGATTTTTCAAGTCATTTCAAAAATTTTCTGACCGATTTAACATACATTACATGTCTCTCTATCATGCTAAATCAAAACCACCAGTTTAACT
>DCJQ01000031.1 GCA_002319965.1 Megasphaera sp. UBA1696
ATAGGAAGCCGCTGATTAAGCAAAAAGAAGTACTAGCAAATGCTAGTGCTTCTTTTTTTGTAGGGTGGGGGAGTCTAGTAGCAGATACTCTTGATGAGATGTCGAAGACGACCGGACTGCCGTTGTTGGAATAATGTACCGGCCTTTAAGACGGATGCTGCAAGCAACGAGTCTGCCGTTATCAGATTCCTGTGTCATCTTTCGAGACACTCCTACATCCGCCGTCAGAACTACCTGCTATTCCTTAAGATAAAATTACTTAGAATTACAGAATCATTAAGAAACACATTTTTATACAGCTGCTGATCTGAAATTTTTATTCTCAATCTATTCGTGCTGCCCGTAATCATCTCGATGTTTCCGTCTTTGACACGGCATCTAAACCTGAAAACGCTGAAAGTTTGCGATTCAGCTCTGCGGAAGATCTATCAGCGGTCGCTAAAATCAAAGAAGCACCGGCAAATGCCGATGCTCTTTTTTTATGCATATTTCCCTCTATTTTAAACAATACTTCATCGGTATTGATTTTATAATAATAAAGATTCTCAAAAAGTACTATGCAAAATCATGACATCTATAGTATAATATAACCAAATTAAATAGCACTATAGAATTTACTTAATTTTTTATGTATATAGAGGAGGGCTTTGAATAATGAAGAACATTCGTATTGAAGCAGTTGTTGGTCGTGAAATTTTGGACTCTCGCGGTAACCCCACCGTACAGGCTGACGTTATTTTGTCTGACGGCACGGTAGGCCGCAGCGCAGCTCCCAGCGGCGCATCGACAGGCCAGTTTGAAGCTCTTGAACTTCGCGACGGCGATAAGAGCCGTTATGGCGGCAAAGGTGTCACCAAAGCCGTTGAAAACATCAACACGGTATTACAGGATGTATTGAAAGGGCAGGATCCTTTTGATACGTACGGCATTGACCGCCTGATGATCGATGCTGATGGCACGCCGGATAAATCCCGTCTGGGCGCCAATGCGATTTTGGCAGTATCCTTGGCTACGGCCAGAGCAGCTGCAGCTTCGCTGGATATCCCCTTGTACCGCTTCTTAGGCGGTGTCAACGGCAATTACCTGCCGGTACCGATGATGAACATCTTAAATGGCGGGGCTCATGCTGCCAACACGGTTGATGTTCAGGAATTTATGATCATGCCTGCCGGCGCTCCTTCCTTCCACGAAGGCCTTCGCTGGTGCGCAGAAGTATACCATGCACTGGCTGCCTTGCTGAAGAGCAAAGGCCTGGCTACTTCTGTTGGTGACGAAGGCGGCTTTGCTCCGAACCTCGCCAGCGATGAAGAAGCTATTCAGTATATCCTCAAGGCCATTGAAGAAGCCGGTTACAAACCGGGCACGGACTTCGTCTTGGCACTCGACGCAGCTGCCAGCGAATGGAAAGGTGAAAAACAGGGCCAGTACCATCTGCCCAAGAGCGGTCAGTCCTTTACGACGGATGAATTAATCGCTCATTGGAAGAAACTGTCTGATGCATATCCGATCTACTCCATCGAAGATGGTCTTGACGAAGAAGATTGGGAAGGCTGGGCTAAACTGACCGAGGCTTTGGGACAGCGCGTACAGCTCGTCGGTGACGACTTATTCGTTACCAATACGGAACGCTTGGCCAAAGGCATTGCTCAGGGCAGCGGCAACGCTATCCTCATTAAATTGAACCAGATCGGCTCCGTTTCGGAAACGTTGGAAGCCATTAAATTGGCTCACCGTTCCGGTTACCGGGCTATCGTATCCCACCGTTCCGGTGAAACGGAAGATACGTCCATTGCAGACCTGGCAGTCGCTTTGAATACGGCACAGATCAAAACGGGCGCACCGAACCGCAGTGAACGCGTCGCCAAATACAATCGCTTGCTGCAGATCGAAGGCGAACTCGGCGGAAAAGGGATTTATCCCGGTTTCCAGGCCTTCGGTATTCAGCGCTGATAGTGGTCTTGTCCCCACGTACAAACTTGCTGTAAAATAGGCATAAGAGATTTCCCCAGTGTTGTCAGCCCATATTCTACTTTGGGCGGCACCTGGGGATATTCTTTTCTATAAATGATGCCGTCGGCTTCCATTTCCTTAAGCTGCTGGGATAACATCTTGTGTGTTACCTTTCCCAGGGCTTTTTTTAGTTCGCCATAGCGCAGTACTTCTTTTTTCCACAGCCAAAAGAGAATGTGCATTTTCCATTTTCCGTTGAATAAGGAACAGGCGTAGGCAAAGGGTTCGACATTGACTGATGCTAATTTTTCGTCCATCGTTATGCACTCCTTTCTGTTAGAATGATACAAAAAGAAAGTAATGAAGTCAATACTTCCCTTTGGGATAGTACCTTACTTAATAGTGCCTTGTTGATTTTTTGACCTTCGGTCCATATAATAATGAGAGCATCGAGCACGTTGTTTCGTGCATTACATGGAATAGGAGGAATGAATGATGAAGGTATTAATGGTAAACGGAAGTCCCCATCTAAAAGGCTGTACCTACACGGCGCTGGAAGAAGTCGGAAAAACGCTGAAGGAAAATGGTGTCGACTATGAAATTTTCCAGTTAGGTCCCCGTCCCATGCGGGACTGTATCGGCTGTAATAAGTGTAATGGCCGGGGTTGTATCTTTAAAGATGACAATGACGATGCCGTCAATCGTTTCTTGGAAAAGGCCAAAGAAGCCGACGGTTTTATCTTTGGCTCTCCCGTCTACTATGCCCATCCGAGCGGTCAGATTTTGTCTTTCTTGAATCGTGTATTTTACTCGTCGGCTGTCGGTGAACTCTATCCGGTTTTTGCCGGTAAACCGGGAGCTGCCATCGTCTCGGCCCGCCGCGGTGGTACGACGGCTGCTGTCGATGTTTTGAACAAATACTTTGGCATTGCCAGCATGCCCGTTGTCCCCTCTACGTATTGGAACATGGTTCACGGCATGACGCCCGATGAAGTTCGCAAGGACTTGGAAGGCCTTCAGACCATGCGCAATATCGGCCGCAACATGGCCTGGATGCTGAAAGGCTTTGCGAAGCAAGATGCAGAAAGCGCTTTTGCTGACCATATTGAAACAGACTATCGGACCGATTTTAATCACTAAGGCTGACCTTAAGGCGCGATATAACTCCATAGGGGACAGCGTAAAATCTTTGCATAACAAAACGGTTGCTATCCTAAGGGACTGACCCTTGGACGGCAACCGTTTTGTTATAATACTGACTTAAATTAGACTATTTTTGTACCGCTTTACTAGATTAAAGAATAAGAGTAAAGCGATTGTACAAAAGTCTGATTTACCAGGGGGGAGCTAAACTTTATTTATTAAGAAGACTGTGGCTGCGGCTGTAGCCGTAGTAAATGATTAAGCCGAGAACGAGCCAGCCGATGAAGAGCATATGGGTCAGCGGCGACAGTTCATAAATCAGGTAGAAGCAGACGATAACGCCGATGGGCGCAATGATCGGAAGGATCGGGCAGCGGAATTTCCGCGGGATTTCCGGGTGGTTGCGGCGCATAGCGACGATACCGATGAAGTTGATTAAGAATACTGCCAGCGTACCGGTGTTGGATAATTCGACGATGTGCATCAAGGGGACGAAGCCGGAGATGATAGCGATAACGATCGAACCAACGATGGTAATCAGGTACGGTGTGTGGTACGTATCATGAATCTTGCAGAGATGCTGCGGCAGGAGACCGTCGCGGGAAACTGCAAAGAAGATACGGGACTGGCCGAAGAGGTAAACGATAAGGGTCGTAATGATACCGGCCAAAACGCCGACTGCGATGAGGTTGGCAAGATCAGGCCAGCCGAGGAGACGCAGGGCATAAGCAACCGGTTCCGGCGTATCGAGCTGAGTATAGTTAACGGCAGCTGTCAGAGCCAGGGATACGGCGATGTACAGAGCCATACAAATGGCGATGGAAGAGATAATCCCGATGGGGAGGTCACGAGACGGATTCTTACATTCTTCAGCAGACGTAGCAACGGCGTCAAAGCCCATGTACGAGAAGAATACGATAGATGCGCCGCTGAATACGCCGCGAATGCCGAAAGGCGTAAAGGGTGAAAGATTATCGGGATTAGCATGCGGTGCAGCCGTGACGACGAAGGCGACGATCGCTGCCAAAGCGACGAGGATGAGTGCAAAGTTTAATTTTGCACTTTGCTTGGTGCCGCGAATGAGTACCGCGCAGAGCAAAAGGATGATAATGATGGATGGCAGATTGACGATCCCGCCTTCAGCCGGTGTTTTGAGCAGATAATCGGGAATGACAAATCCCAAGGAGGCACTCATGCCGGATAGATAGCCGGAGAACCCGACGGCAACGGCACTGGCGGTAACGGTATATGCCAGAATTAGTGACCAGCCGCATAAGAAGGCCATCCCTTCACCCAAAGAAGCAAAGGTATAGGAATAAACACTGCCTGAAGCAGGGATGAAGGATGAAAATTCACTATACGTTAAGCCTACGAGAATACAGAGGAAACCAGCGATGACAAAGGATAAAGCAACGCCAGGCCCCGCATAGCGAGCTGCGGCAATACCTGTCAAGACAAAGACCCCGGCCCCGATGATGCCGCCAACACCTAAGAAGGTGAGGTCCATGACGCTAAGATTCTTACTTAGCTTTGAGCTACTTGCATCTTCTTGCAATTGGGATACGGACTTCGTTCGAAAAAATGACATACACTCACATCCTTTTTTAATAAAAATAACGAAAACATTTAATAAGATAAAGTTTTAGCTGATTTCATTTTACTATGATTTATAGGTATCGTCAATATAATTTTAACATATGGAAACGTGTATACAATATCCACCTTGTCAGTTAAGTGAGAACGGCTTATAATATTGATGATGAGAATTTATTTCTTTTTGAATAAAACATAGAGGGGGATATAGTAACTATGGGATTTTTTAGTCATTTATTCCACGGAGATAAGGTAGAGGGAACGAAAAAATATGTTGCAATTTCCGGTATGGTCTGCCAAAACTGCGTAAAACACGTGACCGAGGCCCTTAAGGACGTCGATGGAATTGAAAAGGTAAAAGTTGATTTGATGCGTGGTCAAGCTGAATTGATTGTTCGGGATGATGTCAGCGATGACACCATTTTGAAAACAATTGTTAACGCCGGGTACACGGCAACGGAAGTTTCTTTGATACCAAAATCGAATTAATCAGCAAATATCTTATGCATAAGATTAAAAGTATATAGCGAAATGTAATTAAAATAAGGGTCCTTCAATCGGAGGCAATTCTTTTTCTATAAAGTTTGTCAATTTGTCTTTTTGTTGGAAATGCAACCGCTCTTTTGCCGGTCGACGGGTATACTATAAGCACAGTAAGGATTAACTTACCCGTCCAAGTATTTCGAATCGTAACGATTCGGACAAAGGAGTGATTTGTTATGAAGTACAAAGTAAACGATACCTGTATTGCATGTGGTCTCTGCGCCGGAACTTGTCCTGAAGTTTTCCGCATGAACGATGAAACGGGTATGGCCGAAGCCTATGCCGAAGCCACCGAAGCAACGAATGAATCGGCTCAGGACGCGATGAATTCCTGCCCGGCCGGTGCCATTGAAGAAGCATAACCCGGTTTCAAGATCGATACTCTTTATATACTTCTTGTTTGATGAAAAGCACTGTCGGAGTTTTCCGGCAGTGCTTTTTTTGTACTCCGAGAATAAGAGGCAGTGCATCTCTTTTCACTTTTTTATAAAGTAAAATATGATATAA
>DCJQ01000009.1 GCA_002319965.1 Megasphaera sp. UBA1696
CCAACTTTAGGGGGTCGGTTCACACTGCTGTGGCAGTCTTTTTTTGTGCCTTCTCCGCGCCTATAGAAACTATAACAAAGCCCTTTTCAACCTTTTTGTAAAAATATATCAAAATCCCACAATCTCTCTTGACAGATACCCCCATTGGGTATATTATAACAATGTACCCCGAGGGGGTATCTAAGGAGGGAACCAATACTATGGAAGAAAAAGATGTCTGTCCATGCTGCAATTCCGAAAAACATAAGTACCGCAGCAAAGAGGGCAAAGAATATAAATCTCTCGTATCGCGGCTGAACCGTATTGAAGGCCAGGTCCGAGGCGTGAGAAACATGTTGGAAGACGACCGCTACTGTATCGATATCCTGACTCAAGTCAGTGCCATCCAATCGGCATTGAATGCCTTCAATAAGGAACTCTTAGGTCAGCATATCAAGGGATGCGTCGTCGATGACATTCGCGATGGCAAAGACGAAGTCGTCGATGAACTCGTTGGTGCCTTGCAAAAACTCATGAAATAAAGGAGTGAGCCTAGTGAAACACGAAAAATTTACCATTACCGGCATGAGCTGCTCTGCCTGCTCGACACGTGTTGAAAAATCAGTCAATAAGCTGGACGGCATCGATAAAGCCAGCGTCAACCTCTTGACCAACAGCATGCAGGCCGATTACGACGAAAGCGTCGTCAGCCAGCAGGATATCATCAAAGCCGTCGTCGATGCCGGCTACGGTGCCAGCCCGGCCGATACGGGCAGTACCACAAAATCCGGAGCTCCGCAGAAGAGCGCTTCGGATTTGGCCAAAGAAGAAATGAAGTCCATGAAGCAGCGTCTCATCGGATCTATCATCTTCCTGATTCCTGTCATGTACATTTCGATGTACCACATGTTCAATGAATGGTTCGGCCTACCCATTCCGAATTTTATGCACTACATATTTCATGGGCCGCAAAACGCCATTACCTTTGCATTTACCCAGTTCTTATTGATCCTCCCCATCCTGTACCTGAACCGCAAGTACTATATCAACGGCTTCCGAAACCTCTTTGAAGGGGCGCCGAACATGGACAGCTTAGTCGGTCTGGGTTCGATGGCTGCCGCCCTCTACGGCGTCTTCGCCATTTTCCGCATGAGCTGGGGCCTCGGCCACGGCGATTTAGCACTGGTCTCTCAATACAGCATGAACCTGTACTTTGAATCGGCCGGTATGATCGTCACCCTCATCGACATCGGCAAATACCTGGAAGCCCGTGCCAAAGGCAAGACCAGCACAGCCATCGAAAAATTGATGGATCTGGCACCCAAACAGGCGACAGTCCTTCGTAACGGAATCGAAACGGTCATCCCTGTCGAAGAATTGGTCGTCGGCGATGAAATCGTCATCCGCCCGGGCGAAAGCATTCCCGCCGACGGCATCATTTCCGAAGGTTCGACCAGCGTCGACGAATCGGCCATCACCGGCGAAAGCATTCCTGTTGAAAAACAGACCGGCGACAAAGTTACGTCGGCTACGATCAATAAAACGGGCTTCATCCACATCAAAGCCCAGCGCGTCGGTTCCGATACGACGATCAGCCAGATCATCAAACTCGTCGACGAAGCCAGCGCCAGCAAGGCCCCCATTGCCAAACTGGCCGACACCATTTCCGGTTACTTCGTACCGGCGGTCATCGCCATCGCGCTCGTTACGGGTATCGTCTGGTACTTCGTCTTAGGTTACAGCGCTGAATTCGCCTTCTCGACGGCCATTGCCGTCCTGGTTATTTCCTGCCCCTGCGCCCTGGGCCTGGCAACACCGGTTGCCATCATGGTCGGTACCGGTAAAGGCGCTGAAAACGGCATTCTCATCAAGTCCGGCGAAGCCTTAGAAACGGCCCATGCCATCGATACCGTCGTCATGGATAAAACCGGTACCATTACCGAAGGTCGTCCGAAAGTTACGGATATCATCTCCTTTAAGGGCAGTGACGATCAATTAGTCACCATCGCTGCCGCCCTCGAAAAGGGCAGTGAGCACCCCTTGGCCGAAGCCATCAATACCTATGCCGCCGATCACAGCCTCACAGGGAAGACCGCCAGTGATTTTAAGGCCCTATTCGGCCGCGGTGTCCAAGCCGTCATCGACGGAAAGACCTATTACGCCGGCAACATCCGCCTCATGGATGAAGTCCACATCGATACGACAGCCATTACGGCAACCCTCAATACCCTGGCCGACGACGGCAAGACGCCGCTCCTCTTTGCTGATGAAAAAGAAGTTATCGGCATCATCGCTGTCGCCGACGTCGAAAAAGAAACGAGTGCCGAAGCCATTGCCGACTTTGCCAAAATGGGCATTAACGTCGTCATGCTGACCGGGGACAACCAACGCACAGCCGAAGCCATTCGCCAGCGGCTCCACATTCCCCAGGTCATCGCCGGTGTCCTGCCTCAGGATAAGGAAAAACACATCGCTGCCCTCCAGGCAGAAGGCCATAAAGTCGCCATGATCGGCGACGGCATCAACGACGCTCCGGCCCTTGCCAAAGCCGACCTGGGCATGGCCATCGGTGCCGGCACGGACGTCGCCATTGAAAGCGCTGACGCAGTTCTCATGCGCAGCGACCTTCTCGACGCCGTCAGCGCCATTCGCCTCAGTAAAGCCGTCATCAAGAACATTAAGGAAAACCTGTTCTGGGCGTTCTTCTACAACGTCATCTGCATTCCCTTGGCAGCCGGTCTCCTCTATCCGGCCTTCGGCATCCGCCTCAGCCCGATGATCGGCGCCGCTGCCATGAGCCTGTCGAGCTTTACCGTCTGCATGAACGCCCTGCGCCTGCGTTTCTTCCAAACGACGCACAGCTCCCGTGTTTCACGTGAAACACGTATCGATAAATCCCAGCCCGCTGTCACGGCCTCTGAATCACCCAAGGCTGATACGGCGGCAGCAACCTCCCTTTCCGCAGACAACTCTGCTGAAGATAAATTAAAAGTTTCTACTGTACCTCAGAAAGGAAATGATGAAACGATGGAAAAAACACTGAAAATCGAAGGCATGATGTGCCAGCACTGCCAGAATCACGTACATGAAGCATTGTCCGCAATGGACGGCGTCACCGCTGTTACGGTTGACTTGGAAGGTAAAAAAGCCGACGTCACCCTCAGCAAAGATATTCCGATGGAAGATTTTGCCAAGGTCATTGCCGATGCAGGCTATGAATTAGTAAAATAAGTTACATGCGAGAAAAAGCTCATCCGAAAAATCGGATGAGCTTTTTTTACTGCTTAACAGACTGCGATTTTTATCCTACTCATCCTCCTTTAAGGGGAGAATAAAGGTGAAGGTCGTCCCCTTGCCGACGGTACTGTCAGCCCATATATTGCCGCCGTGGCTGCGGATAAATTGCTGTGCCAAGGCAAGGCCGATACCGCTGCCGCCGCTTTTGCGGTTCCGCGACTGTTCGCTGCGGTAGAAGTATTGAAAAATATGTTCTAAGTCTTTCGGTGCAATCCCTTTTCCCGTATCGGCAATCTGTACCTGAGCATACGATTTTCCGTCGACCGTAACGGCCAAAGTAGAAACGGTAATCGCACAGCCCTTTTCGATATAGCGAATGGCATTATTCAATAAGTTATAAATGACCTGATTAATGCGGTCTACGTCGATAACAAGAGACGGCAGATCACGGCTCAGGTTCAGCCGGACCGTCAGATTTTTTTCATCGCATAAGGGCTGGAGCATACCGGCCGCCCGTTCCAGCATGACGTTGATATCGGCCGTTTCTTTATGAAGGGTCAGTTCATTGATTTCTGCCAGGGATAAGTCGCGAAGATCCTGAATGAGACGGCCCATGCGCATCGTTTCGTCGGCCATGGACAAGAGGATTTTTTTATCCGTCGGGATGATATCGTCAATCATGCCTTCTAAATTGCCTTGAAGGATCGCTAAGGGCGTCCGCAGTTCATGGGCGATGTTGGCAAATAGCTGGCGGCGCATCTTGTCATTTCGAGCCAGTTCTTCCGACATTTCATTGAAGGACTCGGTCAGGACGCCGACCTCATCATGCCGCTCAACCGATACGGTCTGGCCGTAACTTCCGGTCCTGACTTTTTGAACGGCACCGGTCAGCGTCGACAAGGGACGCATGATTTCCCGAACGACGAAGTAACTGACGACAACGCTGACACCGATCATCCCCAAGCCGACCCATAACAGGGATTGATGGACGGCGGAAATATACGTAGACTCGGCCGGCCCGTGCATAGTTCCGTGCATGCCGCCCATGCTGCCCATTCCCCCCATACCCATCTGAGAATTCCCCATCATATGGGACATATTGCTGAGATACTGAGAAAAGTGATTATCCATCTGGTTATTGACTAAGATGAGCAAAATCGAAATCGTCAACAGCAGGAGGATAAAGACCAGCCCCGTCAGGCGGATAACGATACTGTCATACCGCTTCATGGCCGCCTCCTACGAACTTATACCCGATGCCGTATACCGTCTGTATATAGGAAGGCTGAGCCGGATTGGGCTCTAGCTTCTTACGCAGATTTCGGATATGGGTATCGATAGTCCGTTCATATCCTTCAAAACTGTATCCGCCCTGTATCTTATCCATGAGCTGCATACGGCTGAATACGCGGTCCGGCGAAGAGGCTAAGACTTCTAAGAGACCGAATTCTGTCGGCGTCAAAACGATGGGCTGACCGCCGCGGAGGACGGTGAATTTCTCCTTATCAATCGTAAGGTCGCGAACCATATAAGACGTCGTCTGCTGCAGGACTTCACCGCGGGTACGGCGCAGCAGGCTGTAGACGCGGGCAATGATTTCCTTGACGTGAAAGGGTTTGGTGACGTAGTCATCGCCGCCGATATTGAGCCCTACTAAGCGATCGGTCTCATCATCTTTCGCCGACAGGAAAATAATAGGAATATCGCTGAACTGACGCGTCCGCCGGCAGACTTCAAAACCGTCCATACCGGGCATCATCAAATCGAGCAGCATGATCTGCGGCTTTTGGCTGCGCAAAATATTCAAGGCCTCCGTCCCGTCATGAGCGACATAAACGATAAACTGCTCCTGCTCAAAATAGGAGCGTAGCAGGGCACAAAGCTTTTCATCGTCATCGACGATGAGAATAGAGTTAGTACGCAAAAAGGCTCACCTCCAAAATGTCTTTGTTTATATTGTACCATATGCCTCCTATAGGAGCGACCCTATCAAAAAAGGGACTGCCGCCGAAGCGGTAGTCCCTTTTCAATTACGATGTACAGTCTTATTTGTTAGAATCCATCTGATCGTGACTCATCTGGTCATGGTTCATCTGATTGTTGTTCATCTGATCGCTGCTCATCTGGTCATGATTCATCTGATCATGATTCATCTGACCGTGGTTCATCTGGCTGTGATCCATGGGCATATTCATGTCCATCTGCATTTCCTGCTGCGTCGGAACGTAGCCGGCAAGCTTCGGATCAGCCATCCCAAAGACCATCGCCAAGTGGGTGAACAGGACGAAGAGGATCATGAGAACGATGTGATTCTTAATCTTAGACGTAGAATCCTGGTTCTTAAAGATAATCCCCAATTCCTGCAAGAGAATCAAAACGGCCGGAATGACGCCGAGAACGTAAGCCCAAATCGAAACCATATCGATGGGGCCGCGCCACTGAATGGTCGGAACGTAAGACGTGACGATATATACCGTCGCAATGATGAAGAATACCCCTAAAATGATGCCGCAGACATGGCTCAGGCTGTCCCATTTTTCACTGCGGTGATCCTTATAGAGCAAGGAAAAAGCGCCGGATGCCAAAATCGTTTCTGCCAATACCATCGGTACCAGCATGAAGAGAATCAAAAACCAAGGTGAATGGAGCGATAAGAGCTCCATGTAATGAGTCATTACCATAATATTAACTTCCCCCTTTTAAAACAAATGATTATCTCTGATAGCCATGGTGACCCATGTACGGGCCATGGCAATAGCCGTCGTTGTAGCCGTCGCCATTGTCACTGTAATAGCCATTGCCGTGACAGTAATAACCATTGTTGTAATAAGAAGAGTCATTCCGATCTGAATATGAATTGGCTGCAAAGGCAGAAAAGCCTGTCATAACGGAAATAGCAGCTACGATAAGCAGTACTTTCTTTTTCATAGATATAACCTCCTAAAGAAAATCATCATCATTTCTATGGTTTGAGTATACCAAAATGGTGCGAAAAAGATATGGAGGAAATGTCAAGAAAATATAAAGATTTCTATTTTAAGATAATATTGTCGATGAGGCGCGTCTTACCGATGCGGACGGCAATGGCCAACAGGCTTTCGTCGGAAACCGTTTGGATCGGTTCCAAACCGGGGAAGGAAAAGAGATCGACATAATCAATGGAAGCCATCGGTTCAGATTCAATTTCAGACGTAACAATGGCTTTCAGCTTTTCTACATCTTTTTCGCCGCCGTCATAAGCCGTCTTGGCTTTTCTCAGGCTGCGGGAAAGGACCAAGGCCGCTTCTTTTTCAGCGTCGGACAGATAAGCATTGCGCGAGCTCCGGGCCAGACCGCTTTCTTCACGGACGATGGGGACCATGTGGATGTGGACGGGCAGGTTAAGGTCACTGACAAAACGGCGGACGACGACGACCTGCTGGGCATCTTTTTGACCGAAGAAGGCTTCGTCGGCGCCGGTAATATTGATCAGCTTGGTGACGACGGTTGCTACGCCACGGAAATGGATAGGTCTCTGAGCACCGCAGAGTTTATGCGTAATATCGCCGTCGACATTGACGTATGTGCAATAGCCCTTAGGATACATTTCCGACGGTTCCGGATGGAAGACGGCATCGACGCCGACACTTTCGAGTTTCCGGCAGTCTTCTTCAAAGCGGCGCGGATAGGCATCGTAGTCTTCATTGGGGCCAAACTGCGTCGGATTGACGAAGACCGATGCGACGACGACGTCACAGGCGGCTTTCGCCGTCCGCATCAGCGTCAAATGGCCTTCATGAAGGGCCCCCATAGTCGGGACCAAGCCGATGACCTTACCGGCCTTCTTTTGTTCACGGGAAAATGCCTGCATTTCTTTGACAGTACGGAAAATTTTCATGATGATAAACTCCTTTATAAAATAGATTATGCCACGTGGGCCGTCGATTCCTTAATACGGACTTCTTCGCTCTTTTCATCACGGCGAGAGAAGTAGTTGGCAATGAGGGAACCGGAAATATTGTGCCAGACACTGAAAATAGCGCCGGGAATAGCCGCTGCCGGATTGAAGTACAAAACGGCCAATGACGCCGCCATTCCGGAATTCTGCATGCCCACTTCGATAGCGACGGTCCGGGATTTTTTCGAATCGAGGCGGAACAGTTTGGCCATGAGGTAGCCGAGGGTCAGTCCGAAGACGTTGTGCAGGACGACAATGACAGCCATTAAGAGGCCGACGTCAAAGAGACGAGATGCACTGAGGGATACGACGCAGCCTACGAGAATGACAATGGTAACGACGGAAACGACGGGCATGGCCGGCAGTACCTTTTCAACGCTGCGAGAAAAGAAATGGTTAACCCCTAAGCCGAGCAGCACCGGAACGAGGACCATCTGGACAATGGAAATCATCATCGACAAGAAAGAAACATGGATCCATGCACCCGCCAAAAGCCAGGTCAAAGCCGGCGTAACAATGGGGGCCAACAGGGTCGTTGCCATGGTCATCGATACCGACAGGGCTACGTCGCCTCTAGCTAAGTAGGAAATGACATTCGATGCGGTCCCACCCGGGCAGGTACCTACCAAGATGACGCCAATGGCCAGTTCCGGCGGCAGGGCGAAGATACGGACCAGGCCCCAAGCCACGAAAGGCATGATCAGGAACTGGGCAAAGATGCCGATAAGGACTTCCCAAGGCCGCTTAAAAACAGTCTTAAAGTCCGCCACAGTCAAGGTCATGCCCATGCCGAACATGACGATGCCCAAGAGCCAGCCGACATAAGGAGCAGCCCACTTCAGCGTCCACGGCCACAGCGCTCCGACAACCCCAATGAGGACGACGAAGACGGCCATATGGCTGACCAGAAAATCACAACACTTTTTCAATCAATCTATACCTCCTGTCTTAGTTTTGGGGCAAAAGGACATAAAAAAATACCTTCCAGCTCAGACTGAAAGGTATGGATATCTGCAAACGTCACTTGGCCCGGGGACAGATCGTAAAACAATGCGCTGCCAGCCCTTGCCGTAACATGATGAGCAATCCTTCCTGTCTCGGTCTGAATCAGATCCAAGCAGATAATGAATCGATAGTAGACATAAAAAAAGTATAACTCACATTGCGTGATGCTATCTTTTGCCTCGGCCGTATCATACCATATTTATGCGCCTCATGCAATGGTCCTCGCCAAATCAGAAAAAATAGGCGATTCATCCATAAACTCCTTGTATTTTTCATCATTTTATCCTATAATATTACCAATTCTTGTCACATGTTGTTCCATTGTAAGGAACCAGTGTTGCAAAATAAACAAAAAGGGAGATACCAGGAATATGTCGATTCAACTTGCTATTGTCATCTTATACATCATCTTATTATTTGCCATCTCCATGTATGTCAAACATCGGGCCAGCCAAAATCCGACGGAATATCTCTTTGCCGGCCGTAAGTTTTCGACCGGCCTGGTCGCTGTCAGTATTACCGGTATGGCCGTAGGCGCCGCATCGACGGTCGGCGTCGCTGAAAGTGCCGTCAAAATCGGCTTGGCCGCAGGCTGGTACAATGCTGCCTGGGCCATCGGGGCCATCGTCATGGGCTTTGTCGCTGCCGGCAAATACCGTTCGCTGAACTGTACGACCATTCCCGAACTCTTTGAACGGAGCTACGATAAAAAAGCCCGCATCATCAGCGTCATCGGCTTGTCTCTCATCATGCTCTGCATCACGTCCCTGCAGTACGTCGCCGGCGGCTCCATCCTGCACGCCCTCATGCCGGATATCTTTTCCATGCAGGGCGGCATGATTACCAGCGCCATCGTCTTCGTCGGCATCACGGCCATCGGCGGCCTGTGGTCGTCCGGCCTGTCCAACATCTTAAGCGTCACCGTCATTTACCTTGGTATCATCTATTCTCTGATTCGCATCCTCATCCGCGACGGCGGCATCAGCGGCATCAATGCAGCGCTTCCGGCAGCGGACTTCAACTGGTTCTCTCCTATGGGCGGCCTGTCCTTCGCCGTCCTCATGGGCTGGATCATCGTCATGACGACCCAGGCCATCACGGCCCAAGGGCCGGTACAGATCGCCTGCGGCGCCAAAAGCGCCAAGGAAGCCCGGAAAGGGTTCATTCTCGGCGGCCTGCTGATTTTCCCCATCGGCTTCCTATCGGCTATCTTAGGCCTGGCTGCCAAGGCCCAGTTCCCCGATATCAATCCGACCCTGGCTCTGCCTCAGATTATCATGAGTCTCGATCCCTTCTCTTCCGGAATGACCTTGGCCGCCCTTTGGGCCGCCGACGTATCGACAGCCTGCACCATCCTCCTCGGAGCCGGTACACTCATCTCTCAGGACGTATTTAAACGTTTTATTAAGCCCAATATGTCCGATATGACCTACGTCAAAGCCAACCGCCTGATTATCGTCATCATCGGTGCCGTCACCTTATTGATGGCCTTCTATGCCGTCGGCATCGTAAAGGTCATGCTCATCGGCCTGAGCCTTACGACAGCCTTTACCCTGGTCTTCCTGTGCACCCTCTTTGCCCCGTCCCTGTGCCGCAAAAACACGGCCTTTTGGACGACCCTGGCCGGCATCGCAGGCCTCATTCTCTGGCAGTTATGCCCGGCTGTCCGCCTGCTGCCCCACGTCATCTACTTCGAATGGGTCATTTGCATCATCACCTTGCTGATTGTCCGCCTCGTCGATAAGACGCCCATCAAGATGCCCGAACTGAAAAGCTAAAATCACATATACTGCAAAAAAAACACACGGTATCCACGAAAAAGAGAGATCGTCATCCCCGCGGTGACAATCTCTCTTTTTGTATCGGCTGTACTCGCTGCAAGAGCCGGCTCGGATTATAAGGACACCTAGTGCCCCCTCAGTCGCCCCGCCGATTGTAATCGCATTTTTGACACTGGCTCAGGGCATGTTCATTATCGTCCCGATGATAAGCTCCGGACCATTTACAGATACTTTGCAGCAGGGGAACGGAAGATATCCCCTTAGCCGTCAGTCCGTATTCAACTCGCGGCGGAATTTCATCAAACTGCCTGCGCTCAATCATGTCATCGTTCATCAGCTCTTTCAGCGTTGCCGCTAAGACGGCATCGGTGATATTGGACATCTCTTTTCGTATCGAACTGTAGCGCAGCCTTCCTTTTTGGGCCAGCACGCAGATAACCCTCGATTTCCATTTCCCTCCGAAAACGGACAGGCCGTATTCCAAAGGACATCGTATATCCTTTTCTAATTTCGGTTTGTACAACGTTCACGCCACCTCTCTCTCATTTTCATTATAACAGTTCCTTTTTCACCTTCAAGTTACTATGAAAATGAATAGTGACTCATAAATTTGCTTATATCTTCTCATCGCCAAGTAGGGCCGCTATAATAAAAATGAGCTCACAGAAAAGCAAAAGGGAGGAACAAACCATGAACGTAAAAGCTTATTTGGAAATTACCATGAAAATCGATGCAGCCAATCGTCCTGCCGCCGCAAAGGTATATACCGATTATCGCCAGCCTTTCCTGACCACCATCGAAGGAGCTTTGACGAAAGACCTGCTCATCCGCGATGAAGACGTACAGGTACTCCACGGCTTTGACAGTACCGAACACGCACAGGCCTATCTGACAAGCGACCTCTTCAAAAACGACGTCTTCGTCGGACTTCAGCCTCTGTGGACAGAAGACCCGGAAGTAAAAATCTACACGTTGGCATAATGTGGCCGAGACGGCAGAAAAAAAATCTGTCATTCCATAAAAAAGGAGCAGCCCTTAAAGGCTGCTCCTTTTTGTATCCCTAAGACTACCGTATTTCCTTAGCGTACCTTATTTTACAATAGCATCGGCACTGTTCGGGAGATCCGGCATATCCGTATTGAACCATTTCTTATAGAGGGCTTGGAATTCGCCGCTCTTCTTCAATTTTTCCATAGCATCGTTTACTTGCTTCAACAATTCCTTATTGTCCTTATTGATCGCAAAGGCCAAGTATTCCGGCTTCGTGTTGCTGATGTCGATGACGTCGAATTTACCCTTACCGTCCTGAGTCAGGAAGTAATCGGCAACAGGCTTATCGATGATCGCTGCCGGCGAGCCGCCAACCTGAAGTTCCATGATGGCTTCCGAGTTATTGTCGAACTGCTTGACATTATAGCCTTGTTCTTCTGCGTATTTAGCACCTGTCGTCCCGATCTGAACGGCAATCTGTTTCCCCTGGAGATCCGCTGCCGAATGGATGCCGCTGTCTTTCGGCGTTAAGATGACCAGTTTCGATTCATAGAAGGGGGCTGCAAAAGCAACTTTCTGAGCCCGTTCCGGCGTAACCGTCATGCCCGTCGCAGCAATATCCATGTCCCCTTGCTGGATGATTGGGATAATGCCCGAAAAAGCAATATTATTAAATTCGACGTCGCGATTCATTTCTTTGGCAACGGCGCGGATCAAGTCCATTTCAAAGCCTTTGTATTCTGCCGATTGATCGCTGTCTTTAAATTCAAAAGGAACAAAGGTCGCATTGGTAGCGACACGAAGGGGCTTATTGGCATCGCCGGCTTCTTTTTGACTGCTGCCGCAGCCGGCCAAAAGTGACGCCGCCAAAACACCTGTAAGCAATGCCGTACCCATTTTTTTCATATCCATGCCAATTCCTCCATTAAAATGAATAAAAATTAAATTTGTTTTTATTATTATACCATTTTATACAAAAAAGTAAAGAGGCTTTTAGGCTAAAATATCAAAAAAGCGCTGCTCCCGAAGGAGCAACGCTTTGATAGATTATTTACTGAGATCCAAAGAGCGGACTTTTTCACGCAGCGGCAATACAGACGGAGGGCTGACCGACAGTTCGTCGACACCCATGCGCAGGAAGGTTTCCGTCAAGGTCAGATCGGCACCGAGTTCACCGCAGATACCTACCCAAATGCCGGCTTTATGGCCATTTTCAATGGTCATCTGAATCAGTTTCAGGACGGCCGGATGATGGGGATCGAAGAAGGTATCGAGTTTCGTCTGCTGACGGTCGATGGCCAAGGTGTACTGGGTCAAGTCGTTAGAACCGATGCTGAAGAAGTCGACTTCTTTAGCCAGTTCTTCACTCATGACGGCAGCGGCCGGCGTTTCGACCATAATGCCGACTTCCATATCCTTATCGTAGGCAATCCCTTTCGCATCCAATTCCCGGCGGACTTCGTCCAAGATTTTTTTGCTCTGCTGTACTTCCCAGACGGAAATAATCATGGGGAACATGATGGCAATCTTACCGAATGCCGAGGCGCGCAGCAAGGCGCGGAGCTGTGTCTTGAACAAATCGACGCGACTCAGGCAGATGCGGATAGCCCGCATGCCCATGGCCGGGTTTTCTTCCGGATCAAGGTCGAAATAGTCAACCTTTTTATCGGCACCGATATCGAGGGTCCGAATGACGACGGTCTTGCCTTCAAGAGCTTCTGCAGCCTGTTTATAGGCTTCAAACTGCTGATCTTCCGTCGGATAGTTGCTGCTTTCCAAATAGAGGAATTCGCTGCGGAAAAGACCGATGCCTTCGGCATCATTGGCCAGAACCTGCGGCAGGTTGCCCGGGTTGCCGATATTGGCAAAGAGATTGATCTTCTTACCGTCTTTGGTAACCGTCGGGACACCGCGCACTTGTTCCAAAGCCGTAAGGCGCAGTTCTTCTTCCTTCTGCTTTTTCTTCATCAGGGCCAGAGTTTCTTCATCAGGATTGATGTAAACGTCCCCTGTCGTACCGTCGATGACGGCCATCATGCCGTCAACGTCGTTGTGAAGCTGCGTTCCCGTGCTGACGACAGCGGCAATGCCCAAGGTACGGGCTAAGATAGCCGTATGCGAGTTGGTGCTGCCTGCTGACGTAACGAAGCCAAGGATCTTATCGGTATCGAGCTGTAACGTTTCGCTCGGTGCCAAGTCGTCAGCAGCAATGATAACCTGATCATAGTTACTGAAATCAATCCCCGGGCCGCCGCTGAGCTGCTGCTCTACGCGGCGGGAAATATCGAGAACGTCGGCTGCACGGGCCTGCATATAGGCATCTTCCATGGAGCGGAACATCTCCGCAAGTTCTTGAGCCGTCTGATCAACAGCTGCTTCAGCATTCATTCTTTCATCGCGGATTCTTGTTTCAATACCTTCAACATAGTCATCGTCATCGAGCATCATCTGATGAACTTCAAAGACAGCCGCTTGTTCTTCACCGACTTTGTCTACAGCTTTAACATATAAGTCTTTCAGCTGGCTCATCGCTTCTTCACGCGCTTTTTGGAAACGCGCCAATTCTACTTCGACACTTTCAATGGGCCGAACGGCTGTAGAAATGGTGTTGCGATGAAACAGTGCCAGCGGTCCGATACTGATACCGGAAAAGACACTTTTACCTTTTAACGTCAGCATCTGCTTTCCCCCTCAAAAATCTTAGAAGTTTTCCTTCAAGAAGGCTTCTACAGCACTTGCTGCCTGTTCTTCGTCAGCGCCTTCTACCTGTACTTTAATGGATTCACCCTGCTTTACCCCTAAAGCCATGACGGTGAAGATTTTTTTCAAATCACCTTTACGAGCGCCTTTGAAGACACTGATATTGGATTCAAATTTTTTAGCTTCTTTAACCAAGAGGCCAGCCGGACGAGCATGGATACCCTGGGGATCGGTTACAACGAATTCAAATTCTTTCATGAAAATTCCTCCTTCAGGAAATAAGTGTTTGGAATAGTTGAGATAAAACTCTATTATATAGTGTACTTGATTTATGGAAATTACGCAATTACTCTTGAGGACGTTTTTTGCGGAAAATACCGAGTAAGATGGCTGCTACGATGACACCGGCGATTAAAGAGACGATATACATGGGCCAATTGGTGATGACACCGAATACGAAGATACCGCCGTGAGGTGCCGGAAGAGCGCAGCCAAAGAGCATGGAAAGGGAGCCGGCTACAGCGGAACCGATGGCGCAGGCCGGAATGACGCGAAGCGGGTCAGAGGCTGCAAAAGGAATGGCGCCTTCGGTAATGAAAGACAGGCCCATGATAAAGTTGGTAATCGTCGACTGCCGTTCTTTCGGCGTAAACTTATTTCTAAAAATCAGCATGGCCAGAGCGATTGCCAAAGGCGGAACCATGCCGCCGGCCATGACCGAGGCCATGATGCCCGAGCTGACAGCCTGCCCGGTCGCACTCATGAGCGAGGCCGTCCCAAAGACGTAGGCTGCCTTGTTGATCGGACCGCCAAAGTCGATAGACATCATGCCGCCCAGGACGAAACCGAGGACGATGCGGCTCGACGTGGTCATGCTGTTGAGGCTGTCGAACAACCAGGTATTAAAGATAGCCGTCGGCGGGTTGATAACAAAGGTCATGATAAGGCCGATGAGAACCAGACCTAAAACCGGATAAAACAGGATGGGCTTCGTACCTTCCAGGGATTCCGGCAGGACCGACAAGACTTTTTTCAATAAAAGAACCAGATACCCGGCAATGAAACCTGCAAAGAGAGCTCCAAAGAAACCGGATCCGCCCGTTGTCGCCAGGAACCCGCCGACGATACCGGGCATGAGAGCCGGTCGTTCGCCGATACTCATGGCAATGTATCCGGCCAGGATAGGCATCATCATGCTGAAGGACAAACCGCCAATATTTTTCAATAAGGCAGCTACGGGAGTCCCACTGCCGAAATTTGCCGCACCGGCATTGTCCATATCAAAGAGGAAGGCCAAGGCGATGAGAATACCGCCGCCGATAACGAAGGGCAGCATATGGGATACGCCATTCATCAAATGTTTATAAATCTGACGGCCCACGCTTTCCTTTTCGGCACTTTCAACAGCTACCGATTCAGAAGATGATTCCGACCCCTGATAAACGGGAGCTTTGCCGTCGAGGACAGTCTGAATCAATTCTTCCGGAATTTTGATGCCGTTGGCAACTTTGGTGAAGATAACCTTCTTACCGGCAAAGCGCTGAACCGGTACATCCTTGTCGACGGCGACGATGACGCCGACAGCCCGCTTGATATCGGCTTCGGTCAGGTGATTTTTTACCCCGCCGGAACCGTTGGTTTCAACTTTGATGTCGACGCCCATGGCAGCGGCCTTATTTTCCAAAGCTTCCGCAGCCATATAGGTATGGGCAATGCCCGTCGGGCAAGCGGTAACACCGACGACGAAGGGTCGTTCAGACGGAGCCGCTTCTTCAGCCGGCGTTTCATCAGAGGCTTCTTCAGCAGCCGCTTCGGCGGCTTCTGCTTCGATCTGTTCCGCTTCGGCCTTATCGATAATCGCCAGGTATTCTTCCGGCGTCTTAGCCTGCATCAACGCATCGCGAAAATCATCATCCATGAGCATACGGCTCAAGCGGCTCAACACTTCCAAATGAACGTTGGCGCCGCCGGCAGGTGCTGCAATCAGGAAGAAGAGGTGAGCCGGTTCATCATCGAGGCTTTCATAGTCGACGCCGTCTCGGACGATCATCGATGCCAAGCCAGGTTCGTTTACGGCTTCCGTTTTCGCATGAGGAATGGCAATGCCTTCACCGATTCCCGTACTGCCTTCGGCTTCACGAGCCAGTACGCGTTCTTTGTACAACGCTTTGTCATTCAAATTACCGCCGGCATCCATGAGGTCGACGAGGTGGCCAATGGCCGCTGTCTTATCGGCAACAACGGCATTAAGGTCAATGCTCTGCTTCTTGAGTAAATCTACAATACGCATCTACATCACTCCTTCTCGCTTTAATTCTCTATACCATTCAATTCTCTATACAAAAAGTACAACTTCACTTATAACTGGGAATAAATGTCCCGAATCTGGGATTCCGTTGCCAGCCATTCGTTAAAGGCCGAAGCACTGCCGGCACTGATACCCGTCTTCAAAGCTTCATCGAGGTCGCCCTCAGACGATTCGAAACCGGCCAGGAATCCGGCAACCATACTGTCTCCGGCACCGACAGAATTGACCAGTGTGCCCTTCGGGGACGGACGGCGATATACTTTTCCGTCTTCGCCGAGAAGAAGCGCTCCGTCTCCCCCGAGAGAAACGAGGACGTTGCGTGCCCCCATAGCCTGCAGCTGTTTCGCGCAGACAATGATTTCATCATCCGTCTTGAGATCGACGCTGAACAGTTCGCCTAATTCAAAATTATTCGGTTTAATGAGGAACGGTCTGTATTTGATGACATTTTTCAATAAATCGCCCGTAGCATCGACGACGACGCGGATATCCCGGCCTTGAAGGCGCTTCAAGATCTGTTCATAAATATCGTCCGGAATATCACTGGGAATGCTGCCGGCCAAGACCAACGTATCGCCATCAGCAATGGCATCGATTTGTGCCAAAAGGGCATTCAGCTTATCTTCAGGAATATTCGGTCCCATGCCGTTAACAGCCGTTTCATCATCGGCACTGACCTTGAGGTTAATGCGCGAGCATCCTTCGTCGAGGAGGATAAAATCCGTATCCCCGCCGTTTTCTTTAGCCAGGCGTTCGATTTCCTTACCCGTAAAGCCGGCCACAAAGCCCAGCATCTTAGACGGGATATGAAGGTTGCCGAGAACGAGGGATACATTGATGCCCTTGCCGCCGGGATAAATCATTTCTTGCTCTGCCCGATTGATATCACCGGCTGTAAATTTCTTCATATGGACAACATAATCTAAGGATGGGTTGAACGTAACTGTATAAATCACAGGATATGCACCTCCGTAATTTGCTGATACGGTTTGTAATCGAGGCTGTCATCGTCCCGCGCCGTAATCAGCGTAACCATTGACAATTCTGCAAATGTAATATGTGAAGATAAGCCGAACTTACTGGAATCCGCCAAGACAAAGCGATCCAAGCACTGTCCCAAAGCGGCTCTTTTACAAACGGCCTCTTCATCATCGGGCGTCGTGCAGCCGGAATGGACCGCAATGCCGTTGGCACCAAAAAAGCCTTTCGTAAAATGGTATCGGCCAATCATGTCTCTCATTTCACTGCCGACGATGGCTTCCGTATCGCCCTTCACTCGTCCGGGAACGATGTAAACCCTGCCGCCGATGCGGCCTAATTTCTGTGCCAAGGGGATACTGTTCGTAACGAATGTCGCTTCTGAACCGGCCAGGAACTCGACGAGCTGTTCCGTCGTCGAACCGGCATCGAGATATACAAAGTCCTCTTTATGAATCAGTCGGGCTGCATACTGAGCAATACGCCGCTTTTCACTCATATGAATGGAATATTTGTCCTGCAAATTTTCCATATCCGCTTCATATAAAGAATCGTCTCGAAGGGTCGTCGCTCCGCCATGAACACGGCGCAGGCGCCCTTCCCGATCAAGGGTCAGTAAATCCCGGCGGACTGTCGATTCCGAGATGTTCAAAAAACCAACTAAATCCTGAACAGATACGGCTCCGCTCGTATTGACGAGTCGCATTATTTTTTCATGTCTTTCTTCAGTCAGCATCGCATCACTTCCTTTTCCAGCCTCCTCTCGCCATATTATATCGTTATTTTCATTCATTTTCAATCAAATGCAAGCATTATAATCAAAAAGCAATCAAATTCGTTCATTTATGTGCTCAACTCATTCAAGTGATTTTATTCACATAGAAATAAAAAGAAGGAAGGAAACTGCCATTTAAAGGACAATTTCCTTCCATAAGCCGATGATGAATCGGTCGAGTCAATCATTTCTGTTTAAGAAAGCACTTACATACCGGTACTCCGGGACGGCTGGGCCGTCGTTTCAATTCCGTGACGGGTCTGATATTTCAAGAATGCCATCAGTACCAAAGCCACCACAAAGGCTCCGACGAAGAAATACAGCGTCGTAGCATAGCTGTTCGTCGTTTCTTTGATAATGGATACCAAGACCGGACCGGCTACGCCGGCAGCCCCCCAAGCCGTCAAGATACGGCCGTGAATAGCGCTGAGATACTTGGTCCCAAAGAGGTCGCTGAGGTAAGCCGGCATGCAGGAAAAACCGCCGCCATAGCAAGTAATGATGAGCAGGAGGAGGATTTGGAAGCTGAAAGCGCTGGTTACATTGGCAAGCTGCCAGAAGGCCAGGATTTCAATAGCGAAGAATAAGACATACGTCGACGAACGGCCGATATAATCGGAGACGGTAGCCCAAGCAATACGGCCGGCACCGTTCAAGAGGCCGATGAGGCCGACCATCGAAGCCGCTGCCATGGGGGACATGCCGACGACATCCTGGGCCATGGGAGAAGCGACGGCCAAGAGGGCGATGCCGCAGGTAATGTTGGTAAAGAAGAGCCACCAGATTGCGTAAAACTGCCATGTTTTCATGGAATCGCGAACGGTAAACTGAGGCTGTGCATCAGCATATTCAACGCTCGATTTCTTTTCAGCAGCGGCTGCCGAATCTTCTTCGGGAGGTGCTAAATATAAGGAAGATGCCGTCATAATGACCATATATACAATACCGAGGATGATGAAATTAGCGACCAGACCAAAAGACTGAACCAGAATTTGCATAGCAGGACCGGCGATCAGGCTGGCAAAACCAAAGCCCATGATGGCCAGGCCCGTTGCGAAGCCGCGGTTTTCAGGGAACCATTTAACCAACGTCGATACCGGCGTAATGTAGCCCGTCCCCAGGCCGATGCCGCCGATGACGCCGTAGAACAAATAGAGCATGGGCAGGCTGTGCAGGTAGAGGGCTGCTGCCGTACCGAACATGGCCGATACGAAGAAAGTCATCGACAAGAGACCCGATTTGCGAGGTCCGATTTTTTGAACGAAACTGCCCAAGAAACCGGCCGACAAGCCCAGGAATAAAATAGCTAAAGAAAAAGTCCACGTCGTTTCCTGCAGGCTAAAGCCCATAGCTTCCATGATCGGCTTGGTCAAAACGCTCCAAGCGTAGACACTGCCGATACAAATATGGAGGCCGATAGCCGACAAAGCGATGAGCCAACGATTTCTTTTCATGATCCATTATCTCCTTCCAGGTAGGGAGCCAAGAGGTCTGAAAAAAAAATATACCGACCCCCGGGCCCAAGAATATGTTAGTAGCATACACTTGCCCAGACGGTCGGCATGAAATGGCTTCGTACAGTTCACGTGGTTGCTCCACTTGAATCCGTCAGTCCTGTACGAATCTGCTGATGTTATTATACGAATATTGATTTATTTTGTCAATATCCAATTTTAAGCGGCCGGTGAAAAGGGAACGTAGTCCTTCGAATCCTGTGACTGGCTGCCCGTCTTTTGCGCTTTTTCTGCACCCGGATTCTGTTCCTGCTGAGCGGCTAATTCAGCGGCCTGCTGCTGCTTTTCCTGAATATCCGATAAGGTCTGTCCGGCCGGTGCATGGCGTACGATGTAGACATTTTCTGCCGGTTCCGCATCCTTCAGGGCCGAAAAAGCATAGGTCATCAATTTCTGGGCATCGCCATAGCGGTCACTCGAATTCATGATCGACGCAATGACCGTCCGGCCGTCTCTCGTTGCCGAAACGACCAGGCAGGGACCGCCGGCATTGGTCGTACCGGTCTTGATGCCGTTGGCGCCGTCAAAGCCGCTGGTCAAAAATTCGTTGGTCGACGTGCAGTGCTTGAATCCGCCGTCCATATAGGGCATGTCGAATTCGCTGCGGCTGACCATAGCCTGAAATTCAGGAATCTTCATGCCATAGGCAGCGATGACAGCCATATCGCGGGCCGTCGAGTAGTGGTTCGTGTCAGGAAGGCCGTGAGGATTGGCAAAGTGCGTATGAGAAGCGCCTAAAGCAGCTGCTTTTTCATTCATCTTGGCGACAAAATCAGATTCTGTCGGCGTCACCGTTTCGGCGACGGCAACGGCCGCATCACAGCCCGATACGAGCATCATGCCGGTCATGCCATTGCTGAGGGTAATCTGATCGCCCGGTTTGATACCGAGAACGGAGGCATCGCTTTCGATGTCATAAATATCATTGGTAATGGTAAGGGGCTTATCCATCATATTCTGGGCCTTGCCGAGCTCAATGCCCAGGATAGCCGTCATAATCTTGGTCGTGCTGCCGGGATAGGCCAGGTCATCGGCATTTTTCGCATAGAGTTCATCCCCCGTATCGGCATCCATCACATAGGCTGCATGAGCCTCGATATCCGGTTTCTGCAGTTCATCGGCAAAGACCGGAGCTGCCATCGTCATACAGGCAGCGGCAGCCAAACAAATCATTTTTTTTAAAGACATAATTGTACCTCTCCTTTATAAAGGATTTTTTACAGCCATTTTCGGCTTGCGCGGATATTTTTTAGGACTTTCGCCAGTCTTTTGAATATAGATGACGGCCCGCACCTCATCGAGTCCCGGAAGCTGAACCGCCTTCACACGGGCCACCGTACCGCCTAAAATCTTCAAGGCCTTTTCAGCCTCTTTCAGTTCGTCCTCATATTGGGCGCCCTTTAAAGAAATGAAATAACCGTCCTGTTTGACATAAGGCAGAGCCCATTCAGCCAGAATGTTTAAACGAGCCACAGCTCGGCTGGTCACGACGTCAAAGGCACTGCGATAGGTAGGCTGATGGGCCGCCTCTTCGGCCCGACCGTGAAGGAAGTCGGCAGTAAGTCCCAATTGATCGACCAGTTTCTGCAAAAAAGTAAGTCGTTTTTGCAGGGAGTCAAAAAAGGTGACCTTCAAATCCGGGCGATAGATGAGCAGGGGCAGGCCGGGAAACCCGGCGCCGGTTCCCAAATCGAGAACGGACGCCCCTGCCGTAAAGCAATCCGCTTCATAACAGGAAAGACTGTCGGCCATGTGTTTAATCGCTACTTCTTTAGGCTCGGTAATGGCCGTCAGGTTCATGACCTTATTGGTTTCAATTAATTGTTCATGAAAGACGTCGAATTGGCGGAGCTGTTCCTCCGTAACCGAAAGTCCCATGGCCGTAAGAGCCGATTGTAATTCACTGCCAAACATATCACTTATCCCCCCGGTTGTGTTGTTCCAAGAGAATCAGAAGAGCCGTAATATCGGCCGGTGAAACGCCGGAAATACGGCTGGCCTGACCTAAGGACAAGGGGCGGATTTCATCGAGCTTCTGCCGCGCTTCGGCCGATAAGGTATCGATATCGGCATAGACGATATCCTTCGGCATTTTCTTTTTTTCCAGACGATTCATCTTGTCGACCTGTTCCATCTGGCGGCTGATATAGCCTTCATACTTGATCATGATTTCGATTTCTTCCTCGACGTCTTCTTGTAAGTCCGGCAGGTCAAACACGGTCTGCAGGGATTCATAATTCACGTCGTCGCGGCGGAGGAGATCATAAGCAGTAAGGGCTGTGTGGATGGGCGCCGTACCGAGTGCTTCGAGTTTAGCCAAGTTGTCTTTAGACGGCGTAATCGAAACGGCCTTCAAAGCAGCGATGCCGTCTTCAATAGCCGATTTCTTGGCCGTAAAGGCTTCATATCGGGCATCGGTAACCAAGCCGAGATCCCGTCCCTTCTGCGTCAGGCGCAAATCAGCGTTATCCTGCCGCAGGATGAGACGGTACTCACTGCGGCTGGTCATGATACGGTAGGGCTCATTCGTTCCTTTAGTGACCAAATCGTCGATAAGGACGCCGATATAGGCTTCGGAACGGGTCAGGACGAAGGGATCCTTATGCTGCACTTTCAATGCGGCATTGATACCGGCAATCAGCCCTTGGGCAGCCGCTTCTTCATAACCGCTGGTACCGTTGGCCTGGCCGGCTGAAAAGAGGCCGGGGATCTTTTTCGTTTCCAACCACGGCGTAAGCTGCGTCGGATCGAGGCAGTCGTATTCGATGGCGTAACCGGGACGCATGATTTTCACGTCCTCAAGCCCCGGTATCGTCCGCAAAAAGGCGTACTGAACATCAGCCGGCATACTGGTACTCATGCCTTGGACGTACATTTCTTCCGTCGATTCCCCTTCCGGTTCGACAAAGAGCTGGTGCCGCTTTTTATCGGCAAAACGAAGGATTTTCGACTCAATGGACGGGCAGTACCGGGGACCAATGCCTTCGATGACACCGTTGCACATCGGCGCCCGATCGAGGTTGTCGCGAATGATTTTATGCGTTTCTTCATTCGTGAAGGTCAGCCAGCAGCAGGCCTTATTACGGTTCTTTCGTTCCGACAAGAAGGAAAATGCATGGCCGTCTTTATCCCCTTCCTGCTTGGTCATTTCATCAGTTCGCAGGGTGCGGCGGTCGACGCGGGCCGGCGTACCGGTCTTAAAGCGCATGAGTTTTATCCCGGCTTTCAAGAGCGATCCCGACAGGTCTTCTGCCGAGCGCTGACCGATGGGACCACCGGAGTAGGTGCAGTCGCCAATGATGATTTTCCCCTTTAAATAGGTTCCCGTCGCCAAGATGACGCAAGGCGCCTTATATACTTCATCCAGTTCCGTCCGCACACCGGAAACGACACCGTCTTCCAGCAGCAAGTCGGTAATCATGAGCTGCTTAACATCGAGATTATCCTGGTTTTCCAAGGTCTTGGTCATGGACATCTGATACAGCTTTTTATCGGACTGAGCCCGCAGCGAATAGACGGCCGGCCCCTTGCCGGTATTGAGCATCCGCATTTGCAGGCACGTTTTATCGGTATTGATTCCCATTTCGCCGCCTAAGGCATCGATTTCCCGGACCAAATGACTCTTTCCGGGACCCCCTACGGCCGGATTGCAGGGCATGAGGGCAATATTATCTAAATTTAAAGTAGCCATCAACGTCTTGGCACCTAAGCGGGCACTGGCAAGCGCCGCTTCACAGCCGGCATGGCCGGCGCCGATGACGATGACGTCGTATGTATCGACGGTAAACATAGTTCCACCTCTTTATTTTCCCAAACAGAATCGGCTGAAGATTTCTTCAACGATATCGTCATGAACGGTATCCCCGGTGATAGAGCCCAAGAGGCTCCAGGCTTCCCGCAAATCGACGACGGCAAAGTCGACAGGCATGCCGTCTTCCATAGTCTTCAGGGCCCGGCTCAATGCCTCCCGGCTTTGGCGGACCAGCTCAATATGACGCGTATTGGTTAAGAGAGCACTGCCCGATTGATTCGTACGGGGCAAGGCCTGTTCCAAAAGCCGATTTTTTAAAACCTCAAGGCCTTCGCCGGTACTGGCCGAAATAGACAGGACCGGATGGCCATACGCCGTAAGATCGCCTTCGCCGACGACGGCCGGCAAATCGAGTTTATTGAGGACGATGAGGGCATTCTTATCAGCCGTTGCCGCTAAGATGCGCTTATCTTCCTCGGAAAGAGGGCGAGAACGATCGATGACGACGACGGTGATATCGGCCTTGTCCATATAGGATTTAGCCTTCGTTACACCAATCTGTTCGACCCGGTCGTCGGTCTCGCGAATTCCTGCCGTATCGACTAAACAGACGGGAACACCCTTTAAAGAAATCCATTCTTCGAGAACGTCCCTCGTCGTGCCCGGCACGTCGGTGACGATAGCCCGATCGCTTTGAAGCAGGCAGTTGAGCAGGCTGGACTTGCCGGCGTTCGGTGTGCCGGCAATGGCTGCCATGACGCCGTCACGGATCATTCGCCCTTCCCGCGAAGCATTCAGCATCTCATCGAGGGCTTCAATTTGAGTCCGAATAGAACCGGCAACATCTGGTACAGTAATATCTTCTAAGTCTTCTTCAGGATAGTCGATCATGACTTCCAGGCGGGTAATAAAATCGGTCAGTTCCTTGCGCATGGCACCGACGGCCTTCGAAAGCCGCCCTTCAAGCTGACTGACAGCATTGGTAAGGCCCTGATCGCTCTTGGCCTGGATGACATCCATGACGGCCTCGGCCTGAGCCAGGTCGATACGGCCGTTCACGAAGGCCCGCTGCGTAAATTCGCCGGGATTGGCCAGGCGGGCCCCATGGGAAAGGACCTGAGCCAATATTTCTTCCAAGGCCTTGTAACCCCCGTGACACTGGATTTCTAAGACATCTTCAGCTGTATATGAATGAGGCCCCTTCATGATGAGCAGCAAAACTTCATCGATTGGCCGACCGTCATCAGACACGATCATACCGTGCTGGATAGAACGATCCCGACGATTTGCTAACGGAACCTCAGAGGAACTCTTAAAAACGGCATCGCCGACTGCATAGGCCTTGCTGCCGCTGATACGAATGACGCCGATGCCGCTCTCACCGAGCGGGGTTGCAATGGCCGCAATCGTATCGGCCGTATCATACATCATATATGACTCCTTCCATAGTCTAAAAGGAGTTGTCAGCGACAACTCCTTTTTCATATCTATCGTTATGCGTTATCCTTGATAATAAATGACGACGTGACGGTACGGATCCTTGCCTTCGCTTTCCGTCCGCACTTCCGAATCATTTTGAAGAGCGACGTGAATAATTTTGCGTTCATAGCCATTCATCGGCTCTAAGGTAACCGACTCGCCGTTCTGTTTGACCCGGTTGGCCAAACGATGAGCCAGCTGCTTCAGCGTTTCTTCACGGCGATGCCGGTAGTTCTCAACATCGAGCATAATAAAGTACCGTGCATTTTCGCCTTGATTGGTCGTCAGATTGGTCAAATATTGGAGGGCATCCAAGGTTTGACCATGCTTGCCTATAAGAATACCTAAGTTCTTGCCATGGAGATGAAGAAGTATCTTATCGGACTTGATCATCTTTTCAATGACTACGTCAATGCCCATGTTCTTAAGGACTTCCTGAAGGAAAGCCTTGCCTTTGGCAGCCGCTTCTTCTGCGGAAAAAACAGCTTCCTCCGGTTCATTTACGACCGCTTCAGAAACCTCGTCTTCTTCCCCATCCGAGACGGAAGCTTCTGCAGCCTTTATATCTTCAGACGGTTCAGATATTTGCGGTTCTTCAACGAGAACTTCCTTTTCCAGTTCGGCCTGAACGACGTCAGACGGCACCGGCGTGACATCAGCCTTCTCGGTAATACGGACCCGAGCCGGTTTACTGCCAAATCCAAAGAAACCACTTTTCGGTTCTTCTAAGATTTCGATATCGACTTCTTCTTTCATTCTGCCGAGGCGCACCAGACCGGAGCGCACGGCATCTTCGATCGTTTTTCCTGTTGCTTCGATAGTACTCATGCTTCTGCTCCTTTATTCTTGAGGTGAGCCATGATCATCTGCTGGCCCCACTGGAAAAGGTTGGAAACGACCCAGTAAATGACCAGGCCGCTCGGGAAGTTGAGGCTGATCCAACCGATAAACAGCGGCATGACGACTTTCATGATTTTCTGCTGTTTCGCTTGAGCCTCCGAAGCAGCTACCTGTGCGCCGGACATCTGGTTCTGAATAAAGTACGTCGAAATGGCCGACAGAATCGGCATAACATAAATAGGATCAGGCTGACCAAGACTCGGAAGCCATAAAAAGCTTTCAAAGGCCGGGTCATAAGGATACTCTCTTAAAGCATAGAATATAGAAATAAGGAAAGGCATCTGAATGAGAATGGGAAGGCAGCCCGACAAGGGGTTGACGCCCATTTCCCGATACAGTTTCGACATTTCTTCCTGCATCTTCTTCTGATTTCCCTTATATTTCTTCTGTATTTCTTTAATCTTAGGCTGCAAAAGCTGCATGCCTTCCATGGAACGGATCTGTTTCGCCGTAAGGGGCGACAGGACCAATTTAATAATCAAGGTGAGCAAGATAATGGCAATGCCATAGCTCGGATAGCCCATGTTCTGGGTAAAAGCATAACAGTAATTCATAAATGTCGTCATAATACCACTGAGGACATCCATTATTCCACTGAAAAAGCCCAATGTGCTCAACTCCTGTTCAGTTGTAAAAATAAGGATTTACGGTACGGGATCATATCCACCCTTATGAAAGGGATGGCATTTTAAAATGCGCCTTATTGCCAAGTAACTCCCTTTTAACGCACCGTATTTCTGCAATGCTTCAAGAGCATAGGCAGAACAAGTGGGATAAAACCGGCAGCATGGCCGGTGAAGCGGCGATATAAATAACTGGTAGCCCCGAATCAGGGCTATGAAACACCATTTCATGCATCATCACTTCTTTTTCAATACCCTGGCATGCCGGAATAACTGCAAAATAGACTGCTCTGCTTCTGCATATCCGGCATATTTCAGACTGCTGCGGCCAATGAGGACTAAATCGAAACCGTCCTTCAGGTCAAACTGATGGAGTCGGTACACTTCCTTCATCAGGCGGCGGCAGCGGTTGCGCTCAACGGCACAACCGATTTTTTTACCCGTCACAAAACCAATGCGGGTCGGTTGCTTTGGCGACCGCGGCAGGACGTATAAAACGACGCGGCGATTGACATACGACTTGCCGCGGCGGTATACGAGCTGGTATTCGCGATTCTTACACAGCCGTTGCTCTTTCGTTAGTTCATACATACATAATTGTCCTAGTAATGCTAGAAAAACAGAAAAATTCCACATGCCGGAACTTTTCTGTTTATCTCGTAATAATTAAGCAGAGAGTTTTTTTCTGCCTTTCATGCGTCTTCTTTTTAAAACCATGCGGCCGCCCTTAGTCTTCATTCTTTCACGAAAACCATGAGTTCTTTTTCTCCACAATGTATTCGGCTGATATGTCTGTTTCAAGCTAGACACCTCCTTTTCCATCATTGACTGTAATTAATTTACACCATAACAGGTTAATTATAGTAAGTGAGGTTCAGCCTGTCAAGCCTTATTTTTAGTGCCTTATTCCATTTGAGAATACCTTATGCATAAGTATTCCAGTAAAAATTCCTTCCCATAACCGGGGTTTTGTTGTAGAATGTGGATAGATAAATACAGTTATCAACAATCCATCCACATTTTGTGGATAAGTGGAAAGAATCGGAAACTCGATGTATATCGGCTTTCCGGCTTTTTACATTTCATTTGTTCACGTTGTCCACAATGAAGTTGTACACATATGAACGCCCATTATACACACTTAAATTTTTCGTACAGACAGGAAGGATTATTATGGATCTGCTCAGTTTATGGGAAAAAATGTTAGCCAATTTGAAACAAGTCTTGCCAAAAGAAATTTTCACCAATTGGTTTGAAGGCAACATCATTCCCTACTCGTATTCCGAAGAAGAAAACCTGCTCATCCTCGACACGATGACCAATTTTCTTCGCGATTATGTCAGCAAAAAGTATACCGATGTCCTAGAGACAATCGCCGAAGAAGTCATTGGCCATAAAACCAGTGTTCAGCTCATTACCAGCCAAGAAAAAACGCCGACCCACGACAAAACCGAAGCCGTCGCCGAAACGATTACCCTTCCGCCCAAACAAAGTACACCGCAGGCCGAAACGGTGACAGCAGCCAACGTCGGAAAACCGGCCCAGGCCGTCCCTACCGAATGGGTCCAACCTGAACTGCCCATGAACGATGCCATGCCGGCCATAAAGGATGCCGCTCCGTTATCACTGACAACAGAATCCAGTCCTTATAATAATAATTTAAATAAAGATTATACCTTTGACAACTTCATCGTCGGCAACAGCAATCGCGTAGCTACGGCCGTTGCCAAGTCGATTGCTGCCGCTCCGGCCCAAAAATGGAATCCCTTTTATATTTACGGGGACAGCGGCCTCGGCAAGACCCATTTAATGCATGCCATCGGCCATGAACTGTTGAAAAACTTCCCGAATATGCGCCTTTTATGCATTACCAGCGAAGACTTTGTCAATGAATTTATTCAATGCATCCAGGACCAAAATACGGAAAGCTTCCGCCGCCGGTACCGCAACGTCGACGTCCTCTTCGTCGATGATATCCAATTCCTCGGCCGCGGTGAAAAGGAAAGCTCTAAGGAAGAATTCTTCCACACCTTCAATAAGCTCTATCAGGATAAAAAGCAGATGGTATTTACCAGTGATCGTCCGCCCCGCGACATAAAAAAACTGGAAGAACGCCTGCGCTCCCGCTTTGAAAACGGCATGGTTACGCAAATCGAACCGCCTGATTTGGAAACGAGGACAGCCATCTTACGAACCTGGTCCGAAAAAGAAAATATCGTCTATGATTTAGATGCCTTAAATTACATTGCCGCCAATGTCAGCGAAAATATCAGAAAGCTGCACGGCGCTTTCATCCGCGTCCTCTTAGAAGCCTTGCAGACCAAGAGTAATGTCACCTTGCCGTTGGTTAAACATGCAATCAGCTACATCACTGATGCGCAAGATGAAAAGAAGTATATTACCATCGATGAAATCACGACTTATATCTGCCAACATTACAATATCAATTATAAAGAATTGATGGGAAAGAAAAAGACCAAGGATATCGCCCTCCCGCGTCAGATTGCCATGTACATGTGCCGTGAACTGACAGGAAATACCTATCCTCATATCGGGACGGCTTTCAATGGTCGTGACCATACGACGGTTATGCATGCCTGTACCAAGATTATGGAACGAGCCAAAGAAGACCGTCACTTCAAAGAACATATCGAAAAGATGATGAATGAAATCCGCGGTGTGGATAACTAGGTTGATAAAAATATCGATAGATTGTGGATAAGGTAAAAAAAGAAATCCACAGTGGAAATGTGGACAAAAAATAACTTGTTATCCACATTTTATCCACACCTGTGGATAGCTGAAATTCGCTCTTATTCATCACTTATCCACAAATTCACAGGCCCTACTACTAAGACTACTATTTTTTAATTCACATTTAATTAATTTACTCAACGCAGAAAAGGGGATACTCCATTGAGACTGAAACTAAAAAAAGAAGATCTGAACAAAGGCTTACAAGCTGTCCAAAAAGTAGCTCAGAACAAAAACAACAACATGTCTTCTGAAAACGGCCTTCTGATAAAAGCCCTTCACGGCATTATCGAATTTCAGGCCAATGACTATGATATGGGAATTAAGATCACCGTTCCCGGCATTATCGAGGAAAAAGGAGAAGCCTTCATTGCTAATCCTTATTTAATGGACTTGACCCGACGGATCCCCAGTGATGAAATTGAAATCATCAAAGCCGATACGGATACGCAGCTGCTCATTAAAGGCGACAAATTGAAATTTGAATGCCTGACCATCAACCCCGATGATTTTAATGAAGTCGAAATCGTCGAAAATGGCTATGCCAGCTTTAAAACGACGAGTGTCGTCTTAAAAGATTTAATCGACAATACGTCTTATGCCTGTGCAACTGACGTAGCTCGTCCGATTTTTATGGGAACCTTCCTCGATGTCCAAGGTGACCAGATGACTATGGTTGCTACCGATACGCACCGCCTGGCCCTGAAAAAGACGACCCTCGATGAACCGGTGGATAATCCCCTCCAGGCCGTTATCCCCAGCCGGCTCTTGTCGGAAATTTCTCGTCAGCTGCCGACGGATATTCCCGAGACCGTCGAAATCACGGCAGTTCGCAACTACCTGGCCGTTCAGTTCGGCAACGTTTACATCCGTACGCGCCTTATCGAAGGGGACTTCCCCAATTACCGCCGGGTCATTCCGACGGACTTTAAATGTATTGCCAAAGTCAATCGCTCCGAATTTACAGGCGCTGTCGAACGCGCTTCCATCGTAGCTAAAGATGCTCAGTATAATGTCATTAACTTCCTCATCAGCGAGGGCCAGATTAAATTGATGAGCCAGCATCCCGACTACGGGACCGTCGAAGACTACGTCTCCTGCGACATGGACGGCGAAGAATTAGATATCTCCTTCAATGGAAAATTTATCCTCGACATCCTGAAACATTGCCAGAGCAGCGACGTCATCTTGAAATCGAAAGAAAACAGCCCGATGCTCGTTCAAGACAAGGATGACGATTCTTGTGTATTTGTTGTAACCCCTATGAGGACAAAATAATGGAAACAATTAAAATTGAAACGCCGATGATCCAATTGGACCAATTTCTGAAATGGGCCAGTATTTTACAAAGCGGCGGCGAAATCCGCTTTTTATTGGATGAAGATAAAATTTTAGTAAATGGAATTTTATGCAAGGCCAAGCGAAAAAAACTCTATCCGGGAGATACGGTAGAAATTAAGGATGTCGGTACATATTTGATTAAAGGTGAATAATTATGATGATTGAGTCGGTTCGACTGCACCGGTTCCGAAATTATGAGAATCAGAAAATCTCCTTTCCTAAGGCGACGATTCTCTTATATGGGCAAAACGGACAAGGGAAGACCAATCTTCTGGAATCTTTATATTTAGGCGGAATCGGCAAGTCTTATCGGGGCATTGCCGATTCTGATCTTATTTCTTGGAATCAGGATAAGGCTAGCGTTATCATCGATTTTAACCGTAACGATACGACACAGCAGATAAAAGTGATCCTGTCCAAGCTCGAGAAAAAAGAACTGTGGGTTAATGAAACTAAGGTACCGCAGAAAGAATTGATCGGAACCTTGAATGAGGTCCTGTTTTCGCCCGATGACCTTCAGCTCATCAAGGGCAGTCCCTCTTTGCGGCGCCGTTTTATCGATATGGAGATTTCTCAGGTCAGCCGCTCCTATTACCGAGATTTGCTGCAGTATAACCGGGCCGTGTCGCAGCGCAACCTCTTATTGAAAAAAATGAAATATAAGGGCCGCCAATCGCTGGATGAATGGGATCGTCAGATTGCCGGTTTTGCAGCCTCCATCGTATCCAAACGCTTAGAAGCCCTTCAGAAATTATCGTTTTTGGCAGGGGTTCTTCATAAAAGGCTCAGTCGGGGAAAAGAAATGCTGCACCTGACCTATGTCCAACCTTATGGGAATGGGGAGGGCCGCCATCAGACCGATCCGAAATGGTATTATGAAAAGCTTCAGCAGCATCTCGAGGAAGATATCCGTCGTCAGGCTACGTCGGTCGGGCCTCATCGTGACGATCTCTTGTTTTCTGTCGGCCAAGGGGATTTAAAGAAATACGGTTCTCAGGGACAACAGCGGACCGCCGTCTTGGCGCTGAAACTGTCGGAGCTGGAATTCATCAAATCGGAGACCGGCGAATACCCCGTCCTCTTATTGGATGACGTCATGAGTGAGCTCGATCAAAGCCGGCGCCAGGCCTTGCTGGACTTTGTCCGCAACCGGATTCAAACCTTTATTACGACGACCGAGCCGGAGATTTTTGCCGGTATGGATGGCTGTCATCCCATCTGCATTGAACAAGGGAGGGTGGTTTCTAATGGAGAAGCGAAGTCTTAAACTCGAAAAAGCCGGACTTGCCATTCCGGAAGTCTTGGCCAAACACCGGCTGCTCCTTCCCTACCGGATGTACCAGGCTAAGCGGGACTGGAAAAAAATCGTAGGCGAGCAAATTGCAAAATATTCATATATATTAGATTTTAAGAATAATGTTATTGTCATTTCCGTCATGAATCCCGTTTACATGAATTATTTATTTATGTATAAAAATAAAATAATAGAGGAAGTTAATTCCTATGTTGGGCATCAGGCTATTGCCGATGTCCGTTTTGTCAAAAAGGGGAAAAAGCCGGTTCAGACGGTCTATGAAACCTTAGACGGAGAAGAAAAAGATGTCCTTCCTGAAGGGAATATTCGCCAAGTCATTCTCGACGATTCGACGGTGGCCAACATTCGTCGTGAAACGGAAAAACTACCGGACGGCTTGCGGGAACGGGTCGTACAGCTTCGTTTTGCCCAGGCTAAACGGGTAAAAGCCTATGCCGTAAGCGGCTTCATTCCCTGTCCCTCCTGCGGCCGCTGGATGGCTAAAGGCGAAAAGCTTTGTATCTTTTGCCGCAGTGCCGCCCGCCATGCCTTGAAAATGAAGGTACGCTCTGTTTTAGAAGATATGCCCTGGCTGAGTTGGGAGAAAATGGCTGAGCACTTAGCCGTCTCGATTCAAGATAAAGCTGCTGAGCAGGCCTATAACGACGTTCGGCGTAATCTCATCTATCGGTATATTGAAAAAGTATACTATGAGTATGATTCCGATGCCGACGATCTGATCTTGGCCCTGCTCATTACCCGGCGGGTCCCCGGCGATATACCGCCTAAATTTATTGAAAATCTCGTTGCAAAATATCGGAGGAAACCAGAACATAATGTATCTTCATCTGAGTCCTGACATGATGATTCCCATCAAGGATATCGTGGCTATCATACCGTATCCGAAGCAAAAGGGCGCGGCTATTTTACAGTCTTTCGACCTCCCGGTGCGAGCCGTCGGAGTTTCGTCAGAACGGAATTGGCGCTCCTTAGTGATTACCGGGGAGGCGGTCTATTCTCTGCCCCTGACCGGGGAGACCATGCTTCGCCGATATCAGAAATGTTTGCAGATTTTGTCGCATTGCGAAAAGGCGTAACGGCGGTACGTATTTAAAAATTGTTGATTTTACGGTATAATAAAGTGTTAGTTGCCTAGTTAATCATTAAAAATTGCAAGAAACAGGAGTTGAGAATTTATATGTCGAAAGACAAAGCGCGATATGGTGCCGAACAGATTCAAGTATTAGAAGGCCTGGAAGCCGTTCGTAAACGGCCTGGGATGTACATCGGCAGTACGTCTGAACGCGGTCTGCACCATCTGGTATATGAAGTCGTCGACAATAGTATCGACGAAGCCTTGGCCGGGTATTGTACACATATCGAAGTTACGATTCAGGAAGACAACAGTATCACCGTTGTCGATAACGGCCGTGGTATTCCGGTTGCCATGCATAAGATCGGCAAGCCTGCCGTTGAAGTCGTATTGACCGTCCTCCATGCCGGCGGCAAATTCGGCGGCGACGGCTATCCCATTTCCGGCGGCCTCCATGGCGTCGGTATTTCTGTCGTCAATGCCCTGAGTGCCTGGACTAAGGTCGAAGTAAAGCGAGACGGCTATCTGTGGGACATTTCTTTTGCCCGCGGGTTGACGGAGTCGCCGTTGAAAAAAATCCGGCCCTTAGAAGCCGGCGAAGAAACGGGAACCCGCGTTTCGTTTAAACCGGATCATGACATTTTCCCCGATACGGTATACGATTTCAATACCTTGAAGACCCGTCTGCGGGAACTCGCATTTTTGAATAAAGGTTTAAACATCACCCTTACGGATAAAAGAGGCGAAGGCAAACAAGAAGTATACTGCTATGAAGGCGGCCTCGTTTCCTTTGTTTCCTTCTTAAATGAAAAACACCAGGCCGTCAATCCGACGGTGGTCAGCATCGATGGTGAAAAAAATAAGGTTATCGTCGATATCGCCATGCAGTATAATGACGGCTACAGTGAAAATATCCTGACCTTTGTCAATGATATCTTTACCGAAGAAGGGGGCACGCACCTCAGCGGGTTCCGTTCCGGCTTGACGCGTACCATTAACGATTATGGCCGCAGTGCCGGCATTTTAAAGGACAATGAAGATAATTTATCCGGGGAAGACGTCCGCGAAGGGTTGACCGCTGTCATCAGCGTCAAAGTACGGGAACCTCAGTTTGAAGGGCAGACCAAGACCAAGCTCGGCAACGGTGAAGTCAAAGGCATCGTCGACAACATCATTTCCGATGGCCTGAAAGAGTTTTTTGAAGAACATCCGTCGGAAGCGAAAGCGGTCATTAATAAGACGATTTCGGCGTCTCGTGCCCGTCAGGCAGCCCGCCGTGCCCGCGAATTGACGCGCCGGAAAAATGCTTTGGAAATCAGTAGTCTTCCCGGTAAATTGGCCGACTGCTCGGAAAAAAATCCCGATCAGACGGAAATTTACTTAGTCGAAGGTGACTCGGCAGGCGGCAGCGCCAAGCAGGGCCGAGATCGGAGATTCCAGGCTATCCTTCCGCTTCGCGGGAAAATCATCAACGTCGAAAAAGCTCGTCTCGATAAGATTTTGGCGAACGAAGAAATTCGCTCTATGATCACGGCTTTCGGTACCGGTATCGGTCAGGAATTCGACATCAGTAAACGCCGTTACGATAAAATTATCATCATGACCGATGCCGATGTCGACGGTGCCCATATCCGCACGCTGCTCTTGACATTCTTCTATCGGTTTATGAAGCCCCTCATTACGGAAGGCCACGTCTTCATCGCTCAGCCTCCGCTGTATCAGGTGCGTAAGGGCAAACAGGTATGGTACTTCTATACCGATGAATCGATGCAGAGCAAGCTTGATGAATTAGGACGCGATAACAATGCCGTCGTCGTCCAGCGTTATAAAGGTCTTGGCGAAATGAATCCGGAACAGCTGTGGGAAACGACGATGGATCCGGAAAACCGGACCATGCTCCAAGTTCACTTGGAAGATGCTGTGGAAGCCGACCGTATTTTCTCGGTCCTCATGGGCGATAAGGTCGAACCGCGGCGTAAATTCATTGAAGACAATGCGAAAAAGGTCCGTAACCTCGACTTATAATCAGGAGAACCAATGCCGACACTTTCTCAAAAGATAAACTTATTTACCGATTCCGTCATTGCCCGCATGTCAAAGGTGGCCGAAGGCTGTGGGGCCATTAACCTGTCAGAGGGATTTCCTGATTTTCCGCCGCCTAAGGCGATGCTCGACCGATTGGCGGAAGTCGCCAAGAAGGGACCTCATCAGTACAGTCTCGATAACGGGGCTTCGAATCTGCGCCGGGCTCTGGCTGATTATCGAAAAAGCTTTACGGGCCAACGCCCCGATCCCGAGACGGAAATCGTCGTAACCTGCGGCGGTACAGAAGCGCTGATGACGGCCATGATGGCCATCGTCAATCCCGGCGACAAAATAATCCTCTTTTCACCTTTTTATGAAGCCTACGCAACGGATGCCCTGCTCTGCGGCGCCGAGCCGATTTATGTGTCCCTCAAAGGAGAAAATTATACCTTTGATGAGGAGGAATTAGAAGCAGCCTTTAAACAGCGGCCGAAGGCAATCTTTATTTGTAACCCGTCCAATCCCTGCGGTAAGGTTTTTTCGAAAGAAGAATTGCTTACGATTGCGTCCCTTGTCGAAAAGTATGATACCTTTGCCGTCATCGATGAAGTTTATGAACACATCGTCTATGAACCGACGGAGTATACTTATTTTTCGACCCTTTCCGGGATGTATGAACGGACCATTTCCTGCGGCTCCCTGTCGAAGACGTATTCGATTACGGGCTGGCGGTTAGGCTATATCTTTGCATCTCCCGCAGTAACCGATGCCATTAAAAAGCTGCACGTCTATCTGACAATCAGCGCTCCCAGTCCCCTTCAGGAAGCGGCCGTAACCGGTCTGGAGTTCGGTCTTGACTACTATCAAGGCCTGCGGGAACTCTACCGGAAAAAGCGGGATTTCGTCATGAAGGGCCTCGATGCCATCGGCATAGCTCACAACGTCCCTCAGGGAGCTTTTTATATGCTCCTCGACATCGGCCCCTACGGGTATGATGACGATGAAGCCTTTTGCCGGGATTTAGCTGAAAAAATCGGCGTCGCCCTCGTTCCGGCATCGACCTTTTTTAAAGAACCTGTCCATCACTTGGCAAGACTGCAGTTTGCCGTCCGCGATGAAACCTTAGCCGAAGCCATGCATCGTCTGGAAGGCATTCATAAACTAAAAAAATGATTTGTCTCGTTACCTTATCATAAGGAGGGATTACCGATGAAAAAATGGCACCTGCTTCTCGCTGCCCTTTGTCTGACGGTCAGTACGATGACCGTCCTGGCCGACGGCGTTCCGGAAGGTACGCAGACGGGAAATTCGTCAGCCGTCATCCTCACCGATCCGACGGTCAATATGAAGAATTTGAGTGATTTTTATATTCTGGAAGGCCGTACCTATGAGAAGGTAACCGGATTGCTTATGGCCTTGCCTCCGCAGACGACAGGCCTTACAGGCGCTTATTATTTTCGCGTTGATAAGCAGGTCGTCGGCGACTACTTCTATCACGTCAAAGCTTACGATACGGACTCCCACGTCTTAAAGGGGAACTATTTTGTGGCTAAAGATGAGAGCAATGCCTGGAAGCTTCAGAACGACCAGCAGGCATCCCTTATCTACGGCAGTGCCGAAAAATTGATGGATAAGGTTGAAGTCGTCGTCTATCCGCAAAAAATCCCTCTTGGCAGTTACGGCATCATCCGCGTTCATGTACCGGGAATGATTCCTTATGATATCAAGGCGACCAGCCTCAATACGAAAATTGCCGATATTACGGAACATATGAATATCCGCCCGCTGGAAGCCGGGAAAGTCGATCTCGTCGTAGATGTGAAAATCGGCGATGCCCTTCGCACGGTGACTAAAGAAATTACCGTCGTCGATGAAGCGGATCGCAGAGAATCAAAATCCCGCAATAATCCCAGCGTCGGTGTCGGTATCGGAATCGGCTGGGGCAGCGGATGGCATCATGGCGGTGGAATCGGCATCGGTGTAGGACCTTGGTGGTAATCTAAAAGGAGAGTGTATCTACTGTGGAGTTTTCCCTAGGAAAACAGTTACTGGTCATCATCTTACTTATCTTTGGCAACGGCGTCTTTTCTTTATTGGAAATGGCTATCGTCAGCAGCCATCAGTCGCGATTGGAAGCGATTGCCGATGAAGGCAGCAAGTCGGCGGCCATCGTCTTGAAACTGCGTGAAAATCCGAATAAGATGTTTTCTACGGTCCAGTTCGGCATTACCCTGATCAGTCTTCTGACCGGTGTTTACGGCGGTACGGAAATGGCCGGCCCCTTATCCGTTTATGTAGCGAAGATTCCAGGCCTTGAACCGTATGCCTATACGATCAGTCTGACCAGTGTCGTCGTATTGATTACCTATTTGACGATTATCCTCGGTGAAATTGTTCCTAAACGGATTGCCATTGACAATCCTGAAAAAGTAGCCTGCTTGCTGGCCCGTCCCATGCTGTACTTTTCGGCAATCTGTACGCCTGTCGTATGGATATTGTCGTGGTCGACGACGGCTGTGACCAAGATGATGGGCGTCAAGAAGCCGGAAGTCCTGCCGGTTACGGAAGATGAAATAAAACTGCTCTTAGAGCAGGGGGTCGAACTTGGGGCTTTTGAAAAAGAAGAACCGGAGCTGGTCACCCGCGTCTTTCGCCTGGCCGACATGGATGTCGGCGACATCATGACCAACCGGACGCAGGTCGATTGGCTCGACGTGGAAGACCCGGAAGCGACGATGATGCAGGAATTGGTGGCTTTTAACCATAATAACCTGCCTGTCGGACGGGGTTCTTTAGATGACTTCATCGGCATGGTTTCGGTCAGTGAAATCTTTCAGAAGTATTATGAAAATATTCGCCATCAAAAACCGGCGTCTCTGCCCGTGATTGTAGAAGAATGCGTCCACAAACCGATTTATATTCCGGAATCGATGGATATTATGAAAGTGGTCCACGTCTTTCGCGAACACAGCGTCCATGAAGTCGCAGTCCTCGATGAATACGGCAATTTCAGCGGTATCCTGACCCTCCACGACATCCTCGAAGAATTAGTCGGCATCATGCCGGCCGGGGAAGAAGAAAAGAAGGAAGAAGCCAACCGCATTATTCAGCGGGGGCCGAACGACTGGCTTATCGAAGGACTGCTTACGATTGAAGAATTTAAAGATTTCTTCGGCATCGAAGATGAATTGCCTGATGAAGAAGAAGACTTGTATAAAACGCTGGCCGGCCTGATTACTTATGGCGTCGGCCGCATTCCACGGGAAACGGATACCTATGTATGGAAAGACTTTACCTTTGAAGTCGTCGATATGGATAATCTCCGCGTCGATAAAATCCTTGTCACTCGCAATCCTGATTATTCAGAAGACGATGAAGAAGAAAAATAAATACATAACAGAAGGAGCTATACCTTTTTAGGTACAGCTCCTTTTTCGTGACATGTAAGATGTTTATTCACTTTTGGTCGAGCGGAGAAAGAGATTTTTTAAGACTTCGTGGGGATCTTTCTTTTCCTGAATGATGGAATGAACGGCTGACGTAATCGGAAGTTCTACGCCGTATCGTTCAGAGAGATCTAGAAGGGCTTCGGTCGTGCTGACGCCTTCGGCCAGTTTTGAAAACGAGGTTCCTTCGATAAAATCTTGGCCGAAGCGGCGGTTGTTGCTGTGCGGCGAAAAGAGGGTCGCTTCATAGTCGCCTAAGTGACTGAGGCCGTACACGGTCATGGCCTGGCCGCCCATGGCAGCGACTAATACCGATAATTCATGGGCACCGCGGGCCATGAGGGCACCTTTTAAGGCCGTCATATGGGCCCCGTCGAGCATGCCGGCGGCAATACCGACGACGTTTTTGGCAGCAGCCCCGATTTCAATGCCGAGAAGATCTTGGCCGTAATAGAATCGGATCAGCGGGCTGGTAAACGTATCGACTAAGAAATGGGTCAACTCATCGTCCGCCGAGGCGATGACCATGCAATTGGGCATGCCGCTGATAAAATCCTGGACATGGCCGGGACCGACCCAAACCGCAGACCGTACCGTTTCTCCCAATTCTTCGGCCATGACTGTCGTAAGCCGCTTGCCGCTGCCGGCTTCGAGACCCTTCATGGCCAATACGAAGGGCAAATTCTTGGCGTATCCGGCGCTCCGGATATCTTTTGTAAAGGGACGAAGCTGCTGGGCGCTGATGGAAATGATGCAGATATCGGCACCGGACAGGGACCCTTTCAGATCGTCGGTCAGGTTAATTGTGCTCGGTAAGGTAAGATAATCATTTTGCCTTGTTTCTTTCAGGCGGCTCAGGTTTTTCGAACCCGGTCGTCCCCATAAGGTCACGTCATGACCGATGTGGTCGGCATACCAGGCATGGAAACTGCCCCAGCGGCCACAGCCTAAGACGGTGATATTCATAGTGGCTTCTCCCCTCAGAATAAGTTTTTGTAATTAAATTATAACATGGATTCATCGATTCAGACAGTTTGTGACGATGGATAAGGGCTTTAACCAAAGTATACTTTTTTTGCAAGAAGGTTAAATTTTGTTGGAATTGCAATGGATATTTGTCCCTTCATTGGATATACTCAATTCAGAAAGGGCAGTTATGAGCCCTCTTGTTTCGGTATGATGGAGTCAGCAGACGGTCTGACGCGAAAGGAGTATGCCTTATGGGAAGAAAAATTACAGAAAAAGTTACTTGGGTCGGAAAAATCGATTGGGAACTGAATAAGTTTCATGGCCATGAATATTCGACGGAAAAGGGTTCGTCTTATAATTCCTATTTAGTTCGCGACCGGAAAGTCGCCTTGATCGATACGGTATGGAAACCCTTCGATGAAGAATTCGTCGATTACTTAAAACAGGAAATCGACTTGAATAACATCGATTACATCGTCATGAATCATAATGAAAATGACCATAGTGGGGCCCTTCCTGCCTTGATGCGGGAAATCCCCGACGTTCCCATTTACTGTACCCAAAAAGGCGAAGCCATCCTTCGCGGACTCTATCACCAAGATTGGAATTATGTCAATGTCAAAACGGGGGATACCTTGGATCTGGGCGACAGTAAACTGGTATTCATTGAAGCGCCCATGCTCCATTGGCCGGATACGATGTTTACCTATATGACCGGCGAAAACATCCTCTTCAGTAATGACGGCTTCGGCCAGCACTTTGCCAGCGAATGGATGTATAACGACTGCGTCGACCAGGCAGAACTCTATCATGAAGCCATGAAGTATTATGCCAATATCTTGAATCTCTACAGCCCGATGGTCATCCGTAAAATCGATGAAATCTTAAAGATGAACGTTCCGGTCAACATGATTTGCCCCAGCCACGGCGTCATCTGGCGCGATAATCCCCTGCAAATCGTGGAAACGTATCAGAAATGGGCTAAAGAATATCAGGAAAATCAGATTACCATCATTTACGATACGATGTGGAACGCCACGCGGCGTATGGCTGAATCCATCGCTCAAGGTCTTCGTGAGGCCGACCCGACGCTGACGGTCAAGTTGTATAATTCAGCTGTCGACGATAAGAATGACATCGTCACGGAAGTATTTAAATCGAAGGCTATTTTAGTCGGCTCACCGACGATCAACTACGGTTTTCTCTACTCTATCGGCGGCATCATGGAAATGATTCGCGGCCTGAAGTTTAAAAACAAGAAAGCGGCTGCCTTTGGCAGTTACGGCTGGAGCGGTGAATCGGTCAAACAGATTACAGGCCTTTTAAAAGAAGCCGGATTTGAACTGGTCAACGACGGGCTTCGCTGCCAATGGAACCCCGATATGGAATCACAAAACCTTTGCCGTGACTTTGGCCGCGATTTTGCAAAGTCTCTGGCAAAATAATCCTCCTCTGTTTCATAAAAAAAATCGGATCTCTCGTCGGAGAGGTCCGATTTTTATTGGCGCCGAATAGGCAT
>DCJQ01000038.1 GCA_002319965.1 Megasphaera sp. UBA1696
AAAAATAATATTTAATTATTTTTACTTTACAAACTCAAGAATTTTACGGGTTAATATGCAAAATAGTAAAGAATATTGTGATTTATATCGAAAATAGGCATATGATTATGTCTAAATGTAATTTACAAATATTACTTTCAGGTATATAATAACAAGCATAGAAACTGTATCCGGATACAATCTAATATGAGAAACGGCGCTGCCCATAATTTTTTTATGGACGAGCCCATGCCTCTTAAAGGCGTGACACGTGTATTTTTTATGAAAGGGTGTTATGTAATGGTTATCTTGGCCTTACTCCCGATTCTATTTCTCATTGTAGCATTGGGATTCTTGAAGATGGCCGGTTGGAAAGCGTGCCCAATCGCAGCCATTATCGCATTTATTGTTGCTGTGGCCGTTTATGACATGCCGGTTCCCATCGCTATTTCGGCGGCCTTAGAAGGGGTTGCCTTGGCATGTTGGCCGATTTTGCTGGTCATCGTTATGGCTCTGTTTGCCTATAAGTTGACGGTTGCAACGGGCAGCCTGGAAATTATCAAACAGATGCTGACCACGGTTAGTGAAGACAAACGCGTACTGTTCCTGCTCATCGCTTGGGGCTTCGGTACTTTCATGGAAGGCATGGCCGGGTTCGGTACGGCTGTTGCTATTCCGGCAGCGATGTTGGTTGCCCTCGGCTACCCGCCGATCAAGACCATCGTTGCCTGCTTGATTTCTAACGCCGTAGCGCCTTCGTTTGGTTCCATCGGTATTCCGACGACGACCATGGCTGCTGTTACGGGTCTTGATTCCGGTGTCTTGGCTACGAAGGTTTCCATCGTATCCTTTATTCCTGATCTGATCGTTCCGTTCTTAATGGTTATCTGTATCGGCGGCGGCCTGAAAGCCATCAAGGGCGTCGGAATCGTTACACTTCTTTCTGGCTTAGCCTTGGCTATCCCGCAGCTGCTCATTTCCGTGACCATCGGTGCCGAACTGCCGGTCATGGTTTCGTCCATCATTATCATGGCCGTTATCGTCCTTTATTCCAGAGCCTGCAAAACGACGAGCAATCCGGAATACCAGGTTGACTTCAAAACGGATGATCAGAAAGCCGTTTCCTTTGGTGAAGGCGTAAAAGCTGCTATGATTTTCATCCTGATCTTCGTCCTTCTCGTCGGAACGTCGAAACTCTTCCCGTTCATCAACGGACCGCTGGCTTCCATTAAAACGACGGTTCCGATTTACGCCGGTGCCGGTGCAAAACCGTACACCTTTACATGGATTGCCGTTCCGGGCATCATGATTTTCATCGCCTCCATTTTGGGCGGTCTCTATCAGGGTGCTTCCATCGGTAAAATCGCTCAGGTCTTTAAAGACAACTTCGTCGGCCTGCGCTTTACGTACTTGACGATCATCACCGTCGTCGTCGTTGCGAAACTGATGACTTATTCGGGCATGACCAAGGAAATCGCCGATGCGCTCGTCTTTGCAACCGGCAACGGTTATCCGGTCTTCGCTCCCTTCGTCGGCGGCTTAGGCGCTTTCATCACCGGGTCGTGCACGAACGCCAACGTCCTCTTTGGACCGCTCCAGACTTCGGTTGCGTCCAGTCTCGGCATGAGTCAGCCCTGGCTTGCAGGTGCCAGCTCCCTTGGCGGTTGTATCGGCAAGATGCTTTCTCCGCAGAGTATTGCCCTTGGTATCGGTGCTGTCGGTGCCGTTGCTGATGGTAAAGAAGGCGAAATTATGCGGGGAACCGTTGGATATTGTCTCTTCTTACTGGTCATTGCCGGTATCATTACCATTGTAGCTCCCAGCGTCGTTCCTTTCTTAGTCAACTGATATATAGTAGGCAGGCATGAAAGAGTATGCTGCATATCTATGTAGCATACCCTTTTTCTAAAGGGAACAATGTGATATAATCTGTTGTGAAATGTTCCTCATACGAAACGTTTCCTTATAGGAATGATATAATATTACTTTAAAGCATAGTAAAAATTCGTAAAAATGATTACGATTTAAAATTTTTCGTTTGCCGTCGGTTTATTTAAAAATAAATCGTTCTTATGATAAGTTATCATGGAATAGTGTAAATCAATCGAAAAGTGATATGTACAAAATGTACAAATGTAATTTACATGCATAGCAAAGTAGAGTATAATGATACCTGTAAGAGATAAACGAAGAATAAACACAACAGACTAGTTTATATTTTCGTTATATTCGGTCTTAATCTGGAAGTCCTTTCCGGATGTAAATAAGTGTTATGCTTATTCTTTTCATTATTTGGAGGTATGTATTATGGCAAAAGGTAAAGTTTCACCAGAGTTAATTGAACAGTTCAAACAAATCGTTGGCGAAAAGTACGTTTATACGGACAAAGAAAAACTCGAACCGTATTCCCACGATGAAGTAACGGACCCTCACTACATGAAAGAACCGCAGGTCGTCGTTCTCCCTGCTACGACGGAAGAAGTTTCTAAAGTCGTAAAACTCTGCTATGAAAACGATACAGTTATGGTTCCGCGTGCTGCCGGTACGGGCCTTGCAGCCGGTGCTGTTGCTACGTTCGGCGGTGTTATCATCTCCATCGAACGCATGAACAACATCATCGAAATCGACAAAGAAAACATGGTCTGTGTTACTGAACCGGGCGTTACGACGGCCGTTCTCCAGGAATCCGTTCAGAAAGAAGGCCTCTTCTACGGCGGCGACCCCTGCAGTGGGGACTCCTGCTTCATCGGCGGTAACGTTGCTACCAACGCCGGTGGTAACCGCGCTGTTAAATACGGTGTAACTCGTGACCAGGTCATGGGCATGGAAGTCGTTACTCCGAGCGGCGAAGTTGTAACCCTTGGCGGTAAATTCCGTAAAAATGCTACGGGCTACATGCTGATGCACCTCTTCATCGGTTCTGAAGGTACCCTTGGCATCATCACCAAGATTTACCTCAAATTGGTTGCTCTTCCGAAATACCAGATGGACCTCTTGGCAGTATTCGACAACCTCGACGACGCTATCGCTTTGACGCCGAAAGTCATGGGCGCCGGCATCACTCCGGTCTGTGTTGAATTCATGGATAACGCTTCTATCAAACAGGTTGAAGTATTCCTCGATGAAAAACTGCCGAAATCTGACGTCGGTAACTACATCATCATCCAGATCGCCGGCGACAGTGAAGATGTCCTCGACGAACAGTGCGAAAAGATCGTCGAATTGGCTGAAGAAAACAACGCTATTGACTCCCTGGTTGCTGACCCGGCTGTTATTTGGAAATCCCGTAAAGCATACCTCGAAGCTGACCGCGCTCGCAGCTTAGTCTTCTCCATGGAAGATATCGTCGTTCCCATGACGGAAATCCCTGATGCTGTACAGCAGATTTCCCGCTTGGCTGAAAAATATGATGTTGCTATGCACTGCGCCGGCCACTGCGGCGACGGCAACGTCCATATCGATATCTTGAAAGATGACCGCACTCAGGAAGAATGGGAAGAAATGCTCCCGAAAATCCAGGGCGAAATCTATGCTCTCGTTTACAAGCTCGGCGGCCGCCTCTCCGGCGAACACGGCATTGGCTACAAACGTGAAGCTCTCCTCGAAAAATACACGGACCCCGTTGAACTCAGCATGATGAAAGCTGTTAAGAAAGCATTGGATCCGAAGAACATTATGAACCCGGGCAAAGTTGTCAGCATCAACGACGAAGTACCGGTCGAAGCATAAGTTATAGTTGCATACTGAGGAAAAGGGCAAGGCCAAGGCTTTGCCCTTTCTCTTTAGAGCTATGAAATGCTATGAAAATAGCGCGGATTTAGAAAGGGTGTGTACGTATGCAGAAGTTTGCAGTGCCTTTTGGCAAAGAAAAAATCAATTTTGAACTGTCGGATGAACAGGTAGCCGGCGTTCTCGTATCCCATGCTCACGAATACAAAGCACCGAAATCGGAAGAAGAACTCGTTGCCGATGCTTTGGCTAACCCCATTGGCAGCCCGAAACTGAGCGAATTGGCCAAAGGTAAAAAAACTTGCGTCATCATTTCCAGTGACCATACTCGTCCCGTACCGAGCCATGTCATCATGCCGCAGCTCCTGGCTGAACTGCGTAAAGGAAATCCGGACATCGACATTACCATCCTCATTGCAACGGGGATGCATCGCCCGACAACGCAGGATGAATTAGTTGCTAAATACGGTAAAGAAATTGCCGAACACGAAAAATTCTCCATCCATGTCAGCCGTAACGACGAAGACATGGTCAGCATCGGCACCTTGCCGTCCGGCGGTGAATGCCTCATTAATAAACTGGCTGCCAATGCAGACCTGCTCATTGCGGAAGGCTTCATTGAACCGCATTTCTTCGCCGGCATGTCCGGTGGCCGTAAATCCGTTTTGCCGGGTATTGCCAGTAAAATTACGGTCTTGGCTAACCACTGCTCTGAATTCATCGCCAGCCCCAATGCCCGTACGGGTATCTTGAAGGGCAACCCGATTCATGAAGACATGCTCTATGCTGCTAAAGCGGCTAAACTGGCATTCATTTGCAACGTCGTCATCGACGCCGATAAGAAGGTCATCGCTGCTTTTGCCGGCGACCGCGAAGAAGCTCACTATGCCGGTGTCGACTTCGAAATGAAATTGGCCGGTGTAAAACCGATTCCGGCTGACATCGTCATCACGACCAACGGCGGCTATCCTTTGGACCAGAACATTTACCAGTCCGTAAAAGGCATGACGGCTGCTGAAGCTACGTGTAAAGAAGGCGGCGTCATCATCGACGTATCGTCTTGCTCTGACGGTCACGGTGGGGAAGACTTCTACAATAACTTGAAGAATGCTACGTCCCTCCAGAAGGCTATGGATGAAATCCTGGCCCGCGGCCGCAACGAAACGGTCTTTGACCAGTGGGAAGCTCAGATTCTCATGCGCATGCTCCTGCGGTTTACGATCATCATGGTTACGGAAGCTCCGAAACAGATGATTGAAGACATGCATATGAAATACGCTTCGTCTATCGAAGAAGCTTTGGCTATGGCGAAAGACGTATTGGCTGAAAAAGGCGTTAAGGAACCGAAGATTACGGTCATTCCTGACGGCGTATCGGTCATCGTAAAATAAGTCTTTCTGCTGACTATTGCGGATACTTATGAGATAGAACGGCTCCATAAAAGTGAACCTTTTATGGAGCCGTTTTTGTCTTGCAATGACCTATAAAGTATCATATAATGAGTGAGATATTGTTTTGGCAAGATAAAGGGGGAATTGCCTTGGCAGGGTTAGAAACAACACTGGTATTCGACATCACCATGATTCTGCAAGTCGTGCTCATCGATTTGGCTTTAGGCGGCGATAATTCAATCGTCATCGGCATGGCAGCCAAGAATCTGCCGGCTCATCTGCAAAAGAAGGCTATTTTATACGGAACGGCAGGGGCCATTGTCCTGCGCTTTATCATGGCCTTCATCGTGTCCTGGTTGTTCCAGGTTCCATTTTTGAAGACCCTCGGTGCTGTCCTGCTCGTTTTCATCGGCATCAAGCTCATCGGAGCCGATGAAGCCGCCGAAGATATCCACGTCGAAGCGAAGGATTCCTTATGGGCGGCTGTGCGGACGATTATGATGGCTGATGCCCTCATGAGTTTAGACAACGTACTGGGTATCGTCGGCGTTACGAATAACCATTGGGGGCTTTTGATGTTCGGCATGCTCATTTCGGTTCCGATCATCGTCTTTGGCAGTACCGTCGTCGTCAAAGTCATGAACCGTTTTCCCATTTTGGTCTATATCGGCGGAGCTATCCTCGGCTGGGCTTCCGGCGGCATGGTGGCAACGGATCCGTATTTAGCGCAGTATGTCGGCTGGGCAGCCGCGAATCCGACCGCGATGAAGATTGTCTTGTTGGGCGTTACGGTTATCGGCGGCTTTCTTTGGAAATCCCTTCACCGGGGAGGGAAAATTGCGGTCTAGATAAAGAAAAAACTTGACATTTTCTTCCAGTGTGATATTATATATAAGTCAGGTAACGGGGCGTGGCGCAGTTTGGTAGCGCGCTTGGTTCGGGACTAAGAGGTCGCAGGTTCAAATCCTGTCGCCCCGACCATTTTATATATCGGTATTTATCCCGAGAATACAGTAAGCGATATATAAGTCTTGGAGAGCTGTCCGAGTGGCTGAAGGAGCATGATTGGAAATCATGTATAGGGCGAACGCTCTATCGTGGGTTCAAATCCCACGCTCTCCGCCATAAGAAAAAAGACGATCACGAAGGTGGTCGTCTTTTTTTATCTTTCATCAAAAGCGTGTTTTCGGCCAATATTTTCTTTACCCGTATGGATACCGTCGCTCACGCCGTTTTGCCGCGTCATGCCCTGTGCGGCTTTTTGTCTACGCACGGTGTGTCCGATTCTATCATGCCAACAGACGGTGAAAGCGTCTCCTTTTAATCAGGAAATGACAGTACTGTTTAAAGAAGACATAATATATAGTATATAAAGAAGGAGGCGTCCGTTGTTGACGTCTTCTTTTGCGACATTTGATGGAGTGACCGGAATCCCGTGAACCCATCGATATTTTCCTTGCAATTCAAGGCCCGATGTGATAAACTATTCTAGCATAGGTTTTGAATGATTGATATAGAAAGAGGTGTAAGTGGTGAAAGAAGGTATTCATCCGAAGTATTATCCGAATGCCAAGGTAACTTGCGCATGCGGCAATACGTTTGAAACAGGTTCTACGAAACCGGAACTGCGTGTTGAAATTTGCTCTCAGTGCCATCCGTTCTTTACGGGTCAGCAGCGTGCTCAGCAGGCTCGTGGCCGTATCGAACAGTTCAATAAACGTTATGGTAAAACAGCTAAATAAGCAGCAGTACAAGTGGGCAGCAGAGCAGAAATGCTCTGCTCTATTTGTATGTAGAGAAAGGGAGGTAGCGCTTTGAAGAAACCGAAGATTTATGTCGGCGGTCAGGCTGTCATCGAAGGGGTTATGATGCGCAGTCCCCAGACGATTGCCACGGCCGTTCGGACGCCGTCCGGTGAAATTACGGTAAAAAAAGAGGCCATTCGATCCATTTCCGAACGATTTCCGATTCTGAAGAAACCCTTTTTGCGAGGAACCGTTGCTTTGGTCGAGTCCCTGATATACGGCATGAAAAGCCTGTCTTATTCGGCTCAGGCGGCCGGTGAAGAAGAGGAACAACTGTCGAGCTGGCAGATGGCCCTGACCATGGCTGTCTCCGTTCTCTTGGCCATCGTTTTTTTCCTGGTCATCCCTACATATGCTGCTAAATTCATTCCCGGTGTCACGGACAGTGCCTTTCGGCTCAACGTCGTCGAAGGGATTTTGCGCCTGATTATATTTCTATCCTATATAAAGGCCATTTCCATGACGGCAGACATTCGCCGGGTCTTTGAATATCACGGGGCCGAACACAAGACGATTTGGACCTATGAATCAGGCGAAGAGCTGACCGTTGAAAATGTCATGCGCCATACCCGCCTTCATCCGCGGTGCGGCACGAATTTTCTGCTCATCGTCATGGTCGTGTCGATCTTCGTCTTTGCCTTTTTGGGCTGGCCGAGTTTCATCGAACGTGTCTTGTCCCGTATCGTCCTCATGCCTGTCGTTGCCGGTATCAGTTATGAAATGATACGCCTGGCCGGGCGCACGACGAATCCCGTCATTCAAACCATATTCCGACCGGGTCTGTGGCTTCAATATCTGACGACCCGCGAACCGCACCCCGACCAGATAGAAGTTGCCATCGAAGCTATGAAGGCTGCGAAACCGGCTGACGAAGGCGACGTTACCGAGATAAAGTAAGGAGAGAATTATGAGCTCATTTATGGATAAAGTACAGGCCGTGGAAAATAAATTTATGGACCTGGAACAGCAGATCAGCGACCCTGCGGTCATTGCCCGTCAGGAAGAATGGCAGAAGCTGACGAAGGAACATGCGTCGCTCATGCCGCTTGTCGAAACGTTCCGCAAGTATAAGGACATCACCCATACCATAGAAGGGGATCAGGAAATCTTAAACGACCCCGACAGCGATGATGACCTTATGGCCATGGCCAAGGAAGAAATGAACGGTCTTACAAAAGAACAGGCTGACCTTGAAGATCAGCTGCACATCCTCATGCTGCCCAAGGACCCGCGGGATGACAAAAACGTCATCATGGAAATCCGCGGCGGTGCCGGCGGCGACGAAGCAGCTCTCTTTGCCGGCGACTTATTCCGCATGTATATGAAATATATCGAAAAGCAGCCCGGCTGGAAGACGAGCATTATCAGCTCCAACGAACCGGAATTGGGCGGCTTTAAAGAAGTCGTATTCTCTATTGAAGGATCCGGCGTCTTTGGCAAGCTGAAATATGAATCGGGCGTTCACCGTGTCCAGCGCGTTCCCGTTACCGAAGCCGGCGGCCGTATCCACACGTCGACGGCGACCGTTGCCGTTCTGCCGGAAGCAGAAGACGTCGAAATCGACCTCAATATGGACGACGTCCGCGTCGATTATTTCCGTGCCTCCGGTGCCGGCGGTCAGCACGTCAATAAGACGAGTTCTGCCGTCCGCATGACCCATATTCCGACGGGCATGGTCGTCGAATGTCAGGACGAACGGTCGCAGCTGGAAAATAGGGCCAAAGCCCTTCGCGTCTTGAAAGCCCGTCTCCTCGATCAGGCTCAGCAGAAAGCGGATGCCGAACTGACGGAAGAACGGCGCAGCCAGGTCGGGACAGGCGACCGCAGTGAACGAATCCGCACGTACAACTTCCCCCAAGGCCGGGTAACGGACCACCGCATCAACCTGACCTTGTACAAACTCGATAACGTCTTAAACGGCGATATCGACGAATTTATTCAGGCTCTGGCTGAAACTCGCCGAGCTGAACTGATGAAAGAAGCAGAAAATGAATAAGATTTGGACTATCGGTGCCTTGCTGCAATGGACTCAGCAGTACTTTGCAGAAAAAGGCATCGATTCACCGCGTCTGGATGCAGAGATTCTCTTGGCCCATGTCTTAAAAAAAGAGCGGATTTATTTATATGCCCATTACGATGAGCCCATGAACGGCGAAGAACTGGCGGCGTATCGGGAATTGGTGAAAAAGCGGGGCAGCCGTTTGTCCGTCGCCCATATCCTGGGAAACCAGGCTTTTATGGGCCTTGATTTTAAGGTCAGTCAGGATGTGCTCATCCCGCGGCCGGAAACGGAGATGCTCGTAGAAACCGTGATAGCAGCGGCTAAGGGAACAAAGCCTGTCGTCATCGACGTCGGCACGGGCAGTGGTGCCATTGTCCTCAGTCTCTTGTCGTACTTACCGGAGGCAACGGGATTTGGTGTCGATATTTCCCCGAAGGCCTTGGCCGTGGCCGCCGAGAATGGCCAAACCTTGGGCCTTAGCGACCGCGTAACCTGGCTTGAAAGTGATCTTTTGACGGAGGTCCCGCCCATGGCCTGTGACTGGCTGGTGTCGAATCCGCCTTATCTGACGGCTCAGGATATGGCAAATCTTCAGCCTGAAGTGCGCCATGATCCGGAACTTGCCTTATACGGCGGTGACGATGGACTTTCTGTGTATCGGAGACTGGCTGAAGCCTCGCCGGCCTATGTCAAAGGCGGCGGCCACTGTGCCGTCGAAATCGGGGCCGGACAAGCACCGGCTGTCATCGATATTTTCTGCCGGACCGGTGCCTATGACCATGAGCAGACCGTTAAAGATTATGGCGGCATTGACAGAGTCCTGTTATTTACAAGAAAAGAGTAATAGATCATGAAGCAGACGAAACTTGTAGAAATTACGGATATAGAGCAACAGAAGGAGATTCTTGAAGAAGCCGGAAGGATTATTCGCGACGGCGGCCTGGTCGTCTTTCCGACGGAAACGGTGTATGGAATCGGGGCTAACGGTCTTGATGCCGACGCCTGCCGCAGTATTTATGAAGCGAAAGGGCGTCCCAGCGACAATCCTTTGATTTTGACCGTTCCCGACGAAGAAGGGGCCCTTCAGGCAGCGGCAGTCATCTCGCCGACGGCGCAGAAATTGATGAATTATTTCTGGCCCGGTCCCTTGACCATCGTCCTGCCTAGAAAACCCATCGTTCCTGATGCGGCTACGGGAGGCCTCGATACGGTGGCCTTACGCTGCCCTGATCACGATATCTGCCGGGCTTTTCTTCGCTGTGCCGGCGTTCCTGTAGCCGGTCCCAGCGCCAATTTATCGACTCGTCCCAGTCCGACGACGGCGGCTGAAGTCATGCACGACATGGACGGCCGTGTCGATATGGTCATCGATGGCGGTCCCTGCCACATCGGCGTTGAATCGACGATCGTTGAATGCAATGGCGACGACAAGGTAACCATCCTTCGTCCCGGCGGCGTTACCATTGAAATGCTGAAGGAAATCGTGCCCATCGTCGAAATGGATACGACGTTGGTGACCGGCAAGGGGGTTCCCAAGGCGCCTGGCATGAAGTACCGCCATTATGCACCGTCGGCACCGATGATGGTCGTCGTAGGGACGGAAGATAGGGTAACGGAAAAACTTCAGTCTCTGTACGAAGCACTTAAGGCAGAAGGGAAGACCGTCGGCTTCTTGGTCAGTGAAGAAGTAGGCAGCCATTTTCCTCATAAAAACATGTACGTCTGGGGACATCACGACGACAAAGAAGCTTTGGCTAACCAGCTCTATACGGGTCTCCTTTCCTTTGACAGCGACGTCGTCGACGTCATCTTAGCCGAAGGCGTCGATGATGAAGGGTTAGGCCTGGCTATCATGAACCGCATGAAGAAAGCTGCCGGCGGCCATGTCATCCTCGTCGATTAAGGCTTTTCGCAAAGCCCGGGAAGATGTATAATAAGATAGGATTATACCAGCACACAGACAGGGAGGATTTAATGATGAAATTAGTACTTGGCGCCGATCACGGCGGATTTGAACTGAAGGAAAACATCAAAGAATATTTGAAAGAAGAAGGCATTGAATTTACCGACTACGGCACCTTGAGCGGCGATCGCTGCGACTATCCCGACGTTGCCAAAAAAGTTGCCGAAGCCATTGCCGACGGTACCTTTGACCGGGGAATCCTCGTTTGCGGCACCGGCATCGGTATCGGCATTGCGGCCAATAAAGTTCACGGCATCCGGGCAGCCCTTTGCCACGACACCTTTTCGGCAGAATTCTGCCGCCGCCATAACGACGCCAACATTCTGACCATGGGCGGCCGCGTTATCGGACCGGGCCTGGCCAGAGAAATCGTTCGTATTTTCCTGTCCACCGGCTTTGACGGCGGCCGTCACGCTGAACGCGTTGCCAAAATTGCCGACATGGATAAATGAGGAAGGAGTATTCACACATGCATGTACAAGTAATGGATCATCCGCTTATTCAGCATAAAATCACGCTCATGCGCAAAAAAGAAACGGGGTCGAAAGATTTCCGCAACCTCTTGGAAGAAATCACCATGCTCATGGGCTATGAAATCACGCGGGACCTGCCGTTGGAAAATGTAGCCATCGAAACGCCGGTCGCTACGATGACGGGCAAGCAGATCAGCGGTAAGAAACTGGGCATCGTCCCCGTTCTTCGCGCCGGTTTGGGCATGGTTCAGGGGATGCTGAATCTCATCCCTATGGCGAAAGTCGGTCATATCGGCCTCTATCGCGACCCGCAGACTCTGGAACCGGTTGAATATTACTGCAAACTGCCTGATGTTGAAAACCGCGACTTCATCATTGTCGATCCCATGCTGGCTACCGGCGGCAGTGCTTCGGCAGCCATTACCCTGCTCAAGGATAAGGGTATCAAGAACATTAAGCTTATGTGTTTGGTAGCCGCTCCTCAGGGCGTTCAGAAAGTCAACGCCGACCATCCTGACGTTCGCATCTATGTGGCCGCCCTCGACGATACCTTGAATGATCAAGGCTATATCGTTCCCGGTCTTGGCGATGCCGGCGACCGTATCTTCGGCACGAAATAAGACGCGTTTATTACGGCATATAAAAAAATCACCTCCCATATTGCTTGGGAGGTGATTTTCTGTCTGTTAATGGCCGCAGGAAGCGAGGCTATGAATCGATTCCAATTCATAAGGCGTTTCCTGATAGACGATATTCAGCCAATTGTGGTAGAAGAGATGGGCGTAGCTGCACCATGTGAAGTACGGTTCCTTGGTATCGTTGTCGCCCGGGTAGTAATGCTTGGGGACGGCGATGGGAAGGCCTTTTTTCTTATCCCGCAGGTACTCTTCTTCGAGGGTCCGGCGGTCGTATTCGAAGTGGCCGAGGACGAAGAAGCGGCGGTGGTCCGGCGTACCGATGATGTTGATGCCGTTTTCGGCGGACCGCGACAGGATTTCCAGTTCCGGCGTGTTGTAGACGGCAATGTCGTCTATGGCTGTATGGCGGGACTGGGGAATGAAGTAGCGGTCATCGAAGCCCCGAAGCAGCGGATGATGCTTCTGTGTCAGCTGGTATTCAAAGATGCCGAAGAGCTTTGCCGGTAAATCCCGCTTGTGGATGCCGTAGTAGTGGTAGAGCCCGGCCTGGGCGCCCCAGCAGAAGAGGAGCGTCGAAAAGGCATGGGTCTTGGCCCAGTCGAAATAGGTCTTCATTTCCGGCCAGTAGTCGACGGATTCAAAGGGAATCTGTTCGACCGGTGCACCGGTAATGATCAGGCCGTCATAATAACGGTCCTTAATGTCTTCGAAGACGCAGTAGTTTTCATCGAGGTAAGATGCATCGGTATGGGTACTCTGATGCATTTCAGTATGGCAGAAGTCGACTTCGACCTGGAGCGGCGAGTCACCGAGCAGGCGCAAGAGCTGGAGCTCCGTGGGCTTCTTTAAAGGCATTAAGTTGAGGATGAGAATGTGCAGGGGCCGTATGTCCTGATGGAGGGCCAGACCCTTATCAATGGTGAAGATTCCTTCGTCGTGTAATTTTTCCTTGGCGGCCAGGCCGTCAGCAATTTTAATCGGCATCGTCTGTCCCTCCTTTATCAGGTCATACTTAAATCGAAGCTAAGGCTTTTTCTACGGCAGCTAAGAGGTCTTCAATGTTTTCGAGGCCGATGGAGATGCGGACCGTACCCGGCGTGATGCCGCAGGCACGCTGAGCTTCTTCCGAAAGCTGCTGATGGGTCGTCGAAGCCGGGTGAACGAGGAGCGACTTGGAGTCGCCGACGTTGGCCAGGTCCGAGAAGATATCGGCGCTGTCGATGAATTTACGAGCTGCCGTGTAGCCGCCTTTCAGTTCGAAGGAGAAAATGGAGCCCGTTCCCTTGGGGAAGTATTTCTGAGCCAATTTGTAGTACGGCGAAGACGGCAGGGACGGATAGTTGACCTTGGCGACTTTCGGGCTGTTTTCTAAGAAATCGGCGATTTTCTGGGCGTTTTCAACGTGGCGTTCGATGCGCAGGGACAGCGATTCAAGGCCCTGGATGAGGAGCCAGGCGTTGAACGGGCTGATGCAGGCGCCGAGGTCGCGGAGGGCTTTGGCGCGGATGCGGGTGACGAAGCCGGCACCGGGAATGTCTTTGGCGAAGTTGACGCCGTTATAGGACTGATCCGGCGAAGCGAATTCTTGGAAGCGGCCCGAAGCTGCCCAGTCGAATTTGCCGTTTTCTACGATGAGGCCGCCTAAGGTCGTGCCGTGACCGCCGATGAATTTCGTAGCCGAATGGACGACGATGTCGGCACCGTGGTCGAGCGGACGGAAGAGGTACGGTGTGGCAAAGGTGTTGTCGACGATGACCGGCAGGCCGTTTTCATGGGCAATGGCTGCGATGGCTTCAAAATCAGGAATATTGATGGCCGGATTGCCGAGGCTTTCGAGGTAGATGGCCTTGGTCTTGTCGTTGATGTATTTGGCAAAGGACTGCGGGTCGTCGGGATCGGCGAAGTGCGTCGTAATGCCGAGGTGTTTGAACGTTTCCGTAAACAGTTCGACCGTGCCGCCGTACAGGGTCGGAGCGGCGATGATTTCGTCGCCGGCGCCGGCCAAGTTGATGATGGAGTAGGCGATAGCCGATGCGCCGCTGGCCGTAGCAAGACCGGCCGTGCCGTTTTCAAGGGCGGCGATTCGTTTTTCCAGGACGTCCTGGGTCGGATTGGTCAAACGGCTGTAGATGAAGCCCGGATCTCTCAATGCAAAGCGGTCTTCTGCCTGCTGCGTATCTTTAAAGACATAAGACGTCGTCTGGTAAATAGGAACGGCACGAGAACCCGTCGTCGGATCCGGAACCTGACCTGCATGCTGTTGTAACGTTTCGAATTTGTAGTTTTTGTTTTCGCTCATAATACATTTCCCCCTGAGATCTTAAAAAATATGAATGTAGTATAAACTTGAAAGCCTTGTAATAAAAAAAGCTTCCATCCCTATGTAAGGGACGGAAGCACCGTGATACCACCCAATTTCACCTATCCTTCACAGGATAAGCCTCTTCAGGTACGCAGGCAAATCTCGCCCTCAATACCTTAGCACTGTAACGGGTGCGCCCGGACGGTCTAATTATTCGACCAGCCTGCTCGGAGTCCATCTTCCACGATGCTCATTGCATTCCCTTTCACCAAATCGGGAACTCTCTGTGCCAAGTCCTATCGTGTACTCTTCTCTTCATTGCAACACTATCAAGTTGTTGACGTAAGTCTATCATCAAAACACGGTCTTGTCAAATGATTTTTCGAAAAAAATTCAAGAAATTTTAAGTTAAACGTTCTAATATAAAGGTACTGCTTAAATATATAATGATATATATAGTATGCGAAAGAGGAATCATCAGCTATGCTGAGGCGGAAAAGTCCTTCCGGCCGGGGATTTATCCGGGAAAAGCTTAAAAAAAGCAAAATAATTGTTGACAAGGGGCAGTGAAATCTGTAAAATAAATAAGTAAGCTTTTCACTTGGACTCCATTAGCCCCGGAGAAAGAGCACCAAAAGCTTGGTCAGTTAGTTAATCAGGGAGGAATTACACAGCATGAAAACTACATTTATGGCCAATGCAGGCAACATCGAACGTAAATGGTTTGTTGTTGACGCTGAAGGCCAGACATTAGGCCGTCTTGCTGCCGAAGTAGCTAAAGTTCTTCGGGGAAAACATAAACCTACTTTTACCCCGCATGTCGATACAGGCGATTTTGTAATTGTAGTCAACGCAGCAAAAGTTAAATTGACTGGTAAGAAATTAATCCAGAAGACCTATTTCCATCATTCCGGTTATCCCGGTGGATCTAAATTCACTCAGGCCGGCCATCTGCTCGAAACACGGCCGGAACGTGTTGTTGAAATGGCAGTTCGCGGTATGCTCCCGAAAAATAAATTGGGTGAACAGATGTACCGTAAACTGAACGTCTATGCAGGCGCTGAACATCCGCATCAGGCTCAGCAACCTGAAGTTTTGAAGTTAAACATTCGCTAATTAATACCGGGAGGAAGATTTCATGGCAGTAGCACAGTACTACGGCACTGGCCGTAGAAAGACATCCGTTGCTAGAGTTCGTCTGGTTCCGGGTCAGGGTAATATCACCGTCAATAAAAAAGAATTGAACGAATATTTCGGCCGTAAAACGCTGGAATTGGTTATTAAACAGCCCCTCGTACTCACAGGTGTAACCGAACAGTACGACGTCATCGCTGACGTTAAGGGCGGCGGTCCGTCCGGTCAGGCCGGCGCAATCCGTCACGGCATCAGCCGCGCTCTGTTGGAAGTCGACAGCGATTTCCGTCAGGCACTGAAAAAAGCCGGTTTCCTCACGCGTGACCCGCGTGAAAAAGAACGCCGCAAATACGGCCTCAAGAAAGCTCGTAAAGCTTCTCAGTTCTCGAAACGTTAATATTTTTCCAAGATATTTTCGTCAAACCTATGCAATTAAAAAGGGGTATCTCACAATGGGTTTCCATTCTGAGACCCCTTTTTTGTATCTTTTTGAAGGGAAGCCCTTGGCTGACAGGAAGGGTCCCGGCACTTAGTGCGGGACCTTTTTGGCGTAGAGAAAACTGGCCTCTGAGCCTCAAAGATGATAAAATGGATAGGAAAATAAACGATGTTATGTATCATAAAGGGGGATTTTTTATGTTTACCTATTATATGCCGACGCAGGTGTTTTTCGGGAAAAACTGTATTGCCGAGTCAGGTCAGGTGTTAGCCGGTTTGGGGAAACGGGCCTTATTGGTCACAGGCCGTCATTCCGCCAAGGTCAACGGTTCGCAGGATGCGGTTACGAAAAAACTCGATGAATTGGGCATTTCCTGGTATCTCTTTGACGATGTTGAAAACAATCCCTCTATCGATACGATCCGCAGAGCCGCAGCCTTTGCCAAGGAGAATAGCGTTGACTTCGTCGTCGGTATCGGCGGCGGTTCGCCGATGGATGCCGCTAAGGCCATTGCCCTGCTCTGCACGGATGATCTCGATGATGAACGACTTTTCAAAGGACCTTATAAACAGCCTCTGCCCATTGTGGCCGTGCCGACGACATCCGGAACGGGGAGCGAAGTGACTAAAGTCAGTGTCCTTACCAATGTCCATGCCGGGACCAAGCAGTCCATCAATACGCCCTTCATTTTTCCGGTCTATGCCTTTGCCGACCCGACCTATACGGAAAGCGTGTCCCAGACCGTTACTATCGACACAGCCATCGATGCCTTGAGTCATGCCGTGGAAGGCTATATGTCCAACCTGTCGACACCCATGAGTGACGTCTGGGCCGAAGAAGCTATGCGATTTATCGGCCTTCACCTGACCGACTTGAAAGGCGACATTCCCTATGCTGTCCGGGAAGACTTACTCTATGGATCCATGCTGGCCGGCCTTACGATTGCCCAGACGGGAACGACGATGGTTCACAGCATGGGCTATATGCTGACCTATTATCGCGGCATCACCCATGGCCGGGCCAACGGCCTGCTTTTGCCGGCTTACATGAAACTCATGGAAGAATCGATGGCCGATAAGGCCGAACGAGTCTGGGCTATCCTCGGCCTTTCCGGGAGCGAAGACTTTGCAGCCCTCATGAAGGATCTTATGGGCGATACGGTCGGCCTCACCGATGATGAAATTGAAAAGTTCGCGACCATGACCATGCCGACCAGCGGTATCAAGCGAACGCCTTATGACGTAACGGCCGCAGATTTGACGACCATCTACAAAGGGTTGTAATCGGGCCCGGCCTGATTCAATATAGGAGGAATAGTATGGCAGAATTATTAGCGCCGGCAGGCTCTTTGGATAACGTATTTACAGCCATTGATGCCGGTGCCGATGCCGTTTATTTTGGCGGTAAGAGCTTTAATGCCCGCCGCTTTGCACATAATCTAGACGATGACGAAATCGTCCGAGCCGTAAGAACGGCCCATTTATTTGGCGTAAAAGTATACGTCACGGTCAATATTCTCATGGCCGATACGGAACTCGATGACCTGACAATCTATTTGAAGTCCCTTGATAAGGCCGGTGTCGACGGCATCATCGTCCAGGACATGGCGGTGGCCCTCCTCGCTCGGCGCGTCGTGCCCGACCTGCCCCTTCACGGCAGTACGCAGATGACCGTTGCCGATTCGGACGGTGTCCGTTTCTTGGAAGAAAACGGCTTCACCCAGGCCGTCTTATCTCGTGAATTATCTCTCGCCGACATACAGTCCGTCTGTGCTTCGTCGCCGCTTGCCATTGAAGTATTCATCCACGGGGCATCCTGCATGGCCTATTCCGGCCAGTGCCTGATGAGCAGCTTCCTCGGCGGCCGCAGCGGTAACCGCGGGGCCTGTGCCCAGCCCTGCCGTCAGCCGTATACTTTGGTTCGCGACGGTAAAGAAGTCATGAAACAAGAGGCCTATGTGCTCAGCCTCAAGGATTTAAAAGGCCTCGATTATATCGACGACCTCCTCGATGCCGGCGTCACGTCCTTTAAAATCGAAGGCCGCATGAAGGGCGATACTTATGTCCGGACTGTCGTCACGGCGTACCGCAAGGTCATCGATGCCCATAACAGCAGTCCTAAGGCACGTAAAGAGGCTCATGATGAAGCGGCAGCCTTACTGGATTCGGCCTTTAACCGCAGCTATCAGGATGATTTTCTAAGAGGGACGGTCCATCGCCGAACCCTGACCGAGAAGAATCCGTCGGGCCGGCAGACGGCAGCCGATACCGCTGTGGGCCTTACGCGAAAGATTCCGATTTACGCTCATGTCGACGTCGATGGTGATGGCCGACTAGAGCTTACCTTATGGGATGAAAAGGCCCATACGGCAGTCGTTGCGGCGGACTTTCAGCCCCAGCCGGCTTCGAAGCGTCCGGCAACCATCGATTACCTGAAAAAACAGTTGGGACGCCTCGGAGAGACGCCTTTCGCCCTGGCCGAGGTAACGGCCTGGGATGAAACGAAGATGATTCCGGCCAGTGTCCTCAATGACTTGCGTCGGCAGGCTGTCGATGCACTGACCGAGGTTATTTTGGCTGATTATTCGCGGCCGTCAGCCGGAAAGGCCGTGCCTGTACCTGAACGGGCCGATGGTCCGGAGAGGGGGAGGGCCATGGAGCTTGTCGCCCGCTGTGATACTGTCGACGCCGTCATGGCAGCAACCGAACATGGGGCCGACGTCGTCATCTTCGGCGGCGAATCGTATCATCATCGTCCCTTCCTTAAGGAGGACTGGCAGGCAGCCGTCAAGGCAGCTCATGACCACGACGCGGCTTTGTGGGCCGGGACACCGCGCATCGTTCGTGAAGCCCATAGAGCGGCCGTACAGGGCGAACTCGAACGAGCCGTTGCGTCCGGTATCGACGGTATTTACGTCGGCGCCATGGCTGTCTTTACGATGGCTAAAAAGGTCGGCAGCGGCCTTCCTATCCGAGCCGATTGGTCTCTTAATATCTTCAACAGTCAGGCGGCGTCGGCCTATGCGGCCCTCGGCTGCAGCGGCATTACGGCATCGCTTGAAGCGACGCTGCGACAGATCCGCGGCATGGCCCATAAGAGTCCTTGCCCTATTGAAGCCGTCGTTGAAGGCCGTGTAGAAATGATGGTCACCGAATCGTGCGTCATCTCATCCTTTGCCGGAAATGGTAAAAAGGAAGGCTGCCCCAACGTCTGTCAGGGTGGAGCTTACGCTCTGCGTGATCGGCGGGATGAAGATTTTCCCGTTGCCACTGACCAATATTGCCGCAATCACATCTTAAACAGCCGCGACCTCGATATGGCGCCGTACTATAAGGACCTCGTCCGGGCAGGCATTGCTGCTATTCGCATCGAAGGCCGAGGCCGCAGTCCGAAGTGGTTGGCCGAACAGGTTCGGCGATATCGCCGCCTCATCGACGGTACGGAGACCTTGGTTCTGGGCAAAGAAGACCAGACCGTCACCCGGGGCCACTTCTTCCACGGAATTTTATAATACAGGAGTATTCATAGATGAATAAACGAAGTATGAGAATTTTGGGATTCTATCAGGTTCAGCACATGTTGGTGCGCCTGGCGCCGTCCCGCTTGTCGAAGGAAATCGCCCGCCGGTTGAAGCCGGTGAGCGATGCCGATGTCATTGAGCAGCAGCTGACCGACACGGAAGAAGCCGTCCGCTGCACGCAGACCGAGACCAGCACGCCTTTTGGCGGCATCGTCGACATCCGGCAGGCTTTGGAAAAAGCCAAGCGCGAAGTAACCCTCGATTCTCGTGAATGTATAGATGTATGGAACAATCTTCAGCATTACAGTGAAATCAGTTCCTTTTTTGCCGACCGGGCAGCAGAATACCCGCACCTGGCTGAACAGGCCGAGGTTATCGGCGACTTTTCCCAGCTCTCCCATTCTTTTGCCACGGTCTTTGACAACAATCACCAGATTCGTGACAATGCGTCACCCCAGTTGATGCGCCTTCGCAGCCGCATTGTAGAACTGGAACGGCAGACGAAGCGCTACGTCAATAACGTCCTGCAAAATAAAGAGTACCAGAAATTCTTTCAAGATGCCTTGGTCACCGTGCGAAACAACCGCTACGTCATTCCCATCAAGCAGGAATACCGCCACGCCTTTCCCGGCATCGTCCACGATACGTCGGCCAGCGGATCGACCCTTTACATCGAACCCTTGGCCATCGTCAACGCCAACAACGACCTGCAGTCGGCCCGCATTGAAGAAACGCGGGAAATCGAACGGATTTTCCGCCGTTTGACAGCTAAAGTACAGCAGCAGTATCGAGAACTCTACGACAGCACCCTCTGCGTCGGCCAGCTGGAATTCATTTTTGCTAAGGCCCAACTGGCCCGACAGATGAAGGCCTGCCGGCCTGCCGTTTCCAAGACGCGGCAAATCAAGCTCATCCGGGCCCGTCATCCCCTCATCGATGCCAATTATGTCGTACCCAATACGATTGTCCTCGGCGGCGACTACCGGATCCTCCTCATTACCGGTTCCAACACCGGCGGTAAGACCGTATCCATGAAGACCTTGGGCCTCTTGGTCCTCATGCATCAGGCAGGACTCTTTATCCCCGTCGAAGAATCGTCGGAACTGCCCGTCTTCCGCGATGTATTCTCCGATATTGGTGACGAACAGGATATCTCTCAGAACCTGAGTACCTTTTCCAGCCACATGAAGCAGCTGGTCTATATCTTGAAGCACTGCGGGCCGGACGACCTCATCCTGGCCGACGAACTGGGCTCCGGGACCGACCCGGCAGAAGGCAGTGCCATTGCTATTGCCATCTTGGATTCCCTCTATCAGAAGGAATCCTACGTCATGGTCACGACCCATTATAATGATTTGAAAAACTACGCCTACAACACGCCGGGGATTGAAAACGGCCACGTCGAATTCGATATGGAAACGCTGAAGCCGACGTATAAACTGCGCATCGGCTCAGCCGGGAGCTCCCATGCTTTCAGCATCAGTGAACGCTTGGGCATGCCTAAGTCAGTCCTCGAAAAGGCCAAGGAACTGCGAAGCAAAGCCCAGGACATGGATATGGAAAAAGTCCTGACCCAGCTCAATGCCCAAGCGAAGAAGCTGGATGAAGAACAGGCAGAACTTACGTATCGCCTGAAGGAAGCCCGGAAACTGGAAGACGACCTGCGTCGGGAAAAAGATAAGGTCACGTCTAAGCGGCAGGATATTATCGATGCCAGCCGCCGTGATGCCGTCGACCTCAAACGCAGCCTTCGCGTCGAAGCCGAAAAGATCATCCGTGAACTCAAGGCTCAGACCAAAGAGTCCTTGTCCGATCGCGAAGCGGCCAAGGCCATTGAACAGGCCCGTCGGGCCATCCAGCAGATTTCCCTGCCCGAAGCGGAAAAGCCGCACCGCGATCCCATCGACCGCAGTCAGTTAAAAGTGGGGCAGCAGGTCTTTGTCAATACCTTAGGAAGCATCGGTACCGTCGAGGACATGGGCAGTAAGCAGCTTACCGTGTCCCTGCGGGGCATGACGGTCCGCGTCAAGTTCAGTGACGTCAGCGCCCCTTATCTTGACGAATTGAAGAAAGAAAAGCAGGCTGAAAAGAAAGCTGCCGCCAGCTCTTCCTATCGGCCCATCCGCTCGTCCCGGGTGGCAACGGAACTCAACATCATCGGCAAGACCTTCAGCGAGGCCCTGCCGGATGTTGAACGATTCCTCGATCAGGCTCTCGCCGCCGGTTTCAGTCCGGTAAAAATTATCCACGGCAAGGGAAGCGGTGCCCTGCGCCGGCAAATCCATGCCTTTTTGGATGACCAGCCCTTCGTAAAAAAATATCAGCTCGATGACGTCGACGGCGGCGGTGCCGGCGTTACCTTAGTATACTTCTAATGAGTGCAGAATCCTCTGCCTTTTGGTGAACCATCAAAAGGCAGAGGATTTTTTGTAAATCTGTAGTAAAAAACGTTGACAGGATAGTTGTAATATGATATATTACAACTATCCTAAATGTAACTAATTTAATTACAACGAAAAAGATTCGTTGAGTGTGTTTTGTGAAACGAGAAAGGGTGTTGTATCATGACGAAAAAAATTGCTGTTGTTGCTGCCGGTGGAAAAGTGTCCCGCAAAGTTATTACCGAAGCCGTTAACCGCGGTTTTGACGTTACGGCTTTTGGCCGCAAAGCTGAAAACATGACTGATGCTCAGCATTATGTACAGAAAGATATTTTAGATTTGGCGGCAGATGACCTGAAAGGCTTTGACGCCGTCGTCGACGGCTTCGGTGCCTGGACACCGGAAACCTTGCCGGATCACTCGAAGACGACGGAACATCTTAGCCGGATTTTAAGCGGAAGTCCTACCCGACTGCTCATTGTCGGCGGCGCCGGCTCGCTGTTCCTCAGCAAGGAACACTCCATGACTTTGTCCGATTCTCCTGATTTTCCCGACGCTTATAAGCCCGTTGCCAATGCCATGGGCGAAGCCCTCAAACTGCTCCGCCGTCATGACGACGTCAATTGGACCTATATCAGCCCGGCTGCCGACTTCCGTGCTGACGGTGAACGGACTGGAAAATACATCCTGGCCGGCGAAGAATTCACTTTGAACAGCAAGGGTGAATCCATTATTTCCTACGCCGATTACGCCATTGCCATGGTCGACGAAATCGAAAAGGGCGACCACATCAAACAGCGCATCAGCGTCGTCGAAGCCTGATCCTATCCATAAAAAAAGCTTCCATGAATTTTCTTCATGGAAGCTTTTTGCGTATGAGCTTATGTTTTGGAAACGGCCGTAATTTCCCGGGCAAACTGGCGGGCGTGCTCGGCTTTTTTATCGTCCATAAAAACCGTCTTATAGCCTAAGTGACGTTCGGCAAACATAGAGAGGTACTGGAGCTTCGAGTGCTTGCAGTAGCGCTTGATGCCTTCTTCAAAGAGATCGGCACCGTGGATGGGCTTATAGCCGCAGGTGACGAAACAGGCGACCCTTTTGCCGGCCCAGAGAGAAGGGCCTACTTCGTCGCCGTAATACTTGTTGAAGCCGTAGACGAAGCGGTCGAGGACGTTCTTCAGCGGTCCCGGACAGTACCAAGAGTAGATGGGCGTGGCCAGGACGATGAGGTCGCTCTTGAGTATCGCGCCTGCAATGGGCGAAAGCTCGTCGCGGCGGACGCAGGCAAAATGCTGCCAGTCCTGTTGACAGCCGCGGCAGGCGTAACAAGGATCGATTTGATAGTCATAGAGCCAAAAGATTTGGTACTCATGGCCGAGGTTCTTCAATTCGTCGCAGAAAGGGTCGAGACACTGCTTGGTGTTGCCGTTTTTTCTGGGACTGCTCATAAGAATGGTGATTTTCATCGGAGTCCTTTCACAAAAGAGGGGACTTATAGGACGATATGGCTGAAGACGTCGCCGATGGCATCGTGGAGGACGAGGTCGGCTGCGCTGTCCATATCGGTCGTCGACTTGTTAATCAAGACCAGTTTTTTGCCGCGGTAGTAGCGGACTAAGCCGGCTGCGGGGTAAACGACGAGGCTCGTGCCGCCGATGATCAGCATGTCGGCCTGGCTGATATAGTGCAGGGACTGTTCGATGACGCCGTTGTCGAGGCCTTCTTCGTAGAGGACGACGTCAGGTTTTATGGTGCCGCCGCAGGCATCGCACTTAGGAATGCCCGTAGAATCCTTCATATACTGGGCATCGAAAAATTTATGGCAGTGGGTGCAGAAGTTGCGGTGGACGCTGCCGTGGAGTTCGAGGACATTTTTACTGCCGGCTTTTTGATGGAGGCCGTCGATGTTTTGGGTGACGATGGCCTTTAATTTTCCGGCCTTTTCCAGTTCTGCCAGCTTGAGGTGGGCCATATTAGGTTTGGCGTTGAGGGCCAGCATCTTATCGCGGTAGAAGCGGTAAAATTCTTCCGGCTGTTCCCGGAAAAAGGTGTGGCTGAGTATCGTTTCCGGCGGGTATTTATAGTGCTGGTTATAGAGGCCGTCGGTACTGCGGAAATCGGGAATCCCGCTTTCGGTTGAGACGCCGGCGCCGCCGAAAAAGACGATGTTGTCCGAATGTTTGACCATGTCGACGAACTTTTCAATTGCTGTCATAGAAAAAACTCCCTTCATTACACGCCATAAGTATATTTCAATAATTCGAGTCCCGCTTTGGTGCGGAACACTTTTTCTTTAAAGGTCCGAATGGCTTCCGGCTTCAGGTGATCTTCATAAGCATTGACCAAGAAATCGGCTTCCAAGAGGATTTGGTAATCAACCCCGTCGACACCGCTGTAGGTATGGTGATGGGCGATGAGGAAGGTGACCCTGTCGATGAGATGTGCCGGGGCGCCCAGTTCTTCGAGGATAGCCCGTGCCGGAGCCGGCCCTTCAAGTTCTTGGAAATGGCCGGATGACGAACCGTATTTTTCTTCGGCCTTGTGAATGCCGATGTCGTGGAGGACAGCCGCTGTTTGGAGGATGGACTGCTCATCCTCTGAGAGACCTTCCAACCGACCGATGGTGTCGGCATAGGCATAGACTTTCAGGAAATGGTGGATACGCCGGGCGTCGTCTTTGTCATAGGCGACGGCCTTTTGGATGACCTGCTCGATGGATATCATAAAAACGCCTGCCTTTCTATCGATATTATACTACATAATGAATGATTATAAAAATTATCCTGTGCTAATTTGTCAAAAACCATTGACAAAGTGTCCATTTATATCTTATGATTTTTTATAGGAATTGTTACATTTATTTATCATTTTTTATTATGGTTAGGAGTGGTTTTATGGTCATGGACGTCCTGAATTACCTTGACGATGTCCTTTATTATCCGATTTTAATGGTCATCCTCGTTGCAGCCGGCCTCGTTTTCTCGTGGAAAACACGGCTCATCCAGCTTCGTATGTTTGCTGAAAGTATCCGCGTCGTCATGGAAAAGCCGACAAAAGACGGAAACGTATCGTCATTCCAGGCCCTCATGGTTTCGACGGCCTCCCGTGTCGGTACGGGCAATATCATCGGCGTATCGACGGCAATCTGCCTCGGCGGCCCGGGCTCGGTCTTTTGGATGTGGATTATCGCCATCATCGGCGGTGCAACGGCCTTCATCGAAAGCACACTGGCTCAGGTTTACAAACGCCGCAACGCCTTAGGACACAGCTACGGCGGCCCGGCTTACTACATTGAAACGGCCATGCATAACCGCGGTCTGGGCGTCCTCTTTGCCCTGTCCTTGATCCTTACCTATGCCGGCGGCTTCAATCTTCTCTGTTCGTTTAATATGCAGTCGACCTTCCTCGTGTATGACTTCTATGATCCTACGATGACGCCGTGGATTCTCGGGGCCATTTTTGCAGCCCTCGTCGGCTACTGCCTCATCGGCGGCGGCCAGCGCATCATCAAGGTCACGTCGGTCATGGTACCGGTCATGGGCGCCCTCTACATTTTGGCAGCCTTAGTCGTCGTCGTCGCTCATATTTCCAACCTGCCTCAGGTATTTTCCATGATCTTCGCCGATGCCTTTGATTTTGAAGCCATCTTCGGCGGCGTTTCCGGTTCCTGCCTCATTTACGGCATCAAGCGCGGCCTTTACTCGAACGAAGCCGGTATCGGTTCGGCTCCGAACGCAGCAGCTGCTGCTGACGTCAGCCACCCTGTCAAACAGGGGCTGGTCCAGATGCTGTCGGTCTTCATCGATACCCTCTTAGTTTGTAGTGCTACGGCTTTCATGGGCCTCTTCTCCGGCGTTCCCATCGTGAAAGAAGCAGCCGGTGCCGCCTATGTGCAGAGTGCAGCCTCTGCCGTATTCGGCGGATTCGGACCGCTCCTCATCACGCTTTGCATGCTCCTCTTCGGTTTTTCGACGCTTATCGGCAACTTATACTACGTCGACAACTGTATCCGCTTCATCCATAAAGGGGCTCCGTCTCAGAGCTTCGTCCATAGCTTCCGCATCGTCTGCATCGCCGTCGTCTTCATCGGTGCCGGCATGTCTATGGCCGCCGTCTGGGCCATTGCCGACATCCTGATGGCCATCATGTGCTTCATCAACATCCCGGCCTGCTTTATCCTCAGCAAAGTCGCCGTCAATGCCATGAAGGATTATCAGCAGCAGCGTGAAGCCGGGCAGATTCCGGTCTTTAAAGCAGCATCTATCGGCATCGACGAAAGTACCGTACAGTATTGGAAATAAATCCTCTTGACAAATAGGGGGAGAGACCTTACAATACGCTTATATACAATGATAATTGTATTAAATAATTAAGCGTAAAAGCTATGAACAAGACGGCCGATATGGCGCAGCCTTTTTAGCGAACTGGGGATGGTGAAAGCCCGGCAGAGGCTGTATATCGGCGGATCACTTGGGAGCTGCAGCTGTGAACCAGCTGCCGGGTCGCATCGTTATATTGCGTCAAAGTGGCTGCGTGAGCAGTCAATAGGGTGGTACCACGGTGATTACGTCTTCGTCCCTTTTTGGGGCGGAGACGTTATTTTTTTTCACACAGATAAGAGGAGGAAGCATCATGGATTACGGTAAGACTTTACATCTGCCCCAGACGGAATTCCCCATGCGCGGCAATTTGCCGAAACGGGAACCGGACTTTTTGAAATTTTGGCAGGATCATGACATTTATAAAAAACGCTTGCAGAAACGGGACGGAGCGCCTAAGTTCATTCTGCACGACGGCCCTCCCTATGCCAATGGCAAGATTCATATCGGCCATGCTTTAAACAAAGTATTAAAAGACATTATCCTTAAATATAAGACGCAGCAGGGCTGCTATACCAAGTACGTTCCCGGCTGGGATACCCACGGCCTTCCGATTGAACACGCCGTCATCAAGGATACGGGCCTCAATCGCCACGAAATGACGCCCCTTGACTTGCGTGCTAAATGCCGCGACTACGCCTTAGCCCGCGTCGAAGAACAGAAGAAAGACTTCATCCGCCTGGGTGTTCTTGGCAATTGGGAAGATCCCTACCTGACCCTTCGCAAGCACGTCGAAGTCGCTCAGATCGGCGTCTTTGGCGAAATGGCTAAAAAAGGCTATATCTACAAGGGCCTGAAGACCGTTTACTGGTGCCCGCATTGCGAAACGGCCTTGGCTGAAGCTGAAATCGAATACAACGACGATAAATCGTTCTCCATCTACGTCAAGTTCAAATCCGTCGACGTCAGCGGCCATATGCCGAAAGATGCCGATCCGGAAAAGGTATTCGCCCTCATTTGGACGACGACGCCTTGGACCATTCCCTGCAACCTGGCCATCAGTGCCAACGAAAACTTGGAATACGTCTGGGTTCGCGTCGGCGATGAATATCTCCTGATGGCTAAGGAACGAGTCGACGTTACCATGCAGGCCGGTAAGGTTACGGACTACGAAGTCCTGCCCGACGTCATGACGGGCAAACAGCTCGAAGGCATGGTATTCATGCATCCCTTCTATGACCGCAAGGTCCCGGTCATCCTGGGTGATCACGTCACCCTCGAAGCCGGCACGGGCCTCGTCCACACGGCGCCTGACCATGGGCAAGATGACTTTGATGTCTGCATGAAGTACGAAGCCTGGGGTCTCAAGCCCTTGGGCACTGTCGACGGCTCCGGCCGCTATACCGATAAGGTTCCCGGTTTTGAAGGTCAGTTCGTCTTCGACGCCAACGTACCGGTCATTAAGAAATTAGCTGAACAGGGAACCCTCTTTGCAAAAAGCACCTTCCGCCATCAGTATCCGCACTGCTGGCGCTGCAAGAACCCGATCATCTATCGGGCAACGGAACAGTGGTTTGCCTCCGTCGACGGTTTCCGTCAAAAGGCCCTCGACGCCATCGATACGGTCAAATGGATTCCGTCCTGGGGCCATGACCGCATCTACAATATGATCCACGACCGCGGCGACTGGTGCATCTCCCGTCAGCGCGTCTGGGGCGTCCCCATTCCAATCTTCTACTGCGAAGACTGCGGTGAACACATCATCAACGACGAAACGATCAGCCACTTGCAGGATATGTTTGCCAAAGACGGCTCCGACGCCTGGTGGATGTACGACGTCAAAGAATTGATGCCTGAAGGCTATAAATGCCCCCACTGCGGCGGTACCCATTTCCGCAAGGAAAGCGACATCATGGACGTTTGGTTCGACAGCGGCAGCACCCATCAGGGCGTCCTCAAGCACGATCCGGACCTCGATTATCCCTGCGAAATGTACCTTGAAGGCTCGGACCAGCATCGCGGCTGGTTCAACAGCTCGCTTCTGACCTCCGTTGCCGTTAACGGCTATGCTCCGTATAAATCGGTTCTGACCCACGGCTTTACCGTCGATGGCGAAGGCCGCAAGATGAGTAAATCCGTCGGCAACACCGTAGCACCGCAGGAAGTCATCGAAAAATACGGTGCCGATGTCCTTCGCCTGTGGGTATCGTCGGCCGACTACCAGGGCGATATCCGCCTGTCGCCGAAGATTTTGAAACAGCTCTCCGACGTCTACCGCAAGATCCGCAATACCTTCCGCTATCTCTTGGGCAACTTGGCCGACTTCGATCCGTCGAAAGATGCCGTTGCCTACCAGGATATGACGGAACTCGATAAATGGGCTCTGCTGCGCATGGAACAAGTCTTCGAAGAAGTCACCGACGCTTATGAAAACTATCAGTTCCACGTCATGTACCATGCTATCCACAACTTCTGCACCGTCGATTTGAGTGCCATGTACCTCGACGTCATCAAAGACCGCCTGTATACGGAAAAGACCGATGCTCCGATCCGCCGCAGCGCTCAGACGGCCATGTACATCATCTTGGATACGCTGGTCAAGATCGTCGCTCCGGTCCTGTCCTTCACGGCTGAAGAAGTATGGCAGAACATGCCTGCCGTCGACGGCAAAGAAGAAAGTGTCCTCCTCACGGATTGGCCGGAAGCGCACAAAGAATACCTGAATGCCGACCTCGACGCTCGTTGGGACCACTTCCTGTCCTATCGCCGCGACCTGACCCGTATCCTTGAAGGGGCTCGTCAGGAACACAAGATCGGCCATGCTCTCGATGCTGCCGTTACCATCTATGCCGATGGGGAAGACTACGACTTCCTCAGCACCTGGCAGAATCAGCTGGCGGCCTTGCTCATCGTCAGCGAAGCGAAACTCGTCAAAGGCGAAGCTCCGGCCGATGCCGCAGCCGGTGAAGACCACAGCGACATGAAGGTCGTCGTCGTACCGTCGAGTGCCGAAAAATGCGAACGTTGCTGGATGCACACCGACACCGTCGGTTCCGATGCGGCTCATCCGACACTCTGCGCTCGCTGTGCCAGTGTCTTGAGCGAATAATTTTTCACACCATAAAGCTTTAGTCCGCGGGACTATCGCCAATTTCCTTATCATGAATAGCCTATGTCTGTCTCTGACAGCATAGGCTATTCATTTTTTTGGCGCCGAATAGGCAT
>DCJQ01000012.1 GCA_002319965.1 Megasphaera sp. UBA1696
CTTGTTCAGCCGTTCCTCGTTTGAGTTCATAATAGAGGGTAGATCGGGAAATTCCCAGCTGTTTGGCGATGTGAGTCTTAGCGACTTTTTGTTCCAATAGGGCTTGAATTTGTCCGCGCTGAATGGGTGTAAGGTGTTTAAAAGAGCGCTTGGATATGGTAGAATGGACATGAGACATGGCGGAGACCTCCTGTTGGTATTTTTGTGGTGAATCTATCATAACAGAGATCTCCGTTTATGTCTCTTTTTATATGTCCGAATTCATTATACAATCAACCTATAAAAAGGCCGCCCTCAAAAGGCGGCCTTTCAGTAATTCTGTTTCGACTATTCTTTAAACAGTTTTGTCTGTTCTTGTTCGTCGTCTTCATCCGTTCCTTCGATAGCAATCGTATCGAGGGCTGCAACCTTGTCGTCGCCTTCCAGTTTCTGGATTTTGACGCCCGACGTATTACGCCCTTTCTTAATGCCAATGCTTTCGATATCGGTCCGAATAACGATGCCATTCGACGTGATAAGCATCAATTCTTGACCTTCGTGGACGACTTCGACGCCGACGATGTCGCCGGTCTTGGGGGTAATCTTGAAGTTCTTGATTCCCTTGCCGCCTCGAAGCTGTACTTTATAGGCATCGACGTTATTGCGCTTGCCAAAGCCTTCTTCACTGACCGTCAGAACCTGGCAGTCTTCAGCCAGGACGTCGGCTCCGATGACCATATCCCCTTCAGCCAGGGTAATGCCGCGAACACCGCGGGTATTACGGCCCATAGGACGGACATCGTTTTCATTAAAGCAGATAGCCATACCCAATTTCGTTGCCAAAATAATGGTCTGGTCGCCGTTGGTCAGGCGCACCTTAGCCAAATGGTCCCCTTCCATGAGGGAGATGGCGATGAGGCCGTTGCGGCGGACATTTTTAAATTCATGAAGGACCGTCTTCTTGACCAAGCCTTTTTCCGTTACCATAAAGAGGTTCATCGACGGATCGACCTGATCGAGGTCGATGAGGGCGTTGACCTTTTCCCCGTTGGACAGGGGCAGGATGTTGATGGCCGCCATGCCCTTAGAATTACGGCTGTTGGCTTCAGGAATTTCGTAAGACTTCAAGCGATAGACACGGCCAAAGTTGGTAAAGAATAAGACCGTATTCCACGCCGACGTATAGAGCAGGTGGTTAACTGCATCTTCGTCTTTCGTTCCCATACCTTTGATGCCGCGGCCGCCCTTATTCTGCGTGTGGTATACATTGGCGTTGATACGCTTCATGTATCCCCGGCGCGTAAGGGTCAGGACCATGCGTTCATTAGGAATCATGTCTTCGATGGAAAAATCAGAGGCGTCGTCAACGATTTCCGTACGTCGTTTGTCGCCAAACTTCTTCTTGGCGTCGAGGAGTTCCGTCTTAACGATTTCCATAACTTTATGTTCATCAGCCAAAACGCTGCGCAGGTAGGCAATGCGTTCTTCCAGTTCCTTATATTCTTCTTCGATTTTTTCGCGTTCGAGACCGGTCAGGCGGCGCAGACGCATGTCGAGGATGGCCACAGCCTGTTTTTCGCTCAGGCCGAACTTAGTCATAAGGGACTGCTTGGCCACTTCATCCGTTGCCGATTCACGAATGGTCTTGATGACTTCGTCAATGTGGTCGAGGGCGATGAGCAGGCCTTCTAAGATGTGAGCACGAGCCAGGGCCTTATCGAGTTCAAACTGACTGCGGCGCGTAATGACGCTTTTCTGATGGTCTAAGTAGTAGGTCAGGATCTGTTTCAGCGTCAATACTCGCGGATGGCCGTCGACGAGGGCCAGCATGATGACACCGAACGTTTCTTGGAGTTGAGTGTGCTTATACAGCTTATTCAGAACGATATCCGGATTGACATCGGCGCGGAGCTCGATGACGATACGCATCCCTTTGCGGTCCGATTCATCGCGAAGGGCGGTAATGCCGTCGATTTCCTTATTGCGGGACAAGTCGGCAATGGATTCAATGACCCGAGCCTTATTGACCTGGTACGGAATTTCCGTAACGACGATACGGTTCTTCCCCTTATTCATCGGTTCGATGGAGGCGCAGGAACGCATCTTAATACTGCCGCGGCCCGTCGAATAAGCTTTGAGGATACCGTCACGACCCATGATTTTAGCACCGGTCGGGAAATCAGGGCCCTTGACCTTGGTCATGATTTCTTCCAGGCTGGAATCAGGATTGTCGATAAGCTGAACACAGCCGTCGACGACTTCGCTTAAATTATGGGGAGGAATGTTGGTCGCCATACCGACGGCAATCCCCGCCGAGCCGTTTACTAAGAGGTTCGGAATCTTCGACGGCAGGACCGTCGGTTCCTGCATAGAGCCGTCGTAGTTGGGCATGAAATCGACCGTTTCCTTGTCGATATCTTCCAGCATTTCTCCCGTAATCTTTGCCATACGGACTTCAGTATAACGCATAGCTGCCGCCGAGTCGCCGTCGACAGAACCGAAGTTGCCGTGACCATCGACGAGGGGGTACCGTGTCGAAAAATCCTGGGCCAAGCGGACGGTCGCATCATAGACGGAGCTGTCCCCGTGGGGGTGATACTTACCTAAAACTTCACCGACAATACGGGCCGATTTCTTATACGGTTTGTTCGGCGTCATGCCCGCTTCATGCATGGCGTAGAGAATTCGCCGGTGAACCGGCTTCAACCCATCGCGTACATCCGGCAAGGCACGAGTAATGATGACACTCATGGCATAGTCGATGTACGACGTCTGCATTTCACTTTCCAGACAAACCGGCACAATCTTATCTACTTGTTGTTCGTCCACAAATTTCACCTCATATACAAACTGAAATAACTGCCGGCCGAAAAGGGTCCTGCAGTCCGAATCTGTTTTGCTATACTGCCCTTCAAAATGGGCGCATACCATTATATTATAGCAAAGTTTTATTGTTTTTAATAGTCCGGCACTAAGATTCGGCATTACAAAAGGCCGTCCAAAAGGACGGCCTGTAAATTTAAAGACACTTATTTTTTATTGCTGTAACGCCAGATTTTCATTTTTTCCGCTTCTTTGATGAGGTCATCCCGGAAATCAGGATGAGCGATGCTGATCAGGCGTTCTGCCCGTTCCCATGTCGAAGCACCCATGAGGTTGACCATGCCGTATTCAGTAACGACAAAGTTGATCTGTGACCGCGGGTCGGTAACGGTAGTTCCCGGAGCCAGGGTCGGCAGGATACGCGATTCATCGCGGCCGGTCTTCTTATTGTGGAAGGTCGAGCGCAGGGCAATGATGCTCTTGCCGCCCGGCGACCGATAGGCACCGTCGGTGAAGTCGAGCTGGCCGCCGCTGCCGCTGATCTGCTGCGTCCCCGACGATTCGGAAGAAACTTGTCCGAAGAGGTCGACTTCGATACAGTTATTAATGGAAATAAAGTTATCCATTTGAGCGATGACAAAGGGATCGTTGATGACGTCTACCGGATAGGCTGCCAAGTACGGGTTGTCATCCATCCAGTCATAGAGGTCCTGCGTGCCGAGGGCAAAGGACCAGCTCACCTTATTGGGGCAAAAAGCCTTGCGGCGGTTGGTCAGCTGACCGTTCTTATACATCAGATAGAAGGCGTCGACGAGCATTTCCGTATGGACCCCCAAATCCTTCAAGTCCGATTCGGACAAGAGGGCGCCGATCGTATTCGGCAGGCTGCCGATACCCAGCTGCAATGTCGCTCCGTTAGGAACCTGTTCAACAATCATTTTGGCAATGGTAGCATCGATATCGTCACCCGTAGCAAAGGGAATCGTTGCCAACGGATGATTGCCGTATTCGACGATGCCGTCGATGTCGCTGATATGGATGCATTCGCCGCGGCCGCCGAGAACGCGCGGCATAGCTTCGTTGACTTCGACGATGACTTTCTTGGCCTTCTGGGTAATCGCTTCCGTTGCCGATACGGCCAGGCCGAAGTTGAAGAATCCGTGTTTATCCATGGGACCGACCGTAATGAGGGCCACGTCGACATCGAGGAGGTCGCGGTACATAGACGGCTTATTGCGGTAGCACATGGGGATGAAGTTCATCTGGCCAAGAGCACATTTTTTCCGGTCATAGCCGCCCATATGCCAGTTCATAGCCGTAAAGGCTTTGCGGTCCGGATCCTGTTCAATGATTTGACGCGGAGCGACGGAAAGACACATGCGTACTTTTACATCCTTCAGCTCATCGCGACGGGCCGCCAATGCCTGGTCGAGGAGAACCGGCTGGGTCGTGCCCATGCCATAATCCACCCAGTCGCCCGATTTTACGACTTTGACAGCCTCTTCAGCGGTCATCAATTTTTGTTTGTACATGTCTGTCCATTGAGACATATAAATCACCCTTTCCATAGTATCTATACCAATTGCATAGTATGACGTTTTACGTTTACTTATAGTCATATTATACGCCGCACCGCCAGCCGTTACAAGCGTTATAGTAAAGTATCACATGCTAATTATGCATAGTTATTCCAGATACTGCCGCGGAGACAGAATTTGCACAAACAAAAAAATAGGTCCACAATATGCGAACCTATTATTAGCAGTAAAAAGTGATTTCTTCAAAATGTTCTATCCACCTTTTTACGATTAACTTGTGATTTGCTTCAATACTTCTTAATAAAAAATTCAAAGCCGATTTCGGAATCCTAGAATTATTATTACACAATAGAGCCCCACCTTTACTCGTAATCCAAATTTTTGTCGCATTTTTGGAAGGAGTTCCCTCTGCGATATGAACATGTATAGGTTCAATAGGGTAGTTTCCATTCGACCAAAAATAAATCACATAAGGACCGATTCTAAATAACGGTGGCATTATGAAAGCCTCCTTCAGCCGCTAACTGCATAATTAAATGCGAATTATCGTGAACGAAAGCGTCCCATTCCTTGATATCAGACTCTGAATATCCTTGAATATCCTGCCATTTATAGTGGGGCAGGATGCAAGTTGCATGATTAAAGCCTCTATTACACGGTGTTTCAATATACACTTTTACGGTTCCGTCTCCCTGGATTGGCGAATGCGTAATTTCAGTATCGTCCGCCAAAGTCATGTAAGGGTACATCATAAGCGTTTCTCCCTGATATTAATGTTTGTTTTTATTATATCACACCCGGCCTCATTAGAATCAACTTACGAACATGCCATCTCCCACATAATGATATGTTCAAGTACAGGAGCATTCATAAGTCACCGTGCCTATAGCGATTGAGTAGAAAAAAGGCACTGCCCAAAAGAATTTCTTCCGGCAGTGCCCCTTTTACCATATAGCCAGACAAGCTTCCGTTCTATTCAGCCTGTCTCTTTTCAATGATTTCATCCATGATTTTTTTCGGTACTTCTTCATAGGCATAGAATTCCATATTAAAGGTACCCTTACCCTGGGTCATGGAGCGAAGAACCGTTACGTAATCCCGCATTTCAGCCAAGGGAACCTGTGCCTTTACGACGATGATGCCCTTGCGGTTGCGATGGTGTTCCATGCCGAGGATACGGCCGCGTCGGCTGCTGAAGTCGCCCATGACATCGCCCATGTAATCTTCAGGGATGACGACGTCGACGTTGTAAATCGGTTCGAGGAGAATCGGTTTAGCTTCCGGTACGGCTTTCTTTAAAGCCTGGCCGGCAGCGACCTTGAAGGCCATTTCCGAAGAGTCGACCGGATGATATGAACCATCCGTCAGAGTGACCTTGACGTTGATCATGGGGAAACCGGCAATGAGGCCTTTTTCCAAGGTTTCACGAACGCCTTTTTCAACGGCCGGAATGTACTGTCTCGGTACGGCGCCGCCAAAAATCTTATCGACGAATTCAAAGGGTTCACCCGTCGTCAACGGTTCGATATCGAGGAAGACGTGACCGAACTGTCCGTGACCGCCGCTCTGTTTCTTATGTTTGCCTTCGGCCGTCGCCTTTTCCTTAATCGTTTCCCGATAAGGAATGTACAGTTCTTCCTGTTTTGCTTTCACACCGTATTTCCGTTCAATCTTGATGAGGATGTGATCGAGGTGGACGTCGCCCATGCAGCGGACGATGAGCTGTTTTCCTTCTACGCTCTTATCGATGGTGCACGTCGGATCTTCTTCACTGATACGTAAGAGGGCGTTCATCAATTTTTCTTCTTCGCCCTTCTTTTCCGGAACGAGGGCTACTGTATGGAGCGGATTGGGGAAACGAATGGGATCATAAGTCACTTGGAAATCAGGAGCTGCAAAGGTATCGCCGGTCCGGGCATGAGCCAGCTTTGGCAAGACGACGATATCGCCGGCAATGGCTACGGGAACGGGAATCGGTTCCTTCCCGACCAGGGTCAGGACTTTACCCATCTTTTCGTCTTCGCCCTGGGTTACGTTATAGAGCCGGTCGCCTTCTTTGAGTTCGCCCGAGAAAATGCGGACATAACTTAGCTTTCCGGCAAAGGGGTCGACGACGGTCTTAAATACGAAAGCCGTAAAGGGTTTATTGGGATATACCATGACCGGTTCTTCCGTCTTCTTATCGGTCCCCATCATGACCTTCTGCGAAGCATCGGGCATGTACGTAATGATACGGCGCAGGAGTTCTGCCGTACCGATATGGTGAATTGCACTGCCGCACATCAGCGGGCAGACGCGGCCTGTCAGCATCCCTTGATAAAGGCCCTTGCGGAGTTCTTCGATGGTGAGTTCATCGCCGTTGAGGTATTTTTCCAACAGTTCGTCGTCACCTTCAGCCGCAGCTTCCATGCACATTTCGCGCACTTCACGAGCTTTCGCCATGTATTCCGGCGGAACTTTAATTTCCGTGCATTGTCCGTTATTCCATTCCCAGGCGACCATTTTGCAGACGTCGATAATTCCGCGGAAATCTTTGCCTTCACCGATTGGAATCTGAAGGGGCATGATGGATTTTCCGAATACGGAACGCAGTTTTTCCAAGCAGCCAAAGAAGTCGGCGTGTTCCACGTCCATCTTGTTGACATAGACCATGCGCGGCAGTTTCAATTCGAGACAGTAGTCCCAAGCCCGTTCCGTATCCATTTCAACGCCCGATTCTGCCGATACGACCAACAGAATGCCGTCACTGGCACGCAGGGCAGCGCGAACTTCGCCACAAAATTCAGAATACCCCGGCGTATCGAGGAAATTCAGTTTATAGCCTTCCCATTCGCAAGGAGCAATACTGAGCTGAATCGTTACGTTACGCTTAATTTCTTCCGGTTCATAATCCATAATATGCTTGTTGTCTTTACCGACGCCAACGGCATCGACGGCGCCGCAGGCCAGCAGTAACGATTCAACAACCGCCGTTTTACCGGCGCCATCGTGCGAAAGTACAGCAACGTTGCGAATTTTATCACTTGTGTATTCTTTCATAAAACAATCGCCTCCTATGGAATCAGTTACTATTATATATTCGCTGTAAGGCAGGCAGATTCCTTTTTTCTCTTGCATTTTTTTAAAAATTATTATGCAAATTCTAAAAACATAAAAAAATTGGACCCGGAATAGAATCCGAGTCCAATCTTAGGGAAGAGAAAGAGTATGATTATTTTACTTCCGTGTTGTTAATGCTTTCGACCAAAGCGTCGGCTAAGTGTTCCAGTTCTACAGCTTTGTCGTCATGCATGGCCGAAGCCAGAGACAGGCGTTCGTTGAGGATCGTCATGTTCGAAAGATTTTCGTCGATGAATTCCTGCATCAAATCGCCGGATTTTACAGCCCAAGAGCCGTTTTCGATCAGGGCAATGGTACGATTCTGTACGTGGAGAGCCTTCATGTGTTCGAGGAAGTCCAGCATGACCGGATAGATGCCCAGGTTATACGTTACCGAAGCCAGTACCAGGTGAGAGAGCTTGAAGGACTGGGAAATCAATTCCGAAACGTGAGTCGAAGAGACGTCGCAGATACGGATATTGGTAACGCCTTTTTCACAAAGTCTCGAGGCCAGGTTCTGTGCAGCTGCTTCCGTATTACCGTACATCGAAGAGTAGGCAATGAGGACGCCTTTTTCTTCCGGTGTATACGTGCTCCAGCGCTGGTATTTGTCGAGCAGGTAACCGAAGTCTTTTCTCCAGACCGGGCCGTGGAGCGGGCAAATGACTTTGATTTTATCCAAGACCGTCGCAGCTTTACCCAAGAGGTGCTGTACGTGCGGGCCGTATTTGCCGACGATGTTGGTGTAATAACGGCGGGCTTCATCGAGCCAATCGCGGTCGAAGTTGACTTCATCGGCAAACAGTTTGCCGTCGAGGGCGATGAAGGAACCGAAGGCGTCAGCCGAGAAGAGGATGCCGTCGGTGAGGTCGAGGGTAACCATAGCTTCCGGCCAGTGGACCATCGGAGCTTCTACATAGGTTACAGTATGTTTACCGAAAGTCGTCGTGTCGCCTTCTTTGACTTCGATCAATTCCTGGTTGTCGATTTTAAAGCCGAACTGACGCATGAGCATGAAGGATTTTTCCGTGCTGATGATTTTAACATTCGGATAGCGGAGAACAATTTCTTCCATGCTGGCGCAGTGGTCCGGTTCCATGTGGTTGATGACCATGTAATCGAGGTCGCGGCCGCCGAGGACGTGTTCTACGTTTTCTAAGAACTGACGGCAAACAGCCCAGTCAACCGTGTCAAACAATACCGTCTTTTCGTCGAGCAAGAGGTAAGCATTATAAGAAACGCCCAAGGGAATGGGGTGAATATTTTCAAACAAATGTAATCTATGGTCATTAGCACCGACCCAAGAAACATCTTTTGTTACTTTGCGTACGCAATACATAATTTATCGACTCCTTTCGCCGCACTATTCTTGAATAAAATGACTCTTTTCTTCAGCGCATTCCGGGCAAACCCAATCATCAGGCAGGTCCTTGAACAAGGTTCCCGGTGCAATATCAGCGTCTTCATCACCTAATTCAGGAATATAGACATAGCCGCAGCCGTTGCAGACATACTTCGGACCAATCGGTTCCGGTTTCGGAACGACCGGGCGTTTCATCTTAACCATCGGTGGAGCCGGCTTTTTATCTTCCAGGCCGAGTTCCTGTGCTAAGAGCGGCAGGATTTCCTGAACGTCGCCGACGATACCGTAGTCGCAGTTTTTAAAGATCGGAGCGTTGCCGTTTTTATTGATAGCTACAATAGTCGAAGCATCTTTGATGCCTTTCAAATGCTGTTTCGCACCGGAAATACCGCAGGCAATGTATAAGTTGCCCGTGAATTTCTGGCCGGACATGCCGACATAGCGATTGAGCGGTACATAGCGAAGGGTTTCAGCAACCGGACGGGACGAACCGATAGCAGCGCCGGCAGCTTTTGCCAAATCTTCGATAAGCTTCATGTTTTCTTTTTTCCCAATGCCCTTGCCAGCTGAGACAACACGTTCTGCCTCAACAATAGGCGTATCTGCTGCAATACCGACGGAGAAGTCATATCCGTCATGTCTGAGGGCGTCTGCGAGGGCTTTGACTTTGTCTTTTGCGCTTCCGTCGCGAAACAACTGGTTTTTACGGATCCCCGTAACCGGAGCGGCTTTCTTCGGAGCCGAGCTGCGGCCGGCACCGCCGTCAGCTTTGCCGATTTTGCCCAACAGGTGAGCAGCAATGACGACGCGCTGAATTTCATTAGTGCCTTCGTAGATCGTCGTGATCTTCGCATCGCGGTAAGCCCGTTCGACGTCCATGCCTTTCAAGAAGCCGGAGCCGCCGAAAATCTGAAGAGCTTCGTTGGTGATTTCGATAGCCGAGTCAGAAGCGTACATCTTAGCCATAGCAGCTTCCATGCTGTACGGTTCGTGTTTTTCTTTTAATTCAGCTGCCGAGTAAATCAGGTAACGGGATGCACGAAGCTTCGTTGCCATATCAGCCAGTTTAAAGGAAATGCCCTGGTGAATACCGATCGGCTGACCGAACTGAATACGTTCTTTGGCATAGTCGAGTGCGCTTTCATAAGCGCCCTGGGCGATACCCAGTGCCTGAGCACCGATACCGATACGGCCGCCGTCGAGGGTTGCCATAGCGATCTTGAAGCCCTGGCCTTCTTTGCCGAGCAGGTTTTCCTTCGGAACTTTGACGTCATTGAAAATCAATTCTGCCGTCGAAGACGAGCGAATACCTAATTTATCGTAATGGTCGCCGAAGCTGAAGCCTTCCCAGCCTTTTTCTACGATGAAGGCCGAAATGCCTTTGGTACCGATATCCGGAGTCGTAACAGCGAATACAACGTAAATATCAGCTTTCGGAGCATTGGTGATGAAAATCTTACCGCCGTTGAGCAGGTAGTAGTCCCCTTTATCGACAGCCGTCGTTTCCGTACCGCCGGCATCGGAACCTGCGTTTTCTTCAGTCAGACCGAAGGCGCCCAGTTTTTCCCCTTTTGCTAAAGGAACCAAGTATTTTTTCTTCTGTTCTTCATTCCCGAAGGCTGCAATCGGATACGTGCCCAGCGAGGTGTGAGCCGACAGGATAACGCCGACACCGCCGTCAACGCGGGAGAATTCTTCAACAGCAATGGCATAGCTCGTGACATCGAGGCCTGCGCCGCCGTATTCCTTCGGATACGGGAGACCCATCCAGCCATGTTTGCCCATAGCCTTTACGATTTCATCCGGAAATTCATTGTTCTGGTCCAGCGAAAAGGCAATCGGTTTTACTTCCGCTTCCGCAAATTTGCGGATCTCTTTTCGTAAGGCTTCATGTTCGGCAGTTGTTTGAAACAGCATATCATACTCCTCCTTTATGGATACAACTTGATTAACTATTCTTTCCTATGATTTCCCACAGGCTTTTTGCACGCAGCTTTTGATTGATTTCTTCTTGAACGACGCACAAGTTCAAGTGGATTTTGCAAATCCCGTGAGTCCTGCGCCATTCACAATCATACGAACCCTGCATGCATGCCGTTACATGGGCATCCCCCTCCATAATCGTAATCAGGTCATAGAGGCTGACGTTCTTTAAATCTTCGACTAAGTGGCAACCACCTCCCGGTCCTCTGGAAAGCTTAACAAGCCCAGCTTGCGATAGTTTTTTTAGGATCTTGTAAGTAAATGCTTGCGGAACCTGTTCATCTTCGGCCAGCGAACGCACACTATGCTGTTTTTCGTCCGTCAAGGCACGCAACATCCGCAACGCATAATCCGTTTGCCGATTCATAAACATAAAAAGCACTCCGTATTCGTAATTAGTATTTGTAATTCTTGCCTCTATCATATTTTTTTGGACAAAAAAAGTCAAGAGTTATGGGTATGCTAAAAAATTAAGATGTAGCCTATATCTATGAGTATTCTTAAAAGATTGAATCTTTATCATTGATAACCATTATTATTATTTCTTAGTGACGCTATAGCCATCCCCTTTCCCCTGAAAGGTAAAAAAATAATTCTTTCTAAAAAAGAAAAGAATTATGCAAAAAAAGAGATCTCCTGTGACCAATAGTCATAGGAGACCTTTACGTTATATTTTATGCCGTTTTTGCAAGTACTAATGATACCATGATTTCGACGCCGATAGGAAGGCATTTTTCATCGACAGCAAAGTGCGTATTGTGCAGGGGATAGACGGTCTGCCCCTTCGGCGTCGCACCGAGCCAAAAGAAGCCGCCGTCAAAGTGCTGCAAGTACCCCGAAAAGTCTTCAGCCGTCATGGCCGGTTCCTGAACATCCGCCAAGCCTTCGTCTCCGAGGCACTGACGGACGACGCCGGCAATAAAGTCAGCCTGAGCCGGCGTATTGCGGACAGCTGCATAGCCCCGTTCGTAATAAAGGGTGCTTTCCGTCCCGTACATGGCGTCCATGCCCTTCAGCGTATCCTGAAGATACGTTTCGACGGCATCCTGTGCTTCTTCATGATAAGTCCGGCAAGTACCTTCAATTTCTACCGTATCGGCGACGACGTTGTACCGCGTACCTCCGGTAATCTTGCCAAAAGTCAAGACCGCCGGGTAGAGCGGATTGACGCGGCGGCTGACAATGGTCTGAGCCGCTGTCAGGAACTGGGCGGCTGCAACGATGGTATCGACGCCCTTATGAGGCATGGCGGCGTGGCTGGTCTTGCCCTTCATGACGATGCGGATATGATCCGATGCAGCCATCATCGGCCCCGGCAGGACGCCGACCGTACCGCTGGGCAAGGTCGGCCAGACGTGAAGGCCGTAGACGGCATCGATACCGTCGAGAGCCCCCGACGCAATCAAGCCCTTAGCGCCGCCGACGGGCGATTTTTCTTCAGAGGGCTGACAAATAAAGACGACCGTCCCCGAAAGGTCGTCCTTGATCCGACTCAGCACCTCGGCGGCTCCGAGGAGAATGCTCATGTGCCCGTCATGGCCGCAGGCATGCATCTTGCCGGGAAACTTCGAATCAAAGGGCAGTCCCGTTTCTTCCGTCATCGGCAGGGCGTCCATATCGGCCCGCAAGGCGATGACCGGTCCGGGCTTTCCCCCTTTCAGATAGCCCAAAACGGCCGTCGTACCGGCGACATGCTCCGTAACTTCTACGCCGAATGAGCGAAGTTTTTCCGCCATAAAGGCGGCTGTATGCAATTCTTCTCCGGATAGTTCTGGATTTTCATGAATATGACGCCGCATGGCCAAAATATCCGGTGTAACTTCGTTTATTAACTGTTTTATACCCCTCTTATCCATCATCATAAATCCCCCTATTTATGAATTATTATTTATAAAATATGGTTAATAATACCACTGTTTTTATAATAATACAATAGTTTCTTCTATTTTATTCAGTAAAGAATAGTATGCATCCGGAGATAAGATTTCAATACCCGCGACAAAGTGGACTGATTTGGAGTATAATAGACAATAATATGTTTAAAGGAGGATCACTCATGAAAGCATTTGATACAGAAAACAGTGCCTGGTCCCGCTTTTCAGCCGAACAGCGCTACCAGATGGAAACGTACAGCAACCAATACCGTCAATTTCTCGACACAGCCCGGACGGAACGCCTGGCCAATAAGGAAATACTCCGCCAAGCCAAGGAAGCCGGCTTCAAGCCCCTCAGCGACTATACCAGCCTCAAGGCCGGCGATAAAGTCTATTGGGACCAAAAGGGAAAATCGGTCATCTTAGCCGTCATCGGCTCCTCGCCCATTGCAGAAGGCCTCAAAATCGTAGGCTCTCATATCGACTGCCCCCGCCTCGACGTCAAAGCCATTCCGGTCATTGAACAGGACAAAATCGTGTATTTGAAGACCCATTACTACGGCGGCGTCCTGAAGTACCAGTGGGTCTGCATGCCCCTCTCCCTCATCGGCGTCGTCTACAAAGCCGACGGAACGAGAATCGACGTATCCATCGGCGAAGATCCTAATGATCCCGTCCTCTTCATCAACGACCTCCTGCCCCATCTCGGCAAGGATCAGGCAGCCAAGAAGCTGAGCGAAGCCATCAGCGGCGAAATGCTCATGCCCCTCGTCGGCATTCACACGGAAGAAGAAAAGACGAAACCGGCCATCTTGACCCTCTTAAAAGAAAAATACGACATCGAAGAAGAAGACTTCACCAGTGCGGAGCTTGAAATCATCCCGGCCGTCAAGAGCCGCGACGTCGGCCTCGACCGCTCGATGATCATGTCCCACGGCCACGACGACCGCGTCTGCTCCTATGCCAACCTGGCCGCCATCCTCGATGCCAAGGCCGGCGCAAAGACACAGGTCGCCCTCTTTGCCGATAAAGAAGAAATCGGCTCTGTCGGCAATACCGGCGTCCAGTCTTCGTACTTCCCGGACTTCATTGCCGAGCTCCTGGCCCTCCAGAACCATCCGGAAGAAATCTGGCTGCGCCGGACGATGCGCAACAGTGAAGTCTTGTCGGCCGACGTATCGGCAGCCTTCGATCCGGTCTTTGCCGACGCTTATGAAAAACAAAACTCGGCCCAATTAGGCTACGGCATCTGCCTGTGCAAATACACCGGCGCCCGCGGAAAAGGCGGCAGCAACGATGCCAATGCCGAATTTATGGCCAAGATCCGCAGCATCTTCAACGAAAACGAAGTTCCCTGGCAGGTCGGCGAACTCGGTAAAGTCGATCAGGGCGGCGGCGGAACCATCGCCTACATCATGGCCGACTGGGGCTGCGACGTCGTCGACTGCGGCGTTGCCATGCACAGCATGCACGCGCCCTTAGAAATCGTGGCAAAAGCCGATGCCTACAGCGGTTATCTCGCCTATAAAGCCTTCTTTGAAAGCAAATAATCGGCTAACGTAAGAAAAAAACTATATAAAACGAACGCTCCCTACTGCCAGTGATGAAAAATCTGACAGTAGGGAGCATTTTTATGCCATTCAGGCACCTCTTTTGTTACAACCCGTTATTTTATTTTTTACCCGGCAGCCTTTTATAGGCCTCACGGAGCCAGGCTAACTGATCTTTTTCACGGCGAATGGCCCGCTCTAAAATTAAGGCATGACCGAAATGATCCTGTTCCGACCCGGCCTCGGAAAATAACACCTTCCACCGGGACTGCAAATAATCCAATTTTTCTTCATGCCGCAAAATTTCTTCCTGAAACAGCGCCACCAGCAGCGGATCCTCTGCCGAGTCCATAAAATAGACCTTCATGGCAAATTCGTCCCGCGTCGGCGGCAGCGAACTCAACGATTCTGCCAGCCATTCATCAACCAGGGCTTTCCCGGAAGGAGTAATGGTGTATTTTTTCTTGGTCAGCTTACTGCCGACAATTTCTTCATGACCGATGATGAAGCCGTCTTGTTCCATCCGGCCGAGCTCCGGATAGATTTGGCTGTGATTGGAGTACCAAAAATCACCGATTTCGCCTTCAAAGGCCTTTTTTATGTCATAGCCCGCCATTGGCTCCTTTGACAACAACCCTAAAATGACATATCGCAAGGTATTCTTTTGAGCCACGACAATTCACCTCTTTCAATGCTGATGATGGAAACTAGTTAAACTAAACCTTGACTTTTCCTATTACTAAGTATAACATACAAAGTGTAACTTAACATGTAATTATTTACATGTTATAATTTTAGTATTCAAATGCATTGATCCATTCATTGAAGAGGATTCAAAATACAGGAGGGTATGACCATGGAATTCAAAGAATTAGACGATTTTTTAGGCACTCATTTTATTTACACCTACGGTAACGGCTGGGAGTACGAATGGTATGCCAAAAACGACCACACCGTCGACTACCGCATTCACGGCGGCATGGTAGCCGGCCGTTGGGTAACGGACCAGCCGGCCGATATCGTTAAATTGACGGACGGCGTGTTTAAAGTCACCTGGACGGAGCCGACCGGAACCGATGTGGCCCTCGATTTCATGCCCAATGAAAAGAAAATGCACGGCACCATCTTCTTCCCGAAATGGGTAGAAGATCATCCGGAAATCACCGTCTGCTACCAAAATGAGCATCTCGATTTCATGCATGAATCAAGAGAAAAGTATGCCACCTATCCGAAATTGTTGGTCCCGGAATTTGCCGTCATTACCTACATGGGCAAGGCCGGTCAAAACAACGAAGACGTCATCGCCGAAGGGCCTTACAAGGGCATGACTGACGATATCCGTAACGGCCGCTATTTCGACAGCGACTATAAGCGCATCAAAAAATAATACCCGAAATGCAAAAGAGACTGTGCATAGAATGTGGATTAAAGCCCACATTCCGGCACAGCCTCTTTTTTATATTGTTACGTCGTTTGACGAAGACGATGGATGGTCTGATAGATGCCGTACATGTAAAGGGCCACAGCCACCCAGGCAAAGCAGAAGGTCAACAGCAAGGGTTCCGTTATGACCTCGCCGGACAAGACGCCGATAATCAAGGTAATGCTCGGTGAAAAGTACATTAAGATACCGCCTGTCGTCATGGGAATCCCCTTGACGCCGGCTGAAAAGAGCATCATCGGAACGGCCGTAACGACGCCCGTCGCCGGCAGGAGCAGCCACTGCCAACCGCTGAAGGTGCCTGCCGCACCGACACCATTGACTTCGCTGAAGATAATAAAAGCCAAGGCCAGGGGAACCATGGAAAAGGATTCGATAAAGACCGATACCTGACTGTCGAGGACAACCTTCTTCTTAATCATGCTGTACGTCGCCCAGGTCAGGCAAATAATAAAGGACAGCCAGGGAACGACGCCATAGATGAAAAAGGCCAGGGCCAGGCCGAGACCGGCCACAAAAACGGAAAGTTTCTGGATAGGACGCAGTTTTTCCCGAAAAATCAGGCCTCCAAAAAAGACAACGACGATAGGATTGATAAAATAGGCCAAACTTGCTTGCAGAATAAAGCCCCGCGTCGTCGCGTAAATATAAGAACCCCAATTAAGAGTAATAAAGATGCAGGCACCGGCAATATAAGGCCACTGCCAGCGCTCCTTGGCAACACCTTTCAGCCCCGGCAGGAGATGTTTTTGGAGAATCAAGAAAAAACAAAAGACAGAAGCCCAAATAATCCGAGATGACAAGGTGTACAGCGGCGGCAGCTGACGCAAAAGCAGCCAAAAAGCCGGCAGTACGCCCCAAATGACCTGACTGAGGATAAAGTAAACATAATAGATTTTCGTTCCGTTCATGGCACACCTTCTCCCTGACAAATATGAGTATACAATTATCTTGCTCCCGGAGAACACACTTTGTCAACGGGATTCTTCATCTATATAACTTTTTTCGCCTGCGTCATTTGACGTAGAAAAGAAATTTGCCAAACTTTATAATTTCACTAGAGCCCATGTATTCTCCGCCGCTTTTCAAGAAAGGGACAGGGTCTCGCCGGAGCAAAGAGCCCTGAGCCGAGCTGCATCGATGACGGTGATCTGTTTACGGCTGGTAGCGATGATGCCGGCCCTGCGAAGTTTGGTCAAATTCCGGGTCACGTTGATTAAACTGACGCCGAGGATATCGGCCAAAGCCTCTTGGGTCAGATTATACAGGCTTTTCCCCGGTTTATCCGGTTCCCGCAGGAGGAGCAGATAGAGGAGATTGCACAGTTTTACAAGGGAACTGTTAAACTCCTGGTGGGCGCCGTCGTAAATCAAGAGATTGGCATAGGCGCTGTACCAGTCGATGACATGGCGCCGAAGAGCTTCGCTCTCTTGAAACATGGCCTCGAATTGAGGCGATGTAAACTCCAAGGCCCGGACCGGCGTCAAAGCCCGACTTAAGAGGGACTCTTCAATCTTATACTGCCGGTAATGAAAGCCCGGGAAAACAGTCCCGCCGGCGTGGAAAGAAAGGATTTTCCGATAGCCCATTTCATGTTCCAAATAATTTTGGACGACGCCGCTTTTTAAATAATGGATGCGTCCGTAAGGCTCGCCGGGCTTCCACAGATAGTCGCCGGTATCAAAAGAAACGTCCCGATGAGGGCAGGAAAGAAAATATTCCTCCAAGTCGCGGAAGTCATCGGCAAAAATATACTTCGGCATGATAGCCATGCTCTCACCTCGCTAATCAATCAATTATGTTTATTGTATCAGAAAAGGAAACATATCATGAAGCACAAAGTAAAAGTTACCATTCTCGACAAAAAATTATATCCCGAACTCCAGCAGCAGTACTGTGCCGACCCGAAGTCCGGTGCCTGTCCCTGCTACCACGTCGGCGACGAGTACATCTTCGAACGGAATGAAGAAAGGGATTCCTTCTGGCACATGGGCCTCGATACGCTGGTAACCTCCCACGGTGACCGGGACACGACGGCCGGCGGCCCGAAGATTCCTCACTGCTCCGAAGCCTGGGACGCCATCTCCCGCTATATCTACGCCGGACTTCAGGGCGGCTCGATCATGAAGGGATGGATGAAAGAAGAAAACACCATGATTACCTGCTGCAGCGACGGCACGCGGCCGGTCATCTTCAAGATTGAACGGATTGACGAAGAGTAAACAGCAGTACGCCCTCACCAAAGGCAGTAACTGACAGGTTCATAGAGGTAAACGCGTCAAGACTCGACTCGTTTACAGACAAAAAGCCGGTCCACCATCAGGTGTGACCGGCTTTTAAACGTATATGCAGCATTGTCAACCTTCAGCTGACAAGCCTTTTCCTTACATAGTAACTTTACTGGTCTGTGTCCAGATACCCATCTTTTCAGCCTGTTTGATCAGGTCTTCGCGGAAGTCCGGATGAGCGACGTTAATCAGGGCTTCAGCGCGTTCCCACGTCGATTTACCTTTTAAGAGGGCCGTGCCGTATTCGGTTACGATGTAGTGAACAGCCGAGCGCGGCGTCGTAATGACCGTACCCTGCGGCAGGGTCGGTTTAATCAGGGATTCGACGTGACCGTCTTTAAATTTACGCGTCGAATGGACGCAGATGAAGCTCTTGCCACCTTCCGAAGCGAAAGCGCCCTGTGCAAAGTCAAGCTGGCCGCCGGTACCGCTAATCTGCTGGTAGCCTGCTGTTTCAGCGTTGACCTGGCCGTAGAGGTCGAGGTCGATGCAGCCGTTGATGGAGATAAATTTATCGATGCTGGCAACGACGCCGATGTTGTTGATGTAGCTTACCGGTGCGTTGAAGACGATCTGGTTATCATCGATGAAATCATAGAGGCGCTGCGTACCGCCGGCGAAAGCGTACATGATTTTGCCTTTGTCGCGGTTCTTCTTGCCCGTAATCTTACCGGCTTCATAGAGGTCAACATAGGAGTCGACGAGCATTTCCGTATGACCGCTCAAATCTTTGACGTCCGATTCAGCCAGCTTCTTACCGACAGCCGACGGAATGCCGCCGATGCCGAGCTGCAGCGTACTGCCGTCTTCGATAAGGGGAATGATGTGGTCGGCAATCTTATCATCAAGTTCCGTGCCCGGGCGATTGGGGATCTGCGGCATCTGATGGTTCGAGCCTTCGACGACATAGTCGACGTCGCAGAGGTTCAATTCCGTTTCATAGCCCAATGCCTTCGGCATATTCTGATTGACTTCGAGGATGATCGTCTTAGCTGCGCGAATGAGGCCGCGAAGGTCAGCGGCCTGAGGCCCGATGTTGAAGTTGCCCCATTTATCCATGGGATGGACCTGGATGATCAATTTATCGATATGCTGCCAGTACTTCGGCAATTCGTTAAACAAGATCGGCAGGAACCAGCAGCGGCCGTCCTTGCACATCTTACGTTCAAAGCCGTTCATATGGCCCGTAGCGAAGCGGATTTGATCGTTAGAATCACTGTTTAAATATGCCGCATACGGTTCGTCTTTGACAATGGTCGAAGCGACGATTTCGACGCCGTGCAATTCTTTTGCCCGTTTACCGATTTCGATATCGATATCATACGGGGCCGAGCAGCCGAGACCATAAGAAACGCGTTCGCCGTCTCGTACGAGGGCCGCTGCCTGTTCAGCAGTAATCAGTTTCTTCTTATACTCTTCTGGAACTTGTGAAAGCTTGTACATTATAAAGACTCCTCCTTCATGACTTTGCAATAGTAGTATGAGATAACCTTATATATAGTATAAAGCTTTCGGGCTTTAACTGCAATCACATTTTGTGAAAAATATTACAAGAGGCAGTCTTTTTATGCAATAGCCAAAAGAGTTCCTTGCAGTAAACGAAAAAGCATAGCTCATAAAGGGCTATGCTTTCCGGTCGGATTCCGTATCGTTATTTTGTTCTTTCTTTCCTTCATCAACGGATTTTTCATCATCCGTTTCGGCTGAGTTGACGGCATCCTTGAACTCCCTCAAACTCTTTCCCAGTGCACTGCCGATGGTCGGCAGTTTCCCCGGTCCGAAGACGATGAGGGCAATGACTAAAATCAGCAGTAATTCCGGCGCTCCTAAACCGAACATGTTCTTCCTCCTAAGCAATCGATGAATAAAATATGAAACAGGCCCTTATTCACTCATGAGGTAACCGGCAAATTCGCCGTCTGTCTGCAGCAAATAATTCATACCGCCAAGGACGCGTCCGACGGGAATCAGCGTCGACACCGTATCTTCCGGTTGGCAGAAAATAACCAATTCCTGCGTCGTCGTATCAAAAGCAATATCGCCGATTTTAGGCGTCATTTCCGTTTTATCCGCATCAGACAAGACGACAGGCGGCATATCCGGCAAGACGATTCGACCGTCTTTGTGCTGGAGCGGCACGACCAGCGGCTGTCGTTCAGACAATTCCAAAGCCGCCGGTGTATCGTATAGACCAAGAACGGCATGGCCGCCTTCAAAAGAAAGCCGCGTCTTGGCGGCATAAGGGCCGGCATCCCCAAAAATAAAGGCACTATTCCCCTGGGACCCCTGCAAACTTGCCTGCAGGCAGTTCATATACCCCGTCAAAAAGAATAAAAAAACACCGACTGCCACACCGAGTACAGCTAGACTCATCCGTTTTCTCGTCAGTCTCATCACCCTCACTACCTTCCTTAAAAGCTGTATGGCCATACAAAGGCCTTTCAACACTGTATCTGTGCGGCTGCGAAATCGTCTGTTTTAAAAACAATCTTGCCGTCGCTCCTTTAACGTATCTCGAGGATACACCTTGGAGTCAACACGAAGTCAAGTTTTTTTATTTACTTTTTGCTAATATTATTATAATATAGTACTATTGTTTTTTCCATATTTCATGAAAGGATTTATCAAAATGTATCATTCAGAAGCCAAGGGCACGATCTTTCTCCTGATTACGGCCCTCATCTGGGGCTCGGCCTTTGTCGCCCAAAGCATCGGCATGGACTACATCGGCCCCTTTACCTTCAGTGCCGCCCGCGACGTCATCGCCATCATCGTCCTCATGCCGGTCATCCTCTTATTTACCGATAAAAGAGATGACGGCACATACCCGCCCATATGGCAGCAGCTGAAGCCCGATACCGTTACCCTCACGGGCGGCGCCTGGTGCGGTCTTACCTTGGGCATCGCCGATACCTTGCAGCAGGTCGGCATCTCCATGACCACCGCCGGAAAGGCCGGCTTCATTACAGCCATCTACATCGTTCTGGTCCCCCTCATGGGATTCTTCATCGGCCGTAAAGTCACGCGAATCATCGTCTTCTGCGTCGTCCTGGCTATGACCGGCTTCTACTTCTTGTGCATCAATGGTGATTTTGAAATCTCCTTCGGCGACTTTCTCGTCTTCTGCTGCGCCATCTTCTTTGCCCTGCACATCTTGGTCATCGATCATTTTCTCCTCAAAAAAGCCCACAGCATCAAAATGTCCTGGGTCCAGTTCGCCATAGCCTTCCTCTTTTCGGCAGCCTTAACGGTCCTCTTTGAAAGTCCGACCGTATCGACCCTTTGGGATGCAAAATGGCCGATACTCTACGCCGGAGGTCTCTCGAGCGGCGTCGCCTACACCCTTCAAATCGTCGGACAGAAATACACCGAACCGACGACAGCCACGCTTATCTTGAGTTTAGAAGCCGTCTTCGCCGTCCTGGCCGGCTGGCTCATCTTAGGCGAAGTCATGACCGGGAAGGAAATTCTCGGCTGCGTCCTCGTCTTTGCCGCCGTCATCTTGGCCCAAGTTCCCCTGCCGTCCCGTTTATTCAGAAAATAAAACCTGCAAATCCTAAAAAATACGACCAGACCGCTCGACTGTCAGCCTTCCACCGACAGTCGAGCGGTCTTATTTTTGCCTGCCAACAAAATTTTTTCAATCGAAAAAAAACTGCCCATGTCATCAGACACAGGCAGTACACATTCTACGAACATCTTACTCAGGGAATCTCATAGTTATGGACGTAACTACCAGAACTCCATTAGCATCACGGCCATAGGTGATTTTAATCAAGGCCCCATGCTGCGTCATATAGCTGGTATAGCCATTTCCGGAGCGACCTCCGCTATACAAGGTATCCACCGTAGACTTGGGAACGCCTACGGCAATCCCCATGGGCGTTGCAATCCCGTTATTAGCACTGGTCATCAATTCTTCGACGGTATTGTCATAGAGCCTCTCGAGGATAAAAAATCCCTTACCATAACGGTATGACTTAGCATCTTGATTGAGACGGTCCTTGCCCCAGGCAGTCTCTGTCGGTTCACCATAAACACTACGGACATAACTCATAGGACTTCCCAAAGTTATGCCGCCCAGTGAGGCTTCACTGGCAGGAACATCCCCTACCATCGCGGCAAAACAGCTGCCCGCCACCATCGTGAAAAGGGCAAAGGCCATGACGACTATTTTTTTCAACATAATACCAACTCCCTCCGCTATCATAATCCGTTCTATCTATACACATTCATAGTATCACAAACCGAAGATTTCCATCAATATTGCAGCAGCATAATAACAACGGGCCCGAACATCTTCTGCCATTACATACGGCGTCGCTGCCAATTCAACGAATCAAAACCACCAGTTTAACTG
>DCJQ01000003.1 GCA_002319965.1 Megasphaera sp. UBA1696
TCCTAATTGGTATTGCAATTAACCAATAAAATTTCAGTCCTTAACCTTCGCCTTAAACACCAGTGCCACGTCGGCATCGGAGCAGCAGAATTCCGCTTCCCCTTCCGGCTGGCCCGGAAGGCTTCCGCCATAGCGCAGGATGTCGATATAGGGAAAGGCACAGTGCATGGCCATGGGACAGATTTTCCCCCTGTCCGTATCATAGTCAAAGGTTTCACCGATATGATGGCCGCGATGGCAGCCCATGGTTCCCAATTTTCCCGTAACGGTCAATTCGATTTTCGGTCTTTTCCCTCGTTCCATAAAAAAGCTCCTTTCTCATATCTCCTAAAAAAAAGAAAGACGCGGGACGGGAAATCAACGATGATGTCCGTCCCGCGTCCACCGGGTATTCTATTAAATATTAAACAACCGTCTGCCATTTTCCGCTGTAAGCCGAGCCGCTTCTTCAGCACTTATGCCGCGAAGGGCGGCCAGTTCTTCTGCTACATAACGGACATAGGCCGGTTCATTACGCTGACCGCGATGGGCCTGGGGCGTCAGGTACGGGCTGTCCGTTTCGATGAGGATACGGTCTAAGGGCAGGTTTTCTGCAACTCGCCGGGCCCGTTTCGAATTCGGATAGGTCAAAGGGCCGTCGAACCCGAAGTAAAAGCCCATGCGCAAGAGTTCTGCCGTCATTTCAAGGCTTCCGGAGTAACAATGGAAGACGCCGCGGATTCCCTTGCCATATTGACGAAGGATATCCAGCGTATCGCCGTGTGCTTCGCGGTCGTGGATGATAATCGGCACGTCGAGCTCAACGGCGAGCTTTACCATGTCGATGAACACGGTCTGCTGGATTGCCCTGGCCGGCTCCGGCCAATGGTAGTCCAATCCCACTTCGCCGATGGCGACGACCTTTTTCTCACCGCGTACCCACTGACGAAGTCGCTCTGCATCGTCCGGTGTCGCCGTGGCCGCCAGCTCCGGATGAATGCCGACAGCAGCATAGACGCCGTCGCAGGCATTGGCCAGGTCGATGCAGGCGCGAGACGTCGCCATATCCGTTGCCGGGCACAACATCATTTCAACGCCGGCCTCGGCCGCCCGAGATAATACCTCTGAGCGGTCCGTATCGTAAGCCTTGTCATTGATATGACAGTGTGTATCGAACAACATTATCGTACGCGGCTGCCCGGTGCCATGCCGTCGACAAAGGCAACCTGAAGGTTATCGTTGCCGTCGGAAGCAGCCAGGAGCATCCCTTTCGATTCAACACCGCAGAGTTTGACCGGCTTCAAGTTGGTGACGACGATGACGCAGTGACCGATGAGGTCTTCCGGTTTATAGTATAAGGAAATCCCGCTGACGATCTGGCGCGTTTCTACACCGAGATCGACTTGCAGTTTCAGCAGTTTTTTCGCTTTGGGAACTTTTTCGCAGGCCACGATTTTACCGACGCGAAGATCGATTTTACCAAAGTCATCAATGGTGATTTCCGGTTTTACCGGTTCCTGAGCTGCCGGGCAGACCGGAGCTGCTTCTTCTTTCTTTTCGGTTTTAGCTTCAGCAATCTCTTCATCTAAGTCGTAACGCGGGAAGAGGGCCTGCCCTTTTTCAACTTTCGTATCAGCCGGATACAGTCCCCACTGCTGAGCATCCTGAAGGTTTGCCTTGGCAAAATCGCCAAGTCCCAACTGATGCCACATATCGGCAGCACTGACGGGAATGAAGGGGCTGACCAAGGCCGCGATGATACGCTGTGCTTCAATCAGGTTGTACAGGACCGTCTGCAGGCGCTGAGCCTTCGTTTCATCCTTAGCAAGGACCCACGGCGTCGTTTCGTCGATATATTTATTGCTGCGGCGAATGAGAGTCCAAACGTCGTTAATGGCATCGTTGATCTTCATGTCATCCATGAAGGTTTCAAACTGCTTAGCCGTTTCAACGGCGCAGGCTGCTAAATCATCGTCAACGGCTTCTTTCACCGTCGGACCGGCGACGACGCCGCCTTCGTATTTTTCGACCATGGCCAGGGTACGCTGCAAGAGGTTGCCCAAATCGTTGGCAAGGTCGGAGTTGATGCGGTTGATAAAGGACGGCAAGGAGAAGTTGCCGTCTTGGCCGAGGCGGATTTCTTTCAGTAAGTAATACCGAAGTGCATCGGCGCCGTAGCGGTCGATCAAAGGAATGGGATCGACGACGTTCCCTAAGGATTTACTCATCTTGGTCCCATCGACGATGAGCCAGCCGTGACCGAAGACCTTTTTGGGAATCGGCAGGCCGCAGCTCATAAGCATGATCGGCCAGATGATGCTGTGGAAGCGGACGATTTCCTTGCCGACCAAATGGAGGTCAGCCGGCCAGAATTTTTTGAACTTTTCCGGGTCGTCGAGGTAGCCTGCCGCCGTTACGTAGTTGACCAAAGCGTCGAACCAGACGTAGACGACGTGCTTCGTATCCCAAGGCACTTTGATGCCCCAGTCAAAGGACGTACGGGAAACACAGAGGTCTTCGAGACCGCTTTTAACGAAGGATATCATTTCATTGCGCCGCGATTCCGGCTGGATGAAATCGGGATTTTCGTCAATAAATTTCAGCCACTTGTCAGCGTATTTATTCATCTTTAAGAAGTAGGCTTCTTCCGAAACGAGTTCCAACGGCCGGCCACAGTCGGGGCAGATATGTTTGCCTTCGGGCAGTTTATTTTCCGGCCAGAAAGTTTCACAGGGCGTACAGTACCAACCCTTATATTCCCCTTTATAGATATCGCCGTTATCGTAGGATTTCTGCATCAAGGCCTGAACGACTTTTTCATGACGTTTTTCCGTCGTGCGGATAAAGTCATCATTAGAGATATTCAATTTTTTCCACAACTCTTGGAAGAGCGATACGATTTCATCGACGTATTCGATGGGCTTAACACCTTTTTCTTCAGCAGCCCGCTGAATCTTCTGGCCGTGTTCGTCAGAGCCGGTCAGGAAAAAGACGTCATCGCCGCGCAGGCGGTGGAACCGAGCCAGCGAGTCGGCAATCGTCGTGCAGTACGTGTGCCCAATGTGAAGTTTGGCGCTTGGATAGTAAATCGGTGTGGTGATATAATACTTTCTTTTTTCAGACATGGGATTTCCCTCCTATACCGACAAATGAGCCGGTGTTATAAACTAAGCGCAGCCTGGTATACACTACGTTTGGGCACGCCGCACCGTCTGGCGACAGTCCGGACAGCCTCTTTCTTAGCAATGCCCTGCTCCATCAGTTCCCGGACCAGGGCTGCATAATCAACATTTTCAGGGTTGGCCTCTTCGGCCGTTTTTGTCATCCCTTCTACGAGGATGACGAATTCACCGCGCGTTCCCTGCTCGGAAAGGGCGGCTTGAAGGTCGCTGAGATGTCCATGGAGATACTGTTCATACCGTTTGGTCAGTTCCCTGCAGAGGACAGCCTTTCGGTCGCCCAACACTTCAATCATTTCGCCCAGCACCTGACGGATGCGGTGAGGCGCTTCATAAAAAATAAGCGTTCCCTCGTAGGCCTCAACGGACTGCAGGGCCGGCAGGCGGTGTTTCTGGGTCTTCGGCAAAAAACCGACAAAGGTGAACCGCGTCGTATCCATACCGGAAGCGATGAGCCCTGTAAGGCCTGCATTGGCACCCGGCAGAGGAACGATAGGAATATTCTCGGCCAGAGCCAACCTGACCATATCGCTGCCGGGATCGCAGATAGCCGGCATGCCGGCATCACTGACCAAGGCAATCATCAGGCCGTCTTTCAATTTCTCGATAAGCTGCGGCCCTTTTTCGGCTTTATTATGTTCGTGATAGCTCGTAAGGGGCGTATCGATATCATAGGCCATGAGCAGTTGTTTCGTATGACGCGTATCTTCAGCGGCAATGAGATCGGCTTCCCGCAGACAGCGTACGGTACGATACGTAATATCCTCTAAATTTCCGATTGGCGTCGGGCAAAGATAGAGCGTCCCCTTTTGAAAAACTTCCGGCATAATACTCCTTTCACAGAAAAAAGACGGCTGACAAAGGACACCGCCTTACCTTCCGTATAAGTGATCCACAGCGTCACTATAACTTCCATCGGCCTTATGGACGATGAGTGGCGGAAGAACAGAAAGTCCTTTACCGCCTCCGTGAATGCCTTCGACGAGGAACAGTTTAGCCTCTTTGTCAGGGCGTCCATGAATCATCTGCAAAACCTTTGGCTCTATGTCGCGAGCCCGCAGGGCTTCTAAAATATCCGCCATCCGCTCGGTAATGTGAACCATGCGAAAACGGCCGTGATACTTCAAAGCGTATTTTGCCGCATCGAGGACATCGTCCAAGGAGGCTGTTTCTTCATGACAGGCCCTTCGGATGCCGTCGAGGTCACTATAAGCCCCACGGCTCTTTTCTCGATAAGGCGGATTGGCATAGACCGCTGCAAAGGCTCCACTGGGAGACCATTCCCGAATCCGGCGATAATCGCCTTCTACGATGCGGATGCAGTCGTCCCGACCATTTAAGGCCACGTTGCGGCCGGCAATATCGGCCATGATCGGGTTAAATTCGACACCGGTCAAATCCCGGGCCCCGCGGGCGGTCAGAATCAGCGGAATGGCAGCTGTCCCGGTTCCCAAATCAAGGGCCGGTCCATGAGGAACGGCGCCAAAGTGAGCTAATAAAACAGTATCGATGGAAAAACAGAACTGATCGTCCCGCTGAATGACCTTCATCCCGTCCAGGATCAAGTCATCCAACCGTTCGTGGGGACCGAGCTCAATTTTCATGTTCCGTTTCTCCTACATCAGACCAGGGCACATTGATATTATGGCCCGATTCGAGCTGTACTTTAACCGTTTTGTCTTTCATATGAACGCGCAGAACCGTGCCGACGCCTTCATCGGTCATGACCCGTTTTCCGACGGCCGGCGGCTTCTGCTGTTCACAGCCTTTCTGCTGGCAGTTGCAGCACTTCAGTTCGCCTGACGTGTAGAGCTGGTTTTCATAGCGCAGGCAGCACATGAGACGACCGCAGATTCCCGAAATTTTAGTCGGATTGAGAGACATTCCCTGCCCCTTGGCCATGCGGATCGACACGGGCTTAAAGTCACCGAGAAACGTCGCACAGCACAAGGGACGGCCGCAATAGCCGATGCCGCCGATCATCTTGGCTTCATCGCGAAGGCCGATTTGGCGAAGTTCGATGCGAGTCCGAAAGACGGACGCCAAATCGCGGACGAGTTCACGGAAGTCGATACGACCGTCAGCCGTAAAGAAGAAGATGATTTTCCCCATATCAAAGGTGTAGTCGACATAGATGAGTTTCATCGGCAGCTTATGCTTGGCAATCTTGGTCAGGCAGATGCCGAAAGCTTTCTTCTCCCGTTCTTTATTTCGCTCAACTTGGCGCAAATCCTTGGCTGTAGCCTTGCGGATAATCGGTTTCAGCGGCTGGACGACTTCCGAATCTTCGACGTCCCGCGGCGGAATGACGACAGTGCCAAATTCCATACCTCGCGCCGTTTCTACGATGACTCCGTCATCCAAGGCGAGCTCAATATTATCGGGATCAAAATAATATATCTTTCCAGCAGGTTTAAAACGCACACCTACAACGATCACTTAAAATCCTCCTTTGAGCCGTATCGTCTGGAGACTGACATAGTCCCAAACTAAACGGACATTTACATGGCGCGTCACCGCTTCCAGCGCCTCATGAAGCACTGACGACACGGCAAAGACGGCATCATCCGTCCAGTACGGCAGTAATTCGGTCATATCAGAGACATAACCTTTTAAACGGACATATTCCCGGCCGGCTCCGCTGCGGAGAACGGCCATATCCCGCAGCAAAAGACTGATCCAGCCTAAAATTTCCGTCGTATCACTATCGGTCAAATTAGCCGATACGACAAGCCATTTTGAATAGGGACAGGCATGTTTGGCCATAATCGTTAAGAAGTCCACAGCAAAGTGTGCCTTCTCTGTTCCATGCCCGTCGAGATAACGAAGAACCGTGCGAACAATGCCGCCGCCCCACAGGATGGCGTCATCCAAATGGCCGCCGGTCCGATGCAGCCGCTGCAGTCCTTCCTTCATTTCATCGTCACCGACGGGATCGAAGGTAAAAGTAACACAGCGCGACAGAATCGTCGGCAGCAGCAAATCAGGCTGGTCCGTAACTAAGATGAAACAGACACCGGACGGCGGTTCTTCCAAGGTCTTCAGCATGCGGTTGGCAAATTCTACATTCATCGTCTCTACGTGGTCGATAATGCAAATCCGACGCCGGCCTCGTTCACCTTGCAAAGCCAATTTTCCTTGGAGCTGCCGAAATTGATCTACCTTCAGCATGGCACCCATAGGAGCCAAATAAAAAGCATCATCGCCATCGGCGACAAGAGCTTCATCATCTGACGGCGCCAAATCGCGAAAGACGGGGCGGCCGGCCAGAGCTGAGGCGACGGCGATGGCCATCAAGGTCTTGCCGACACCGGCAGGGCCGGCGAAAATCATGGCATGAGGGAGGCGGTCTTCATCGATGAGACGAGCCAATTTTCGCTTCAACCGGCCATGGCCGATAATCGAATCAAACAAGGTCTCATCCATAATTTTCACCTCCCCATTAAGAAATACCTTAATAACTTATTATATTAAAAAATCCCCCTAAAGTCTAGTATTTCCAATGTTCGGCAGGTCTGCATCCTACCTAAATTCTTTTCTTGGCAATCGAGATTCCGGTATCCAAAACACGGTGGTATACGTCATCATGAATGGCTTCAATCGCCCGGAGCTTTCCGCCTTCGGCGCAGGCAATTCTCGTCCAACCATAGCGACTCGCCAATTCGTCATAAGCGGCATGACACTTCGCCAGGAACTGCCCGTTTTTTTCATGGATATCGCCGGTCTCACCGCCCGTCTTTCCGACGCGGTCAGCCATCAGTCCCAAGGTCACATCCAAGGGTACATCGAGGAGGAACACGGCGTCCGGTTCGGGCAGGCCCATCTTGTGAAATTCAAAATCTTCCAGCCAGTCAAGATACGACTTCCGAAGAGACGCATCATCTATTTTAATCATCTGATAGAGCATATTGCTCGTCGTATAGCGGTCGGCAATGACGATGCCGCCCTGATCATAAAAGGTCTTCCATTTCATTTGATAGGATGCAAAGCGGTCGACAGCAAAAAAAGCAGACGCTGCATAGGGATTGACCGCATCGGCGTCGCGGCCGAAGTCGCCGCGCAGGTACATCTTTACCAAGGCGCTTGAATCGCTGTCATAATCGGGATAACTGACGGCCATGACCGGATAGCCGTCATGCTTTAGATGTTCCGTCAACAGTTTGGTCTGCGTCGCCTTGCCGCTTCCATCGCCGCCTTCAATAATAAATAATTTACCCTTCATGGGAATCCTCCTTCTGCACGCGTATCGTCCGCAGCGTCCCGTCAGCCGGGCCGTTAGGCTTGTAGCCGTGCTCCATCTTATAACGGATATACCGTTGGCATGCCTCAGTAATAAATTCCCCTGCCGCCAACACCGGAATGCCCGGCGAATAAAAGGTAACCGTCTCTGCGGCAATACGCCCACAGGCATCCTCAAAGGGTATCGCTTCCACAGGGCCATTCCAAACCATTCGCGGCGCTGCGGCAACCTGCGGAATCGGAAGGGGCGGTTCTGCACTGGGAGCGGACGGACAAAGGGAACGACCGTCGGCAATGGCCCGGCAGGCATCGATCAGGGCTTGGGCAGTTTCCATCGTATCCCCCAGAGTAATCAGGGCCAATACGTGATTCCCGGCAATCAGTTCGACTTCGATTCCCTGCTGCCGCAAACCTTTTTCGGCTTCTATGCCGTCGAGGCCGACGCCTGAAAAATCGATGGTAATCTTCGTTTCATCAAAGCCGGTGACGATAGAGCCGTCTACAATGTCCCGCCCAAACGACGACAGACCCGGAATGGCATTGATTTCCCGCCGTATATATCGGGCCAGTTCCAAAGCCCGTCCCAACAGCTCCGGCCCATGAAGAGCCAACTGCTGCCGAGCACTGTCGAGAGAGGCCAAGAACCAATAGTGAGGGCTCGTCGACTGAACGACAGCCATAGACGCTGCCAAGCGGTCGCTCAAGGGAAAATCGCGGCGGCAGTGAAGCATCGACGTCTGCGTCAGGGATCCCGCCATCTTATGTGTACTTTGAGCAACGCAGTCGGCACCACACTGCAGCGCTTCTTTGGGCAGATCCGGCTGAAAGCCCAAGTGGGCGCCATGGGCTTCATCGACAAGGACAAGGAGACCTTTCTCGTGAGCATAGGCCGTCATGGCCTCTAAGTTTCCGGCGATTCCATCGTAAGTCGGATAGGTAAAAACGACGGCCTTGGCGTTCGGATGCGCCTTGACAGCCCTTTCTAAGGACGATACGTCCGGCCCAAGCGATACTTGGTGCCTTTCATCAAACAGGCTTTCCATATAGACCGGCACGGCACCGCTCAAGATAAGGCCGCTGATGACGCTCTTGTGCGCTTCACGGGGAATGATGATTTCATCGCCGTCACGGCAGACGGCTAAAATCATAGCCTCGATACAGGCTGTCGTCCCGTTAATAGAAAAAAAAGTCCTCCCGGCACCATAAAGATCGGCGGCTAAGTCCATCGCCTCTTTCAACGGCCCTTCGGGCTGAAATAAATCATCGAGGGCATACATGACGCCGAGATCTCTTGAAAGGGCCGGTCCAAAAAGTTTCTCTTGGTAATCCGAAATCCCCTGCCCCAGCTTATGTCCCGGCGTGTGATAAGCCTTCATATGCAGCCGACAATAGTTTTCCAAGGCTTCCACAAAAGGAGCCCGTTGTTGTTCTTTATTCATAAAAAACCTCATATCATATATGGTCTAAAAAGCCGCGCAGTAAGGCATGACTTTTCTCATAAGAAAATTGTTTCATCTTTTTCAATGATTGCTGCAGCGATTCCTGCAGCCGGTAATCAGACAGCTCTTCGGGCTTCACCCAGCGATAGTCCCGATGTTCATCCGACACGGTAACGCAATCAGAATCAGCCATGGCCGTAAAAATGACGCCGTTCAAAAATTGGCCGTCGGCCTTCTGATAGCTCCAAATACCGGCCGGCGCTTCCAAGGTAATGGACAGGCCCGTTTCTTCCTGAACTTCCCGCCGAAGTCCGGCTTCAAAATCCTCATGAAAGAGTAGTCCTCCTCCGGGAAATTCCCAGGGATGCCGGCCTTCTATATCATTTTTCTGCAAGAGCAGCAACTTGCCGTCGTAAAAGACCATCGCCTTGACACTGAGTCCCATCAAGACATTCCTTTCCTGCGCCATACGATCAACTCCTTATCCGTACTTCGCCTACAGTTTGAAAATTTCGATTACCTTTAATTATATCATACCGCGCCCCTAAGCTTACAGGAAAATCCACAAAAGACCGATGTGGGACTTCAAAACGCCCGTGCATAGAGGACAGAATCCCTTCTATCTGTCTTATTTACACCTTGCTGTATATGGGTTAAAATTATAGTACAGTTTACTTAGAGGAGGTCTTTCTATGACAACCAAACGCGTCCTTGCGATTCACGATTTATGTTCTTTTGGCCGCTGCTCACTCACGGCGGCCATTCCGGTCATCTCCGCCATGGGCTTCCAAGTCTGCCCTTTTCCAACAGCTATTTTCAGCAATAATCTGACCTACGGCGATTTCACATTTTCTGATTTTACGCCCCATATGACGGAGTTTATGGATAAATGGCAAAAATCAGGCTATGAATACGATGCCATTTACAGCGGATTTTTAGCCGACGCCGGTCAAATCGAAGTCGTTTCCGATGCCATTTCCCGCTTCGCCAAAGAGGATAGTCTCATCGTCGTTGACCCGGCTATGGGCGATAACGGCAATCTCTACCCGGTCTTCACACCGGCCATCGTTCCGGAAATGCGAAAACTCATTGCCAAGGCGACGGTAATTACGCCGAATTATACGGAAGCCTGCTTATTAGCCGGCATTCCCTACAGTGAAGACCTTCCGAAGACGACGGAAATGCTCGATCTGTGCAAGACCCTCTCGGATATGGGACCCAAAAAAGTCGTCATCACCAGTGTCGCCAGCGATTTAGGTACCACCAAAATCGTCAGTTACGATACGACGACGGCCTCCTTCGACGAATACCCGGTCCACCGCCTCCCCTTCAGCACCTGTGGAACGGGCGACCTCTTTACCAGTGTTCTTACCGGCTCCCTGCTCCAAGGGACGATGCTCCATGCAGCCATCAAACAGGCTGCCGACTTCCTGAGTTACGCCATCGAATATACCTATAAATCCGGCAGCGATCCCCGTGAAGGCGTCCAAGTCGAACCCTGCTTAGGGAAATTGCTGAAAAGCGAATTGTAAACCCTATTTGTAATTCAGCAAGTTGACCTTAAAGGCACTCTTTGCTATAATACACCTTGTGTAACGAGTCCTGTATTTATAGTAAGGAGTGCTTTTATCATGTCTGAGTCACGAGAAAAGACGATGCGCCTGACACACATCGCCCTGTTGATTGCAATGAACTGTATTTCTGCCTATCTGATCATCCCCCTGCCCTTCTCTCAGTCGCCCCTGGCCCTGCAAACACTGATTGTCAACTTAGTAGCCTTCCTCTTACCACCCAAAGATGCCGCCATCACCATGCTGGCCTATATCGGCATCGGACTGATTGGCGTCCCCGTATTCACCGGCGGTACCTCCGGCCCGGGTAAGATGTTTGGTCCCACCGGTGGCTATATCTGGGCTTATGTCGTCGCAGTCTACCTCATGTCGATGTTAAAAGGGAAGGCTTATAACTTCAAGCGCTATTCTCTCGTCGCCATCGTCATCGGCATTCCCGTCATTTATCTCGGTGGGGTCTTACAGCTTCACGGCGTAACCGAAATGCCCTGGGGGGCCGTCATCACCAGCGGCGTCCTGCCCTTCATCCCCTTAGACATCGTAAAAAGCATCTTAGCCGCAGTCATTGCACGTCCCCTGCTGCGCGTCGCTTCCATAAAAAATAATAACCCGTAAAAACGATTCTTATCAAAAAAGCACATCCTAGAGGGATGTGCTTTTTATCGTATTAGAAATGGCTTTTAGCAAAAGTTCCTATTTCTTGTAATGACGCAACGGAAGCGTCGAGGTCGGGCAGGCAGAGGGCAAAGTCATGGGGCATATCGGGATAGACGGTCATCGTCACTTCGACACCGTCATCGACGGCTTTTTCCATAAACTTCTGATTTTCTGTCAGGAATATTTCATGACCACCGGTCTGAATCAGCATCGGCGGCAGGCCTTTCAAATCAGCATGAATCGGCGATAGACGCGGATCCGAGAGGGACAACGTCCCGGCATAGGACGGCTCCTTGACAGCTTTATTGAGCGGCGTCCCACGGCCTAAAATCTTATCTTTACGGTCGTTATAAGTCCGTGAAGCTGTAGCCGTACTGAAATCCGTCCATGGCGACTGGAGTACTAAGAGACGGGGCAGTGCTTTTTGATGATTCCGCAAATAAAGAGTAAGGGCAACGGCCAGATTGCCGCCGGCCGAATCGCCAACCAATACGATGTTTTCTGCTTTGATGCCGCTGTTCAGCAGATAGTCGTAAGCCGCGACGGCATCGTCAAGAGCCGCCGGATAGACATGGTCAGGTGCCAACCTGTAATTGACGCAGTAGGCTTCTTTGGCATCCATCAAGGCCGCCTGCTTCAAGGCCATGAGCCGATGGCCGTCACTCATGCCGAGAACATAACCACCGCCGTGGAGCTGTAAGAGCACCTTATCAGAAGCAGATTCCTCATTCGTATACTTTTCGACGACGATACCGCTGACGGTCACATCCTGCCGCTGCCAGCCGTCCGGCAGGACGAAGGGCTTCTGATTGCGGCCGGTAAAGAGGTCCCCTGCGGCCTTTTCAATATATTGCTGCTGAGCCTGTCGATCCAAGATAAGGCCATGCTGCGGCAGGTAAAGCCCTTCAGCCGAGGCCGTCAAGTTCATGGCAATCAGGCAGGCGCCGATTGCTGAAATCTTCAGTACCTTCTTAGTTAACATAGAAACACTCCTTCGCCCAATGATGAAAATAATCCATATATTTTTTATTTTACCATTGAATGGCCGCTCTAAGTCAAGACAACAAGCAGAAACACCGCCCTCCTTCCCCAAAAAAAAGAAGTACCGCACTGCTATGGGCGACACTTCTTTTCATCTTTTTAGAAAAACAGGGCTGCAACGCGCTCAGTCATCATAAAAACTAAGCTGTAATGCCCTGAATACGGTCGATGAGTTTTTCTGCATATTCCCGAGCAGCCTGTTTCTGGGCCTCAATAGCCTGTTCATCATCGCGAGTGGTATAACCGACACCATGGATGTAGAGTGCGCCCTGGTAATCGAGGCCGCAAAGGGTTGCCGTTGCCGGGAACATTTCAAGCATTTTGTTAATATCACCAATAGATCCTTCGCCGCCGGTATAGGCTTCTGCCGGTGCCCCTGTCGTAAAAGATACAATCAATTTTTTCCCGCCAAATTTTCCCGTAGAACCGTGGGCAAAGCCATGAAGGAATACTTCATCGAGCCACTTCTTCATGAGCCAGGGCAGGGAATACCACCAGAAAGGGAACTGCCAGACGATGAGGTCGGCTTCCAGCAAAGCCTTTTGTTCCGCGTCTACATCGATATTCGCCGTCGGGTAGAGCTGATCCAGTTTACGAATTTCAGCATCCGGAAATGCCTTTTCAAGCTCGTCCAAAATCGTTTGATTGGCAACGGACGTCGAGAGATCGGGATGACCGGAAATAATCAAAGTTTTCATCGGACTCTTCTCCTTTCATGGATAAAAAGAAGTACAAAGTCTAGTTACTGACTGTTTTTTACAGCCCATTCCTTCAGTTCATCGGCAGATACGTTGCTCGGAAAACGTTTTCCTGCGGCGACGTCTGCGCCCGGTGCTAAGGACTGCATGTTCTTACCGGAATCGCCGATGGGGCTCATACCAGACGTAGCAAAAGGAACGACCTTCTTACCGCTAAAATCATAGCTTTCCATAAAAGTATCGATAATGGACGGTTCCCGATACCACCAAACAGGAAAGCCTACAAAGACCAGGTCATACTGAGCCATATTATCGACCTTTTCGGCAATAGCCGGACGGCTGGCGGGATCCTTTGATTCTACGGAACTGCGGCTTTCCGAATTCTGCCAATTAAGGTCCGCCGAGCTATACGGTACTTCCGGCTTAATTTCAAAAATATCGGCTCCAATCGCTTCAGAAAGCTTTTCGGCAACCTTTGCCGTCACGCCGCTGGCGCTGAAATATGCGACTAATGCTTTATTCATTATATCTGCCTCCTCTATTATATCTAATAGGATACTTGATTGGTCAATGATAGATTTTTCATATCCGTCATGGCGATCATATCACCACTTAAAACTAGTCTATCATTCATGAACATTTATGTCTAATACCTATCACAAATTACCAGAAATATATATTATGTATTTCTAATGGTACATCCCTTGCAAAAAAAACATCTCTTCTACAGAAAATCAACCGCTTTAGCCCAGCATTCTGAGGAAGTTCATAACCGCCCTTCCAACAAATGAAAAAATCCCTGCAACCACAGGTTGCAGGGATCGTAATTTCAATAATCAAACTATTTAAGTATCACACCCCAAGAGCCCTTACGATGTGTTCCCATGCATTGAAGATAACTTTTTTCCTAAAGCTTCTTCGTATAGTATTTTATAGTATCATTTCAATGCCCAGAACATGATTCCTGATAAAAAGCAGAGCCCCTAATAAAGCGGAACCCGGATCCGTGTGCAAATAATAAGATAGTTCTTTATCTTACCCTTTCTAAAATGAATCTAATTATTTCAACGTAATTACCACACTATTAGGCATTGCCTCTTCCATAGCAGTTTTCAAGTCCGTCAATGGCGTTTGTAAATCCGTATCGCTTGCTACCACCGCTTCAAATTGAGTCCCCGCCGGAAAATCAACATTTTTCCCTTTCATAAATAAACCGCCAACCAACGTTACCGCTGCTGCTACAGCTACAGCGCCTCCATCATTACCGGCTTTTTTCTTGCCTGTATATTGAAGTGGCACCCGTATATTATTCAAAGTTTTTACATCGTTGATTGTAAATTCTAATTTTCCCGATCGTCCAAACATCCCATTTTTTCGAGCTACCGTAATCACGCCATTCACTTTCGTTCCAGCAGGAATAACCACTACGTCATTGATAACCAGATTTGACGAAGTCTTTAATGGAACAATATCTCCTTTATGACTCGTTTTAGAAGAAATTGCAGAAGTGAGTTCTACATTAATTGTCGTATCTTTGGGAATATACGCTTCTCCCTTGGGTATAGTTGATACTTTTAATTTTTCCATTCGTTGTGTTAAAGGAACAAATTTTTTAAAAGTCCCAACTTCTCCGGTTGTTTCAACGACCTTTTGTGAACTAATCGTATCGTTAGCTGCAGCTAACCCGATTCCGCAAGGTAAAAAAATACTAGTAATACATAAATAAGCCACAATTCCCTTTCTTAACTTCGATCCCATAACGCACCTCTATTCAAATACGATTTATAAAAAAACATATACTATATATTTAATAATTCAACATATAAATAAAAATCCCTTCTTATTATTAAAATATCTTAAATTCTATATGACAAAATAGTCATGCCACATCTTCTGTATCTATTATCTCGTCATAAACATACAGCTTCATTTTACAACGGCAATACCCAATCATTTAGTTTAACCGTTTCTCTCGTATCATTGGCAGTCCCAATAAGGTGTCCAAATTCATCACGCTTTCCGGTAGAAGTAGCGGTTCGATTGTCTCCTATATTATATTGTTTGTCTAAATACGCCGTATTTCTGTTTGCATCAACACCATAAATCCGATTATACTGATTGATACCTGCAATGGTATAAATGTCTCCTCCTGTTTCAAATGTATTCGTCTGTTGATAGGTTCCATCTGAGGAAACAAGAACGCGTACGCTAAACTCAAAATCATTTTTTGAGAAAGAAGATTCTTCCGTTAAAATCTGCCTAATTTCTTTTTCTTCATCGCAGATTCCTTATACAGAACAGATACCCTCTTACGGTATGTACGGTATATACACTATTGTTCCCTCAATTATCCATGTATTGATGAAATTCTGCTTCAATTAACTTTAGATTCAGAGGAGCGCAATACCCCGTTAGTGAGGCATCATGGCTAGGAAATAATTGTTGGACTTCGTCAGGTATATCATAAAATTTATGTTGAACAGCATCATATAAATACGGAGAATAATACCAATAGTCGACATGGTCAATTATCGAATAAGCTGCCAACGCCGGATCGAATAGAGGAACTTCACCACTTGTGTGAGAAAATAGAATAATAGCAATATGGCCCATATTTCCAACAACGTTCAAGCTCCCATAGCTAGGAGTTCTAAGTTTGGTTTGCGTTTCATCTTTTAACGATACCATTTTCGCCATATCTTTCCTCTCGATAATAACCGATTCTCCTTCAATTCCCCATCCACGAACTCTTTCCTTAGAGGATAACGGTAACATCTTTTTATCACCATAATCGTCATCCAAAACAAGGAAATCACCCTGTCTAAAAAATAACCTTCCATCCCTCGTAATCAATGGAGTTTCATAACTTTCCAATTGTATTTTTTCTATTTTCAAATCCGCTTTACTTAGTTTATACAGAAAACGCCCAGACAAAACATAATAGGATCTCTCAGTAATATAAATTTTAGGATAAGCACCTTCTTCTATTCGTTGATTGCTTAATGTTTCCAATATAATCCGCCGCTGGCTATTACCTTCGGTAATCACTTTAAAAATTAATTCACTGGGAGATTTCGTATTGATATAAGCAACAAGAATTTTATCATCATCAATTTTACAATCACAAGCCTGATGATTGATTATTTCCGGAAATACAAGCTTGTTTCTATCCAACGTGACATGATAATACCTTTCCTGAGGATAAACAAAAGTACAAGAATCACCTGAATTAATCTCAAGAACAGTAAGTGGTCCCCACTCTACTCCTTCCTTGCCACGGCTGAATAAAAGCCACCCAGTAAAAAGGCCTGCCAGTATAAAGATAAAAACCATTACTTTAAATTTAATTTTCCTCTGGATTGTAAATTGCTGAAACCAAACCACTTGCAAACCCCCATTGCTGCAATTTCCAATTAACTATATAAGGAGATATTTTATCCCTCAAATCATTCAATAGCCAATTATCTTTCCCACTAGGTCCATAAAGAGCTAACATCGTAGTTGTCGTACAATTATTCGCAAGTAACTGATAATCAGAGTCTTCTCCATTTCGATAAGGATCACCTGAATAAATTTTATTCCCGTTGACATCTTTTCCAATAATTATTCTATTTGGCGGATTATAACGGTAATAGTCATTGTTCAAGATTATTTAATGAACCACCCCCTTCAAGTTAGACCTAAAAATCTAACTTGAAGAGGGCGCTTCAATAAATTATGTGTATATTATCAATATTAATATAAGAAAAAGAAAAACCTCAATATAAGCATCTCTTTTTTGATTATGGATTTTAAAAAATTTACACCTAGCATAGACCACAACTAAACCCCATAATATAAAAGCACCCGATAAAAGATTTAAAGAAGTTTTCATACTTTCTAATGAAGATATATATACATTTGCATAAATAGAATATATTAACGTAAAAATAAAAAAGATGTTAGTAACTAAAAAAAGCTTAGATGGTGCATACATATTTATCATCATTTCTTTTTTATTTAAGGCTTTTTTTAATATAAATGATTTGACAAGCCATAAAATTATTAGCGGAAACATTATATAGTAAGTCATAAAGAATTTTAAGTTCATATTACTTGCCTCCATCACTTTATTGATTTTTATTATTCTTTTTTTCCATTTTCTCTTTCGCTTCCATTTCACGTTTAGCAATTTCTGATTTTTGAGATTCAATTGTTGTAACTACAATCGCAATTACTACACCACCAGCTGGTCCCATTGCTTTGTTTCCAATAGCACCTGCAGCAACTCCTTTTCCCCATGCGGTTAAATCCATCCAATCTGCTGCTAATTCATTATTTATATCGGTAAATCTCTTATGATTTTCCCAAAGATTATCTCCGGTTGAAAGAAAAAGAAGGTCTTTTTGCTTACTTACGGCCAAATCGCCAATCAGGGTAAATTCTTCTTTTAATATAAGACCGGCTAATTCCTGCCGTTCTTTTACATCCTTTCGGTTAAAGATTTCTCCTAACTGATTTAGGGCCTGTTCCGTGTCATGATTAATCTGTTCCGACGATTCTTTACCGGCGACCTTGATAATTCCGTCTGCTACCGCAGAATAGGTCGTACTGGCAGATTTCCCCTGCATCGGTATTCCCATTGAGGCTGACGCCCCCAACGGATTGCGCCTATTAGCATTAGCAGATGCTAGGGTAATGCCTTTCGAATCGGCAGTGTATTCTGCTTTATTTTCAATATTTTCCGTCATAAGCGAACCCGTATCCAGCGTATTCTCACTGGCGGCTGCCTGGCTTCCAATCACGGCCCCTTTCAAATTCGTGTTATTTCCAACATGAATCGAAAAACCGCCTTCACCGGCATAAATCCCTGCCTGCCGCGTTACACTGGCGTAGTCACTATCCATGGATTCAGTACCAGCAGATACGGAACGGCCGGATGCGATGATATTCGGCGCGATTTCTTTCTTGCTGAATCCACCGCTGATGGACGAACTATCTCCGTTATATGACTTCGTATCCTGCAAGCTAGTGATGTGCAGATTTCCACCTATGCCTGCTTTTACCGTATTTCCGCCGACCTGAGAACCCATAATATTCACATCGTTCCCGGACTGGATGGTCAGCGTATCCGACGCCGTCACCGTCGTCCCTACATGGGTCATCGTTGCCGTCGTACCTTCGTCTTTTTCCTTCGAGAAACTGGCGTCGACACCGCTGATGGACCCGCCGGTAATCGTCATCCCAAGGGAAAATCCTTTGCTATGGTAATTTTCTGCTATGGTCTGCGTGTTGGCCGCGGCTCCCAGGTCAATATCATGAGACGCTGTCAGGGTAACGTTCTGTCCCTGTAAGCTTTCGCCAACAAGGGTTAGATCTCCTTTATTTTCCCGTATACTTTTATCTGAATTGGGATGTTGCCCGGCATCGATGATTTCTAAGCAGCCACGGTCTTATTATAGAAGCCAAAAAATCCCTGCAACCACAGGTTGCAGGGATCGTGACTTCAATAATCAAACTATTTGAGTATCACACCCCAAGAGCCCTTACGATGTGTTCCTATGCGTTGAAGACAGCCTTTTTCCTGGAGCTTCTTCGTATGATACTTTATGGTACCAAGAGACATGGATGTTGCCGCAGCGATTTTCTGTTGCGTGCTGTCAGGCCTCTTTTGAAGATATGTTAAGACAATGTTTTCCTTATCAGTTAGATTCACAGGCAGATTTATTCCAGTTTGGTCAGTTCTTCCAGTTTGGTCAGTCGTTTGGTCAGTTCTTCGATACAAGTTAACACGTAAATCACCCTCAAAATCAATGATTTCCGGTTCCTTCAACCCATAATCCCGGCAATCTCGAAAGATTCGCGGAAAGCCACTGCCCCATTGTTCGATTAGATTCATGTAAGCAAGTGCATTGGCCAAAGCGCAGTTTCGAACCTTTGAAAAGCCTTCTTTCATTTTTCAGGTGTTACGCCGCGCATCAAACCTCCCGGAGATATAACTTCCAAATGAGAGCGTCTCCATTCCAACTTTTAGAAATTTTAGTATCAAAGTAGTATCAAACACATCTGGTGTAAACGAAAAAATCCCTGCAACCACAGGTTGCAGGGATCGTAATTTCAAAAGTGAAATTATTTGAGTTCGACCGTAGCGCCGGCTTCTTCGAGCTGAGCTTTGAGAGCTTCAGCGTCAGCTTTAGCAACGCCTTCTTTGACCGGTGCAGGAGCGCCGTCAACAAGAGCTTTAGCGTCTTTCAAGCCGAGACCCGTAACTTCACGGACAACTTTGATAACGCCGATTTTTTTGTCGCCAGCAGAAGCGAGGATAACGTCGAATTCGGATTTTTCTTCAGCAGCAGCACCGCCAGCAGCCGGAGCAGCAGCAACGGCAACCGGAGCAGCAGCGGAAACGCCGAATTTTTCTTCCATTTCTTTTACGAGTTCGGAAAGTTCGAGAACGGTCATGTTTTCAATGGCCTGCATGATTTCTTCTTTAGTCATTTTGAAATACCTCCATAGTATCAGTTTTTAAGTTTGTTTTTATTAGTTATAGTAAGCTAAATTAAGCAGTTTCTTGTTCTGCTTTCTTAGCGCGTACAGCGTCAAGCACATAAACCATGTTGCGAATATTGCCCTGGAGTACGTTGACGAAACCGGAGATCGGAGCCTGCATGCTGCCAACCAATTTCGCGAGGAGTTCTTCGCGGCTCGGCAAGCTTGCCAAAGCATCAACAGCTGCAGCATCAATAACCTGGCCGTCGACGATGCCTGCTTTTACAGACAGCGCTTCCGTCTTTGTTTCTTTGATGAATTCTTTCAGGATTTTAGCCGGAGCTACGGCGTCTTCCGTAGAATAAGCGATAGCCGTCGGGCCTTCGAGAACTTCATCCAATGCATTGTAGCCGAGTTCGTCTGCAGCAATGCGAGTCAAAGTATTTTTGATAACTTTGTAATCGACACCGCCTTCGCGGAACTTACGGCGAAGTTTCGTGACATCAGCAACGGTGAGGCCGGTGAAACCAACGAAAACAGCGCCCTGAGCGGACTGCATTTTTTCTTTCATTTCTTCGACGACAGCGGCTTTTGCCGGGGAAACCGGATGATTTGCAAATGTGGACATGAGTTTGATACACCTCCTTGAATTAGGATTTATATCGTCTTAGCAATCAAAAACGGCCTCATGGACAAACCACGAGGCCGAACTAGTCAAAGTCAGATATCTGCTAGTTTCATAGCCTCAGATGGCGGACATAGTGTCCATTATACATACCTTCAGTCTACAGCTAAGAGAGATATTAATTTTCTTCTTTCTTGGCAGCACCTTTAATGCTGAACTGATTGATGTGAACGCCAGGGCCCATCGTGGAGCTAACCGTGATGGATTTGATGTACTGGCCTTTTGCGCCCGACGGTTTAACTTTGATGAGCGTATCAACCAAAGCCGTCAAGTTATCAATCAATTTATCTGCATCGAAAGACTTTTTGCCGATAGAGGAGTGAATATTGCCGGCTTTATCCGTGCGGTATTCAACTTTACCAGCTTTGCTTTCGCTAACAGCTTTTGCAACGTCCATCGTAACAGTACCAACCTTCGGGTTAGGCATGAGGCCTTTAGGACCGAGGATTTTACCGAGACGACCGACTTTACCCATCATATTCGGAGTAGCGATTGCTACATCGAATTCGAGCCAGCCACCCTGGATCTTTTCTACAAGATCATCAGCACCAACGAAGTCAGCGCCGGCAGCTAAAGCTTCTTTTTCTTTATCGCCCTGTGCAAATACGAGGACAGTCTTGGATTTACCAGTGCCGTGAGGCAGTACCAAGGCGCCGCGGACCTGCTGATCGGCGTATTTCGGATCTACGTTAAGGTTTACAGCCAATTCAACGGTTTCATCGAATTTAGCCGTATCCATCTTTTTCAAGATGTCAATTGCTTCTGCAACATCATACTGTTTCTGTTTATCGAACAGTTTTGCAGCTTCGGCATATTTCTTGCCTACTTTTGCCATGTTTCTTCCTCCTTATGTGGTTTAGCGGGTTACCCCTTCCACGGGCAGACCGTCGATTAGTCGACGATGTCGATACCCATGCTGCGAGCGGAACCTTCAATCATTTTCATAGCAGCTTCAACGTCGTTAGCGTTGAGGTCCGGCATTTTAGTCGTTGCGATTTCGCGGACTTTGTCGCGGCTCAATTTAGCTACTTTTTTCTTGTTCGGTTCACCCGAAGCTTTGTCCAGACCAGCTGCTTTCTTCAATAAGACGGCAGCAGGCGGGGTTTTCGTAATGAAAGTGAAGGAACGGTCTTCATAGACGGTAATTTCGACAGGGATGATGAAGCCAGCCTGTTTAGCTGTACGTTCATTAAATTCCTTTACGAATGCCATGATGTTGACACCAGCCTGGCCTAATGCAGGGCCAATCGGAGGCGCCGGAGTTGCTTTACCAGCTTCACACTGGAGTTTTACCATTCTTGCTACTTTTTTTGCCATGGTGAGTTACACCTCCTTACATTACAAGATGTGGTCAAACGAATCGTAACGATTCTCCCACTCGCGGCAGAAAGCCGCATTAGAAGTATTTATTCCAGACCCTTCTCGATTTGAGAATAGTCGACTTCTACTGGAGTTTCACGGCCAAACATATTTACGAGGCCTTTAACGGTACCTTTTTCTTCATTGACCTCCGTAACGACGGCGATACAATTTTCAAAAGGCCCTTCGGTAATGCGCACTTCTTCGCCAACTTCGACAGAAATGTGCGTTTTCGGTTCGCTTTCTACTTCCTGTTTACCCAGAATTCTTTCGACTTCCTTAGGTTCCAAGGGAATAGGTTTCGTAGCCGATCCGACAAAACCGGTAACACCGGGAGTATTGCGGACGACATACCAGGAACGGTCATTGACTTCCATTTCAATCAGGACATAGCCGGGGAATACTTTCCGTTTAACGGTTCGCTTTTTCCCGTCCTTTACGTCAATTTCGTCTTCCATAGGGATGAGGATTCGGTTGATGACGTTTTCCAAACCCATGGACTTGACCTTCTGTTCCAGCGTTTGTAGTACTTTATTTTCATAACCGGAATACGTATGGATGACATACCATTTCATATCTGCTTCCATTTAAGCACAGCCCTCCTATCCGACAGCAAGCTGGAATAACTTAAACAGCTGCGAGAACGCGCCGTCAGCCACACCAATGATTACCATTACGACGATGGTAGCAACAATGACCATAACCGTGTAGTTAATCAGTTCCCTCTTTGTCGGCCAGATGACCTTCTTCATTTCTACCTTTACGCCAGATAAAAATGACTTGCCCGGGTTCTTCTTCTTATTCTTTTGTGCTGCTTTTTTAGCTGAAAGTGCCATATAACCTCTCACATCCAAATAAGATTAGCACAATCTTATTCAATCAATTATTTCGTTTCTTTGTGTAACGTTTCTTTTTTGCAGAACGGGCAGTATTTTTTCAGTTCCAAACGATCCGGATTATTCTTCTTGTTTTTGTTCGTCCGGTAGTTGCGCTGTTTGCATTCTGTGCATGCCAAAGTGATAGCTGTACGCATTCCTTACACCTCTCTTAAAAATAGTCACAAGCCTAGTTGTACGTAAGACTGCCTTTATAATGTATCACAACAGCTACGTCTAAGTCAAGGAAATTTTTCTGTAACTTAAAAAAGCCAGGCGTTGGTGGACGCCTAACTTTTGTAATGATATCATCTTTTTCAAATCCCGTCAATACCTGCGTATAAAATTTCTGCTGAAATAGGCAAATAAAGATTACAGCTCTTCCTGCAGCTGCGTCAACGCCGGTACATAGGAATCCAAGATTCGCCGTACCCGGACATCCAGTGCATCTTCACTGCCGAAACGCTCGCGAATCATGGCCAGCCACAAGGATTCATCGACAAAGAGGTACTGTTCATAAGCTTCGGCAATAATTTCCTTTGGCGAACCCATAGCAGCCATACCGAAGCCATCGCGCTTTAAGGCATCGCGAAAGACCGTCATCGCCAAATCAAAGACACCTTGATATAAGTGGACAATGCCGTGGAGGATAAAAAGATTCGACAAGTCCTGCTGCTCAGCCTGCTGCAGCAACTGTAACTGCGCTGAAAAAGCCTGTCTCTCTGTCATCATAAACCTCCTTATAAACGCCCAAAAATAAAAATGTCATTTCATATATATAAGTATATATATATTATTATATCATATTTT
>DCJQ01000041.1 GCA_002319965.1 Megasphaera sp. UBA1696
TAAACTGGTGGTTTTGATTTTTGATTGTGTAATGAGTTGTTTTTAATTTATTTCATAATCATAGGAGTGATGACCATGGAACACGTAGAACATTATCAAAAAGGTTATTTTATGCCGCCCGTCGTCGATATGTCTTGGACTCAGCGGGAATACCCGGAACAGGCACCCATCTGGTGCAGCGTCGACTTGCGCGACGGAAATCAGGCCCTTATCATCCCTATGAGTTTGGACGAAAAAGTTGAATTCTACAAGGTCCTGGTCGCCATGGGCTTTAAGGAAATCGAGGTCGGCTTCCCCGCAGCATCGGAAACGGAATTCGAATTCCTGCGCTATTTAGTCGACCACGACCTCATTCCCGACGACGTCACCGTCCAGGTCCTGACCCAGGCCCGGGAACACATCATCCGCCGGACTTTTGAAGCCTTGAAAGGCGTTAAGCATGCCATCGTCCACGTCTACAACTCGACGTCCTTTGCCCAGCGCCAGCAGGTCTTCCATAAATCGAAGGAAGAGATCAAGCAGATTGCCGTCGAAGGGGCGGCCTTACTGAAAAAACTGACGGAAGAAGCCGGCGCCGACTATCGCTTCGAATATTCGCCGGAAAGCTTTACCGGTACCGAACCGGAATATGCCCTCGACGTCTGCAACGCCGTCCTCGACGTTTGGCAGCCGACGGCAGACCGCAAGGCCATCATCAACTTGCCGTCGACGGTGCAGATGTCCATGCCCCACGTCTTTGCCGCCCAAATCGCCTATATCTCGCAGAACCTGAAATACCGTGACAACGTCGTCTTGTCGGTCCATCCCCACAACGACCGGGGGACGGGCGTTGCCGATGCTGAAATGGCCATCCTGGCCGGAGCCGACCGTGTCGAAGGGACCTTATTTGGCAACGGCGAACGGACGGGCAATGCCGATATCGTGACCATCGGCATGAACATGTACGCCTTGGGCGTCGATCCGGGCCTCGATTTTTCTCACATGACGGATCTCGTCGATACGTATGAACGGGTGACCCGCATGGAAGTCCATCCCCGTCAGCCCTATGCCGGGAAGCTGGTCTTTGCCGCCTTCTCGGGATCTCATCAGGACGCCATTGCCAAAGGCATGCATTATCGGGCCGAACAGCATCAGCCATACTGGAACTGCCCCTACCTCTACATCGATCCCCACGATATCGGCCGTACTTACGACGCCGACGTCATCCGCATCAACAGCCAGTCCGGCAAGGGCGGCATCGGCTTTATCATGGAGCAGCATTACGGGATTGCCATGCCCAAGAAGATGCGCGAAGATTTCAGTTACTTTGTCAAAGAAGTCTCCGACCACGCCCATCAGGAATTGAAGCCTCATGAAATTTACGACGTCTTCCGGAAACATTACCTCAATACGGAAACGCCGCTCACCGTCGAAGACTTTTCCCTGCAGAAGAAGGGCAATCGCTGGATCGGCACGGTCCTGGTCCGGGCCAATGGCGAAGAAATCGTTCTCCAAGGCGACGGCAACGGCCAATTAAATGCCGTCAGCAACGCCATCTGTAAGGCTTACGGCATCGAGTTTGAAAACCTCGTCTACAGCGAACACGACCTCGACGGCGATTCCGATTCTCGGGGCATTGCCTACTTCGGCCTGACCGATAAAAAGGGGCGGACGACGTGGGGCGCCGGCATCGATACGGATACGATGACGGCATCGATTCGGGCCTTCGTGACGGCCGTCAATCGTATGGAAGGCATGGATCAGCGCGTTCGCTTTCGCCATTTCGCCTCGGCTCCCAAAGACGTAGCCGCCTTTAAAGCCGCTGCCAGTCAGCATTGATCATTTTTTTGAAGTATCATTTTTTTGAAAATTCATCCTTTTTTCGAAAGGGCAGCGTTTCCCGGAAAACAGGATTTTTAAGGAGTGGAATAGACTATGGGAATGACCATGACCCAAAAGATTTTAGCTAAGCATGCCGGCGTGCCGGCCGTAGAGCCTGGCGACTTAATTATTTGTAACGTCGATATGGTACTGGCCAATGACATTACGGCGCCGCCGGCCATTGCCGAATTTAAGAAAATCGGCCGCCCCGTCTTCGATAAGACCAAGATTGCCTTAGTGCCCGATCATTTTACGCCCAATAAGGATATCAAATCGGCGGGTCTGGCTAAGATTGTCCGAGATTTCGTAAAAGAACACGCGATTGTCCATTACTTTGAAGTAGGCCGCGTCGGCATCGAACACGTCCTCCTGCCGGAACAAGGCATCGTCGGACCGGGCATGGTGACCATCGGCGCCGACTCCCATACCTGCACGTACGGCGCCTTGGGCGGCTTTTCGACAGGTGTCGGCTCGACGGACCTCGGCGTCGCCATGGCTACCGGTAAGGCTTGGTTTAAGGTTCCCGACGCCATTCAGGTTCGCTTGACCGGCGAAAAGCCGGAAGACATTACCGGGAAAGACGTCATGCTGACCCTCATCGGCATGATCGGCGTCGACGGCGCCCTCTATAAATCCTTGGAATTTACGGGACCCGGCGTAGCGTCTCTCGACATGACCGACCGCTTTACCATTGCCAACATGGCCATCGAAGGGGGCGCGAAAAACGGCATTTTCCCCGTCGATGAACAGACCATGGCCTATGAAAAAGGGCGTTTCCCCGACGGTTATGAAGCCGTTACGGCCGATGACGACGCTCATTACTGCCGGACCGTGGATATCGACTTGTCAAAATTACAGCCTGTCGTCGCCTTTCCGCATCTGCCGGAAAATACCAAGGTCGTCGGTACCTTTGGCGATATCAAAATCAATCAGGTCGTCATCGGCTCCTGCACGAACGGCCGCTTAGAAGACCTGCGCATTGCCGCGGACATCTTCAAAGGCCGCAGCGTCCACCCCGACGTTCGCTGCATCGTCATTCCCGGCAGCCAATCGGTCTACATGGAGGCCATGAAAGCCGGCTATATTGAAACATTTATCACGGCAGGCTGCGCCGTGTCGACGCCGACCTGCGGGCCCTGCCTTGGCGGTTATATGGGTATCCTCGCCGCCGGTGAACGCTGTGTTTCGACGACGAACCGTAATTTCCGCGGCCGCATGGGCCACGTCGACAGTGAAGTCTATCTGGCCGGTCCGCAGGTGGCGGCAGCCAGTGCTATTCTCGGTAAGATTGCCGCTCCCAAGGAGGTACGATAAGATGGTTTTAGAAGGAAAAGTATGGCGCTACGGCGACAACATTGATACGGATGTCATTATTCCGGCCCGCTATTTAAATAGTTTTGACCCCAAGGAATTGGCGTCCCACTGCATGGTCGACATCGACGAAACCTTTGCTGAAAACGTACAGAAAGGGGACATCATGGTCGGCGGCCACAATTTCGGCTGCGGCTCGTCGCGGGAACACGCGCCCATTGCCATTAAAGCCTCGGGCATTCCGGTCATCATCGCTGCCAGCTTTGCCCGCATCTTTTACCGCAACGCCATCAACGTCGGCCTGCCGGTCCTTGAAATCGGCGATGCCGTAAATTCGATCAAGGCCGGTGACGTCGTCAACGTCGACTTAGAAAAGGGGACCATCGTCGATCAGACGACGGGCGATACCTTTCAGGCGCGGCCCTTGCCGGGCTTCGTTCAAGACATTGCCGCAGCCGGCGGCTTAATCAATTATATCAAGGGGGCAAAGGCTCATGAGTAAACACATCGTCGTCATCCCCGGCGACGGCATCGGGGAAGAAATTACGGCCAGCGCCGTGAAGGTGCTGCAAAAAGTAGACGAGGTCTGCCATTTAGGCCTGACCTTTGAACGACAGATGGCCGGCGGTACGGCTTACGACGCCTGCGGCACGCCCCTTCCTAAGGAAACGGTGGAAGCGGCTAAAAAGGCCGACGCCATCCTCTTTGGCGCCGTCGGCGGCGATCAATGGGACGACGTCGAACCGACCCTGCGGCCGGAACAAGCCGTCTTGGGCCTTCGAAAGGCCCTCGGCCTCTATGTCAATTTGCGGCCCGTCAAGGTTCCGCCGGTCTTAGCTGAATATTCTCCTTTAAAGGCCGATATCGTCACCGGAACCGACGTCCTCATCGTCCGCGAACTCGTCGGCGGCATCTATTTCGGCGACCGCTGCGAATCGGAAATTCACAACGGCGTCGAACGGGCCTGGGACCTTGAAAATTACAGCGTCCCTGAAGTAGAGCGTATCGGCACCTTTGCCATGAAGGCCGCCCAAGGCCGGCGGGGCAAGGTGACCTCTGTCGATAAGGCCAACGTCTTGGCTACGTCCCGCCTGTGGCGGCGTACTATGATCGATGTGGCCAAAGATTATCCGTCGGTCGCTTTGAATCATTTTTACGTCGACAACTGCGCCATGCAGCTGGCCCTCAACCCGAAACAGTTCGACGTCATCGTCACGGGCAACCTCTTCGGTGATATCCTGAGTGACGAAGCGGCTGTCCTCGGCGGTTCCATCGGCATGATGCCGTCGGCGTCCATCGGCGAATTGACCAGTCTCTATGAACCGATCCACGGCTCGGCGCCGGATATTGCAGGTCGCGGCATTGCCAATCCCTGTGCCACTATCTTGTCGGCGGCCATGCTGCTGCGTTATTCCTTCGGCGAAGAAGAAGGGGCGGCCCTCATCGAAGATGCCGTCGATGCTGCCTTGGAAGAAGGCTGGCGCACGGCCGACCTCTATAAAGAGGGTTTCAAAAAAGCCGATACCCAGACCATGACCGATGCCGTCCTCAGCCACATCGGGACAACCATAAAAAAATAATTTCTCCTTCCATCTTCTCTCCGTATCATACCATAGGAAGGAACGGAAAGGCAGTCTTTGCGACTCAGTTGCAAGGCTGTCTTTTTAGCATGTTGGCGAAGGGATTGGAAAAGAGGGAGATTTGGCCTAAAGAAAGGGATTTCTTTACAAAGACATTACGCCATTATAATGTATATAAGGGGCCGGTGCTTGAAAGGTCGCGGCGAATAGTGTATTATGAGAAATAGTTTAAATAGATTTTTCACAATTTCGTGTACAGCGAGAGGCAGGATTAAAGATAGATGTTAGAATTTCCCATTAAACGCACGATTATCATAGACGACTCAAAAAAGAAGAAGGGCCGCAAAAAGAAGGGTGACGGTGAAAAGACAGTCATCCGCGGCACGGTCAACCTTCCTAAGAAAGAGCCTCTGAAGAAGCTCGACAAGCTTCCGAAGAATGCCAAAAATCTGGTCATCGTCGAATCGCCGGCGAAAGCCAAGACCATCGAACGGTTCCTCGGCAGCGGCTATAAGGTCATGGCCAGCCGCGGGCACCTGCGCGACTTGCCGCGCAACCAGTTCGGCGTCAATATCGAAGAAGGTTTCGTGCCGACCTATACCAATATGTGGGATAAGCGTAAACTCATCGACGACTTGCAGGAAGAATACGTCCGTTCGAAAAAAGTCTTTCTGGCAACTGACCCGGACCGCGAAGGCGAAGCGATTTCCTGGCATTTGGCCCATTTGTTGGATATCGATCCCAAGGACAAGTGCCGCATCATGTTCCACGAAATCACGAAAAAAGCGATTTTAGAAGCCATCAAGAAACCGGAACCGATTGACATCAAGAAGGTCGACGCCCAGCAGGCGCGGCGTATTTTGGACCGCATCGTGGGCTATAAATTGAGCCCCTTATTATGGAAAAAGGTCTGTAAGGGCCTCAGTGCCGGCCGCGTCCAGTCTGTTGCCGTCCGTTTAATTTGCGAACGAGAAGAAGCCATCAAGGCTTTCGTGCCGGAAGAATATTGGACCGTCAGCGGGACGTATCAGACGGAAGACGGTTTGACCCTTCCGACGGAACTGACGAAAATCGACGGTAAAAAAGCTGAAATCCAGCATGAAGACGAGGCCCAAACCATCGCTCACGATCTCAGTTGGGAAAGCCGCGGCGAGACCCGGGACCCCGATAAGATCGTCAAAGTCGAAAAACGCAAGCGTAAACGTCAGCCTCAACCGCCGTTTACGACGTCGACGATGCAGCAGGAATGCGTCGGTAAACTCAATTTTGGTGCCAAGAAGACGATGATGCTGGCCCAGCAGCTCTATGAAGGCCTCGATATGGGTGACCAGGGCCACGTCGGTCTCATCACCTACATGCGTACCGACTCGGTCCGCATCAACGACGACATGGTCCAGGCGGCGCGGGATTTCATTACGGCCAACTACGGTGCCGAATACGTTCCTGAAAAGCCGCGGACCTATAAGACCAAGCAGTCCAGTCAGGATGCCCACGAAGCCATTCGCCCGACGTCTTTGGAATTGACGCCCTATAAGGTTTCGGACTTCCTGTCGCGGGACCAATTGCGCCTCTATACCTTGATTTGGAACCGTTTTTTGGCCAGCCAAATGGAATCGGTCGAAACGGAACACATGGCCATCGTCATTGAAAGCGGCAAGTACGAACTGCGGGCCGCCGGCTACAAGGTTCTCTTTAAAGGCTTTACGGAGCTCTATGAAGATGCCAAGAAGGATAAGACCTTGGCCGAACTGCCCCATATTTCGGCCAATACCATCGTCCATAACAAGGCTGTAACGCCCCAGCAGCACTTTACCCAGCCGCCGGCACGCTACACCGAAGCCAGCCTGATCAAGACTCTCGAAGAAAAGGGCATCGGCCGGCCGAGTACCTACGCGCCGATTATGGATACGATCCAAAACCGCAATTACGTTGAAAAGAAGGATAAGCAGTTCATCCCGACGGAGCTCGGCGTCATCATCGTCGACCTTCTAAAAAAATACTTTGCCCGCATCATCAACGTCAGCTTTACGGCCCATATGGAAGAATCCCTCGACGCCATCGAACAAGGCGACGATACGTATCCCCACGTCCTGCAGGAATTTTATGACATCTTTAAGCCTGAAATGGACGAGGCCGAAACGAAGATGGAAAAGGTCACCATTTCCGGTCAGGAATCGGGTCAGATCTGCGAAGTCTGCGGGTCGCCCATGGTCTATAAATTCGGCCGCTTCGGCAAATTCCTGGCCTGCTCCAACTTCCCGGAATGCCGCAACACCAAGGCCATCGTCGAAGATCTGGGCATTACCTGCCCGAAATGCGGCAAGGGGACGCTCATCAAGCGTAAGTCGAAGCGGGGCCGCGTCTTTTACGGCTGCAGCCAGTATCCGGACTGCGACTTCGTCCTCTGGAACCAGCCTGTCGACAAGAAATGTGACTTGTGCGGCAGCATCATGATTGTCAAACATTATAAAAAAGGTCCTGACAAGCTCTTTTGCAGCAACGGGGACTGTGAAAACCATAAAAAAGGTGAGGTAGTGAGTCAACCACTCACAGAAGAGTGAGCTTGTAAGTCAGAAAAACATAGGTAGTTGCGACATCCTAAAGATGCCTCCCTAATTCTGCCTACATCATCGGGCAGTTGACGATGCCCGTTTTGCCGGGGAGATTTACTCCGAGGCAGTTGTTATCCTCTCGTAACGAGGGTGATTGTCTCCGGAAATCCACATCGTACCAAGATGCTGGATATTCATAGCTCCGATACGGTCATCATTGGATTGGTATCCGCATTGACAGCGATACAGGTGTTGGTGAGGCTTACGGTTTTCCTTATGAACAGTAGCGCACTTCGGGCAACGCTGAGAGGTGTATTTGGCCGAGACTTTCAATACTTCCGAACAATTTTCGTGAGCCTTGTAGGTCAGATATTGCTCAAGCTGATAGAAAGGCCAGCTTCTCAGGTCGTAATTCTGTTTGGCAGTTTGGGAGAGATTTGATGCTTCAAAGCTGACACCCGTCAAATCTTCCAGCACAAACAGCGTATCTTTGCCGTATTTCGTAACGAGTGTTTTAGAAATCCGATGATTTACATCAGACATCCAACGGTTCTCTCGTCCGGAAAGGGCTTTGAGTCTGCGCTTTGCAGATTTTGTGCCTTTGGATTGGAGCTGCTGTCTGACTTTGAGAAAGTTGTGTCGTTTGGCCGCAATTTTTCGCCCGGAAACAAATTCGGTTTTACCTTGTTCATCGTAACTGACCGTCAGGAATCGCAAGCCACGGTCAATCCCGACAACGTGACGTACGTTCTCCCTCTGGAAAACTTCAACAGATTTGGTAACCGGAATATGCAGATACCACCGGCCTTTGAGTTCAACTAACTTTGCTGTGCCAAGAGTCCATGAGCCGTCCTGATATTTAGAAAATGACTTGCTTTTAAAGGTGCATTTTGTTCTTTTACCGAGTGTGTTGATAGACAGGCTTTGTCCGTTATCCACGAAGCTATAATCGCGATTGCGAACCAAATCCGCTTGCGGGCGCTTGAAGAAGATGGGTTTCCAAAGCCATTCGAGCGTCTTAGGGATATATTTCCGGTTGCCATCTTGGTCCTTGTATTTGTATGGCTTTTGGAAGAGCTGCTGCTTGACCGTCTTATAGCGAGCCATAGTCGTCTTGATGGACGATTGTGCAAGCTGCGACTTTAAGCCAAACAACACACGAAGCTCGCAATATAGTTCTTTGTTGAGGCTTTGATAAGCCAAGTTGAATTGATTGTCGAAGATGTATTGCGACACAAAATTACAAGCCTGACGATAATGTTCCGTCATTTTGCGAAACATCATCTCTTGCTCTGGAGTAACATGGATATGAAGTTTTATGGTTTTTGTTAGGTCGGACATTTTTCTCACCGGCCTTTCTGAAATTATATGGTTTTCATCAATACCACCATATCATACATTTTACTAAAACTATAGTATTTTAAGAAAGTGAGGTGATGCGGGCGTTTCTCCCCGACCTAAGAGGTTGGCGTATCCTGCCCGCATTATAATAATGAAGAATAGTGTCTTAATTATCGGTGCCGGTCTGGCCGGGTCGGAAGCGGCCTGGCAGCTCGTCAGCCGTGGAATCCCGGTGGAACTGGTCGAAATGCGGCCGGTCAAATCGTCGCCGGCCCATCATACGGAATATTTTGCCGAACTGGTCTGCAGCAACTCCCTGCGGGCAGCCAATATCGAAAACGCCGTCGGCCTGTTGAAGGAAGAAATGCGCCGCCTGGGCTCGCTGATCATGGAATCGGCCGATATCAACCGCGTTCCCGCAGGCGGGGCTCTGGCCGTCGACCGCCTGCCCTTTAGTCAGTACGTGACGGAAAAATTGGCCGCCCATCCTTTGGTCACCATTCGCCACGAAGAAGTGACCGAGCTTCCGACGGATCAGATCTGCATCGTCGCCAGCGGTCCTCTGACCAGCGACGCCCTGTCCGATACTATCGCCAAATTGACCGGGGAAGGGTACTTCCATTTCCACGACGCCGCAGCGCCCATTGTCACCGTCGAATCCCTCGATATGAACAAGGTTTATCGGGCGGCCCGTTACGGCAAGGGCGGCGCCGACTATTTGAACTGCCCCTTTACGCAGGAAGAGTACGAAGCCTTCTGGCAGGCCTTGACGGCGGCCGAATGTGCCGAACTCCACGACTTTGAAAAGGACGACAGCGTCTTTGAAGGCTGCATGCCCATCGAAGTCATGGCCGGCCGCGGCATCGACACCATGCGTTTCGGTCCCATGAAGCCCGTCGGTCTCGAACTGCCCGATACGGGGGAACTGCCTTATGCCGTCGTTCAGCTGCGCCAGGATAACGGCAGTGCGACCTTGTACAACATCGTCGGCTTCCAGACCCATCTTAAATTCCCGGAACAGAAACGGGTCTTTTCCATGATTCCCGGTCTTGAAAACGCCGAATTCGTGCGCTACGGCGTCATGCACCGCAATTCCTACATCAATTCGCCGGAACTCCTCATGCCGACGCTCCAGCTGCGCAAACAGCCGAATCTCCTCTTTGCCGGACAGCTCACCGGTGTCGAAGGTTATTTGGAATCGGCGGCCATGGGCCTCTTAGCCGGCATCAACGCCGCACGCCTCCTCTCCGATAAAGAGGCACTGACTTTTTCTAAGCGGACGGCCATCGGCGGCCTCAGCCAGTACATCTCCAGCGGCCCCAATAAGCATTTCCAGCCGATGAACATCAACTTCGGCATCATGGAACCGCTCGGCATCAAGAAACGCATGAAGAAAAAAGAAAAAAACGCCCTCTTAGCACAGCGGGCGCTCGATGAAATTGAACAAATGAAGGGGGACATGATTCATGTCTAACGGAATGACTACAGAATTTCACGCCACGACGATCTGCGCCGTTCAGCGCGATGGCAAGACGGCTATCGCCGGCGACGGCCAGGTCACCATGGGCAACGCCGTCATCATGAAGGGGACGGCTCAAAAGGTTCGCCGCCTGTACCATGGCAAGATCATCAGCGGCTTTGCCGGCTCCGTTGCCGACGCTTTTACGCTCTTTGATCACTTTGAAGAAAAATTGAACGAACACAACGGAAACCTGGTCCGCAGCGCCGTCGAACTGGCTAAAGAATGGCGGTCCGATAAGGTCCTCCATAAACTGGAAGCCCTGCTCCTGGTCGCTGACAGCCAGCGCATCCTGCTCATTTCGGGCAACGGCGAAGTCATCGAACCGGACGACGGCGTCTTGGCCATCGGTTCCGGCGGCAACTACGCCCTGTCTTCGGCGCGGGCCCTCATGCAGAACACGGATCTCTCGGCTCGTGAAATCGCTGAAAAATCCTTGCATATCGCAGCCGACATCTGCGTCTATACCAACCACAACGTCATTGTCGAAGAAATTTAAGAAAGAGGTACTTTATGGAACAAGCATCATGGACGCCAAAACAAATCGTGGCGGAATTGAACAAATATATCGTAGGCCAGGGCGAAGCTAAGAAATCCGTGGCCATTGCCCTGCGCAACCGCTGGCGCCGCAAACGCCTGAGCGAAGCCATGCAGGATGAAATCATCCCCAAGAATATTCTCCTCATCGGCCCGACCGGTGTCGGCAAAACGGAAATTGCCCGCCGCCTGGCTAAACTTGTCGGTGCGCCTTTCATCAAGGTCGAAGCGACGAAGTACACCGAAGTCGGTTACGTCGGCCGCGACGTCGAACAGATGATCCGCGACCTCGTGGCCAATGCCATTCGCATGGTCCAGGAACAGGAAAGCCAGCGCTATGAAGAAAAGGCCGAAGCCGAAGCCAACAAACGGATTCTCCAAGTCTTCTGGCCGAAAAAATCGGTTGCCGAAAAGGTCAAGAACCCGATGGACGTCTTCTTTGGCAGCGATGACGACGAAGCCAAGGAAGAACCGAAACAACTTGAAAAAGGCAATTCCGACCGCCGTCAAAAGATGTTCGAAGACATTTGCGCTCATAAGATGGACGAACGGGAAATCGAAGTCGAAGTGGCCGAACAGGGCCCGGGCTTCCAAGGCATCCTGACAGGAAATTCGACGGAAGAATTGACCAACAACTTCCAAGAAATGTTGGGCAGCATCATGCCGAAGAAGAAAAAGAAGAAGAAAATGACCGTCGCCAAGGCTCGGGAAATCTTCAAAGAAGAAGAACTCGAAAAATGCCTCGACATGGATACCATCGTCGACAAGGCTGTGGCTGCTACGGAAGAATCGGGCATTGTCTTCATCGACGAATTCGATAAGATCGCCGAAAAAGGCCGTACCAACGGTCCCGACGTATCCCGCGAAGGGGTCCAGCGCGACATCCTGCCTATCGTCGAAGGAGCGACGGTCAATACGAAATACGGACCGGTCAAGACCGACCACATCCTCTTTATCGCTGCCGGCGCCTTCCACGTATCGAAGCCGAGCGACCTCATTCCCGAACTCCAGGGCCGCTTCCCGATCCGCGTCGAACTCCAGTCGCTGACCGTCGAAGACTTCCGCCGCATCCTGACCGAACCGAGCCAGTCCTTGGTCAAACAGTATACGGCTCTCCTCGAAACGGAAGGCCTGACCTTGGAATTTACAGACGACGGCATCAATGCCATTGCCGAATACGCCTATCGGGTCAACCGGGAAACGGAAAACATCGGCGCCCGCCGGCTGCACACGATTTTGGAAAAAATCCTCGAAGACGTGGCCTACGAAGCTCCCGATATCGATGAAAAACACATCGTCATCAACCAAGACTTCGTTGCCGGCAAACTCCATGACGTCGTCCAGAACGTCGACCTCAGCCATTACATTTTATAAAGGACGCGACTGATGAGACCTTACGCAAAATTATATCTGACCAAAAAAGGGGAACGGGCTGCCAAAACGGGCCATCCCTGGGTATACGGTGAAGAAGTGACTCGCGTCGACGGAACCTATAAGACCGGCGACATCGTCGACGTCTACAGCGATAAAGACCGCTACCTCGGCACGGGCTTTGCCAACGACATCTCTAAAATACGGGTGCGCATCGTATCGCGCAACGCCAACGACCGCTTCGATGACGCCTTCTGGCAGCGCCGGGTGAAATACGCCCTCGACTACCGCCGGACGGTCATGGGTGAAACGGATTTTGCCTGCTGCCGATTGATCTTCGGCGATGCCGATGAAATGCCGGGCCTGACCGTCGACCGCTATTCCGACGTCCTCGTCGCCCAGACCTTATGCTACGGCATGGATCAGGTGAAGCCCATTATCTTCAAGGCCTTGGTCGATGAATTGGCGGCCATGGGCGTTGCCATCCGCGGCATTTATGAACGAAACGACGTCAAAGTCCGCGAACTGGACGGCATGGAGCAGTACAAGGGCTGGTTTGAAGCCGATTACCTGCCTCAGCCGGGAAGCGTCATAACGACCATCGAGGAAAATGGCATCCGCTACGATATCGACGTCGAAAACGGCCAGAAGACGGGGTTCTTCCTGGACCAGAAATACAACCGCCTGGCCGTTGCTAAGATTGCCGCCGGAAAGCACGTCCTCGACTGCTTTACCCATACCGGAGCCTTTGCCCTCAACGCCGCCAAGGGAGGCGCTGCCAGCGTCACCGCCGTCGACGTGTCTCAGGAAGCCGTCGACATGACGACTACCAATATTCACCGCAACGGCTTAGAATCCATTGTGACGGCCAAACAGGCCAACGTCTTCGATCTCTTGACCGAGATGGCCGACCAAAAGAACCGCGACTACGATTTCATCATCCTCGACCCGCCGGCCTTTACCAAATCCGGTCACACCGTGCACAACGCCATTCGGGGCTATAAGGAAATCAACCTGAAGGCCATGAAGCTCCTGCCTCGCGGCGGCTATCTGGCGACCTGCTCGTGCTCTCACTTCATGCGCGACGACCTCTTCCGCCAAATGCTCCACGATGCCGCGAAAGACGCCGGCGTCCACCTTCGCCAAATCGAAGGGCGCCAGCAGTCTCCGGACCATCCCATTTTATGGAACGTGCCGGAAACAAATTACTTAAAATTCTACCTATTCCAAGTCGTATAAATGACAACGCCGCTGTTTCAGTGCTGATGCTGAGACGGCGGCGTTTTTTTTGAATGCCGGCCTTTTTTTGCCAAGCTGCGATGTGGGAGAGTTGCTTTTTTTGCATGGAGAAAACATAATGTAATGAGTAATTGATATGGCCGTCTGTTGAAATTATGGCGGCAGCGATATATAATCGGCCTAAGAAGAGAACCTATACAATTTTTATCAATCTTATGGGACAGCGTCCCCAAAGGCCTATCCCGTTTGGTTGGTAGGGATGAGTGACAAGACGAAAGGAGTAAGCTATGAAACCTATTGTGATTACCAATTACAGCGATCCGGTTTGCGTCTGGTGCTGGGGAACCGAACCCATTTTCCGGGCCATGGAAACGCATTATCCCAATCTCTTTTCTATTCGCTATGTCATGGGCGGCATGGTCCGCGATTTGAGTGATTTTAATGATGAAGAAAACGGTATCGGCGGCGGAGATGCCGACAAGATCAACGCCCAGCTTCGCGAGCATCTGGCCAAATCGACGGCCGTTCACCATATGCCTGTCGCCGTCGACCAGTATCATTTATTTTCAGAACGCTTCAACTCGTCCTTCCCCCAGAATATCGCCTACAAAGCGGCCCAGATGGCAGCGCCGGACCAGGCCGATTATTTCCTGCGCCGCATCCGCGAAGCGACCATGACCGAAGGGGCCGTTACCGGCGACTATGCCGTCTTAGAGAAACTGGCTGAAGACTTCGGCCTTCCCATGGACGCCTATCGTCAGGCCCTTAAGAGCGGAGATGCCGAAAAGGCCTTTTGGAGCGACGTCGACGAAGCCATTGCAGCCAAGGTCCAGGTTTTCCCGACGGTGACCTTGTCCGTTAACGGCCAGGAAGAGACCTTTGGCGGATACTATACCTTTGCCGACTACGTATCCCGCATTCGCAAGCTGAGCGGGGGAACGATAGAGCCCGTAAAGCCCGACGTTTCTATTGAACACCTGTACCGGATGCTGACCGATTATCGACGGCTGGCAGCGGAAGAGATTCGCTGTGCCTTTGCTTTTGAATCGAAGGCGGCTTTAGAATCGTGGTTAACGCCTTATTTTTCGGAGGGCAAATTGAAGAAAGAACCGTGCGGAACGGATGATTATCTGATTTCCCTGACTTCCGTCTAATCCCTATATCTATTTTTTATATGAATCGTGAATGAGCCGAGTTGACCGGCTTTGCAGCCGAAAACCTCTGTCAGCTCGCGTTTGAAACGGAGCTGATGGAGGTTTTTCTTTTGGAAACCTGTCCTTTTGAAGAGAAGGGGAATACCAAACCTATAGATGAATTGACTTCACTGAATTATATTCATTGACTTATATTCACTGAATGTGATACAATGAGTTCATCCCAAGAAGCTTGAGGTGACATGTATGACCAAACGACAGATGGCGGCCCTTGAGACGCGGCGAAAGCTCCTCGATGCGGCCAAGAAAATCGTCTGTGAAAAAGGGATGGTCAATACGTCGGTGGCTGAAATTACCAAGGCCTGCGGCGTGGCCAGCGGTACCTTTTACACCCATTTTAAACGAAAAGAAGATATCATCTATGCCTTGAGCCGTGAGATGTATCAAGAGATTTTAGACCAGGCCAAGGCCTTTGACGGACCCTTTATGGCGCGGTTGGTGTTTTTTATGACCAACTTTTCAGGCTACATCGAAAAGAGCAGCCTGAAGCTCTGCCAGGAATGGGTGCGCAATACGGTCGATCCCGATTTGGTCGACGACGGAGAGGATAAGCCCAAGGTCTACGTCGATATCGATGCCGTAACCGGCCTCCTTCTGGATGGAATCGAACGAGGCGAGGTCAAAGCCGACGCCCCGGTCGCGGTCCTGGCACACACCCTGGTCGACGTCCTCTACGGCCAAATGCTCTGCTGGGATATGTCCGGCGGTGCTTACAGCCTCGAATGGCGGACGAAAGAGTTTTGCCGCATCTTCCTGCCGGGACTGATGGCGCCGTACTTGGCGTAATTTTATCAGAAACACGGAAAGTCTCCCTGTCTGCTAACGGCAGGTTGAGTTGGAGCTTTTCCTTGATCGTAGATATTATTTTTAGAAAGGATGGATCATGATGACTACCAAGATTGAAAGCGTAACCTTAAATGATGGCGTAAAAATTCCGGCCTTTGGGTTCGGGACCTTCCAGATTCCAGCTGACGGCAGCACCTATCAGGCCGTAAAGGAAGCCCTTAACTTAGGACTGTATCACATCGACACGGCAGCGGCCTATTTCAATGAAGCCGAAGTCGGCAAGGCCGTTCGCGAAAGCGGGATTCCCCGGGAAGACATCTTCGTGACCAGCAAACTCTGGCTCCAGGATTACGGTTATGAAGCCGCTAAGAAGGGCATCGACACGTCCCTTCGCAAACTCGATTTGGACTACATCGACTTATACCTCATCCACCAGCCCTATGGCGACGTCCCCGGTGCCTGGAAGGCCATGGAAGAAGCGAAAAAAGCCGGTAAGATCCGCTCCATCGGGGTCAGCAACATGACGCCGAAAATCTGGAATTCCTTCGTACCCCAGTTCGATACGATACCTTCGGTCAACCAGATTGAATTCAATCCTTATTACCAGCAGAAAGAAATCAGAGCCATTATGGCCAAAGACAATGTATATCTTGAAGCCTGGGCGCCTCTCGGTCAGGGCAGCCCCCAGCTTTTCAGCGAACCGACCATTACCAAAATCGCTGAAGCCCACGGCAAAGATGCCGGCCAGGTCATCCTTCGCTTTGAATACCAGGACGGAGCCATCATCTTCCCGAAGACGACCAAACCGGCTCGCATGAAGAGCAACATGGATATCTTCGACTTTGCCCTTACGGACGAAGAAATGGCTGCCATGCGTGCCCTCGACATGGGCAAGGGTAAGCACGATCCCGATGCCCCGGGCGTTGCTGAATGGCTGCTCGGAGCTTTTGACATTCACGCTGATGATTAAAAATAATCATAGAATCGAGGAAAAAACATACCTTACATCGCTATCAAAGCTTATCCGAAAGACGAAGAAACGAAAAAACGTGCTGTCGAACAGATTCAGGAAATCTTCTTAAAAACCTGGGGCTGCCCGGCACAGGCCCTCACCATCTCCATTGAAGAATTTCCGCCGGAAGACTTCGATAAAAAAGTTCGGGAACCGGAAATCCTCCCGAAACTGGATAAGATGATGATCCTCGACGGAGAAAAAAAGTATAAGTAGCCACGAGAAAGGACCGATACCTGAATGGTGTCGGCCCTTTTGCCTTGCCTTGTACGTGAGCCAAAACTACAAAAGTCTTATTCAAAGCTGGCTTTATGAGGTCTATGAAAAAAACAGGACTTTTCTTGACAAAAATAGTACACTATTTTAAAATAATACGAAAAATTACGAATCTTTCCGCACTTTATGAAATAGAAAACGGTACCCAAAAGAGGCTCTGTGAGCCCTGCTTTCTTCCCGGGCAAACCGTCAATACGGCCGTAACGGCCTTTTATAAAAAGGGCCGGATTCGGATGGAGGAGCTGCCGGAAGATCGGCGGAACAAGACAATCCACTTTACCGACGAAGGGCGGCGTGAGGCGCAGCGCATCCTCCCCAAGGTACGGGACAGTGAGCACCAAGCGATGAAGAACTTAAGTAAAGCGGAACGGGAGCAGCTTTTATCCCTGACTGAGCGCTATGTGACGGCTTGTACAACGTCCATGAAGGACCTGTAAAGGCCTTTCTCTTTTTACGAACGAGTTCTACATAAAGACCATACTATCTGTAGACTGTTTTTTACTGCTTTTAAGGAGAAACAATGGACGAAGTTATGTATTATAATACGGTGAAACTGTTTTGCGGAGCGCAGCATCCCGACGGCATCAAGGCGAGTAAGCCCTGCGGTAATCGTGGGCTGCTGATTCAATTTAGCAATATGGGGACGCATAGGTAAAGGAGTGATGATTGACAGTGCTTTGGGGACTTCTGTTCGGTGGGCTGTTTCTGCTGTGCCTCGCCGGGATATACTTTTTGATTTACAGCGTACATACATTCCGATTCATATCGGTCCTGTCCCGTGGAAACAGAGCGGCCGGCTGGCTGATCAGCGCCGCTGTGATTCTGATACCTTCCGCACTCATTTGGAGGGTGTGGGGCTATATGAATACCGTCGTGGTGCTGCTGCATCTTGCCGTGTTCTGGAGTGTGGCCGCGCTGATGCAATGGGGGCTTCAAAAACATCGAAAGAAACCATTTCAGCGGAATTATGCCGGGGCAGCGGCTGTCCTTGTCACCGTCCTTTATTTGGCGGTGGGCTTTGTCCAGGCCAATCATGTCTGGCAGACGGACTACACCGTGACCACGGCAAAACTTGTTGGATCGCTCCGCGTAGCACTGCTGGCCGATTCCCATGTGGGAACGACCTTTGACGGAGAAGGGCTGGCAGCCTATATAGCCCGGATTCAGGAACAGAAACCGGATGTGGTCGTCGTTGCCGGTGACTTCGTGGACGAGGGGACCAGCAAGACCGATATGATTGCCGCCAGCCGGGCCCTGGGCCGGATTGATGCGCCCTACGGCGTTTACTATGTATTTGGAAATCATGACAAGGGGCGCTATGCCAAGGGGCGGCGCGGATACGACGGCGATGACCTCATTGCCGAACTGCAAAAGAACGGCGTGACCGTATTGCAGGACCAAAGCGTCCTGATCGACGACCGCTTTTATCTGGTAGGTCGCCAGGATGCTTCGGAGGAAAAAGATTTCGGCGGCGGTCGTGCTGCTATTTCCGATTTGACAAAGAACCTGGACAAAGATAAATATACCATCGTCCTCGACCATCAGCCCAATGATTATGAGGCCGAGGCCGCAGCCGGAGTCGACCTGGTACTGTCCGGCCATACCCACGGAGGACAGATGATCCCCATGGGGCAGCTCATGCGTTGGTTCCATATCGGAGGGGATAATGTCTATGGCTTTGAGCGGCTGGGAAACACGAACTTCATCGTGACCTCCGGCATTTCCGATTGGGCCCTCCAATTCAAGACCGGAACCCGGTCAGAATATGTGATCATCGACATTCAAGGCGAATGATGTAAAAAAATGAAAATATACAGCCCCGTTTACGGGTGTAAGAAAATATAGGCAAAACAAGAGCCCCCGTGAGGGGGCTTTTATAATAGAAGTATAATAATTGCCGGACTTTTATTCAGTGCTTCTTTTAGCGTGCAGCCAAACGGCTTTTCAGGGGTGGTCCTGGTTGTACTCCTGTTAAATGAAAAGGGGAGTTGGTACATTCATAAAAGATGACTTTTTCAAGGCTTTAATTGACGATAAAATTCGGTGAACCGTTGATTGATGGTCAGTGGTATATTAGTGATTGCGGCATATTTTGCGTACATTTCTTTGCGGATATTTTCTTTATTTAGGATTAGTAAAAAGTCTTCAATAAATACTGATTTCAAGTAGGCTGAGTTCAGAAAGATTATCATGGACAGCATGGCACTGTACAGACCGAGTAATGATTCTTTGTCAACTGAGGTGATTTTCTTATTTCGTTTTTCCAATAATGGTGTACCTAATAGAGAATACATGATAGATGGGGAGGGAGTATATTTTCTGGGAATACGTAAGCCCGTGAAATTTAAATTATGGGCGGCGGCATTGCGAAATCTTCGGACGGTATTCATTGCGTGTAAAATAAAATTGAACTTGGCATCATATCCGAAACTACTATTGGATAGAATGGAATCAGCTAATTCATATTTTGGCGTATCTTTGAGCAAATCATATAAATTTATGGTATTTCCTAAGGTTATATTCTTAAAAAGAATCCATGGGGGAATATGATCATGATTTTCCTTATAGTGTTTTGTTGGATTCTTTACATTTTTTGAAGACAGCCACTTTAATATTTTACTCTCTATAGTAATAAATGAATACGATCCTTTGGGGGATGACTTATAGTGGTATTTATTCAGATAATTTTTTACTTGAACCCCGTAGTGCTTTGCTAATACGTAGCTAAATCTAGTTTTAAATATGGACTCAATTAAGACGCTGTACTTCATAATAAAGGCTTGGACTTCTTTATCGAATAAATAAAAATTATAGAGATATTCGATAGAAATTCCATCTATAAACGTGTCATCAGGATTCATAAAGTAGACTTTATATCGATTGATTAAGTCATAATATGATAACGTACTAAGGGCATGATGGGCAAAATCCTGATTCTTGATAATTAAGCCACGCTTTTGTAATAGTTGAATTTGTTGATCATACGAAAGAAACGGTTTATCCAAAAGGCATAACCCTCCTGACATACTAAAAAGCCCCACTGCATAGGCAGTGGGGCTAGTGCCCAACACACGAAACGTGTTGAAAGCTTTTCACTACCTATAGTCTATCATACTATATTTCAAAGTCAATAGTTATTCTTGCGTCAAGATGGCAATATCTCCTTTCTGAATTGGCGAGGGAGCCGGTATTACTCGATTTGTTATTTGATCGGGATCTACAATAAGCGGCTTCAGCTGAGTCATGGTCTTTTGAAGAGCTTCTAGTGGATTGAGTACATTGACGGTTTTAGAAAGTATTTTACGACAAATAGAAAACTTTTCGTATGGAGTTATAACTTCAACAACGTCTTTAACCATATCTAGTGTACCGTAATCTACGTCGTCAATGATTACCGGTTCACCTTTTTCAATGATGCGTAAAGAATCTCCTTTCTTTGCGTCGTCTATAAAACCATAGTCAATTAATAAAGTTGTATTGTTAATAATTTCCAATACTTTATATTCTTGATATTCCATAACTACCCTCTCCTTTTGAGTCTTTATAGGCATTAATAAAAGAGTGATTGGATCAGATTGCTTAACTCTTCTCGTATATTTAATAAGATTCCTAATACGCCAATAATAATAGCTGCATAATACGCTTTTTTCGCATAGTCAGCACTCTTTTCAGCAGTTATTAAGGATTTTTGGGTCGCTTCCTCGCTGCGAACGGCTATTTCCTCTAAACGCTGTTCTTTTTGCAGTTCGTACAATCTGTTTTCTCCTGTAATATTCAAGATAAAAGTATCTGTTGGTTTAAATTCATATAAATAAAAGAAGTTTTCAGGAACATTCTCGAACTGGAAATAACTTATTCTAGGAGCATCAAGGAGAATCAGGTTAGATTGATCGAATTGATTAGGTCCGGCCTTTGGAGAATTCCAAAGATATGAGCACAAGGTAGGTGAATTCAGGTTTGGAATTATCTCTCGTAGGTCTTTATACGTATTTTTTCCTGCCGAAATCGAAAGAATCAAAGCATCTATTTCTTTATGAGTTAAATTAAATCCTTTTTCATTATAAGTATTTAGAGTCTTTTGAAAAGAGGCTCTACGCTGTTCCAAGGTGGCTTCTTGATATAATGGGCTTTGTAACACAGGATTAATGCCAAAAGCGTTTTGATTTATAAAATCTTTTAGGGTACTCACCGCACAATCATCTCCTCTTAGCACTATTATATCAAGAAAGTGAGGTAGGGTGTAGTGTTATAATCTTTTTGGGAGCTAATTGATGCCGTGAATACAGTTTGCATTTTTGAGCGTAAAGTTCCAAATATTACCGGATTAATCGGCTTTGTAATTTTTTGGTACATCGCAGCGAGGTGTAGACAGGTACGTTTTTACGATGTAGTTGATAATACTCGGGAAGCTCAGATAGCAAAGAAAACTGGAGATACTAAGTTTCCCAATTACATTGTCGACGAAGGAAAGTTGACAATGATACGCCACGAGTTGTAAAAGTGGCCTATTAAGGTGAGAAAAAGTGATCTGATTCCTGTAAACATAGTTGCTAACATATAAAAATCACGACCTTTTTTATTTCATGATAACACATAAATATTAGAAAAAATGGAGAATCGTGAAATAGTCCTATGAGCATGAGGAAAGGCTTATTACATAATAAGGTAATATATGAGGTGGGGATCCTGTGAGTACGTCCTTCACCGGCACTCTCTTTTTTTTGGTAACTATAGTGCTGCGGAGAGACTGATTCTGGTGTGATAAGGAATCTGTAGGATATTTTTTCGATGATGATGTCAAAGACACCGGATTTTATGATGTCAACAAAAAAAGACAACCACGCTAAAGCCGCATGGTTGTCCTATTGGTGCGAGTGAAGGGACTTGAACCCTTACGTCGTAAGACGCCAGATCCTAAGTCTGGTGCGTCTGCCATTCCGCCACACTCGCAGGTACCCGTCCATTTTATCACGTTTTTGAGCCGTCGGTCAACCGAAAATTGTCTTCTCTAGAGATATTCGTGCAAAAATTCACAATATTTGAAAAACCTATTGTCAAGGCCTTCCCAGTGTGCTATACTACGCATGACACAAAGGCAGGTCCTTCTTTAACGTCGGATGGGTACCGGAATCGGACTGATACTGACGGAGGCCGGCCGTGTTTTTGTATGCACGACTTGTATCTTGGAGAAAGAACGAGAACGGGGGAATATCATGGTACATCAAAAGGCACCGGGCCAGCAGACATTTTTGTCGATTCGTCAGCTGACCATTGCCGCTTTTTTATCGGCTATTACGATTTTTTTAGGGATTACCGGCTACGGATTCATTCCGCTGGTCATCATGAATGCGACGATTCTTCATATTCCTACGATTATCGGCAGCCTGTCGGCAGGCCGGAAGGTCGGGATGATCGTAGGTTTTATGTTTGGGATTTTTTCCTTTATCCGTTCCTTACAGGCACCGAGTGCGTTGCTCTTGTTTGCCGTGCAGTACAACGTCATTGCCGACGCCTTTATTTGTATCGTACCGCGGATTCTTATCGGCCTCATTGCGTATGAATTGTACCGCCATTTGAAGACGCGCGAAGTCGTGCGCGTAGCCGTGACGGCTGTCGTGACGACGGTGATTCATACGGTTCTCTTCCTGGGTTCCTTTACGGCCCTCGTCGGTGTTCCCTATGCCGAAGCCCAAGGGATTCCTTTTATGAACGTCATCAACATCATGCTCGGTATTACGGCTGTCAATGGGATTCCCGAAGCTGTCGTTTCCGGGCTAATCGTTACGCCGATTGTCATGGCTCTCCAGCGTGCCGGGTTAAAGATACAGCAACAGTAAAATAGAAGGGTTATGAATCAAACGGGGCTGTCCCCCAAAGGGCGGTCCCGTTTCTCTATTCTATGGAAATTTGCTGATGCGAAAGTTTGCGCTATGTGGTAAAATAAGCAATGAATGGCTGTTTACGTATGACAGCATATATGAAAGGAATAGAAGGGATTATTTGTTATGGCTTCGATTTTTTCTCCATTAACTAAAAATATAGGCATCGATTTAGGGACGTCTACGGTCCAGGTCTATGTCGAGGGCCGGGGCGTCGTCTTGTCTGAGCCGTCGGTCATGGCAACGGACGAGCGAAACAGCAAGATGATTGCCGTCGGAAGGTCGGCAGAGGACCTCTTGTCCCGGTCGCCGGAGACGGTTAAGCTCCATCGGCCGCTCGTACACGGTGTCATTGCCGATTACAGTGTGACTCGGACGATGCTGGGCTACATCCTCAGTAAGTGCGTCCGCAGCGTTCAGCGCCTGCGCATCATGATCGGTGTGCCCTCGGCCGCTTCAAACGTTGAAAAACGAGCCGTCATGGAAGCGGTGTATCAGGCCGGTGCCAAAGAAGCCTTTGTCATTGAAACGGCAGCGGCCGCAGCTCTTGGCGTCAATTTGCCGGTCTATGATCCGGTTGGCAATATGGTCATCGACATCGGCGGAGGTACGACCAATGTGGCCATGCTGTCCTTGGGCGGCATCGTCGTCTCCAAATCACTTCACTTGGGAAGTCTTGATTTCAATGCGGCTATCCGCGACTATCTGCGCTACCAGTACGACGTCGTTACTGATGATACGACCATTGAAGAGATGAAGGTTACCAACGGTTCGGCCGTCCTGCCCCTCGAAGATAGGGGCTATTATTTCCTGGCCCGCGGTCTCGACGACGGGCTCCAGCGTGAAGTGGCCGTCAAGTCGAGTGAACTCTATCATGTCATCGGCAAGCCTTTGGTAAAGATTCTCGACGTCGTCAAAGACGTCCTGCGCGAGACACCGCCTGAATTGGCTGCCGACATTATGGAACACGGCATCGTCCTCACCGGCGGCGGCGCCAAGCTAAAAGGGATGGATCAGTTCTTTACGCAGGAACTGGGAGTTCCCGTCCTGCTGGCAGCCGATCCGGAACTGGCCGTAGCCAGGGGCACGGGGATTGCCATCAACGATCGTGATAAGTTATCGGCCCTCATTGAAGGGGCGCAGCGCATATATAGGAGGAGATTTTAAAATTGTTTTCGTTCGGTAAAAGAAGCGTCGTCTTCGTACTCGTCTTATTCATCATCATTGCTGTCGTAGGCTGGGCTTGGCGCCAGCGCGATTCCCTGCCTTTTATTACGAAGCCGTTGATGACGATTATGTCGCCTTTTGAATATGGGGCCAGCAGCATCATGGATGTCCTCGCTTCCAATATTCACATCGTCGACGTCAGTTTGAAGAACCGCATTGAATGGGAATCGCTGGAAAAAGAAAATGCCGACCTGAAAAGCCGGACCGTCGACTACGATGAAGTCGTCGCTGAAAATGACCGCCTGCGGGCGCTCCTCGACTTTAAATCGAGCCATAACCAGTATCAACTGTTGGCCGGCTCGGTCATTTCCCGTGATTACGGTACTTGGACCAATACCATGATCATCGACGTCGGCAGCGGTGAAGGCGTAGAAAAGAACATGCCGGTCATTACGCCGGCCGGTGTCGTCGGCTTCATTAGCGACGTCTATCCGCATTCGTCGCGGGTACAGCTCATGACCGATCCCCGGACCAGTATCGGGGCCATCGTTCAGCGGCCGGAATCTCGCGTATCGTCGGTCGTCCGCGGCAACGGCAATGTGCTGACGGAACCGCAGTTCGTCAATATCGCTAAAGATGCCGATATCCTCGAAGGGGATACGTTGGTCACGTCGGGCTTCGGCTCCATTTATCCGAAGGGACTCTATATCGGCACCATCGTATCGATTCATCAGAATGAAAATGATTTCGTAAAATATGCCGTCATTCGTCCCGGCGTCGATTTCTCGAAATTAGAAGAAGTCTTCGTCATCTTGAAATCGGCCGATACCGGCTCTTATGAAAAACCGGATGTCACGCCGAAACTCGTTCCGCAGACGAATCGCGACAAGGTGGAAGGCATTAAAGGAGCCGCTGCATTATGAAGAAATTGAACTGCATCATCACAGCCTTCATCGTCTTTATCCTGCAGGCTGCGGTCTTGCCTTTTATCTTTAACGGTGTAAGCCAGCCCAATTTGATCTTCGTCTTCGTCGTCCTCATGGGCCTCCATCACGGCCAGCGCGTCGGCATTGCGACGGCTCTCTTGGGCGGTTTTTGTCAGGACGTCATCATTGGCAATTTCTTTGGCCTGCACCTCTTGGTGTATCTCATTGTCACCCTTGTTTGCAGCTATCTCGGCCGCAACATCGATAAGGATCAGTGGATCTTGACCCTGCTCATCGTCCTTGGGGCGACGGAAGCCGGTCTTGTCCTGACCTGCGGCTTCCTGTTCCTGGCCGGCCAGTACATCAATGTGGCGGCGTACTTATTGGAATTCAGTATACCCGTACTCGTTTATCATGGAATCTTGGCCTTGCCCGTGGACCATGTCGTCTGGCGCCTGCGCCGGTCTGACACCTTTTACGGTTTTCCGGGCTATCGCTGGTAACTAAAGGAGACACAGATACATGCTTGAAGCGTTATTAAAAAAGAAAAATCAAGACGGCCGCTTCCGGTATCTCTACTGGGTGGTCATCGCGATTTTTGTGATTCTCGTCAGCCGGCTTATCTATTTACAGCTTTTTGCCGGTGAATATTATCACTCCCTGGCCGAAGGGAACCGCCTGCGGGCCATCCCCATTGCCGCCATGCGCGGCATCATGTATGACCGCAACGGCCAGATTCTGGTCGGATCCCGGCCCAGTTTCATGGCGACTTATGTACCGCCGAAGGGCGGCATGAGCGATGAGGAACTGGTCAAGTTAGCCGGCATCCTCAACGTGCCGGAAGACAAGCTGCGCGATAAGATTCAAAAGGTAAAGAGTTCTTACGTGCCGACGGTTCTGGCCAATGACCTTACCCAGGATATTGTCACGAAAATCGAAGAACAGCGCAACGACCTTCCCGGCGTTTCTGTCGAAGTCCAGCCGATTCGCTATTATCCCTATAAGACGATGGCGGCTCAGGTCTTCGGCTACGTCGGTCAAATCGATGAAGAAGATGCCAAACGGCTCGAAGGCGTTGAAGGCGTCTCCAATATTACCCAAATCGGGCGGGCCGGCCTTGAAGCCTATTACGACGACCTCCTCCGCGGGCAGGACGGCGGCCGTCAGGTCGAAGTCGATGCGGCCGGCAGTCCGGTTACGGAAATGGAACGAAAAGAACCGGTGGCCGGCCATAATATGCACCTGACCTTGGACCTTAATTTACAAGAAGCGACGGAACAGGCCATGGATCGCCAGATCGCCAACGGCGTCGGTACTCACGGCATTGCCGCCGTTGCCATCGACCCCAATACGGGGGCCGTCCTGGCTATGGCCAGCCGACCGGCCTATGACCCCAACTGGTTTACCCGGGGCATTACGGAAAAAGAATGGGCCATGATCAACGATAACCCCAACCATCCTATGGAAAACAGGGTCATTGCCGGTGAATATCCGCCGGGTTCTACCTTTAAGCTCATTACCGGTTCGGCCGCCTTGGAATTGAAAAAAGTTACGCCCGACGAAATGATTTTCGACAGCGGGCGCCACTGGCTCGTCGATATGCGCAACGCCGGCGGCGAAGCTTTGGGCTGGATCAACTTTGTCGAAGCCCTGGCTAAGTCGGATAACGTCTATTTCTATGAAATGGGCCGCCGCGTCGGCATCGATGAATTGGCCAAATATGCCAGCATGTTCGGCATGGGCAAGAAGACCGGCATCGCCCTTCGCGGTGAAGCGACGGGCCTTGTCGCCAGTGAAGAATATAAAATGAAGACCTTCCACGAAGACTGGTACTTAGGGGATACCTTTAACTCCGCTATCGGCCAGGGCTTCCAGTTGGTTACGCCCCTTCAGGCGGCGATGATCGTCAGTGAAGTGGCCAACGGCGGTATTCAGTACCGGCCGTTTATCGTCAGCCGTATCGATAATCTCGACGGGACGCCGTATAAGATCTTTGCGCCGGAACAGACAGGGACCCTGTCCGTTTCTAAATCGACGCTGGACCTCGTCCGTGAAGGGATGCGCAACGTTGCCGAAGAATCAGGGACTGCCGGTTCTTTGTTTGCCGGTTTCCCCATCCAGGTCGCCGGTAAAACGGGGACGGCAGAAAACTTCGGCGGTACGGACCACGGCTGGTTCGTCGCCTATGCGCCGTATGAACATCCGCGTATCGTCATCGCCGTCTTGGTAGAACAAGGCGGGTTCGGGTCCGTTTCGGCAGGCCCGATTGTCCGCTCCATGCTGGAAGAATTCTTCCACATCGGTACCTATGCCGACGGGGCGAAAAATGCGAACGGTACGCCGGCAGCGTCGAATCAGGCCAGCAGCAGCGGCCAGACGACTGACCCAAACAATAACTAATGGTACTTTAAGAAGGGTGGTAATTCCATGTCTCGACTCATCGCGATTGCTTCTGGTAAGGGAGGCGTCGGCAAAACTTTGATTACAGCTTCTCTTTCCGTACTGCTCCAGCGCCGCGGCTATCGGGTGCTGGCTGCCGATGCGGACATGGGACTGCGCAACCTCGATTTGCTTTTTGGCATGGGCGATGCCGTCCGCTACGATGCCAGTCAGGCTGCTCGTGGGAAATGTCTGCCCCGACAGGCCCTGGTATCGGTCTGTCCCGGCCTCGACGTCCTGCCGGCCAGTCAGAAGCGGACTTGGGAAAAAGTCGACGTGCCGTCTTTTCACTACGTCTTGGAATCCTTAGCCGGGGAATACGACTACGCGTTCGTCGACTGCCCGCCGGGCCGAGATGAGGCCTATCGGGCGGCGACGGCCCTGGCCGACCAGATTCTGTTCGTCGTCGAACCGTCGCCGTCGTCACTCCACGATGCCGGACGGGTCATGCAGTATTGTACGAAACAGAAACGCTTTCACTACGACGTCATTCTCAATAATTTTTACGCCGACGGTGTCATTTCGGCAGCCTCGGCGAAATCGACGCTTGGCGTAAAGACCGTCGCCGGGATCCTGCCTCACGACGAGGGCATCGATCAGGCGGCCAGTCGGGGCCTGATTCACGAAGCTTCAGACAGCCTGCCCTTCATGAAAGCCTTGTCGGCTACGGCGGACTGGCTCGAACAGGGGACGGCAATCGATGAAGCCGGGCTGACAGGCCTGCTGCCGCGCCGCTCTGCCGGAGATTCTTCAGCATCCGGCTTATCGGTGCGGCGCCGCCGGCAGGAATGCCGGAATTGGCGCCACTATCGTCGATAGGAGAGGGAAATGTTTATTAAACGTGAATGGAAGAATTTAGATAAAGTTATGCTCCTGGTGAGCTTTTTCATCGTCTGCATCAGCCTGGCTATCATCGGCAGTGCGACGCATATCAATAAAGGGGCGATCAACTATGATTTCGTCATTAAACAAGGCGTAGCCTTCGTCGTCGATTTCATGATCGTCATCTTTTTCAGCCGCTTTGACTACACCAAGTTAAAGAAATACGGCAAACCCTTATATGTCATTAACTTACTGATGCTGGTGGCTGTCATGTTCGTCGGTACGTCCGCTCTCGGGGCCCAGCGCTGGATTCAGTTAGGGCCGGTTACCCTGCAGCCGTCAGAATTTTCGAAACTCATCATGATCATCTGCACGGCGGCCATTCTCAGCGACCGCGTCGGCCAACTCAATAAGTGGCGGCAGGTGCTTCCCATCGGCCTTTACGTCGGGATTCCCTTCCTCTTGGTCTTGAAACAGCCTGACCTGGGGACCAGTCTCGTCTTTTTGGCCATCACCTTAGGTATGCTCTTTGTCGGCCGCATCAAGATGTCCCTTTTGCGCAACGTCTTTTTGGCCGGCATCGTCCTGGCACCGGTGGGCTGGCACTTTCTCAAGGACTACCAAAAGTCTCGTATTACGGTATTCCTCAACCCTAACGCCGATCCCTTTGGGGCCGGCTACCACATCATCCAGTCCAAGATCGCCATCGGTTCGGGCATGCTCTTTGGTAAGGGCTTATTCCAGGGGACGCAGAGCCAATTGAACTTTTTGCCGGAAAATCACACCGACTTCATCTTTTCCGTTATCGGGGAAGAACTGGGATTTTTAGGCTGTATTTTTCTCTTGTTCCTCTATTTTATCCTCATTTACCGGGGTATCATGATTGCCAAGGAATGTAAGGACACCTTCGGCATGATGCTGGCCACGGGTGTCGTATCCATGTGGGCCTTCCAGATTTTGGTCAATGTCGGCATGACCTGCGGCATTATGCCGGTCACGGGGATTCCGCTGCCCTTCATGAGTTACGGCGTCAGCGCCTTGACGACCAATATGATGGGCATGGGGATTTTATTGAGTATTTACATGCGTCAGCAGACGATGATCTTTTAGCGATTCCTGAAGGAGGAAATGAATTGTCACATCCTGTGGAGATAGATCCGATTTTATTGAGCAAAGTCAGTAAACCGGCCCGCTACGTCGGCGGGGAATGGAACAGCGTCGTAAAAGACCACGACCGGGTCAAACTGACCGTTGCTTACTGTTTTCCCGACGTGTATGAAGTGGCCATGAGCCACTTAGGCCTGCGCATCCTCTATGCCCTGCTCAACGAACGGCCCGATGTGGCTGCCGAACGGGTCTATGCGCCTTGGCCGGATATGGAAGACCTCATGCGGACTAAGGGCTACCCGCTTTTTTCGTTGGAAACGAAGACGCCCGTCCGCGATTTTGACATGGTCGGCTTTACCCTTCAATATGAAATGAGTTTTACCAACATCCTCAATATGCTCGATCTGGCCGGAATGCCGATTTTTTCCAAAGACCGCGGCGACGATATGCCCTTAGTGGCCGCCGGCGGTCCTTGTGCGTATAATGCAGAACCTTTGGCCGATTACATCGATATCTTTTTCCTCGGTGAATCGGAAGAATCGACGCAGCTACTGGCCGATACGATCATCGCCTGGAAAGAAGGCGGAAAGCCCGGTGGTAAGAAAGGCCTCTTGAAAGAACTGGCAAAACAGCCGGGAAACTACGTCCCGTCCTTCTACGACGCCGAGTACGACGAAGAGGGGAACTTCAAGGCTCTGGTCCCGACGGAACCGGAAGCCAAGGCCGAAATCGAAAAATGTGTCGTCGCCGACGTGGAACACGTCTTTTTCCCGACCAAACCGATCGTGCCCAACATCGACATCGTCCATAACCGGGCCGTCCTCGAATTGTTCCGCGGCTGCAGCCGGGGCTGCCGTTTCTGTCAGGCCGGCATGCTCTACCGTCCCATTCGGGAAAAGACGCCGGAACAGTTGGTAAAACTGGCCAAAGACATCGTCGCCAACTCGGGATACGATGAAATTTCCCTCATGAGCCTGAGCTCGGCGGACTATTCCTGCCTGCCGGAACTGGTCGATCAGCTCCTCGAGGCCTTTAAGGGACAGAAGGTCAGCGTCAGCCTGCCGTCACTCCGCGTCGACAGCTTTTCCGTCGACATCGCCAAGAAAGTCCAGCAGGTCCGTAAGAGCGGCCTGACCTTTGCCCCCGAAGCGGGGACGCAGCGCCTGCGCGACGTCATCAATAAGGGCGTCACCGAAGAAGATCTCCTCTCGGCCTGCGAGAACGCCTTCCAAAACGGCTGGTCGACGGTAAAGCTCTACTTCATGATGGGCCTTCCGACCGAAACCGATGAAGACTTGGCCGGCATTGCCGATTTGGCCTATAAAGTGTTGAACTTATACCGTTCTGTTACCCATAAGAATAACGGCAAGGTGACGGTCTCTGTCTCGAGTTTCGTACCTAAATCGCACACGTCCTTCCAGTGGTTCGGACAACTTCCCATTGAGGAAATCGAACGCAAACAGCAGTACATAAAGGGACTCATTCGCGACAAGCACATTTCCTACCACTACCACGATGCCAAGACGGGCCGCTTAGAAGCCACCTTTGCCCGCGGCGACCGCCGCATGGGGAAGGTCCTCTACGAAGCTTGGAAACTGGGCTGTAAATTCGACGGTTGGACGGAAATGTTCGACTATGACCGCTGGATGAAGGCCTTTGAATTGGCCGGCATCGATCCCGATTACTATGCGGCCAGAAACCGCAGCCTCGATGAGGCCTTGCCCTGGGATCACCTGACCAGCGGAGCTGCGAAAAATTATTTGAAGCAGGAATGGCGACGGGCCGAACGAGCCGAACTGACCCATGACTGCCGCCGTCTGTCCTGTACGGGCTGCGGCGTATGCCCCAATTTGGGCGTTTCGATTATCGATAGAAAGGCAGGGGACGCTCATGGCAAGAATACGTTTAGCTGTTAAGAAAGACGGGGCCCTGCAGTTTTTATCGCACCTCGATTTTGCTCGGGCCGTGCGCTATGTCATCATTCGGGCCAACCTTCCCATTTGTTATTCCGAAGGCTTCAACCCCCATATGAAACTCAGTTTTGCGTCCGCTCTCGGCGTCGGTGTGTCGGCCGATATCGAATACCTCGACATGGAACTTGCCGAAAAGATTCCCGTTTCCGACGTCATGGAACGCATGAACGAGATGTCGCCCCAGGGCTTTGCCGTCCTCGACGGCCGCTATGTCGACCCCAAGGCGCCGAAATTGATGGCCATTGCCAATTACGCCGTCTATACCCTGCGGGGGCCTTTGAAAGAAGACCTCAGCCAAGACGGCTTGAATGCGATTTTGCAGCGCTTCAATGAGGCCCCATCGGTTCCCTATGAAAAGGTATCCCATAAGGGGAAACACCGCGTGCGGACCATCGAGGTCAAAAATCACGTCATCGACGCCATTCACGGCCATGTCAAAGACGGCGACGTCTATCTGACCGCAGGCATCTATCAGACGAGCGAAGGGGCCATCAAGCCCATTCAGGTTTGGGAAGTCCTTGAAAAAGACTTCGGTCTTCCCGTCCATGCCGACATGATGCTGGCCCGACGGACGGGGATTTTCGTTCGCAAAGACGACGGCAAAACGGCGTCTCTTTTTGAGGGCTACGATGAAAGGTAAACTGTACTGCGTCGGCATCGGCCCGGGGGACCCGGAGCTGTTGACCTTAAAGGCGCTGAAAACCATCGGGGCTTGTCCCGTCCTGGCCGTTCCTAAGAGCGGCAGCGGTCCTTTGACGGCCAAAGATATCTTGCTTAAAGCCTTGGACGGCTGCGATTTCAACCTGTCTGACAAGACCGTCCTGACCTTAGATTTTCCCATGACCCGTAAGGATGAAGTCCTGGCCGGGGCTCATGAAAAAGCGGCTCAATCCATTATGGATGAGCTCGACAAGGGCAGGGACGCGGCCCTCATTACCCTGGGCTGCCCGACGGTATATGCGACGAGCATCTACGTTCACCGCCTCGTTCGGGACGCCGGCTATGAAACGGCCATCGTCCCCGGTGTGCCCAGCTTCTGTGCCGTCGCCGCTAAATTGCAGCAGCCCCTTTGCGAAAAAGACGAGGCCTTGATGATCATTCCCGGCAACCATGAAAACCGCCGGAAGTTACTGGCTCTCCCGGGCAGTAAGGTCATCATGAAACCGTCGGGAAAATTGGGACCCCTTCAGGATGAACTGAAGGAATTGGGCCTCCTCGAGCGGACGGCTATGATCGAGCGCTGCGGACTTTCCGGCGAGAAAATATATGAACAGGCTGCCGATGCGGAAGAGACCGGGTATTTTGCCGTCTTGTTGGTGAAATAATCGGCTTGGCCGGCCATGTCGGCAGCTATTTACAAGGAGGAGTGACACGATGAAAACGATCGTTGGCAACGTCATGCCCGAGGAAACGCGCATGGCTATCCTCGAGGAGGGGCGTCTTCGTGATTTCGCGGTGGAACGCGACGATGACATGCACATCGTTAATCATATCTATAAAGGGACGATCCAGAATATTCTGCCGTCGCTCCAGGCTGCTTTCGTCAACATCGGCCGTCGTAAGAATGCTTTTATTTATATGGGAGATATGTTTCCCCGGGCGGCGACGAAAGAGGAAATCCAGCAGATGCATCTGTCTGTCGGCCAGTCGGTCTTAGTCCAGGTCATTAAGGACGAACAGGGATCGAAAGGCCCTAAGGCGACGGCCAATGTCAGTTTGGCCGGCCGCTATGCCGTACTGATGCCGACCGTCGATTACATCGGCGTATCGAAAAAAATCCGCGATGAAGAAGAGCGGAACCGCCTGCGCGACATCGTGGCTGAAATAAAGCCGGACGGCATGGGCCTTATCATCCGCACCGTCGCCAAGGGCGTATCACGGGAAGAACTCTTAGGCGACCTTCAGTATTTACTGCGGACGTGGGACAGTATCCGCCAGCGTTATGCCTTGGCGAAGAAGCCGACCCTCTTGTACCGCGAAGCCGATTTAGTCATGCGCATGGTCCGCGATCATTTTACGGCCGACGTCAAACAAGTCGTCGTCGACAGCCGTGAAGCCTATGAACGCATCTGTCAGGTCTTTCCCGGTTCGCAGTGGCAGAGTCGTATCCGCCTCTACGAAGGGGACGAGCCGATTTTTGAACACTATGGCATCGAAGAAAGGCTCAAAGGCCTGATGTCACGCATCGTACCCCTGCCGTCGGGGGGCAACTTGGTCATCGACCATACGGAAGCTTTGACCGTTATCGACGTCAACAGCAGCAAGTATACGGGCAACGGGACGACCCTTCAGGATACGATTTTTCACGTCAATAAAGAAGCGGCCATCGAAATCGCCCGCCAATTGCGACTGCGCGATATCGGCGGCATCATCATCATCGACTTCATCGACATGGTCCAGCCTTTGAAACGCGATGAGATTTTGCAGATTTTGATCCGTGAGACGGCCATGGACTGCACCAAGACCCGGGTCCTCGGTATGACGGCCTTGAACCTCGTCGAAATCACCCGTAAAAAAGCCCGCCAAAGCTTGTACCAAGTACAGTTCGATCCCTGCGACGTCTGCGGCGGATCGGGCTATCTCTATTCGGCCGAAACGGTAGTCCTGCAAATCATCCGCCGTCTGCGCCATATGGCGGCGGCTCATCAGCTCCGCGGCGACGTCCTCATCGAAGCCCATCCGGACGTCTTGGCCCTCTTAAAGGATAAGAAGCGCAAGGCCGAATGGGAGCGGGAATTGAAGCGGACCCTCTATTTGGAAGCCTCAGACCATCCCAATCGGGAAGTATTCTCCATTTTATCGTATGCACCGTGATAAAAATCGGGCTCGGACGACCAAAAAGGAGGGAAGGCTATGTTGGGAAAAAAAGTATTCATCGTATCGCTTTGCTTCGTGCTGACAGCCTTGTCGGCCCTGGCGTCGTCGCCGCAGGAAGGGTATGAACAGGCCCGCAGAGAAGTCCTGTCAGCCTGGCTGTCCATGGCCTCTTATGACGATAAGCCCGGTGAAGCTGCCCGTCAGGAATTGATCCGCCGCGGCTGGGACATCGACCATCGGATTCAAAAAGATGATAAGTCCGAGTCGAAATTTCGCCTGGCTCGTAAGGGCAGGGACACGTTCGTCGCCGTCACGGGGACGGAAAGTTTGGCCGACGTCAAGTCCGATTTGAACCTCCACGCCATCCCTTATCAAGAAGGGAATGAGGGCCGCCTCGAGGTCCATGCCGGCTTTTCCTATTATACGACGAACCTCCTCGATACACCTTACGAGGGGACGACGCTGAAACAGGCTTTAAAAGCCGACGCGGTATCGCAAAACGTGACTTTGACCGGTCATAGCCTCGGCGGGGCAGCGGCCCTCTTGGCGGCAGCCCGCCTTTATGATGAAGGCCTGTCGCAGATTCAGGTTGTCACTTTCGGCGCGCCGGCTGTGGGCAATTCGGCCTTTAACGAAACGTATGAACCGCTCCTTCATGTCGATCGCATCGTCATGGCCGGTGATCCCGTGAAAGGGATTTTACAGACCGTCGATGGGACGTACAGCCAATTTTCCAAGGAAACGGTGTGGCAGAGTGCGCCGTCGGTGCAGCGCTTTGCCCATGACATCGTCGGCTATGCCGATGCGGCTTTGCGCCATTATTACGATGCCAAAGGGACCTATGAAGCCTCGCTGGGCCATCCCCTGGCGGCCGATGCGGCCCGGGCGACGACTCCTTCCGTTTGGGTCCTGCCGATGGCCGTGACCGTCGATGCGGCCCTTTCCGGGGATGTGCCGTATATGAAGCGGGCTGCCGACGATCAATTGGCCTACCGCCTCCATCCCTTATACGGGGCTTCTGAAACATCCTTGGCAGAGAATTTGAAAGCGGCCCGGGATAAGGGCTGTGAAGCCGTTTTAGTCCGCCGCCTTACGGGAAAAAGAGCGAAGAACAAGGACTATGATTTTGTCATGACCTATGAAGAAGTGTGGTACGACGTACAGAGCGGCACCGCCCGGTCCGCCTTTTCCATGACCATGAATACCGAAAAGATGACGCCCATCTTGGCGCTTCTGGCCATGGCCGGCACGGCATAGGCTGAAGGGAAGGGGCAGATATGGCAGCTGTCCCTTTCCGACGCTTCGTCTTTCGTCGGGCTGTTACTGTGATTCTTATGAGGAGGTTTTTCCTTTGCGCATAGTTGTCGTAGGGGCCGGCAAGCTGGGCTACAGCATTGCCGAGCTGTTATCGCATGAACAATTTGATATCGTCGTCGTCGACCATGATGAAGAACGGCTGGAGGTCGTCCGCAACACCCTCGACGTACTGACCATTCTGGCCAACGGTGCCAGTCCGGTTACGATGGATGATCCCGATATTCACGGATCGGACCTCCTCGTCGCTTGTACGGCGACGGATGAAGTCAATCTGGTTACCTGTATTTTAGCCAAGAAACACGGCATCAAATATACGGCCGTCCGCATCCGCGACATGCAGTTCCTGACCGGGGCCAAGGATTATCTGAAAAAGAATTTTGATATCGACTTGGTCATCAATCCGGAAATGATCACGGCCCGTGAAATCAACCGGATTCTCCTGACGCCGGCGGCACTCAATGTCGAAGATTTCGCCAATGGCAAGGTCCGTCTGTTTGAAACCAAGATCACCCGCCATTCGCCGTTGGTCAACGTGCCTTTTAAAAATATGAATATGCCTCCGTCGGTCTTGGTCGGCATGATTTTCCGCGACCAGCGTATGATCATCCCTCACGGCGACGACCGCCTCTATCCGCACGACAATGCTTATTTTATCGGCGATGCCAAGGCCATTGAAAAATTCAGTGAGAATTTTGTGCCCAGCAATATCGAAGCCATCGAACGGGTCATCATCATCGGTGCCGGCCGGTCGGGCCGCTTCTTGGCCCCCATGCTGGATAAAGAAGGCTTCCAGGTCAAGATTTTCGATAAGGATCATGAACGGTGTTTGCAAGTGGCCGAACTGATGGATGACGGACTGGCTATCCACGGCGACGGTACCGATATCGACCTCTTAGAGCAGGAAGGGATTGCCGATGCCGATGTCGTCATCTGCCTGACCGACGACGACCGTCTGAATTTGATGCTGGCCCTGATTGCCAAGCATCTGGGGGCTAAGAAGACCATCGTTCGCGTATCCCGTATCGAATACGGCGGACTTATGGAAAAAGTCGGCGTCGATATCGTCTTATCGACGCGGCTCTTGTCAGCCGGGGAAGTCCTGGCCTTTGCCCGGGGCGGCGTCGTATCGGTATCGCTTCTCGAAGGGGCCAAGGCCGAAGCCGTCGAAGTCATCGTCCAGGAAGGGGCTCCGGTCATCGGCCAGCGGCTGATGGATCTCAGCCTGCCGAAGGAATGTCTGATTTGCGCCTATGTCCGCGGCGGGGAAGCGTACATTCCGAACGGCCAGTCGGTGCTTCTGGAAGGCGACCGGATCATCCTTTTCAGTCAGGCAGAACATTCGCAAAAGGTCATGCAGTACTTTAAAGGCAGGGAGTAGCATGGACAGACATATCTTGTTCTATCTTGTCGGCAGGCTCATCCTGGTCAACGGACTGAGCCTGATCATTCCTCTGACCGCCGGCCTCCTTTGGGGCGAAAGGGGGCTCTTATACTTCGGCCCGTCCCTGATGGCAGCCGTGGCCTTATCGGCGTTTTGCCTCTATCGCGGCCGCCATCATAAGCGCCAGGTCGGAGCCGGCGAGGGAGCCTGGTACATGGTCCTCGTATGGCTGATCCTGAGCCTGCTGGGGATGGTGCCCTATGTCATGGCCGGTGTCTTTACTTCGCCGGCCGATGCTTTTTTTGAAAGTGTATCGGCCTTTACGACGACGGGAACGTCGGTCCTGGCAGACGGCGGCGCCGCTCTTCCGTCATCGCTCCTCTTATGGCACAGCCTCATGGGCTGGCTGGGGGGCTTGAACTTTATCCTCATGCTGGTTTCGGTCATGCCCCTGGTAAGCGGCTGTTTCGGCTTGACCCTGTCGGTCCATCAAAGTGTGTCTTTCAGCCCCATGGTGGCCAGCATGCAGGAATCTGCCCGCAAGGTGGGCTGCATCTATTTGGTCATTACGATGTTTTCCGTGTGCCTCTATTGGCTGGCCGGCCTTTCGCCGACGGCAGCCGTCAATCAAGGCCTTATGACCTTGTCGACGAGCGGCGGCGATTCGCTCTTCGATTTTCTCCGTTACGACAGTCGGGCCCTCGAAGGTGCCGGTGCCCTTTCGATGCTCTTGGCCAGCGGCAACTTTCTCTTGTACTGGAAGGTCTGGGAACGGCGCAGCTTGAAGATCTTTCTGCACGACGCCGAATTGCGGTATTTTTTCATCATGTTCCTCAGTGTCAGTGCCGTCGTATCCTTTCACCTGTGGCACTACGGCATCTATGATGGCTGGGATAATCTGCGCTACGGTTTTTTCCAGGTCTTATCCTTTATCAGTACCAGTGGTTTTGCTTCGACGTCGATGGAGTCCTGGCCGGAATTTGATAAGTATGTCCTGTTTTTACTGGCCTTTATCGGCGGCTGTATCGGTTCGTCGACAGGGGGGCTCAAGGTCATGCGCTTCATGGTGCTGTTTAAAATGACCTCTCGAGAACTGCAGCGGACCCTCCACCCGCATATGGTCGTGTCCTTGAAAATAGACGGTGTTCCCGTCGATATGAAGATTGTCAGCCGCGTCCTCAGTTACTTTTTTTTAGTCATCATCACCTTTTTTGCATCGATGCTGATCATTTCCTTAGCCGGCGTCACCCCGATTCAGGCCATGGCCATGGCTGTCGGCTGTCTCTCCAGTGTCGGTTCGACGATGGCCCTCTTTGGCGTCACCGATGTGGCATCGCTCCCGGCGTGGACCAAGGTATACTGCGGTTTTTTAATGATTTTAGGCCGCATTGAAATCTTTCCCATTCTGTTGGTCCTTCAGCACAGTGTCAGCTATGTCTGGCGCCGTTGGTAAGAACGAGGTGTGGACAGAAGCCCTTCCGTTAAAAAACAATTAAATCTACCTTAGACCATCTCCTTTTCATGCTATGCTGGCAGGGAAAGGAGATTTTTTTTATGGATGTGAACGCTTTATTTCAACAAGCCGTCGCGGCCGGTGCCAGTGATATTCATATCGAACCTCTGGATGAATTCGTCCGCATCCGCTGGCGAAAAGACGGCGTCCTCCATACGGCAGGAAAATTGCCTCGCCAGCGCCTCGAAAGTCTCGTCAGCCGCATCAAGGTCTTGGCCGGCCTCGATATTGCCAATCGGCGCCTGCCTCAGGACGGGCGCATCGTTTGGAACGATGGAAGGCGGCGTCTCGACCTTCGCATCAGCACCTTGCCGACGGTTCGCGGGGAGAAAATCGTCGTCCGCATCCTCGACGGCAAGCGTTTGCCCTTGGAGTTGTCGGCCCTCGGCATGGACGGTGAAGCCCGAGCCTGCTTAGAGAAACTGGTCTGCCGCCGGCAGGGGCTGATCCTCATTTGCGGACCGACGGGGAGCGGCAAGACGACGACCCTCTACGCCGCCCTTGGCCATATTCACGATGAGCATCTCAGCATTGCTACCTTAGAAGACCCGGTGGAAATCCTGATCGACGGCCTGTCTCAGAGTCAGGTGCAGCCAAAAGGCGGTATGGTCTTTCAAAACGGGCTGCGGGCCCTCTTGCGCCAGGACCCGGACGTCCTCGTCGTCGGTGAGATCCGCGACGGGGAAACGGCACAGATTGCCGTCCGGGCGGCCCTTACGGGGCATGTCGTGTTCAGTACCCTTCATGCACCGAGTGCCGTCGAAGCAGCCGTCCGCTTGAGCGATATGGGCGTTCCGGCCTACTTAGCTGCCGACGCCTTGACGGGCATCGTGTCTCAGCGCCTCGTTCGCCGTAAGACGGCTTCCGGCGATTATGAAGGCCGCTTTTGTCTCTGTGAAGTCGTGCCGGCCGGCCCCTGTTTTAAAGACGCCCTTCGCCGCCGTGTCGACCTTCCGGCGTTGACGGCAGCGGCAGAAGGTGACGGTGCCGTCTTGTTACCGGCAGTCATACAGCGGGCCCTTGCCAGCGGATTGACCGACGAAGCCGAACTTCGCCGTGTCTGTGAGGGAGGACGAGACTTATGGACATGACCGCCCTTATGGAACGGGCCATTGCCGGTCGGGCTTCGGACCTCCATCTCCAAGAGGGACGGCCGCCGATGATGCGGGTAGCTGCGGGACTTTCATCGGTTTCTATGGAATCCGTAGACCGTTCCGGGATGGACCGGGCCCTTCACGCCATCGGCTGGCCTTCCGAACGCGACGGTGACGGGGCTTTTTCATGGAATTCGTCCCTTCGCTGCCGCCTCCACGTCTGTCGGGAAGAAGCCGGGCTGCACCTGGCCATTCGCTTCCTCTATCCTTTGGCAGATCTCCCGGAAGATCGGGATCAGCTTTTGTTGACCCGTCTCGGAACGTTGTCGAGCGGATTGGTCTTGGTCTCAGGGCCGACGGGAAGCGGCAAGACGACGGCCTTGTGGCGGATTTTACACGGCATCAATGAGCGGCGCCGGTGCCATATCGTCACCTTGGAAGACCCGATTGAATACGTGGAAAGAGGGGACAAAGCACTCATTACCCAGCGCGAATTGGGCCGCCATTTTCCGTCCTTTCAGGAAGGCATCCGTCAGGCCCTGCGGCAGGATCCGGATGTCATCCTCATCGGGGAGATGCGCGATCGGGAAACGATGGATGCGGCCTTGACGGCGGCTGAAACGGGACATCTCGTTTTTTCGACGCTGCACACGCCGTCAGCTGTCCATACGGTAAGCCGCATTGCCAGTGCCTACGGGTCCGACGGGCAGGAGGAAGTCCGCCATCGCCTGTCTATGGTGCTGCAGGCCGTCCTTTCCCAGCGATTGGTTGCCTGTGGGGAAAAGGTGGGTGTGGCTCGGGAAATTTTGGTTCGTACACCGGCGGTTTCCCAGCTCATTCGCAGCGGCAAGGAGCATCAGCTGCCGACGGTCATGCAGACCGGGGCGGCCCTGGGCATGCGAACCATGGATCAGGCCTTGGTCCGCTTGACGAAAGGAGGCTGACGATGTTTTCACCCTCGCCGCGACTCGACGGGAAAAGCCTGGCTTTTTTCTTTCGCCAATTGGGGATGCTCTTGACCAGCGGCGTCCCTTTAGTCCAAGCCTGGAAACTATTGACGTCGGATATGAAGAAAAAACGCCGACAAGCCCTGCATACGGCGGCTCTTCACATGGAGCAGGGAATCCGTCCATCGCTGGCCATGAGCCGTTGTCAGGCTTTTCCCACCTTGGCCTGCCGACTCATCGAAGCCGGGGAACAGACGGGGAATCTCGATACCATCTGTCAGGTCCTGGCTGATTTTTATACCCGAGCCGAGAAAGACCGCCGCGTCTTCTTTGAAGCCTTAGCCTATCCGGTCTTCTTATTGGCCTGTCTCTTGCTTTTGATGACGGGTGCCGTGTTCTTCATCATTCCCGTCTTTGTCGACATGATGGCACAGATGGACGTGGCTGTCCCCAAGGGGACGCAGTACCTCCTTTCGGTTTGCGGCTGGCTCCGCCGGCATGGCATCTATATCCCTTTGGGAATAAGCCTGACGAGTTTCTTCCTGGGGCGGGCCTGGCGGGACGACACGTATCGGCTGGCGATGGAAAGAGCCGTCCTTCGTATTCCCGGTATTCAGTCCTTGTTTTTGGCGTGGGCCTGGCAGCGCTTCAGCCGCATCTTAGCCGTCCAGTTGTCCGCCGGAATTCCCTTATTGGAATGTCTGTCCGGCGCCGGCGCCGTCGTACCGTCGCTCTCGTTTCAGAACTACGTCCGCCGCCTCCGTTTTCGGTTGGAACGGGGACAGACCTTCAGTCGGGCTGTTCACGACAGTCCTTATGGCACGGCCTATATCGAAACCATGCTCACGGTCGGTGAAATGACCGGGAAATATGATGATGCCTTAACGGCCATTGCCCTTTATTATGACAGCCGCCTTCGTCGGTGGGCGGCCGGGATGCAGCGCTGGCTGGGGCCCTTTGTCCTGATCCTTGTCGGCGTCTTTATGGGCTTTTTACTGTTTTCTCTGCTCTTGCCGCTGCTCGATATGGCATCTTCCGTCGTTACTTCTTGAAAGGAGTCTTATCATGACTATGCGAAATGGTTTTTCCATGTTAGAAATGTTAATCTGTGTCTCCATCATCCTGGTCTTTGCGTCCTTTGCCGTACCGAAGTTCACATCGGCGACCAAGACGGCGCAGGAAGCCAAGGTACAGGCCGATATCCGCACCATCAGCAATGCAGCTGCCCTTTATGAAATCGACCACGGTGAATTCCCGACGACTGTCGATGAATTGGTCAACGTCGACGGCCAAGGGCGGCAGTACCTGCAGTTCAAGCCGCTGACGCCGGATAAAGAAGAGTACCGCATCGAAAATGGTGTCGTTTCTGCCGATTATAACGATAAGCATTATTCTTCCGATGTTGACGCCGCTTCGCCGTCCGGTCAGTAAATGATGAATCTTTCCGGTTTCTGGCTTTGGTACGCTTTGGCATTCGGGGCTACGGCCGCCATTACCTATACCGACGTCAAGGCCTATTGGATTCCCAATGCTCCCGTTGTCGTCCTGGCAGTCGGCAATATCCTGGCCTTGGGCCTTGGCCTCGTCCGACCGTCGGTCATGGCCGTCAGTGCGACTGTTTTCTTTTTTCTCCTCCTTTATGGCCTTTGGCCGAACAGTATCGGCAGCGGCGACATTAAACTGGCCTTAGCCCTCTCTCTCGGCTGCCCGGCAGGAGGGGCCTGGCTGATGACCGTGACGGCTTTCTTGTCTGCGACGGTCATCTCTCTTCTCTGTTGGAGCATAAAGGGGAAGACCATCCTTCCCTTTGGGCCCTTCCTCCTCTTTGGCTGGTGGCTTTCCCAGGAACTTCACTTTCAGTGGCTTCGCAGCGGTCTCGGCTTATGAAGAGACGCAATGGATTCATCCAACTGGCAGGGCTGTTGGCGGCCCTATTCCTACTCACCATTTATTTGACCTTGGGCCTGAGCAGCAGTCAGTCCCTTCTCCGTCATCAAGCCCTTGACGGCCTCGTGCGGGAGCTGGTCGTTGATATGGAAATCGCCCGCCAGCACAGCCTTGGCAACAACGTCGGCAAAGATTACTGTAAATTGATGCTGCAAGAGGATCGGTATGTCTTGCAGCATCGCTATCGGGTGAAGAAAAAAAGGCCTTACCCGCCGGGCATCCGGGTGACGAAAGGAGTGGTGCAGTTTGATGTTTATGGCCGTCCGAAGTATAAAATGGTGGTCGTCGTCGCTTCTGATGATGAACCGTATGAACGGCGCATCGTCGTGGCGGCTCAGACCGGGCGCATCCGCATCGAGTAGGAAGAACGGCTTTTTCTTCCTGGCTGACGGCATGGCAGCCTTCTTTATCGGCGCCGTCCTGCTGCTGACAGCCGGAGCCCTTGCCGTCCAATCCCTGGAGCTGCACCGGCGGGCGGCCTCTCGCTGTCAGGCGGTCATGATCGGCCGTCAGGCTATGGAACGGTGGAAGGCCGGACTGCCTTTGCCGGATGAGATAGAAGTGGCCGGACATCGTTATGGAATCCGGCATCGGCAATATGGCGAGCAACGAGGGTATACGGTATGGGAAGTCGAGGTGGACGATGAAGGTGGCAAACCGTTTTTCTGTCGGCGCCTGGGGCCGATTCCGCCGAAGGAACGGCTGGATGATGATGGATCTGCTGCTGGCCATGACCTTCGTCGTCCTGACCGTGACGGCCTTCCTGCCCCTGATTAGTCAGACTGTGCGCTTTGATCGAAGGGCCCATATTCAAGAGGCCTTATTGCGTCAGGCCGTGAGCATTGAATCTTCGGTGTTCCAAGAATTGGTCTACGGTCAGGAATGGGAAGTGTCTCCGGACAGTATTCGTTTTAAAACGCCTCAAGGGAGGCGCAAAGGTTTTTTGGTACACGGGGACGTCCTCTTTGTCCGTCTCAATGACGGGACGTATCAGCCGCTGACCGGCGGCGTCGGTACGGTCAAGGGCTGCCGTATTCTGATTTACCCTTACGACAGGCGGCCTTTCTTTTCTCATGAGGGGCGGGCCATTGCCGTATCCCTTCTTCTCGTAGAGGAAGAAAGCGGGCTGTCCCTGCCGATTACGCTTACGGTAACGTCATTGAATGAAGGAAGGCGATGAAGATGCGAAACGGATTCTTTTCTTTTTCGATGACGGCCATGGCCGTCCTGACCTTGTCCCTGGCCATGACGACGGCTTTGTTGGCCGCGAGCAGCCTGCAGATGGCCGCCATGTATGAAAAAAAAGTTCGCCTGCACTACTTGGCGGACAGTGCCGTTCGTGAAGGGTGGCAGGAGGTACAACAAAATCCCCTTCCTTATTTTCAACGTCACGCCGTGGCCGTGCCTCAATCGGTGCAGCTGGCCGAAGAGGGAGAAGCGGTCACTGTCGAAGTTCAGGGCGACCGCGGGTATTTGCGGGCTCTTGCCGTCGATGAGGCGGCATCGTTAGAACAAACGAGCAGTCTTTTCTTTGAAGTAGTACGGCATGAAGACGGTCAGTATGAACTGCAGCCGCTTCATTATAGGGATTGAGAGGTGAGGGTATGTGGCAGTGCAGAAATGCCTGTCTGTGGCTGATGGGGCGGACGATTCGCGTTTTAAAACAAACGCGCAAATGGTACGGCCCCGTCGCCTTTTGTCAAGGCCATACGGAGTGTGAGCGACAATGGAAGAAGGACTGGCTTACTTCTCCCCGAGAGATAGGGGCGAAGGTTCCCCTGTTATTGGACCGCTATGGCCTGTTTGGCTGGCGTATCCATGTCGTCATCGGCGGCCCGGATATGATATGGAAGCGTATTCCTCTAGCGACAGCCGATGCGGCCGAAGCCCGGGAGCTCATTCGGGGTGCCGGCTTGCTCGACGAAGAGGGGCAGGCCTATGGCTTTGACCTTGCCTGTCCTGAGAAAAATCGAGACGGGCTCTATGACTGGATCGTCGGCGCCTATCCGTCAGACTGTATCGAGGCTTTGTGCCGGTCCGTCGTCGATGCCGATGCCGACCTTGCGTCCTTGGACCTGCTGCCTGCTTTTTTTGGACGGATCCAATCGGAGGGGCAGGGCTTCCTGTCGTTCCGGGACGAAAAGGTCCTCCATACGGTACATCTGCAAAACGGCAGGCCCCTGGCCTATGAGCTGCAAGAAGGTGCGCCTCTTTCAGAAGGGGCTTCGCCTTTTATGTGGCAGGGAGACGGGGATACGGAAGGCCGTCCTTTGTCGCCGTCGGCGGCTGTCGCTCAGGTCATGGAACGGTATGGCCTGTCTCAGGCGACGGCGTCCTTGATTCTGCTGTAAGGGAGCGTGGTGAGCGTGAAATGCAACTTGATACCGTCTGCTTATCGGCAGACTCGATGCCTTTGGGGAAAGCCCCTTACGCTGGGACTCTTGGGACTGGCCGGACTCTGTTTGGCCGGCGGAACTTTTTTTCAATACCAAATCGCCCAAGAGAAGCTTTATTATGAAAGGGTGCTCTATCCCATCCAAGGGAGAATCAAAGACCATAACGACCGAATCCGAGAGGGGCAGGCCTTGGTCGAACGACAGGCCAAAGCGCGGCAGGAGACATCTTTTTCCTGGCCCGTCTTGTTGGTGGACTTGGCTCTTTCCAAGCCCGATACGGTCGTTGTCACCAAAGTCAGCGGCCGAGACAAGGGAGCCGTCGTCGAAGGCTTGACGGCAACTCCCGACGGAGCTAGGAAATGGCAGGGCTATTTACAGGCCGGCGGGCGGTATCAAGCGGCCGTGACCCGCATGCAGCCAAAAGGCGGCGAAGCCGTCCCTTTTTCCTTAGAAGTGAGTTGTCATGAAAAGAATTCTTAAAGGGCGGGCGTGGTCGCCGTCGTGGATCCTGGCAGCCTTACTATTCATGGCACTCTCGCTTGGCTATGCTTGGATATCGTACTGCTCTTTCGCCGAGTGGAAAGGTCTTCGCACCCGCCTTCAGGTCTATGCCGATAAAGATTTTTCGCCTTCCGCAGCGGTACCGGCCGAAGGTACCGCCGATATGGAAGCGGCTGTTTCCAAGCTGATCGACGGCCATGGCCTGACGCTCTTGTCGTGGCATCAGGCCCGGCAGGGAGACGGACAGACCCTGATGCTGGAAGGGTCTTTTGCCTCGATCCTGTCGTGGCTCAATGACTGGCAGAAAGAAATTCCAAACGGCTCGGTAACGGTCATCGAGTGGGTACCGACGGGCGAATCGACGGTTATTACCGTCGAAGTGTCCGGCCCTCCGGGACATGCTGTCAAACATAAAAAGATCACGGAGTCCCGTTCTTAGAGCGGGCAGTACGATTCCTGTCACCATCAGGGAGGCGGAAGAGGACCTTTTCCAACGGATAGTGTCTTGTAAGACGCCCTTGCTGCAGGCATCTGAAAAGGCCACTGACGACTAAATGATTCAGTCGTCAGTGGCCTTTTGTCGTAAAAGATCAGAAGTCGGATTTCGGATACATAAATCAGTCTCTATCCGGTCCGAATCGATACGCCGATTTGTCAGTCGCCCCAGTCCATCATATGGTCGATAAAGGTGTCGATCCGGTCACGTTGGCGCTCTTCCGGAGTTTTTTCCCGGGGAGCCGCAAGGCACGGACCGTGGTGATGGTGGATACCGCGGCGCCCGTCCTGGCGATAGTGGGGATAGTAAGGCAGGGTATCCTGATGGAAGAAGGTTTCCCGGTTGTATGTTTGAACGGTTTTATTGTACTGGTCGACGGCATCTCTCCGCCGGGCCAGGAGTTCGTCGATTTGTTTATCGACGTCGCGGACATAGGTGTCCAAATCTTTCCGATAGGCGTCCATTTCGGAACGGCTGGCCATTTCTGCCGAGAAGGGCTCATGGCTGCTGGAAAAACGTTCTTTGGCATCTGCGCCGAGGGGCAGGGCCATTGCCAGGGAGGCTAGGATGGCAATCGACATCATTTTTTTTGACATAGCGTGTAGTCTCCTTTTTTACATAAAATACATAATCATTATACCTTATTTTTACACTGAACCTCAAGTTCTATTCGGAAGTCATGACCATAAGGAAAATCTTTCCGTTTCTTCCCAATCATCTGCCGTCCCAGCTTCGGGGGAGGGCGTTCAAAGCCGCTCCGGCTGATAGAGAATAGGAGGGCGGCCGGACTTTTCAACCGAATTTTCGGCTGAAGGCATTTTTTTAGAAAAATTTTTCAAAAAAGACTTGACCGGTAGTTAATACCGAATGATAAGATGAGTTTGTACCTGAGGTGAAAGGCCGGGACAGCCCCGTTTTTAAGCCCTTTCGGAAGGTTCGGTACTTTTTATTGCTGTTACACAGCCCTTGGCTGTTATGGATAGAGATTGGATAGGAGACGATGACATGGAAAACTTTGTTTTTGAAAATAGTACGAAAGCCTATTTCGGCAAACACTGCGTCGGTCAATACTTGCCGGAACTGTTGTCCCATTACGGGAAGAAGGTCATGGTGGCTTATGGCGGCGGTTCCATTAAGCGGACCGGCATTTATGATGAAATCATGGCGATTTTGACCGAGGCCGGAAAGGACGTCGTCGAATTTTCGGACATCATGGCCAATCCGACCTATGCTAAAGTCCTCGAAGGGGCGAAAATCGCCAAAGAACAGGACGTGGACCTCATCTTGGCCGTCGGCGGCGGATCGGTCATGGACTGCTGTAAAGCCGTGTCCCTGGCTGCTGTCTATGACGGTGACGTGTGGACTGATTTTTGGGCCAAGGCCGGGGCTATCGACGTCAAACCGATTTCGTTAGGCATCATCATGACTGTTTCCGGGACGGGCAGTGAAATGAACGGCGGCGCCGTCATTACCAACGAAGCCTTAAAGATTAAGACCGGCCGCGATTACCCGGCCCTCAACGCTCGATTTGCCCTCCTCGACCCGCTTTATACCTACACCGTTCCCAAGCTGCAGATGATTTCCGGAGCCTTTGATTCTTTTACCCACATGATGGAAACGTATTTCAGCGCCCCCGATGTCGATAATGTGTCGGACAGCATTAACGAAGCCCTCATGAAGAGCGTCGTCCGCAATCTCCGCAGGGCCATCGAAAATCCGCAGGACTATGAAGCCCGCAGCAACTTGGTCTGGCTTTCGACGATGGCTGAAAACCGCATCCTCAAAATGGGGAAGAAAGGCGATTTCCAAGGCCATATCTTAGAGCACTCTTTGGGTGCCTTTACGGACTGCAATCACGGCTGCGGACTGGCCGTCCTCTTGCCGGTCTATTACCGCCATATTAAGTCGGCCGGGGCGGAAAAATTTGCCCGCTTTGCCAGCGAAGTATGGGGCATTTCCCCGGAAGGGAAGACGACGGCCGAACTTGCTAACGACGGCGTCGAAGCCTTGGCGGCCTTCGTGAAGGAAATCGGCCTGCCGACGACCTTGCGGGAACTGGGCATGACGGCTGAGCAAAGAGATTGGCTGCCTCAGATTGCCGCGGCCTGCGTTGCCTCGCCGGGCAGTTATAAACATCTCGAAGGTGATGAAATCCTGGCTATCTTTGAAGAAGCCTGGTAGGGTGGTTACCATGCCAATCGTCGCCGTCGTTACCGGCCTTGGCGGATAACCGGGGAGACCTTAGCTTAGACAGATTTTGTGATATTTCATGTTACTAAAGAAAGGAAGGATTTTTATGAAAACTCGCACTTTAGGAAAAGATTTTACCGTATCGGCCGTCGGCTTAGGCTGCATGGGCATGAGCCACGGCTACGGCCAGCCGAAAGACGTCCGGGAGATGACGGAATTATTGGCGAAAGCCGTCGATGCCGGCTATACTTTTTTTGATACGGCCGAAGTTTACGGGACGGCTGACGATCCCCACGCCAACGAAACCTTGTTGGGCCAGGCTTTAAAGCCCTTCCGGGACCGCATCCAGATCGGCACCAAGTTCGGCATCCATTTCGACATGACGTC
>DCJQ01000019.1:0-463 GCA_002319965.1 Megasphaera sp. UBA1696
GTACACTCAGATTGACAGCGGCCTTGTAGTCGCCGTTTTCACTGAACTGGACGGAATCAGCCGAAACGAAGGCTGCACCGCCGGCCAGGGACATGGTTAAAACGAAAGCGGATAATACTTGTTTAAAAAGGTTCTTTTTCATGATTGGGTCTCTCCTTTTATATAAAAACCATCGTCATTCATATGGTCAGAATTTTCTAAATTTATAATGTATCGTTTTATGCAATCTCGTTAAGCGTTGAAAGCCGAAGCTGCAACCTGATCACCGTTTTCGCTATAGCCGCGAGAAGCAACGACTTTAGTAGCCGGTACGTTCAAGTTAATGGCGGCCTGATGGTCAGCATTTTCACTGTATACACGGCTTGCCACAACCGGAGCCGAAGCCGGGGCCGTTTCAACAACAGCGGCTTTATAATCGCCGTTTTCACTGTACTGAATGGAATCTGCCGAAACGAAGGCTGCG
>DCJQ01000019.1:578-30610 GCA_002319965.1 Megasphaera sp. UBA1696
ATTCACATGGTCAGAATTTTCTAAGTTTATAATGTATCGTTTTACGCGATTTCGTTAAGCGTTGAAAGCCGAAGCTGCCACAGAATCACCGTTTTCGCTGTAACCGCGAACGGCTACGATGTTGGCTGCCGGTGCATCCAGGTTGATGACGGCCTGGTGGTCGTTATGTTCACTGTAGACTCGGCTTGCCACAACCGGAGCCGAAGCCGGGGCCGTTTCAACAACAGCGGCTTTATAATCACCGTTGTCACTGTACTGGATCGAATCTGCCGAAACGAAGGCTGCGCCTGCCAGGGACATGGTCAATACGGCTGCTGATAATACTTGTTTAAAGATGTTCTTTTTCATGATTGGGTCTCTCCTTTTATATAAAAACCATCGTCATTCACATGGTCAGAATTTTCTAAATTTATAATGTATCGTTTTATGCAATCTCGTTAAGCGTTGAAAGCCGAAGCTGCAACCTGATCACCGTTTTCGCTATAGCCGCGAGAAGCAACGACTTTAGTAGCCGGTACGTTCAAGTTAATGGCGGCCTGATGGTCAGCATTTTCACTGTAGACTCGGCTTGCCACAACCGGTGCCGAGGCGGGGGCCGTTTCAACAACAGCGGCTTTATAATCCCCGTTGTCACTGTACTGGATCGAATCGGCAGAAGCGAAGGCTGCGCCTGCCAGGCCCATCGTCAATACCATGGCCGATAATACTTGTTTAAACATTCCTTTTTTCATCTTTTTTATCTCCTTTTTATCTAAAAATCATTGGGCATTCCCAAATGATTGGAATCTTCCAAATCTATGTGAACTCGTTGTTACGAGATTATTAATTATTCTCAAAGGCTGAAGCAGCAACGAAGCTTCCATTTTCGCTGTAACCGCGAACATCATCGCTCTTTACGGCTGCCGGCGCCTTTTTAATGACAGCTGCCTGATAACTTCCGTTTTCGCTGTAGCCGCGGATGTCAGACTGCATCGAAGCCGTCGGGACCGATTCAATAACTGCGGCCTGATAGCTTCCGTTTTCACTGAACTGAACCGAATCGGCAGAAGCGAAAGCAGCACCGCCGGCCAGGGACATCGTCAAAACCATAGCTGATAATACTTGTTTGAATATTCCTTGTTTCATAATTTATTTCTCCTTCTATGTAAAAACCATTACTAATTCAAAATCAATCTTTAGCATGGTTGTATTATACTCCACATTTCGAGATATATCAATATTACAATGAATTTATTTTTGATATTTTTTCTTAAAATTATTAATGACAACCGTTGGCTGTCATTAATAATTAAGAACACCTTGCATTACTGATCTCCGTAGACTTCCTTCGCATAGGCGAATGCGGCCCAGGCTTTCGGCCATCCGCTGTAAAAAGCGAGTTGGGTAATGATTTCAACCATTTCATCTTTAGTCACGCCGTTTTTCTTGGCCGTTTCCATATGGAACTTCAAAGATGAATCGACAAGACCTTGGGCGATCAAGGCCGAAACCGTGACGATGCTCCGTTCTTTCAAGGCGAGGACATCGTTCTTGCTCCAGACTTCTCCAAAGAGGATGTCATCATTATAGCGGGCAAAATCCGGTGCAAAATCACCTAACCGCTGCCGACCGGCAGTCTGGACAATTTTTACAGCTTTTTTAGATTGTGTATCGTTGCTCATCGCATAAGCTCCTTCCGTTCCCATAAACAACGTCCCAGCCAGCAGCATAAAGCTCAAAGCCAGAACCAATTTGATATATCCTTTAATAACCATCATGACACCGCCTTACGGAAGCTTGTTGTAATCGGCTTCGGAAACGGGTTCACACCATTCGCAGCTCGTATCCTTGCCGGGGACTTCAATGGCCAAGTGCTGAAAAGCACTGTCTTTTGCGGCACCGTGCCAATGTTTGACGTTGGCCGGAATGTTGACGACGTCACCGGGATGAAGTTCCTGCGCCGGTTTGCCCCATTCCTGATACCAGCCGCGGCCGGCCGTTACCAACAGCATCTGTCCGCCCCCTTCTGATGCATGATGAATATGCCAATGGTTGCGGCAGGCCGGTTCGAACGTAACGTTGCCGACGATAACTTGTTTCAGGGACAGCATGTTTAAGTAACTCATGCCGTCAAAGTACTGTGCATAATCTACGTTTTCTCCGCCTACGGCAAAGATGCTGTTTTTCTTGAGTTCTTCTAATGTCATATCCATACCCTCCTAAGATTTACGCCTTTTCACTATATTTTCGCTTAATATCGGCAGCCCAACGATCGATGTCGCCGGTATCGCTCACCAAATCGCTGCCGCCGTTGCTGTCAAACTGAACTTCCAGAGACGGTCCGAACTCAGCCCCCTTCGCGGCCTGTTCCATATCCTTGATGACGTGGCCCGGCCAGCCGCCGTTGGTCATAAAAGGAATGACCGTCTTACCCGTAAAATCGTTGGCTTCCAAAAAGGTTTTCACAGCCGGCGCCATCGTATACCACCAGGTCGGTGTTCCGACGGCGATGACATCGTAATCAGCCACATCGTATTCAAGGGGTCGGATGTCCGGTTTATAGCCCTCATTCACTTCGCGCTGGCCTTGATTGACGACGTTCATATAGCTTCCTTCATAGGGTTTCACCGTTTCAATACGGGCTATGTCGGCACCGGTCGCTAACCGAAGTTGTTCGGCAATCTTTTGCGTATTGCCGTTCGACCAAGAATAATAGACAATTAATAGGTTCATAATCAGCCTCCCTTTTTTAACTGATGCAGTAAGTAATCGAGGCGGTCCAGCTGCTTCTGCTTGTCGTGAATCTTATCCAGCAGGCACCGTCGGTACTGACGCAAGTAAAGGAAGCGCTGTTCATCATCGGCCAATCTTTTATACTGTTCAATACAGTCTTGTGAGCAGCCGACATCGACTAAACTCTTCCATGATTCAGGTTCCATCATCATGGCCTCCCTTCTTGCCCGTCTTACAAGGACTTATCTTAGCAGACGATCCTTGAAATGTAAAAAGCTTATATCTTATTTCCAGACATACACTTCAGGCATATTTCTTATTTCAAAGCGTGCTGTCCTTCAAAAAACGATCAGAAGGCACGCATTCATCTTTCGACGTATCGAACGCCTGTCCCTTGGGACGCTCTTATCTTAACAAACTTGGTCAGGAATGTAAAAGTCTTATATTCAATACCTAGACATTTTCAAAATGTATTTCAAGGATTTTCAGACAGGCTTCTTACTTCCCATCCCTTCCGTTAGGAACTGTGACAGAAGCGAATCCATCGCTCGACGTATCGAAGGCCTGTCCCTTGGGACACTCTTATCTTAACAAAACCAGTTAGGAATGTAAAAGTGTTATATTTAATATCTAGACATTCACCAATCGTATTGCAAAGGTTATAAAAAAATCGTATACTTATGGTAATACATTATGTCATATGCGAGGAGGAAGCTATGGAAATACGGACGTTAGAATACTTTTTGGCCGTCGCCAGAGAAGAAAATATGACCGAAGCGGCCAACACCCTGCACATTACGCAACCGACCTTATCGCGTCAAATAGCCGATTTAGAACAGGAATTGGGCAAGCAGCTCTTCATCCGGACCAATCGCAATACGAAACTGACCGAAGACGGCATCCACCTCCGCCAACGAGCCGAGGAAATCCTGTCGCTCGTCCGTCAGACCGAAGCTGAAATCAGTGACGATCAAACCGATTTAACGGGCTGTATCCGCCTCGGTGCCGGCGAAACGCGTATTGCTCACTTCTTAACCGATGCCTTTACGGACCTTCACCTCCAGCACCCGCAGGTCACGTGCAACCTCTTTACGGGCAATGCCGATATCGTCGAAGAAAAACTGTCCCACGGGCTGATCGATTTCGGCTTATTCATCGACCCCTTCGATGCCTCAGGCTTTGAATCCATCGCCCTTCCTGAAAGAGACCAAGTCGGCATCATCACCAAAAGTGACAGCCCGTGGAGCCATTACAAGACCATCACGCCGGAGATTATAGCCGACATGCCCCTCTTGGTATCGTCGCGCCGAACGACCCACGCCTTTGACTTTGACTCCTGGTCCGGAGGAACCCTCAAACAGGAAGATCTGAATATCGTCGGCTCTTTTGACCTCATCGGAAACGCCTCTTTACTCATAAAAGGAGGCCTTACCAACGCCATGGCCATGTCCGGCCTTTATCAGCAGCAGGATAACGATATCACCTATGTTCCCTTAGAACCGGCCCGGTATTTATCCTGTGTCGTAGCCTGGAAAAAATATCAGCTCCTGTCCCGTGCGTCCGAAGCCTTTTTAAATTGCCTGAAAAAGCAAGTCGACGAGTATAAGAAGGCAAATCCCTGACCTAGCTCAAAGGAAAGACTGATTTCAAGGGGAATCAGTCTTTCTTTCCTACAAAAAAGCACACAAAAAAGCCGGTTCATGAAACGACGTGTTCATGAACCGGCTTTTTTATGTACAACCTTATTCGGCCGTTGTGTTGTTGACAACCTGTTTGCCTTTATAGTAGCCGCAAGTCGGGCATACGTGATGAGGCATCATTGCTTCGTGGCACTGCGGGCATTCAACGAAACCCGGTGCTGTCAATTTCCAGTTTGCGCGACGCATCTTCTGACGAGTCTGGGATAATCTGTTCTTTGGTACTGCCATGGTCTGCACCTCCTTAGATCACATGGTACGTTATTTCTAGCGCTCTTCTTTGGATCGTAATAATTGAGCCAAGACGTCGAGTCTCGGGTCAATATTGTCGGTAGGACAACTACAGGGTCCGTCATTCAGGTTTGCACCGCACTGCGGACAAAGTCCCTTACAGTCAGGCCGGCACAACACCCTCATAGGCTCGCTGAGGATCAACGTTTCTCTAATTGTCTCCGTCAAATCGATGTATTCCCCGTTATAGGGCAATACGTCCTCTGGAAGCCCTGCTTCCGTACCATAGACTTCAGACAGTGTTTCATTCCGATCCACCAATACCGGTGACAAGCATCGGCTGCAGGTGTAGCCTCCGGATACTCGTATGTTTCCATGTACAACGATATGATTGCCATCGAATCCATACGTTCCGTCTACAGCTACAGTGGCGTCTTTCCAAGGAAATTCGTCCACATCACCCAGTTCGGCAGCCGGACATTCAAAAGAGAAGGGAAATGACTTCCCCGCTTCTTTTAGTGCTTCTTCGACTTGTAGTTTCATATTTCTACCTCGACTATACTATTATATCTATCTGGTTAGGCTTTGTCAATTCTTTTTTCAGGCCCGATGAATTCCCGCAACAGGGAGTTTCGCGGTACGACGGAAGCGTCGACACCCTTAAACGGACGCAGGAATTTCAACAACCGCTGGGCTTCGGCATAGTGCACACTGTCCTTTTCGATGGATTCCAATAAGGGTTCGGCGTACGGTTTCAGGACGGACAGTTCGTAAGGCAGGGCCGTATTAAAAATCTTGTCGGCATCTTCCTGGTAGGGATAGATGTTCTGTTCTTCTCCGCGGCGAACGTCAGCCCAAATATCCATCGTCGCCATGGGACCGCGGTCACGGAACTGCTGATCTCGCACCATGCGACGGATAATGCGCGTATCCGACGTGGAAATCCGATTGTGGTCGTTGATTCGGATCTGGGTCAGGACGCCTAAGGAAATCTTTACCTTTTCATACCGCGGCAACATATAAGTCAGAGAATCATTCAAGGCGTGGAGGCCTTCTACGACGACAGGTTGTCCCGCTTCCAGGGTAACCGGCGTATCATCGAAGAAGCGTTTGCCGGTAACGAAGTCAAAACGAGCCAGCTTAACGGCCTTGCCTTGATTGAGGGCATCGATCTGTTGGTTGAATAAGGGGACGTCGATGGCCCGGAGGGATTCAAAATCATAACTGCCGTCAGGATTTTTCGGCGTGTCTTCCCGATTATAGAAGTAGTCGTCGAGGGAGATTCCCAATGGCCGCAGGCCGTTGACCCTGAGGTGTGTCAGTAAGCGCTTGCAGAACGTCGTCTTCCCGGCCGACGAGGGGCCGGCGATGAGGACGACTTTTATTTTCGGTCGGCGGCTGACGATATAGTCGGCAATCTGGCCCATTTCCTTTTCCTGCAAGGCTTCGGCGACATCGACCATGTCCTGAATCGTCCCATTTTCGATATAGTGGTTCAAATCGTAGACGTATTCGCAGCGGACGATGCGTCCCCACTCTTCGGCATCCAAAAAGAGGCGGGCCATCTTGGGGATTTCCTTGTACTCCGGAAGTTCGTTGGGATTGCCCACAGTCGGCGTTTCCAAAATGACCCCCGGCGCATACGGACGCAGGTTAAAGCAGGTCAAATAGCCCATGCTGGGAAGGAGCGGTCCCATATAGTAGTCAAAGGTCGGTCCGCACTGATAGGCCAGGATATGGGTGACATCGACGTGCTTGAGCAGTTCCGCTTCCCGTTCCATATTGCGGTTGCGGCACATGGCCATGGCCGTTTCCGTACTGGCAATGACCTGGGAAATGGCTTCGTCCTGGTCGACGATTTCATGCATCCGCGTCTTGATCATTTCTACGTCGTGGAAGGTGACCGTATGGCCGATTTCCAACTCGCAGTACAAGGCTTTGCGCAGGGCATGCTTGACCAACACCTTGCCGTTCGGATAGAGATCGCTGACGGCGCGGACCAAGAGCAGAATGGCCGTCCGTATCAGGCATTGATTGCCTTCCATCGAATTAATCGGCAGCCAGTCGACATCGCCGTTTTGATCTACTTTCGTCTTGAGGCCGACACATTCATTATTATAGAGGGCAGCGGCAATGGGCATATCGCCTTTCGGGCCATATTCCTCGTAAACCTGCTGCAGCGTCGTTCCTTCTTTTACCTGGTAAGAAGTACCCGACTTCACATCCTGTAAGGTAATCACAGGCATCAACCTCCCTTTCTATCGATGATGATGCTACCATTATAACATAAATTGAGACTTCCTGACATTTTAACCCCACCGGCTTCCTAAAAGGGAAGATTTCCGATAAGAAAAAAGGGACGAGGCTAACTCCGACGGGCTATCTATGGTATAATGAGAAAATAAGGTTTTACCCTGCCCTAGAAAGGATATGCTATGAGAAAAAGAGTACTGACCCTGTGGGACGGCAAAGTAGTTCTGGCCTTGCTCATCCTTGCAGGCTGTATCATAACCGCCTTTAGCGCCTACCGCCAGATTTATGTGAAGATGCCAGATTACGCCGCCAAGCAGATTATCCGCTCCGTCCAGGACGGCGACGTCGAAACCTTCAGCCGCTATGTCGACCAAGAAGCCTTGACGGGTCAATTTTTTGATGCCCTTATCCTGCATAAGACGGCCCGTGAAGATCAGTCCTTGGTCCTGAGCGTCATCCATTCTCCCCTGCGTTCGGCCTTCGTCTCCGCAGCCGATCTGTATATCACCTGGACCCTGGCGGGAAACACCGATAACGAGCAGTACAATACCGTCGCCACCAGTCTCCGCAACACCTTGAAAAGCGCCGGCCTTTCCATTCCTATTTCGGGATGGCACCTCGATTCTGCCGACTGGAGCCATGACAACACAGTTACCTTTACCCTCTATAACGAGCAGCTCGACGCGACCGTCCCCTGCACGGTCACCATGGAAAAGACGCCGGACGATACGTGGCGAATCACGGGCCTTGCCGATGCCAAGGGCTTTATCAGTGACCTGCAAGCCGTCATGAACCATGAACTCGACGCCTATAATAGACCGGTCCGGCAAAAAATCGACGCCCTATTGACCCTTCAAAATGTATCGGCCAAACTCGTATCCGACCAGGACAAAACCTTTCTCCGCCTGAGTTATACCCCGGTTTTTCATCAGGACCGCGAACAGATGGCTGCCATCAAAGCCGTCTATACCCTGCGCCGCAAGAGCGATAACGCCGTCCTCTATACGTCGCCCCTGCGACTGTCAACGTCGGCTGAAAGGAGCACCTATGAAAGTCAGTTTCTCCTCAATCCCTTGATTCCCTCCCAGTATGCCCTCATCAGTTCCGCCAATATCGACGATACGACGAGCACCCTGGAAGTCACGGCCATCACCCTCAAAGACGGGACGGAGCTGGCCATAGAAAATGACTTGCCGCAAAGCTACTGAATGACAGCCTATATACAAAAAAATCGCCCGCCGTGGAAGAAAAAGCTTCCATCGGTCGGGCGATTTTCAGTATGACCTTAATAGCAGATTTCAATAATTTTCGGTTTAGACGATTCTTCTTTTGACAGCGAGCGGTCAAAGAGTTTTACGCCGACAGCGCCGATCATGAAACCGATGACACCGCCGATAACAGCCGTCTGAACGGTATCAAAGCCTTGGGACAAGGCCAGGAAATGGCCGGCAAAAGCACCGGCAGCACAGACGAGCAGCGGCATGACAAAACAGATAAAAGCACCGATGACGATATTGACATCGCGGAATTCAAAGCGAACGTGCTGCCCTACTTTGACGCCTAACGGGTCGACAGCTGTAACGACGATGTTGTCAGCTCCGTCACAGGCGCCGCAGGCGATGCAGTCGGAATGGCGGCCAACTTTGATTTCAGCGCTGCCAGCTTCTTTTATAGCGATAATGGTCCCTTCTTCAATCTTCATAAAATCCCCTTCTTTCTGCCCTTATTATAGCATGGGTTATTTTTTCAATCAATACTATTTTCGTGTACATTAAATAGAAAATAGGAATACAAAAAAAGACTGCCAACCTCCTAACGAGAAGGTCAGCAGCCGTTTGGATCAATGATTTTCTGCCGTTTCTAAGAGGAATTTCCGGAAGGGTTCTGCTAAATCAGGCCGGCGAAGGGCATATTCGACATTGGCCTTCAAAAAGCCCAATTTATCGCCCACATCGTAGCGCTTTCCTTCAAAGCAGTAGGCATAGACGGCCTTCTGGCAGGCCAAGGTCTGCAAGGCATCGGTGAGCTGGATTTCTCCGCCCTTCCCGGGCTTCGTATCCTGGAGGATGTCGAAAATATCCGGCGTTACGATGTAGCGACCTAAGACAGCCGTCCGGCTCGGTGCTTCTTCCACGGCCGGTTTTTCAATGACCTGCTGAACTTTCAGCACCGGTTTTCCCTCGACGGGAATCCCTTGGACGATGCCGTAGGACGAAACCTTTTGCAGAGGAACTTCCTGGCATCCCAAAATCGTCGAATCGAGTTCGTTGTAAAGATCGATCATCTGCCGCAAGGCCGGATTGGTATCGTTATAGACGACATCATCGCCGAGAAGGATGGCAAAGGGTTCATCGGCAATAAAAGATTGGGCACAGCGAATGGCATCGCCTAATCCGCGCATATGTTTCTGCCGAATATAGTGGATGTTGATTTCCGAAATACTGCGCACCATGTTGAGCAGTTTCGTTTTTCGACCTTCTTCGAGGTGCATTTCCAAGCCCGGATTGGTATCGAAGTGGTCTTCAATGGCCCTTTTGGCATGGCCGCTGATAATGAGGATTTCTTCAATACCGCTCTGCAGGGCTTCTTCCACGATGTACTGAATCGTCGGTTTATCGACGATAGGCAGCATTTCTTTTGGCGTCGCCTTCGTGGCCGGCAAGAAACGGGTACCAAAACCGGCGGCGGGGATGACGGCTTTACGAATCTTTTTCACGCTAAAACTCCTTATTCAAACCAACGAGACAAGTCAAATTCTTCGCCAATGATTTCTTTGACGAATCCTTGGGCCAAGTAGAGGCCTAACAGGGACAAGGTCGATACGCGCAGAAGCGAGCTGTCCCAAATATCACCGAGATCAGCCAGGACCGGCGAAATGTCTTCCATGATATCCAAGGCTTCTTCGCCGCTGAAATTAGCCGGGCGCTTTTTAGCCAGGCGCAGGATATGATCCTGGATGTTCCTGTCGGTGAGGCCGGTCATGCGGAAAAACCGCTTGGCCATACTTTCATCGACCATAGCCAGTTTGACTAAGGGCGAATTAAAGGACTGAACGATGAACTCGTCGGAAAGGCGCATGCCCTTTAAGGCCTTGCGCAGTTCTTCTTCCGTAAAACCGCGGTAGCGGAACAGGAGCGGATAGGAATCGGACAGGATTTCTGCAAAGTGAGTTTCCTTCACTTCAAAGGCCGTGCAGTGCAGGTAGTCGAGTTGCTGATAATACGGCCGTTCCGTCGGGAATCCTTCCAAGAAGGGATAAATATACTTATCAATGTACTGGCAGAACGAATCTTTGTCGACATTGTGAGAGTTACGCGAATACAGGAACAATAAGAGAATCGCCAAAATTTGGTAATGGCTCTGAGACAGGTAGGGCATGACCTTCAGGGCATCGATGGCAACCAGGTGGCGCGTCGAAATGGGCGAACCGTTAATGATGTCGTAAAAAGCCTGAAGGGCAATGGTGGCTACATAGTCATCGGGGTGAGCGGCATAGGCCTTTTGGACGTTTTGCAAAGCTTCTTGAGCGATGAGGGGCGCCATGGCCTGCTGCCGTTCGGCATCGGTTTTGCAGCCGATTTGGTCAAAGGCAGCGGACGTAATGTATTCAGTCTGTTGCTGAAGTTCCGGCGATACGACGCCGTATTGGCGCAAAAAGTGGGATACACACTGGCGGACGACGGGCGATTCGACGGTGCTGTCCTGTTCCCAAAGGGACGGACGATGCAAGTCACTGGAAGCCGGCGGCGTCCGCAGATCAAGGCCTGACGAGCCCGATTCCCACGATGCCTGGGCCGGCTTGACGACCGGCGTTGCCTTTTCCTGGGACTTGTGAGCCCGTACCGGCGGCATGACCATCGTTTCATCAGGACTGCTTTTCTTGGCTGTCGTCGCTGCATCAATATGAATGGGTTCCATGCGCTGGGTCTTTTCCAGTTGGGAAGCAACGGCTTTCATGCCTTCGCTGACGACGGCTCCTTCTTTAGCCGGCATCTTCAAATCCGGGCTGCGGAGAACCTGCGTTGCCTCAGAAACACCGTCGGCCTCGGGAACCGCCGTATTGGCTGAGGTCGCTTTTTCTTGAGGCCGTGCCGGTACCACCTTCACATCGACCTTCGGTTCAGCCTTAGCTTCGATTGGTGCACCGTCGGCTGCGGCGCGGGTCTTTTCTGCCAAATCGGCGGAAACGACGGCGGCCATATCGGCCAAAGGCGGCTTTTCATCTTTCGTATCGGACAAATCTTCCGACCACTGACGACGGCCATTACCATCGTCTTCAGCTTCGGCTACGGCAGCGGCACGGCGAGCCTGTTCGCGGCGTTCCCGATGGCGAGCAAGCTGCTGTTCCTGTTCTTCTCGTTCTTTTTCTTCCTGACGCTGACGAGCCAGTTTTGCTTCTTCTTCCCGAGCCTTATAGGCTGCCGCTTCTTCCTTGTCCACCTTTTCCATGGCTTCCAGGATTTCATCGCGCGACAAGACCTGCGTCGCATCGACGCTGTCGGCATTGGGACCTCTCCGTACGGGCACAGAGGCTTCTCGATAGACGATTTTTCCATTGTGGCGGACCGCTTCGCCCTTCGTCGTAACGAAAGCCGTTTCTTCCGGGTGTTCCCGCCGTTCCCCAAGGGTCATTTTCGGGACCTGGGGCAAGGGTTCTGTATCTTCTTCGACTGCCACGTTCGGCAGTTGTCTGGCATGTTTAACTGTTGCCGGCCGGCGGTGCTGGACCTTCCGCGGCTGTGGTCCGCCGTCGTAGCGTGTCCGCGTCTTCGTCTTCCCGTTCTGCTTCTCCGTTTGGGGACTACTCTCGGATTTTTCCCCACTGGAATACAAAATATAACAAATTACAAAAAAGACGATTGCGATACCCGCTATAATAGCGTACGGCAAAAAGTTTGTCATGTCATCCTCTCCTCTATTTCATCAAACTTCTGTACCCATTGTAGCATAAGATGCCTGCCTGAGCTACTATATATTGACCTTTAATTCAAAACATTGCATAAATAGACAATAAAATTTTTCTTGGTTTTCACCGACGCCGAAAAAGGCTGCAAAAGGGCTAAAACGAAAGAAAATAAAAACGGCACTGCCTCATAGACAGCGCCGTCAGATGCCATCCATCAGCACCTTCGATACTGTTGAAATCTTTAGTTCATAGCGTCGTTCTGGACCGATGTCACTGCTGATGAGGTCGTATCGTCAAGGGCGGCTGCATACAGTCTCCGATTCACGGTCTGTCCGGACGGTTCAGCCTTCGTCGTTTCATTCGAAGTATCGACGCCGGGAACCTGGACGACAGAGGCTTGTCCGGCAGGGACCATCGTTTCTAAGCGAACCCGGCCGGCACCGACGCGGCTGGAAAGTTCAGCCAGCGTGTCCTTACTTACAGGATGACGAACGGTAACGACGATTTGTTCATGGACGTAGTCCGGTACTGCACCGACGTAGTTTTGGACGCCTTCCTTATCGACGATGGTGTGAATGGCCCGGTTCATGAGCTGGCTGTAATCGGAGTGGCTCAAGGAAACGCGGCGGATTTGAACGGCTTCAGGCTTCGACACATCGTCGGCAATCCGTTTCGTTAAGTACTTGCTCGGGCTTCCCTTGATGCCGAGAACTAAGACATCGTTATCCCAGTACATCGTCCCTCTTTGGAAATAAGCCAGTACCGAACCGTATTCGGCATTGATAGCTTTCATCACCTGGGTTTCAATCTGCACGTGAGACGTATAGTCGCCGTCAGAGTGCATGAACCGATAAAATACCTGTGCCGCATCGGCTCGGGTCATCCCTTCTTTGGGTCGGAAATAGCCGTCGGCCGGCACCATGATATTCTTGCTGTGGAGGACCGCAACAGCCTGGGCATAGGCCGGCGAAACCTGCGCTTCATCGGCGTACGGCGTCACTTCCTGATCCGGATCGGCCATGCGGCTATACTGCAGGTAGCGGTAAATGACGTCGGCAAACTCTTCACGGCTTACGGGCGATTCAGGCTGGAAGTTCCCGTCCTGGTAGCCTTCCAAAATTCCTTTGGCGGCTACGGCATTCATGGCATCGCCGGCCGTCCCTTGGGGGACGTCCTTTAAGGTCGCCGCTTCCGGCGAAACCAAGGGGATGTTTCCGGCAACATTATACAAGAGCTGAGCTAATTCACCACGGGTCAGGACCCGATTGGGCTCAAAAGAGTTTCCCGTAATAAACGTCAGGTTCTGCGTATCGTACAAATAGTCGACGGCTTGACGGTCGGCCATACTCCCCAAATCGGTGTACGGAGCATCGGCAAAAGCCGGGCTTGCCGAAAGGAGCATCGCAGCTGCCAAGAAGGCAGCGATTTTCTTTCCTACCATGAGAGACCTCCTAGCTTACTGAATGACGATACGAAGGGCACTCCCCAGCGCTTTATTGAGGTTGTTCTGCGTTTCTTTCGAAATGGACGGAACAGTGAGGATAACTTTTTCATTGAGGTAATCCGGTGCCGTCGTGACTGCCGCATCGGTCGATTCCGTCGCCTTATAAATCTTTTCGGCCTGAGCCATCAGGTTCTTATAGTCGTTGTAGCTGTACGTCGACTTCTGGACATAGACCGATTCAGCCGGAATATCCTTGTCATCGGCAATGGCATCGGCTAATTTCTGGCGGTTCTTGGCGTCTTTTACACCGATGTGGAGTTTGTCTCCCTGCCAGTACATAATGCCGTCATTGGCAAAAGATTTGACCGAACCGTAGACATCCTTAATGTCTTTGAAGGCCTTGGCTTCCAAGCCGTCCTGGCTCTGGTTGGTCACTTTGACGCCGGTCATGATGCGGTACAAGACGTTGACGGCTTCACCGCGGGTGACGTACTGTTTCGGGTTGAACATGTTGTAGTTGCCGCCCTTCATATAGCCGGCAGCGGCCAAGGCATGGACGGCCTGGCGAGCCCACGTCGAAATCTTGGCTTCATCGGCAAAAGGAGCCGCGCCTTCAACGGTGGTCATGCCCTGATAAGTCATATAGTTATAGGCAATGACGGCAAATTCTTCACGGGTGATCCGCTGCTGCGGCTTAAAGGTGCCGTTGCTGTAGCCGTTCATGATCTGTTTGTCGACGAGGGATGCAATGGCCCGTTCGGACCAGCGGCCTTTGACGTCGCTGAATTTCGTCGTCTTGACCGTCGATTCCTTGCCGATCATATTGTCGATGACAGAGGCGGCTTCTTCACGGGTAATATCGTCGTTCGGACGGAACTGACCGTTGGTGGCGCTGACATAATGGTTGTCATAAAAATACTGGATCGCATCTTTACCCCAATAATTACGGATGTCGGTAATACCGGTGCCGGCAGCAAAAGCCGACGTGCTGAGAGCTGCGGTCAAGGCCGTCAGTACTACTAATTTTTTGTACTTTTTCATGATTCATTCGCTCCTATCTATATTGTCGTAAGGGCTACATCGATAACATGGCTGTAGTTTATATATCTTATTTATTTTATCACACCCGGCCTTATTAGGGAAGGAGAAGGGCCCTTCGTTCCTGTCAATAGGCGTCAAAGAAAGCCTGTATTTCAGAAAGGTCCTTCGTCCGGCAGAGGGCCAGCTGCAAGAGGATCTTGGCCTTCTGCGGCGTCAGGGAATCAGCCGTAACCGTACCTTCGTAGGAAGGGACCGGTGTGACCAGGCCCCCCAGGGACCGGGCAGCCCGGACGACGACGAGCCCCTCTTCCATCAAGGGCTTCAGAGCCGTCCACACCGGAGCCGGCATCTTGCCGTGGCCGAGACCGGCCATGACCAGTCCTTCTTTCCCCCGAGCCATCTGCACGACGTCATCGGCACGGAGACCGACACAGGCATAGACGACGGCAACGGCCGGAAGTGTCAAGGGCGAAACCAGATCCGATGAAAAGGTGTGCTTTCGCAGCGTTTTTTGATAAAGGCGGACCCGACCGTCCTGCATATAGCCCAAACAGCCCAACTGACGGGCCTTAAAGGTATCGACGTGGGTCGTATCCGTCTTTTCGACGAAGCGGGCGCTGTGGATGACGCTGTTCATGACGATGACGACGCCGCAGTCTCCCAGAGCTTCGTCGGCTGCGGCCTGAACGGCTTCGAGAAGATTCAAAGGACCGTCGGCACTGATGGCCGTCGCCGGCCGCATGGATCCGGTAAGGACGACGGGCTTGCGAGTGTGGACCGTAAGATTGAGATAATAAGCCGTTTCCTCCATCGTGTCTGTCCCATGGGTGATGACGATGCCGTCGACGTCATCCCGATCGGCCACTTCCTGCACGCGGGAAGACAAGGCCTGCCACAGGGCCTCAGTCATGTCCGAGCTGTCAATATTGACGAACTGTTCGCCCTTTACCTCGGCATAGTCGCTTAAAGCCGGCACGGCATCCAACAGTTCTCCAATCGAAGTCTTGCCGGCTTCATATCCGGTCAGGTCATCGGCGGACGCGGCTTTTCCGGCAATCGTACCGCCGCAAGCCAAGACGTAAATCTTTCTTTTTCCCATCATCGTTCCTCCTCTGAGGTGATTATTTTCCCAGTATATTTTCTTTCTGCGAACCTTTCTTATGGACGCGAATAAGGACGACTTCCGGCGGCGGACCGATCCGGAACAAGGCACCCCAGGCTCCATAACCGCTGGAAACCATGGCCGTCATCTTACCGAACGTACGGGTCCCGTAGTCAAGGGCAAAAAGGCGGCTCGTCACCAGCCGGTTCGGCCAAAACTGACCGGCATGGGTATGGCCGCTGACGTGAAGGTCCCAACCGGCTTCGGAGACCTGATGAATATGCATCGGTTCGTGTTCCATAAAAATCGAAAAAGATTCGCTGTCGGCCTTTCGTACCGGTGCCGCCGGCGCGATATAATAATCTTCCCGGCCAAAGAGAGTCACCCCCGGAATAGGAGTCACGACGTCGCCGTTCAGGACCTGAACGCCATAGCGGCCTAAGACTTCCGCTTCCAGAGCCAAGTTTTCACCGTACGTATCGTGATTGCCCATGACGGCAAAGACGCCGGCCGGAGCCGTAAGGCCTTCAAAACCGGAAAAGCTGTCTTCTTTTAAGACGTATTGCAAATCGCCGTCGATGATATCACCGCCCATGAGGACCATGTCGGGCCGGCAGGCATTGACGTCCCGCGTCAGTTGGCGGCTGAAAGACGTCCCCAAGACGGCACCCAAATGAATGTCGCTGACGAAGGCAATGGAAAAGTCGCGGTCAATGGCCTTGTCGGTCTCGATGTCGACGGTCCGCACGACCTGATGATGGCCGATCCAGGCGCCGACAGCCAACAACAGCCAAGTGAGCCCAAAAGCAAAGGCGCTGTAATAGACGGAAACCGTCCCCTGCCAAAGGTCATTGCGGCCCATGAGCTGGGTGACAATCCACAATAAGAGTCCCGGAATGAGGAGCATCGTCGCATAGTAAGAAAAGGAAAACCAATAACCGGCAAAGCGGGTCAGCCCCCTCGTCACCATCGGCGGCAGGGATTCCGAAAAAACATAAGGTATGACATACAGGATTGGCAGTACCATAAAAAGCGCCAAAAGAGGCATCTCCGGCACGGGCAGACTATGGCGAAAGAGTGCCCATTGGCCGAGTACCGACAATTCGCCGATGAAAGCCAGAATCAAATAAAAATAATGGCGTTGTTTCACAGCATCTCCCCCATTCGTATACGCTAATAAATCATGTCATCTTATCATAAAAATTTCCATGGCCCCTGTCAAGGCAGGCACCGAAAAAGCCGAAAAAAACAACAACCGCAAGGACGAAATACGCCCGGCCCCATCCGAAAGGATACGAAGCGAAGCGTCCGCGTCAATGCGGTTGTTGTTTTGTGTTCCATAGGGTTTCGTTATGCCTTCAGTTCCTGATTGAGCCAAGAAGCAGCATCGCCCATCATATTGGTCGTGACGAAGTGGCCTAAGCCGTCGTAGACGACGGACTGGCTCTTTACATCGCGGTGTGTGGCCAGCTTTTCAAGATAAAGCTCCTGAGCGGCTCCATCGACGACATCATCGGCGCCGCCGCGAAGGGACAAGAGAGAACGGCCGCTGAGGCGATCCATATGCTGATAGGGATCCATGGCGGCGAACTGCATCTGCAAGAAACGATAAGACCGCGGCTTTTCGATGTGAAGGGACGAGCGGAAACGCCGTTCCGATTCTTCCCACCAGCCGGAGCCGTTCATGACGACAGCCGTCTTGAACTCTTTAAACAGGCTCCAAGCACCGACGGCCGTAAAGCCGCCCATAGAATGACCCATGACGGCCAAGGGCGTATTGGGCCAACGTTCCGAAATATATTCCAGCATAAGGGGTACTTCCATCATGTTTTGGAAGATCGTCTGCCAAAAATCAGCGTAGACGGCCTTGCTTTCATAGTCAAGGGTACCGCGATGGCCGTGATTGACGGCATCGGGAATGACCACATCGTAGCCGTACGAAGCTAAGATGCGGCCGCGGACGGCCTGAAATTCCTTCTGCGACGACCAGCCGTGATAAAACAAGACGACGCCTTTTGCTTTTTCACCGGATGTAATAACGAGACCGGGAATCCCTTTGAGACCAACTTCTCTTTCTTCAATCATCTATGGTTAAATCCTCTCTACTTTTTTATAAATCCCTTGCGATGAGCCAACGGTTCCTGCCAGATTTCTGACCAGACGAAGCCGGCGTACAGTTCTTTCGCCTGAGGCGTGAGACCGCTCCAAGCTGCCGGACGGACGCGCTGGGGCACGACGACCGGCACAGACCGGGGACGTTCTGCAGCGACCCGTGGCGGCGCCATCTTTTTCGGAAGCGCCGGTTCCGGTTCATCAGGGAAATTCATATTATCCCAGCCCTCATCCCAATCGGGAAAGGACGGTTCCGGCACGGTCGGTTCCGGTGCTTCCATCTTTGGGGCCGGAGCCGGCTTACGCCGCGGCGGCACGGGAATGGGCCCCTTGCTCCGAGGGTACCTCCGCTTGCGGCGCAAGAGGTCGGGCAGGACCCCCATCAAGACAACGACGATAATCATCCATACAAGATCCATGGTCATCACCTACTGTTCCGAATGGCTTCCATCGTGATGGTCGTGGTGGTCATCCTTTACGGTCGAAGCCGACTGGGTCTTAGGCACGCCGGCCTGGGCGACAGCCGTACGCATGTCCGTATCGGCCATGATATTCTTCATATTGTAATAGTCCATAACGCCTAATTTTCCTTCACGCAAAGCCTGGGACAGCGCCAGGGGAACTTCCGCCTGGGCTTCGACGACCTTGGCCTGCATTTCCTGGGTATAGGCCTGCATTTCCTGTTCCTTAGCGACCGCCATGGCACGCCGTTCTTCGGCCTTTGCCTGAGCGATCTGCTTGTCGGCTTCGGCCTGGTCGGTCTGGAGGCGGGCGCCGATATTGCGGCCTACGTCGACGTCGGCAATATCGATGGACAAGATTTCAAAAGCCGTCCCGGCATCGAGGCCCTTGTTGAGGACGGTCTTACTGATTTTGTCCGGGTTTTCCAACACTTCGGAATGGTCTTGAGCCGAGCCGACGCTGGTAACGATCCCTTCGCCGACACGGGCAATGACCGTCGCTTCACCGGCACCGCCGACGAGGCGGTCGATGTTAGCACGAACCGTAACCCGGGCCCGTACCTTCAATTCGATCCCGTTTTGGGCAACAGCGGAAATAAAAGGCGTTTCGATGACTTTCGGATTGACACTCATCTGAACGGCTTCCAAGACGTCGCGGCCGGCCAGGTCGATGGCGCAGGCCCGTTCAAACGTCAGGGACATGGTCGCCCGGTGAGCAGCGATGAGGGCATCGACGACGCGGTCGACGTCACCGCCGGCCAGGTAGTGGGCTTCGAGCTGATTGACGTTGACGTCGAGGCCGGCCTTATTGGCCTTGACCAAGGGCAGGATAATCTTAGACGGGATGACCCGGCGCAGGCGCATACCGATGAGGTTGACGATGCCTACGGAGACGCCGGCTGCCATAGCTGAAATCCACAGTCCGATGGGCACGAAGTGCAGGAATAAGGCGATGACGACAACGGCCAAGGCAATGATGAAGATAGGCACGGCTAGAAAAGATACAATTGTCATAAGGCAGAATGCTGCGCAAAACACAGTCCGCAGAGACCCTTGCGGACACGGTGAACCCTTCTGTGCTGCAGAGGCCGCAGCAAACTTCGCCACCTTTCTCTTTTCACACGAACCATACGGCCCGAGTGCCTCTGCCAGTCCTCGGGCAGCTCCTTCCGCACGGGGGAAGGCATTCCTATTTTAAAAGCTTTGACTATAACATAATACCGTTTATGCATAGTTTTATTATAGCTTACTTTGTCACTTTATTCCATCTCAATCCTTCAGATGGCGTTCCGGCTCCGGTTCGACGACGATGCGGCCGCCTTCGACGCTGATGACACGGACCGTGACGTCGCGGTCGATGAAGGAACCATTGGCTACGGCATCGACCCGTTCTTTACCGATGCGTATCGTCCCGGACGGACGCAGAATGGTAATCGTCGTCCCTCGTTCATAGAGGTAGCGGCTGTAGTCTTCCTGAGACGTATAGCCTTTCTCCTTCGTCGAACGATTCTTAAGGGTCAATTTATCAAAGAGAGAGCTCTTCGGCAAATGGCGACCCAAGAAGTAAAAGACGATGAGGGCTAAAACGGTCCCGCCGGCCAGAATATAGATCGACTCATAAGTAGCCCCGAGCATAAAGAACAGGCTGCCGAACAAGAGGACGACGCCGGCCAGGCCGAAAATGCCGATGCCCGGCGATGCCAATTCAAGGCCGATGCACAACAGGCTGACTAAGAAGGCGGCAATGATTTTAAGATCCGCCACCAAGGGTTCGTTGCCGGAATAGAGTAAAAGTCCGCCAAAGACGAAGGCCGTGGCAATGCCGGCACCGATACCGGCCATCTTGATTTCTGCCAAGAGGGCGGCAATGATCAAGGCGACGAATAAGGTTCGTACATAGGGGTTCTGTAAAATACCAATCATGTCATCACGCCAATCTTTATCTACATAAATGGTCTGTGCATCGCCAAGGCTGTAAAGAGCCAAGGCGTCGGACAAGGTATCGGCCGAACCGTCCGATACATTCAGTTCTTTAGCTTGTCCGTCGGACAAGGCCAGGATTTTGCCCGGTTCTGCATAGCCCGGATATCCCTTGGTCTTGTCAACCATGGCTTCGGCAACGCCGGGATTGTGGCCGGTCTGAGCCGCAGTCGTACTGAATTCAGCTTTTAAGGCGGCGATGTTTTTCTCCGTGTCGGGAATCGGTTCAGCCGCACCGATACTGCTTCCCGGGGCCATGATGATGTGGCGGCTGGACAAGGCGATGAGGGCGCCTGCCGACCAGGCCCGCGACGTAATATAGGCGATGACCGGCACGTCAGAGGCCATGATCATATCCCGAATCTTTAAAGCACTGTCGACGCGGCCGCCTAAGGTGTTGATAGGAATGACGACGGCCGTATCGCCGTTTTCTTCAGCCTGGCGCAGCCCTCGCTGAATAAAGGCCACCTGACTGCCGTCGATATCGCCGGAAATAGGCAGTACGCGGACCGTATCGGCCTGCACCGACGCGGCCGGCAGGGCAGCTGTCAGCGAAAACATAAGGACCAAGGCGGTTATCATGCGCAATACAAAGGTCATTCCCTCACCTGCTTTCATTCGCTCACTTTGTCAGGCGCCGCAACGCATTGAAAATAACCGGCACGATGGAGTTTTTCCAATTCTTCCGGTGAAATATTGCGGGCAGCTTGCTTTTCTAATTCTTCAATCGGTTTTTCCTCAATCATATGGATCTTGTCGACGACGGCATCATAGACAGCCGGCGGCTTATTGGCTTTAATCCATTCCAGCATGTGATCGAACCAGGTGCGGCACGTCCAAGCATCTTTGCCGTGGTTGTGACCGCAGAGAATCTTAATCTGATCCTGTTCCGGAATCTTAGCCAGTAACCAATTCCACCGTTCACGGGCAATCAAATAATGATAAAAGGCATCGACCTCACGCAAATGTTGCTCTTGAAGCTCCAACGTATAGCGTGACCAAAATAAACTGAGAGTCATAATGACTACCTCCAAGCAATATAGTAAAACTTAGATTACCTTACGATAGATATTCTACACCATCTTGTCAAATTCCTTCTTATCCAAAGAAAAAACGAGGCCACCGCCAGGCCCGTCCGGCCCCGTAAATTCGCCCGATGGCAAGGTGATTCAGAGCCTACCCAGAGTATACCACAGCTATCAATAAATTCCACTATATCCCTTCCCTTTCACGGATCATATTTTTCTATTATATATTACAAGACCTTTACCCAATACATTAGCTTGCACTCTGTCTTTTACCTTTGCCATTCACGACGAGATGACACAAATTTGTCACCACCACGATGCATCTACCCTAAAAAACGCAAAAAAAGTCCAATATTATATTGACACCGGGATGTTATATAAGATAATATATATCATGTTTATAGGTAGTTTTTAAAGTCTATGGATACCCATTTGTTGTTATTTGCTATTTATTTGCAATCCGTATTGTTTTTATCAATTATAATCAAATATCATCGATAACAACTTGCCAGACTTCGGTTTTTATAGAGTTGTCCGTTACTTATTTTTTAATAATTTTAACCATAAGCATAATCACTGACGTTAAAATCATCATAATAATAAACATTTTTATTTATAAAGCCTATATACACAAAACACAATGATTGTCTTTTATGGAATTAAAAAATCTTTATCAAACGCTTTTCCCCGCTAAAATCGCAGGATACTCATCCCAAAAAGGTATACTTGCATCTTAAAAATATCTTGAACTGTGTTTTAAACGTGATATAATAAACTCGAAAGATTACAGTTTATTGTATCCTAATCCGTATCAAAAAACCTTCATATTCCCGAAGAGCCCTTGGATTTCTTATAAAATTTCATGTGTCTATATTGTAATAAGATAGATTCAAAATGACTCATGATGGCATGTATGAAGGTTTTTATGATAGCATAAATTTGATTATTTCCATCAAAATTATACCAAGAAAAGAGGACTTGATTATGAACACCTAGAAAGAGAAACACCTTCTTGCAAAAGTCGCAGCTGTCATGCTGCTCAGCTTCGCGACGGTCGGCGGAACCTACTCCGTCCAGGCTGCCGGCTTGACCGGATCCTACGTCGGCATTGGTAAAGCACCTGCCAGCACGAATGTCGTCGATAAAGGGTCAGAAGTTAAGTCTACAGAAGAAAAAATTATCGACTATCGGCAGACTTTTAATACGAGTTATATGGGTGGTCAAGATATGTACAGAACACCTAAAAATAACAATGCTAACGGCGAAGGTGTAGACGGTGTTTCATCCGGCAATGATATTGACGGTAAAGGCACAGGGAATACAGCCATCGGCTTTGGTACCTATGCTGCCCGCAAGTACAGTACAGCTATCGGGACCTATGCCAGTGCCATTACCAACTCTACGGCCGTAGGCGCCGGCTCTTATGCGGCCAGCAAGAGTGTATCTTTCGGTCAAAATGCCTATGCTAATACGAATGGCCTTTCTATCGGTTTGAATGCTCGTTCCTCTTCGGGTCTTGCTATCGGTCAAGGGGCTACGGCCGGTGAATTCTATAAATATTTGCAAAACGATGGCGTTCAAAATACGAACGTCATCCTCGATAGTATGGCCATCGGCAACGGGGCTACGGCTATCGGCGGCATTGCCATCGGTAATAGTGCTCAGACCAACAGCTTGTATGGCGTCGCCTTAGGCCAGAGTGCTAAGGTCGCCTACAGCGGTGTCGCCTTAGGTACCGATGCAAATGTAAAGGTTTCCACCGGTGTAGCCTTAGGTACCTCCTCCATCGCTGACCGCCGCTCTAATACCATCGGCTATGTCCCCTTTGCTGACGACGGCAATGGCAGCTACGTACCGGGCAGTGCCGAAGCCTTGGCAGGTGCTATCAGTGCCAGTGATGTATCCAAAAACTTTGCTACCACCTATGCCAGCCAAATTGCAGAATACAAAGCATTAAATAAGGCTTATGACGATGCTGCTGCTAAAGTGGAGGATCAAAATGATATTATTAAGAGAACGAAGGGCAGTACCATTGAATCTGAACAAAAAGAATATGCAGCAGCCGTAACCGCTAAAGCTGATGCCCAGGCAGAAGCCGTTGCCGCAACAAATGATAGAAAGGCCTGGGCGGCAAAAAACAAAGATTTCCTTGAAGCTTTAGGCAAACAACAGACAGAGCTTGGCACCTTTAGATCCACGGGCGGGGCCGTCAGCGTCGGTGCTACAACTTATTCAAGTGACGGTTACTCAACTTCTGTCTTGACACGTCAAATCACCAACGTAGCTGCCGGTTCGGAAGATACAGATGCCGTCAACGTAGCTCAGCTCAAACGTGTCGCCAACGCTACGATTTCGGACATCACCGTCGGTGCCGATAAAGCCAGCACGGCTGACGGCTTAGCCATCACCAGTGACGCCGATCAGAGCCGTATCGATATCGTCGGCGCCAACGACAATATCACCACCTCTGTCGATGCCGATAAGCGACTGATCCAAGTCGGCTTAAGCAACAATTTGGACTTGTCCTCTACGGGCAGTGTTACCTTCGGCACTAACGGCACGACATTGAATAACTCCGGCTTAACGATTGCTAATGGTCCCTCTGTAACGACAGATGGTATCAATGCCGGCGGTAAGGTCATTTCTAATGTTGGAAACGGCAGTGTCGTCGAAGGCTCAACCGATGCCGTTAACGGCGGTCAGTTATACGACGTTCAGAAACAAATCACTGATATTACCGGCGAAAACGGCAGCTTGTCTCAGAAGGCTAATACAAACTTAGACAACCTCACCGAAGCAGGTACGAAGGTCATTACCGACGCTGCTAAGAATGCCGTTACCGTTAAGAGCGGCGATGACTTCATCAAAGTCGGCTTAAATGAAGAACAGAAAGCAAACGGCGTTAACCAGTACGATGTATCCTTAGACAAAGACGCCCTGCGTGATTCCTTGGGCACTGGTAAAAATGAAGCTGGAGATAAAAACCTCATTACCGGCGATACCTTGAACCAAGCCATCAATTCCGTCGTATCCGGTCAGGCCAGCGACGATCATATTAAAGATGTAGCTCAAAAATCCGTTAAAGTCGTCGACGGCGTCAATACGACCGTTACCGAAGGCAAAGACGGCGATGCTAAGACCTATGCCGTCAACGTCTCCGACGATGCTATTAAAAACGCTGTCAAACCGGAACTCGACCAGAAAGCCAATGTCGACGGCTCCAATTTGACGACGGAAAACATCAACAACTGGAAGAGCACCTTAGGCGTCACCAATCTGGACAGCAGCGTAAATCAGGTAACCTCCCGCGTCGATACCTTGGAAAGCGACGTATCGGGCTTGAAAGATGACGTCACCAACTTGAACGGCCGCGTCAGCAGCTTGAACGACCGCGTCGATAAAGTCGGTGCCGGTGCCGCCGCTTTGGCAGGTCTCCATCCGTTGGAATTCAACCCGGAAGATAAATTCTCCGCATCTGCCGCTCTCGGCAACTACAAAGGCGACAACGCCGTAGCCCTCGGCGCCTTCTATCGCCCCAATGCCGATACGATGTTCAGCTTCGGCACGACGATCAGCGATGAAAAGATGTTCAATGTCGGCGTTTCCTTCAAATTCGGCAACAAGGGCGACCGCATCTATCGCCAGGGTACGTCCGTCGATGTCAGCGCTTTGACGTCGGAAGTCAATACCCTCCGCCAGGAAAATCAGGCTTTGGCCAGCCAGGTCAACAGCCAGAAAGCTGAACTTGAACAGCAGCGTGCCCTTATTCAGCAGCTGATGAACAAAGTCGGCATGTAATCATCTCTCCTATGGCAACAAAAAAGCGAGACCTTCACGGTCTCGCTTTTTTTATGTCTATATATGAAATTATTTGCGGAACAAGCCCATGGCCTTGCAGGCCTTTTCATAGGTAAGGCTGGCTTTGGCGTGAGCCTTAGCAGCCCCTTTGTCGAGGATGTCGTCCAGTTCCGGTTCGCTGACCAACTGACGGTAGCGCTGCTGGATCGGTTCCAACGTCGAAATGATGGCTTCGGCAACGTCCTTCTTAAAGGCGCCGTACCCTTTTCCTACGTAAGCCGCTTCGACCTGTTCATGGGTCTGATCGGTCAGGGCCGAAAGGATTTCGATGAGGTTTGAAATGCCCGGTTTCTGTTCTTTGTCATAGTGGACGGAGTTTTCACTGTCCGTCTGGGCCCGCTTGATTTTCTTTTCAATGGCCTTCGGTTCGTCGAGAAGATAAATCGTCGCCGTTTCATTATCGTCGGACTTACTCATCTTCTTCGTCGGTTCCTGGAGGCTCATGACCCGCGTGCCGTCCTGGCCGAGGTAGATGTCAGGAATGGTAAAGATGTCTTCGCCGTAGAGGCGGTTGAAGCGCTGAGCCAGGTTGCGGGTAATTTCCAAATGCTGCTTCTGGTCGTCGCCGACGGGCACGAAATTGGTCTGATACAAGAGGATATCCGCAGCCATGAGGGGCGGATAGGTCAAGAGACCGGCCGGGATGGAGTCGCCCTGTTTGGCCGCCTTATCCTTGTACTGGGTCATTCGTTCCAATTCGCCGACGTAAGACGAGGTAATCATCATCCAGCCTAAGAGGGCGTGTTCGGGAACTTCGGACTGGACGAAGAGTGTCGATTTGTCCGGATCGAGGCCGGAAGCCAAATAAATAGCTGCCAGTTCTCGCGTCCGCTGGTGCAAAAGCTGCGGGTCCTGGGGAACGGTGATGGCATGCTGATTGACGACGCAGTAATAACATTCGTTGCCGTCCTGGATTTTAGAAAAGTTGCGCAGTGCGCCTAAGTAGTTGCCTAAGGTAAGATTGCCGCTGGGCTGAATACCGGAAAAAATAACTGCCATAATGGTACCTCCTGATTCATAAAAAAAACCTTCCATCCCCTATACATAGGGACGAAAGGAAAGTCAGCTCCGCGGTACCACCCTGGTTGGCCATATGGCCCGGCTCTAATGCACCCGATGGTGCATCTTTTCAAGGTAACGGTGAAAATCCCGGCGGAACCTACTGTGCGTTCAGTCCGCATCTCCCGGGCCCATTCCCGCTCATGGCCTCTTGCCGGACTTCCACTGCCACCGGCTCGCTGTCAAGGGTGTCATGACGGTACTTGCTCCCGTTCATCGACGTTATATATCCTATTTGATGCATCTATCTTATATCGAAGACAGGCCCTTGTCAAGTTTTTCTTGACTTAGAGTTGACTCCATAGTCTATAATAGCTACACTAATGAAAATAACTCTAATTACAACATATTTGAATAGGAGGAATTCTATGAAATGGAACCATAAAAAAATAATCATCCCCATCGTTGCCGTCCTGGCCATTGCAGCCGCAGCAGCCTACCTCTGGCTGCCGGGAACGAAGGCCGTCGCCAAACAGGGCATTCGAGCTACGAAAGCCGCCGCAGCCCACTACTTGCCGACCGAATCAGTAGATGCCTCGAATATCCGCCAGGTCATTACGGCTGACAGCACGACGTCGCGGACCTTTATGTGGCAGTCTGACTATGCAGAAGACAATCCCGTCGTCGAATACCGCAAGGCCGGCGACGACGACACCATCATGGAACTCCCCGCTTCCAGCGACGCCTTCAGCGATGACGGCGTGACGACATATATCCACTCGGCAACGGTTACCGACCTTACGCCGGGTACCGCCTATGAATACCGCGTCGGCTACGGCGACAAGCGCAGCGCTTGGACGCCTTTCCGGACAGCTGAGGGCAGCAATTTCAAAGCCCTCATCTTCCCCGATTCCCAGTCCAGCGACTACAGCGGCTGGGCCTCCCTGGCGCAAGCGGCTTGGCAGAACAATCAGGATGCCCAGTTCTTCGTCAACATGGGCGACCTCGTCGATAACGGCCAATCCCATTACCAGTGGAATGCCTGGTTCGATGCCGTCGGCCCGATGATCGCCCGCATCCCCACAGCTCCCCTCCTGGGCAATCACGAGACCTACAACACGGACTGGAAGATGCGCATGCCCGAAGCCTATACGCACCTCTTCTCCCTGCCCCGCATCGATATGGAAAAATATCAGAATCAGTTCTATTCCTTCGACTACGGAGACATCCACTTCGTCGTCCTCAACACCCAGGCCCAGGAACTGGCCGACTTCGAGCCGACCTTAAATGACGATGAAGTGGCCTGGTTTAAAGAAGACATGGCTAAGACGACGAAGAAATGGAAGGTCGTCCTGATGCACAAAGATCCCCTACAGTACGGCTTCGCCAACCGTCCGGAACCGCGGGAAGAAGGATTCTCGTCGGAAGGCCGGTTGTGGATGCCCTTATTCGACCAGTACGGCGTCGATGCCGTCTTGTCGGCCCATCTCCACACCTACCGCGATCGAGGCCATATCAAGAACTTCCAGCGCGATGAAAGCGGCCCTTTATACATCATCACCGGCGTCGCCGGCAACGTCCGCTACCCCAGCCTTTGGAAGCAGCACAGCCTCGATGAATACGTCGCGCCTCAGCCGGAAACGGACAACTACATGACCTTAGAAGCGACGGCAGACAGACTGACCTTCCGCAGCTTCCTTCCTGACGGACAACTGTTAGAGGAGCGCAGCATTTCTTCACACAAATAAAAAAAGTGTGATATAATAGATTCAATCCGGACGTTCCTTCAAAACCATCCGGGTTGTATTTAACGAAGAAGGAGGAATATACTATGGCACAGATTACCAAAGATACGGGTATTATTGAAGCCGTTCAGAAACACCCGCAGATCATCGAAATCTTCCAGCAGTACGGCCTCGGCTGCGTCGGCTGCATGGCTGCTCACTTTGAAACCATCGGTCAGGGTGCCGGTGCTCACGGCATCGACGTCGATGCCCTCATCGCCGATATCAACGACTGCATCGCTGAAAGCGGTAAATAAGATAAAAGCTGTCGCACCTTTGGTGCGGCAGTTTTTTTATACCCACTCCCCGTCCCTATGCCCCGAAACATTTCCCTTCAGAATACAACACTTTCCTTTCGGATAGTACCTTACTTTTAAGTGCATACTTTCCCTTTTTATCCGTTTATGGTATCATTCTTCTTATCCTAAGAAAAACAAATTATCCATTATGTCATTCATATAAAAGGAGATATTGCCATGAAAGAAAAAATTGATGTTTTTGAAAAAGCACCGGAAATCCTCCGTAATTTACCAAAGGGTATCCTCTTGACGACGAAGGCCGGCGACCGGGTCAACACCATGACCATCGGCTGGGGAACCTTAGGCGTCGAATGGGCTAAACCGATCTTTACGGTCTACGTCCGCCAGAACCGTTTCACCCACGAACAGCTGACCAAGAACCCTGAATTTACGATCAACGTCCCTGTCGGCGCCTTCGACCGATCCATCTTGGGAAAAGCCGGTACAACCAGCGGCCATGACGGCGACAAGATTGAAAAATTAGGTCTTACCTTGGAAGATCCCGAAGTCATCTCCGTCCCGGGCATTAAGGAACTGCCCCTGACCTTGGAATGCAAGGTTCTCTACAAAAAAGACCAGGACTTAGCCGATATTCCCAAGGATATTAACGACGAATTCTATCCCCAGGACGTCGACGGCTCCTTCCACGGTGCCAACCGCGACAGCCATACGGCATACTACGCCGAAATCGTCGCCGCCTACATCATAAAATAAAGAACAGAAACGACGCAAAGGCCCTCGAAAGCCGGACTCCGGTCTGACTTTCGAGGGCCTGTTGTTATATAGCTTACAGAGGCATTTATGATCGTTTAGAAAAATCGGCGGCTGCCGTAAACAGGATGTCTGTCGACGAGTTGAGGGCCGTTTCCGTCGAGTCCTGAAGGACGCCGATGATGAAGCCGACGCCGACGACCTGCATGGCAATGTCATTGGAGATGCCAAAGAGGCTGCAGGCCATGGGAATGAGGAGCAGCGAACCGCCGGCAACGCCGGAAGCACCGCAGGCACCGATAGCCGACAAGACGCTGAGCAAGAGGGCCGTCGGAAAATCTACGGCAATGCCCAAGGTATGGACAGCGGCCAAGGTCATAATCGAAATGGTAATGGCCGCACCGGACATGTTGATTGTCGCCCCCAGGGGAACGGTGACCGTATACGTATCGGGGTCGATACCGAGTTCTTTGGCCAGGGCCATGTTGACCGGGATATTAGCCGCCGAACTGCGGGTAAAGAAGGCCGTCACACCGCTGGTCGAGACACACTTCCAAACGAGAGGATAAGGATTTCTGCGAAGCTTGGCGTAGACGATGATCGGATTGACGACGAAGGCAAAGATGAGCATCGTCCCGACGAGGAGGGCCAGGAGCTGAGCGTAGCCGACGATGGCTTCAATCCCGTTGGAAGAAATGGAATCGGCGACGAGGCCCATAATGCCCAGCGGAGCCAGGCGGATGACCCACTGGACACAGGTCGTGACCGCATTGGCACAGTCGTCGAGAACGGCTTTCGTCGATTCAGAGACGCGGCGGATGGCGATGCCGAAGAGGACAGCCCAGCCGAGGATACCGATGTAGTTGCCGGTCATCAAGGCATGGACGGGATTATCGACGATATTCTTAAGGAGCGTCGTCAGGACTTCGGCAATGCCTTCAGGAGCTTTGTTGGTCGCAGCCGATACGTCGAGTTGCAGCGTCAGCGGGAAGGCGTAGCTGATCATGACAGCGAAAAAAGCAGCTAAAAAGGTACCGATGAGATATAAGATGATGACGTCTTTAATTTTTGATTCATGATTTTCTTGTTTCCGGCTCAATGCCGAAGCGACTAATACGAAGACCAAGACCGGAGCAATACCTTTCAAGGCACCGACGAAAATGACGCCCAACAGGGCCAACTCATGAGCAGCTGCGGGAAAACTCATGGCCACCGCAATGCCGATGATCAGGCCGACGATGATCTGCTTGATCAAGCTGATGCGATTTAGGGCACTCCATAAACTATGCATACCAAAAACCTCCCATAGAACATATCGTTCGAAAAATACAAATGTACATTATAACAGAACACTTCATTTATTATAGAATAAAATCCATAAAATTTCAATACAAATCAAAACCACCAGTTTAAC
>DCJQ01000039.1 GCA_002319965.1 Megasphaera sp. UBA1696
CCTGCCCTACCGCATGCAGTGGGAAGACGACTTTAAGGACTACCTTCTCACCCTCCATCAGGAAAAACCGGTCATCGTCTGCGGCGACCTCAACGTCGCCCACCAGGAAATCGACCTCAAGAACCCCAAGACCAACCGCAAGAACGCCGGCTTCTCCGATGAAGAACGGCAGAAGATGACCGATCTTTTGGCCGCCGGCTTCACCGACACGTGGCGTCACTTCTACCCCGATAAGGAAGGCGTCTATTCGTGGTGGAGCTACCGCTTTAGGGCCCGGCAGAACAACGCCGGATGGCGCATCGACTACTTCCTGACGACGAGCGACCTCGATGACAGACTGGAATCGGCTTCTATTTACACCGACATCCTCGGCAGCGACCACTGCCCGGTCGGCCTCACTTTAAAATAAAACATATATTATAGCAAAAACGAGCTGCCCCGCATGTGCGGAGCAGCTCGTTTCATGTATGAAAGACGGTGTCCCTCGTCCTTAGAAAGCGTTATACGAATATTCGTAGTACATATCTGTCAAGAGGTCCATCTTATCGCTCATTTCGACCATGAGATTGGAAGCCGTATCGTAGTCCTTGGCAGCCAGGGCTTCTTTGATCTTCGAGAAAATAGACAGGCTCTTTTCCGTATCGCGGCCCAGTTCCGTCCGCAGGGCGTTGATCTTGGTCCAGCGTTCAACTTCAAGGGCGTTGCTGTCGCCGTCGGCGTGAAGCTGTTTAGCCGCAATGACCTTGGAAAGGTTTTCCGGAATGAGGCGGTACTGGAGTTCGAGAGCCCAGCGGTTGAGGGCGCCGAGGCGGAACGATTCCATGATGCGCTTCTGGAAGGCATCGCAGGCCAGGGTATCCACTTTGTCCGGATGGAGATCGAGGGCCTTGAAGTTTTCCCATACCGTCCGCGGTGCCTTGCCGAACATGGCATCCCGTTCTTCACTGGTGAAGTTTTCAAAGACGTCGACTTCCGAGCGATAAGCCCGATCCTTTTCAAGATAATCAGCGTCTTCACCCGGCTTCTTGGACAGTTCAGCCAGGAGGGCTTCGCCGTTCTTACCGCTGGAGAGCGCATATTTGATGCCGTCGAGGGCGGCCAAATAGCCCATGGCGATGGCGATGTAGGTATTGGTGAAGGGGTTCGGCGAACGCAGTTCGAACCGTGTAGCCGCCGGGCTTGCAATGTTGCGGATAAGGCCGATGAGGACCGAACGGTTACGGGTCTGGACGTCCGGACGGTCGCCGCCGAGGGCCGTTACGATGCAGACAGGCGCTTCAAAACCCGGTTTCAAGCGGTTCAGGGAGTCTGTCGTTGCCGAAACGAAGGGGTTCATGACTTCGTAGTGTTTGAGCATGCCCATGATGGCGCCGTAACCGACGACGGACAGGAAGTCGCTCTTCATATCGGACGGGTTGAAGAGGTTGACGAATTTGCCGTTCTTCAGGATGGCCCCGATACCGAAGTGCGTATGTTCACCAGAACCGGCAACGCCGTGAATCGGTTTTGCCTGGAAGATGACTTCAAGGCCGTTTTCACGGAATACTTCACGGACGATGATACGGGCTGCGATTTCATTATCTGCCGTCTGGACCGGGTCGTTGGCAAATTTCCAGTCGACTTCGAGCTGTTCGAGGACGAAGGTCAATTTACCGGAATCATCGATCTGGGCTTTGACGCCGCCGACTTCCTTATGGCCCATTTCCGGTTCGAGACCGTGTTTTTCGAGGCGTTCGATGGTCTGTTCAAGAGCCGTACGAACGACGCCGTGCGTGCGCTGCCAATACTGTTCCTGTAATTTCTGTGAAGCCGACAAGAGGCGCGTCGCTACGTCCTGGCTCGGCGTCTTGACCCAGAATTCAAGTTCCGTCGCCGTCGTGAGGACGATTTTTTCGATATCATCGACATTGACTGACGTACCGGGCAGGCCGTACTGTTTGACCAGCGCCAAGACCTGGTCGCTGACGTAGTCGCAGGTATTGCGGAGGATCGACCGGGAGTCGATGTAGCCCGTGGCATGACGAAGGAAGCTGGGAATGCGGAGCGTTCCTACAGGTTTTCCCGTTTCCGGGTCGATGTTGTCGTCGTTGTAGTCGACGAACCAGCTGACCGACGGGTCGGCTTTGATGTCGACGCGGGCATTGGACAAGATGGCGATGCCCGGCAGGACGACGGACGACCCATCGGTCTGGAAGGCCGTCGCATTGAAGAATTTATCATAGTCATCGAAGAAGACGCTGATAGGAATCTTTTCGTCCGTATCATTGCCTGCCAAATCGATGCCTACGAGGGATACGAATTTGATTTCCGGATGCTGTTCCAATAAAGCCAGCACCCCTTCTTTACCATATTGACCTGCCGGAATTACATATACCAACTCATCTTTTGTCATTATGACTCCTCCTTTAGGTGAAAAAAAAGACTCCGATCCCGCAGTCGGGATTCGGAGTCTTCCTTGACTCTTGTTTCATGATTTATTTTGTTTTCAAATCATGTTAAAATAATACAATCATTTAGTCTATTTGTCAATAGATTTTTAAGGAATCTATGGCAATCAACGATGTTGTAAAATTTCTCGAACAATCTGTGAAACAACCTTGCCATCGGTCCGTCCCTGCACTTTCGGCATGACGAGCTTCATGACAGCCCCCATCTGAAGGCCTTCCTGACCTTTAATGGTATCGGTGACGATTTGGCGGACTTCATCTTCCGTCAGCTGCTTCGGCATGTACTTTTCCAGTACTGCCATTTCAGCCTTCGTTTCTTCGACTAAGTCGGCACGGCCGGCTTTTTCGAATTCAGCTAATGACTCCCTGCGTTGTTTCATTTCTTTGGCAATGACGGCGCCGACACCGGCATCGTCGAGTTCGCAATGGCCGCCGTCGATTTCCGCGTTGCGGATGGCCGAACGGACCATGCGAATAACGGATAAAGCCGTTTTTCCGGCTTCTTTGGCTTTCATTGCCTCTTTCATGTCCTGAAGAAGTTCGTTCTTAAGAGACATGGTATCACCCTTCTTACATTAACGATTATGCTCTGTACTTCCGTTTCCGTGCTGCTTCGGACTTTTTCTTTCTCCGTACACTCGGTTTTTCGTAGTGTTCACGTTTCCGAACTTCGGAAAGAACACCAGCCTTTTGGCAAGAACGTTTGAAGCGGCGAAGAGCGCTGTCTAACGTTTCGTTTTTACCAACTCTGATTTCTGCCATTCTGTTATCCCTCCCTCCAAGGTATGATAGGGAGTGCTGTTACTGCACACAATGAAATTATACTCAGATTATGGCTGTTTGTCAATAACTTATGAGGTTCTGATACGATTTATCATAAATTCGACAACGCCCTTAGAGTCGGCTTTTACCCGTGTCGGTTCCATTCCGAATAAAACCTTTCGCTATGGAAATTGTTTCTTATCACCGTACATTTATTCCTCTCAGCACGCATATTCGGTTAATTGTAAAGACAGGCGCCGACCATAAACCGCACGAACGAAAAGTAATCCCGCGTATCGCTTACATGGATTTCTACACTGCGGCCCCGAGCCGTTTTCTCCTTTACAAAAGCAAGGGCGTCGCCGTCGCCTTTGAGGCTTTGGAAGGCTTCATCTCGCCGTACCATAACCGTTCCGCAGCTTGCCGCAACTAAGGCCGTAAACGTTTCCATATTGGGGATGAAGTAAAATTTTAATACCATCATCAAGACCTCCTTCGCCGCATCGCGGCCGTGTGGTTTCTTCCCTTCTTTATTATAAGAATACCGTCATACAGGTCTTGATACAATGAAAATTCAGCCGTATACTATAATAAAACAGCCAAGTAAAGAGGTGTGCCCATGATATTGACAGACTGCCTGATCCCGGTCAACGATCGGTCTCAAGAATTAAAACCCCATGGAAACGCAGCCTTCCCCTGTGCCGGCTACGCCATCCATTACCAAAAAGGTCAGGGAGAAAACGTCGCCTGGCATTGGCACGACGAATTGGAAATCATCTACATTGCAGGCGGGCAGATGACCGCCAAGGTCCCGGCGCATACGTTTCGCCTGACAGCCGGCGATATCTTGGCCGTCAACGGCAATACCCTTCATGCAGCCCTGGCCGATTCGGAATGCGACCTGCAGTCCTTCGTCTTCAGTCCGTCGCTGATTTCCGGCAGTGATGACTCGATTCTATGGGTGAAGTATATTCGTCCCCTCCTCACCAGTCCGTCCTTTTCAGCCTTTTACTGCCGGGGGAGTCGAGACGACACGGCAGCCCGCCGCTTCCGCACTGCTTTTAAAGCCATGGCGGACGAACCGTTAGGCTTTGAATTTACCGTCCGGGAAGAACTGTCACAGATCTGTCTCTTTCTGTACGACCAATTCCGCCCCGACGGAGATGCCCCTTCGGAAGTACCAAGTCTTGACGAAGAACGGATCAAAAAGATGCTGACCTATATCCACACCCACTTCGAAGAACCCCTCACCGTCACCGATATTGCCGACGCTGCCGCAATCAGCCAACGCGAATGTCTGCGCTGCTTTCAAAAGACGATCCAGCTGTCGCCCATCCAATACGTCTTAAAATACCGGATCATGCAAGGCGCCGACCAACTCTTGACGAATCCTGCAAAGAGCATTGCCGCCATCGCTTCCGCCTGCGGCTTCGACAGTCAGAGCCACTTTGCCAAAACCTTTAAGCGCTTTTATGCCCATACGCCGCGAGAATACCGGAAGCGCCACGGCGAAAGCCGAAGTACCGTCCCCACCCCGCTTTGAGGCGTCTCCCAACATACCTCAGAGCACATACACAAAAACCGTCAGGAAAATCGATTCCTGACGGTTTGTTTTTGCCTATCACGGGATGGGGGTATCCGCCTAAAAAGCTCAGCGGATGAACTTGCCAAAGACGTAGTTGCCGTAAGAAAGGCCCTTGTCGCTGAGGCGGACCCGTTCTTTCGTCGCTTCCAGGAGGCCCTGCGCGGCGAGCCCATCGATGACCGAACCGAAATCGGCTTCGATAGGCCGTCCGAAACGGCGGGCATAATCGCCTTTATCGATGCCGACGCGGCGGCGCAGGGCTAAAAAGCAATAGTCCTCGACAGCTCGCTTGTCATCGATAAGGACGCGTTCACCTTCGACGCTGTCCCGGCCGGCTTTTTGGATGTACCGGGGAATATTGGCCATATTGGCCCAGCGGGCCGTGCCGTCAAAAGAATGGGCCGACACGCCAAAGCCGATGTAGGGTTCATAGGTCCAATACTTGCTGTTGTGTTTCGATTCAAAAGGCCCTTTCGCATAACTTGAAATTTCATAGTGGTGAAATCCCAGGCCGTGCATCTGATCGTGGATGGCTTGCCCCATAGCTTCGACAGCCTCGTCCTCGGGAAGTGTCCAAAGGCCCTTAGAAAGGCCGTGTTTCAAAGGCGTCCCGTCTTCGACGATGAGGCTGTAAATCGAGGCGTGGTCCACGGGAAGGTCGCCCAAACGCTGCACGTCTTCCATCACGTCGGAAACGGTCTGGCCCGGAAGACCGTACATCAAGTCCAGGGACAGGTTATGGATGCCGGCGTCCCAGGCGGCGCGAAGGGCCCGCTCCCCTTCCTTTGCGGTGTGGATGCGCCCCAAGAAGGACAGCATCCGGTCGGAAAAGGACTGGATGCCGAGACTCAAACGGTTGATGCCGTAGGAAACGTAGGCTGCCGCCTTTTCCCCGTCGAGGCTTTCCGGATTGGCCTCGATCGTAATTTCAGCATCGGCCGTAACCTCGAAGGTCTGCCGCAGCTGCAAAAGGATGTCTCCCACGTCCTTTGCCGAAAGAATGGACGGCGTGCCGCCGCCGATATAGATCGTATCGGCCTTTTGACCGGCATAGGGTGAGGCTGCGATGTCTCGACACAGGGCCGGAACATACCCTTCCAGATAGCGTTCGAGACCGCTGTACGAAGGAAAATCGCAGTACAGGCATTTATGGCGGCAAAAGGGAATGTGAACGTATAAGCCGAGCATTACGATTCGTCGACTTTGAGGACGGCCATGAAGGCTTCCTGCGGAATTTCGACGGTGCCGAACTGTTTCATCCGCTTCTTGCCTTCCTTCTGTTTTTCAAGGAGCTTGCGCTTACGGGAAATATCGCCGCCGTAACATTTGGCCAAGACGTCTTTACGCAGGGCCGCTACGTTTTCACGAGCGATGATCTTATTGCCGACAGCTGCCTGAACGGGGATTTGGAAGAGCTGGCGCGGAATGAGGCTGCGCAGCTTTTCAACCAGGGCCCGGCCGCGGCGGGCGGCAAAGTCGCGGTGGACGATGACGCTCAGGGCGTCGACGACGTCGCCGTTGATGAGAATGTCCATCTTGACCATAGGCGACGACTGATAGCCGTTGAGCTCATAGTCGAGAGAGGCATAGCCGCGGGTGGCCGACTTCAAGACATCGAAGTAGTCGTAAAGGATTTCGCACAAGGGCAGGTTGTAGACCAAGGAGACCCGCGTGTCGTCGAGGTAGTCCATGGTGACGTACTGACCGCGGCGGCTCTGGGAAATTTCCATGACCGTACCGACCATGTCCTTAGGGATGATGATCGTCGTCTTGACCAAGGGTTCTTCGATGTGGTCGACCTTGGTCATATCGGGCATCTGCGACGGGTTGTCGACTTCGACCATCGTCCCGTCCGTGCAGTAGACGCGGTAAATAACCGACGGCGCCGTCGTAATCAGGGACAGGTCGTATTCCCGTTCCAACCGTTCGCGAACGACGTCCATATGGAGGAGGCCCAAGAAGCCGCAGCGGAAGCCGAAGCCTAAGGCCGACGACGTTTCCGGTTCAAAGAGCAGGGCCGCGTCGTTGAGATGGAGTTTTTCCAAAGCGTCGCGCAGGTTGTCGTAATCATTCGTTTCGACCGGGTAGAGGCCGCAGTAGACCATGGGCACGGCCCGGCGATAGCCCGGCAGGGCTTCCGACGCCGGCCGTTCAGCCAAGGTGACCGTGTCGCCGACGCGGCAGTCGCGGACGTTCTTCATGCTGGCTGCCAAGTAGCCGACGCTGCCGCAGCCGAGAGACGGAACGGGATGCATCTGAGGCAGGAAGACGCCCGTTTCGATGACTTCAAACTCTTTCCCCGAAGCCATCATGCGGATCCGCTGGCCCGGCTTTAAGCTGCCTTCCATGATGCGGATGTTGGCAATGGCCCCCTTATAGGCATCGAAGTGGGAGTCGAAGATGAGGGCCCGCAAGGGCTTATCTTCTTCGTCGGCCGGTGCGGGAATGCGCTGGACAATGGCTTCTAAGACGGCGTCGACGCCGAGGCCCGTCTTGGCGCTGATCATGATAGCGTCCGACGCATCGAGGCCGATGACGTCTTCGATTTCCTTGCAGACTCGGTCCGGATCGGCACTGGGCAGGTCGACCTTATTGATGATGGGGATGATTTCTAAGTCATGTTCCAAGGCCAAGTATACATTGGCCAAGGTCTGGGCTTCGACGCCCTGGGTGGCATCGACGATGAGCAGGGCCCCTTCACAGGCGGCCAGGCTGCGCGAGACTTCGTAGTTGAAGTCGACGTGCCCCGGCGTATCGATGAGGTTCAGCGTATACTGTTTGCCGTCTTTGGCATCATAAATGAGGCGGGCCGATTGCGCTTTGATGGTAATGCCGCGTTCTCGTTCAAGGTCCATCGTGTCGAGTAATTGGGCTTCCATTTCCCGTTCGGGCACAGTGCCGGTCATTTCCAGCATCCGGTCGGCCAAGGTAGACTTGCCGTGGTCGATATGAGCAATGATTGAAAAGTTTCTGATATGATCTGTGGACACCGTATGTTTCCCCTCTTTCTTATTGGATGACGCCGCCGCCGAGGACGCGTTCCCCTGTTTCTTCATCGTAGAGCACGAGGGCCTGACCGGCCGTAACGGCACGCTGGGCTTCATCGAACTCGACGCGCATGTCGTCGCCGTCAGGATAGACCGTGCAGGGCGATTCGTTAGCCGCATAGCGTATCTTGCCGAGGGCCCGGAAGGGCGCTGTCGGCACCTGTTCGACCCACGTCGCTTCGCTGGCTTCGACGGTCTTTGAAAACAGGTCCTTTTCCGAACCGACGATGACCCGATTATGTTCGACGTCTAAGGCCGTAACGTAGTAGGGACCGCCGGGACCGCCGAGGTTGAGTCCCCGCCGCTGGCCGACGGTATAGGCGGCAATGCCCTGATGGCGGCCGATGACGCGGCCCGATTCATCGACGAAGTCGCCGGGCTTAAAGATATCCTTCTGTTCCTTTTCCAAAAAGCCCTTGTAGTCGTTGTCGGGAATGAAGCAAATATCCTGACTTTCGGGCTTGTTGAAGACCGGAAGGTTCCACTCTTTGGCCAGTTTCCGCGTGTCGGCCTTCTCGAGATCAGCCATGGGAAACAGGAGGTGCGGCAAGATGTCCTGGGTCAACTGATAGAGGACGTAGGACTGATCCTTGCGGCGGTCTGTACCGCGTAAGAGCGAATAGATTCCCGTCTGTTCGTCTTTTGCCAGACGGGCGTAATGGCCGGTGGCCAGGAAATCGGCGCCAAACTGCTTGGCTTTTTCCCAGAGCAGGCCGAATTTAATAAATTTATTGCAGGCAATGCAAGGATTGGGCGTCTTGCCCCGGCGATAGGAATCGACGAAATAGTCGATGACATCGCGGCGGAACAGCTCGCGAAAATCCAAGGTATAATGGGGAATGCCCAGGACCGAAGCGACGGCTTTGGCGTCGTCGACGGAACTGAGGGAACAGCAGGCGTGGACGTTGTCGATGGTGCAGGCCGGGTCTTCTTCCCACAAGCGCAGGGTAATGCCGATAACGTCATACCCCTGCTGCTTTAAAAGGCCGGCCGTAACCGAGCTGTCGACGCCGCCGCTCATAGCTACTGCGACTCGTTTCATGTCTAATCTCCTCTACTGGTCGTCACGGCGTCCCGGATTTGGGACACGGCGTGTTCAATATCTTCTGTCGTATTGTCTTTGCCGACGGACAGGCGGATGCTGCTGCGCAGCCACTTTTCGTCGACGCCCATAGCCTGTAGGACGTGGGACGCTTCGACGGCACCGGCTTCGCAGGCCGACCCGGCCGATACGGCAATGCCCTGTAAATCGAGGGCAATGAGTAAAATAGCGCTGTCCACCCCATCGACGCTGAAGTCGATGATATTGGGCAGAACTTGACGGCGATTGCCGTTTAAGCGGAACCGATCGTCGCCTTGAATGAGTTTGTCATAGACGATGTCGGTCAAAACGCGGGCCGCTTTGGCCCGGTCTTCCCGTTCTTTTTCCAAAAGGGCCGCTGCCTCGCCGAAACCGACGATGGCGGCGACGTTTTCCGTCCCTGCCCGCAGGCGGTGTTCCTGCGGACCGCCATAAGCTTCGGAAGCCACTTTGAGGCCGTGGCGGATATACAAGGCACCGACGCCCTTGGGGCCATAAATCTTATGGCTGCAGACAGTGAGCATGTCGATATTTTCTTCCATAGGCCGGACGGGCAAATAGCCGAAGGCCTGGACGGCATCGACATGAAAGGCAACGCCTTTTTCCTTCGCCAGGGCTCCGATGGCCGCAATGGGCTGGATCATGCCCGTTTCATTGTTAGCATACATGACCGAAATGAGGGCCGTATCGTCTCTCATGGCTGCGGCCACGTCGTCTGTTGAGACGCAGCCGTCTCCATCGACGGGGACGTAGGTCACGTCATAGCCCTTTTCTTCCAGGGCCTGGAAGGTTCTCAGGACGGCGTGGTGTTCGACGGCCGTCGTAATGACGTGGCCGCCCTTGGGAAAATTGGCCCGCAGATAGCCTAAAACAGCCAGGTTATCCGCTTCCGTTCCGCCGCTGGTAAAGACCAGGTCTTCGCCGCTGACGCCGAGGCAGTGAGCGACTTGGCCGCGTGCCTTCTGGACGGCGGCCCGAGCCTGTTGACCAAAGTAATGGAGGCTCGACGGATTGCCGTAGGATGTCGTCAGATACGGCATCATGGCGTCCAGGACGTCCCGATCCATAGGCGTCGCTGCGGCGTTATCTAAATAAATGCGTTTCATTTATGATTCTTACTCCTATATGGACAAAAAAAGCTATGAAAAAAATAGCTTAATCTTTATAATACCATAGGGCAGCTTTTTTGTATATCCGTCCTTTTGACATATGGCCGTCTTCAGGACTTGGCATACAGGCTGGGCACGCCGTCGACGTCGGCACACTTGGTGTTGCACGTCGCTCCGCTGCAGACCCAAAAGACTCCGTAAGGACCGGTCCTTTTCTGGAAGGTCCCTTTTTTACAGCGCGGACAAGGGTATGGCGACGGTTTAGCCTCCCCGTCCTTTTCCGCTTCGGTAATCGGTTCCGTATGGCGGCACTTGGGATAGTTGCTGCAGCCGTAAAAGTCACCGTACTTCCCGTGGCGCTTGACCATGGGGCTGCCGCAGTCCGGACAGGCCTTGGCCCCTTCGACCTTCATGACGACGCCGCCGGCAGCCGTGACCAAGGATTTCAGAAAATCGAGCTGGTCGCGAAGGAAGGCTTCCAAATTGTCTTTCCCGAGGCTCATCTGATAGAGCCGTTCTTCCCAGATGGCCGTTTCATCGGGATAGAGCATTTCGTCAGGCAGGGCGTCGACGAGAAGGTAGGCGTTGTCCGTCGGCTTGAGGTATTTCTTTTTCCCTTCGGCCGTCAGGAATTTGCGCTGAATCAATTCTTGGATGATCGTCGCCCGCGTCGCTTCCGTGCCGATGCCTTGGACTTCTTTCAACTTCTTCTTCAAGCTGTCGTCTTTGACGTACTTATAAATTTCTTTCATGGCCGCCAATAAGGTCGACGGCGTAAACCGCGGCGGCGGCTTGGTCGCCTTCTTGTCGACCTGGCCGTTTTGGTAATGGACGGCGTCGCCCTTGCGAACAACGGGCAGTTCCCCCTTTTCTTCGTCGTCTTCATTCTTGTCGCTCTGATAGAGGACTTTCCATCCCGGCACGGTAACGGCCTTGCCGTGAGCAACAAAGGTCTCGTCGGCACAGTCGATGGTGATCCTCGTCTGGTCGTATTCATGGATGGGATAGAACTGGGCCAAATAAGCCTGGGCGATAAGGTAATAGATGCGCTGCTGGACAGCCGTCAATTTGTCGAAGGGACAAGGGACGGTCGTCGGGATGATGGCGTGATGGGCCGTAATCTTGCTGTCGTTCCAGGCCCGGCTCTTGATCTTACCGTCGGCACCGGCGGCCCATTCGGGAAGCTTCCCGGCCGGGATGGCGGCGATATTCGCTAAGATGCGGGGCACGTCTTTTCGTTGATTGAGGGGCAGGTATTCGCAGTCCGACCGAGGATAGGTCGTAAGCTTCCGTTCGTACAAAGTCTGGGCCGTGTCGAGGACCTGCTGCGGCGTGTAGCCGTAGCGCTTGCCGGCCAAGACCTGCAGAGACGACAAGGATAAGGGCAGGCGCTGGGCCTCCTTCTTCTTAGACTTCTTATTTTCGACGATCGTCCCGTCGGGATTTTCCGCCAAGCGGGACAAAATGTCCTTTGCCGCTTCTTCCTGAATACAGCGGCCTTCCGAATCGAGGCCGGCCTGAGTATCTTTCGGCTGCCACTGAGCGCGGATCATGCCGTTTTTATGCTCAAAATCAGCTTTCACGACGTAGTACGTAACGGGCACGAAATCGTCAAGTTCCCGCTGGCGGCGAACGACGAGGGCTAAGGTCGGCGTCTTAACCCGTCCGATGGGAAAGACGACGCGGTGGCCCTGACGGCGGGCCGATAAGGTGTAGGCCCGGGACAGGTTCATGCCGATGAGCCAATCGGCCCGACTCCGAGCTAAGGCCGAATCCTTCAGATGAACGAAGTCGCCATTGCTGCGAAGATCGCCTAAGGATTCATGGATGCTTTTTTCATCGAGAGCGTTGAGCAGGATGCGCTCGACGGGCTTTTCGTTTCCGACGTAGTCGAGGATCTCGTCGATGAGCAGCTGCCCTTCCCGGTCAGGGTCACCGGCGTTGACGATGGCATCGACGTCGGGACTGGAAATCAGGCCTTCAATAATATGGAACTGCTCCTTGCTGGCCGGACTGATGAGAAGCTTCCATTCCGTCGGAATAATGGGCAAATCTTCCGCCTTCCAGCGTTTATATTTGGGGTCGTAGTCCTGAGGTTCGGCCTGCTGCAGGACGTGGCCGTAAGCCCAGGTGACGATACCGCCGCCGGTACGGATACAGCCGTTTCCCCGCCGATGAGGTTCGGGCAGGCACTTGGCCAATTCCCGGGCCATACTCGGTTTTTCGGCAATAAAAAGTTTCATCGAGCATCTCTCTTTCTGCAATAGACTGCACCCTATAGCATACCATATTTTGATGATTCTTTATAGGGCAGGCCCGAAGATCGGACGAAAAGCAACCCAAGACCTAGACGGCTTGGGTTACTTTGGCTAATTGTCCGACGGCGGTAATGACCTTGGCAAAGGCCGGCGGAATATCGTCTTTTTCAAGGGATTGACCGAGGAGGCGTCCGAGAATGACGCCTTTATTGCTGTACAGCCAGGCAAAATAGTAGACGTACAGGGCCCGTTGGTTGCGGGGATTGACGTTCCACAGCCGGCGGGCCGGATAGTCATGGTAATTGATATCCAGCTTGCGGCAGGCCTTTTTGATCATGTCCGTCGTGGCCCGGGCGTGGTCGCCGCAGGCCGTGTTGATGATGCGGTCCAAATCGCGGCGCCGCCCCCTGTCGAGGAGGGTCTTGGCCAGATCCATTTCAAAACAGATCTCATGGGTAAAATAGACGCCCCGTTCGCCCTTGTGGGCTGCCTTGACGTCGGCGTCGTACAAAGCGGCGACGGGAATCTTGAAGTATTCTAAAAGGGCTTTGATCTTAGAAATAGAGCTTTCGCCGCGGGCGTTGATGAGACAGATGCCGTAGTAGTCAAAGGGTATGTTTAAGGTCACGCCGAACTGCTGGAAGCAGCCGTACTCCGTTTCGCCTTCGACGATGAGGGCGCTTCGCGAATAGAGGGCTGCCTTGACTTCCGGGAAGTGCATGATCAGGTGTTTTTCAATTTCTTCACTGAAATGGAAACACGAGCCGCAGGCCGCGCGGACCATCCCCTTTTTATCGCGGTACAGGCGGATGATGTTGCGATAGTCGTCGATGAGAGAATCCGTCGAATGGGTGACGATAAACAGCTGCCCCCGCAGGCCGTCGATGTTGAACAAATCCTTGAGGATCCGGCAGAACTGGGGATCTTCGTTATGGAGAAGCTGTTGATAATAATGAAGGACCGACCGCTGCATATACGGATGCAGGTGGATTTCAGGCTCGTCGATGGAGATGATGAGCGGCAGGTACCGCCTTCCTTTTTCATCGACGATGAGGTTGTGTTCCATAGGTACGGCCCGGCTGAGGGACATTTGGTAGACATGGGTAATGACACAGAGCGCCGCCAGGGAAATGAACTTCATGTTGTCGGCCCGGGGCCGGTCCGTGCGGCACAAGAGCTTAGACAAGAGGAAGATATTGACGAAGTAGGAAGAATCGAGGCTGCCGACGGCCACTTCATGATGGATAAAGGCCCGCGCATCTTCTGACAAACCGTCCCAATGCTCCTCTCCCCAAGCCGAGAGCTTCTGCTCTAAGGCCCGATAGATTCGAGGCGCCACCCGCTGCTCTTCGGGGATGGTCGCCGAATAGGACACGTAGCGCAGGCGGCGGATCAATTCTAAGGGCAGCTCTTCCCCCGTATCATCGAGGTAGAGGTGGGGATACATATCGCTGATGTGCATTTCCATGCGGATGCGCAGGTTCTGACGATGCTCATCGGGTTTGTCCGCAAAGTACTCCTTGTCGCTCTCGAGGAGATGAAGCCCCATGGTGATGACGATGGGCTGTGACGGATCGGCGTAATCGTCTTCATCGACGTTGCGGCCGTCGCTCATATATGCCAAAAGGCGCAGGAGACCGCTCTTGCCGATGGCATTTTCCCCGACGATATAGTTTGCCTTTTCATGAAAGGTCATGTCGACATCTTGTAAGTTTCGATAATTTTGAATGCGCATGTGCGTGATATACACAACGATTCCTCCTTTTTCCGGATATCCTTATACTATAGGTATTCGACAAAAAACGCGCTGCTCCCTTCTTTTGAGAGACAGCGCGTTATTCCATTTCAGCAAGTTTCCTCAGCGGCCGCTTTTACGGCAAAGTTTAGCCAATCGGCGAGCCAGATCAAAGGTCGTCTGCCCTTCCTTCATCTGCCACTGCCAGTTGCCGTCGGCGACGCCGGGAACGTTCATCCGAGCTTCTGCCGGGAGGGCCAACAGGTCCTGCATGGGCACGATGACCGTTTCAGCCCGACGGCGGTAGGTGTAGGCGATGACGGCCTGTACCAGTTTTTCCGGCGAGACGTCATCGTCAAGGTCCAGCATGCGGCGAATATGAAGCTGTTCGCTTTCAGAAAGTTCCTGCTCATACCATCCCCGAATCGTATTGTTGTCGTGGGTTCCCGTATAGGCGATGCAGTTCGGTTCCGTATCGAAGGCGCGAATGCCGTCGGAACGGTCTTTGAGATGGAACTGGAAGACCTTCATGCCCGGGAGATTGAGGGCGTCTTTTAAGGCGCAGACGTCATCGGTAATGACGCCTAAATCTTCAGCGACGAGGTTCAGGCGGCCCAGTTTTTGATAGACCGCGCGGAACAAATCGAGGCCCGGCCCTTCTTTCCAGGCACCGTCTTTAGCAGTCGGAGCGCCCTGAGGAACGGCCCAGTAGGCGGCAAATCCCCGGAAGTGATCGACGCGCAGTTCGTCGAAGAGGTCTTTCATGCGGCGGAAGCGGTCGGTCCACCACTGATAGCCGTCGGCGGCCATGGCTTCGTAATCGTACAAGGGATTCCCCCAAAGCTGGCCGTCGGCACTGAAGTAGTCCGGCGGTACGCCGGCGACCGATACGGGCCGTCCGTCCTCATCGAGGTCAAACTGATCCTGATGAGCCCAGCAGTCGGCACTGTCATGGGCAACGAACATGGGCAGGTCACCGAGGATAGTGATGCCGTTTTCTTTGGCATAAGCCCGAAGCTCGTGCCACTGACGGTCGAAGATGTACTGCATGAATTTGACATGGGATACGGTGCCGTCTAATTCCTTGGCATACCGCCTAAGGGCCTCTGTCTCGTGGCAGCGGATGTCCTCAGGCCACTCCGTCCAAGGACGGCCCTTAAAGAAATCGCGGATACTGCGGAACAAGGCGTAGTCGTCGAGCCAGTAGGCATTGGCCTCACAGAACTCCCGGAAGGGCTGCCAGGAAATGACGAGGTCCTTATCGTGAGACAGATTCCATAAGATGCGGGCCTTTTCGCCAGCCGCCTCCGACGGCGGCAAGCCTTTCCCCTTGGCGATGAAATCGGCGACGACGTCTTTTTTCAGCCAGCCCCAGTCACACAATCGTTCCAAAGAAATAAGGGCTTCGTTGCCGGCAAAGGCCGATTCCGAAAGATACGGTGAATCACCGGCTAAGGGCGGCATCAGGGGCAGGATCTGCCAGACCGATTGGCCGGCCGTCTTGAGGAAGTCGACGAAGCGGTACGCCGCCGTCCCTAAGACGCCCTTTCCGACAGCTGCCGGAAGAGACGTCGGATGAAGGAGGACGCCGCAGCGCTTCTTTCCGGCTTCACGGCCCTTTAAGATGACAGCCTCTAAGGGCGGCAGGGTCAAGGTCAGTCGGCTGTTCAAAGTCACTTCCGGTTCCATCCGCGGTTGGAGGGCATTGGTAAACTTGCCGTAAGCCAATCCGTCGGTATACAGGCTGATCGTCCGCAGGGACGACGGATTCCGGTTCATGGCGATGATGAACAGTCCGTCTTCGGCCGGTTTCCCAAAGACGTCGCGGCCGCCTTCGATGAGTCTGGCAAAGGCGTAGACGTCACCGTCGGCGTAGAGGGGAATGAAGCGGCCGGTTTGAAGCGCGTCATGAGCCGTCCGCAAACGAGTCAAAGCCTTGGTCCAGCCGAGGATATCCCAGTCTTCCCGCCCCCACGGATACGTCCGTCGGTTGTCCGGATCTTTGCCGCCTGTAAGGCCGGCTTCGTCGCCGTAATAGATGCAGGGCGCACCGGGCATGGTCATTTGCCACGTCGTCAAGAGTTTCAACCGCTTCTTGGCCGTCGCTTCCGCATCTTCTACGTCGGTGCCGCCGGCAGCGCTCAGGACGGTCAAGATCCGTTCGATGTCATGGCTGCTGATGAGGTTGAGCATGGCATAAAAATTTTCCGGCGGGTAATTTTCCCGAAGGCGGGTCAATTCATCATTCATGCGCCGCGCCTCCTTGGCTCCGGTGACAAAATCCACCATCAAGGCCCTTTGGGCGTAGTTCATGGCGCTGTCGATGTCGTAGCCCGAAAGGTATTCCCGCTGCTCGCTGTAACTGACCTTGTTCGACGCGTCTTCCCAGACCTCGCCGATGAGGACGGCATCGGGATTTTCCGCTTTCAACGTCTTATAGAACTGCCGCAAGAAAGGAACGGGCAGCTCGTCGATGACATCGAGGCGCCAGCCGCGGATGCCTTGATTCAGCCAGTATTTGAGGACACTGTCTTTCTTGTTAATGATGAAATCCATGTACGACGGCGTCGTTTCCTCGACGTCGGGCAGGTCCGACACACCCCACCACGATTCGTATTCATCCGGATAGTTGGTGAATCGGAACCATTCGTAGTACGGCGATTCCTTCGATTGGTAAGCGCCGACGCCGGGATAATGACCGAAGCGGTTGAAATAGATGCTGTCGGCCCCGGTATGGCTGAAAACGCCGTCGAGGATGATGGCCATCCCCGCCTCTTTAGCGGCTTTACAGAAGGCGGCAAATTCTTCATTGGTCCCCAGCATGGGATCGACGCGGAAGTAATCGGCCGTGCCGTAACGGTGGTTGCTCGAACTTTCAAAGATGGGATTTAAGTAAATGGCCGTAATGCCCAATTCTTTTAAATAGGGCAGTTTCTCCTGAATGCCTTTGATATTGCCTCCGAAAAAGTCATAATAAACGATGTCGCCGACGCCTTCTCGCTTGCAGTAGTAGGGCTTATCGTACCAGTTGCTGTGGATAACGGCCCCTTCTTTGCCCCACAGGTCAGCTCCGTCGCCGCTGCGATAGAAACGGTCGGGAAAAATCTGATAGACGATGGCGTGCTTGAACCAGTCCGGCGTATGGGCCTCTTTGTCGTAGACCGTAATCTGATAGGCCGGCGGCACCGCTTCATAGACGGCCCCTTCCCCGCCGAGCTGTTCGTAATTATTCCCGTAGTAAAGCGTCGTATCTCCGTCGCTTACGATGAAGTAATACCATAAGAGGCAGCCCTTCTCGGGAATGGGAACGACGGCTTTAAAGGCCTGGTCCTCATAGGTCATGGAGAGATGCGATTCGCCGACGTTGCTCTGCCACAGGCGCACCTCAGCCCGGCAGTCTTCCCCCTGTCCCGAAGCTCCCAGGCGCAGGATGAGCTGACTTCCCGACGGGACGGCGCCGAAGGCAGACCGATAATAAAAATCATGAGAGTTGTGATACAGTCGCAGGTCCATAGAAAATCCTTTCTTTTTCATCAAGAATCCCCCGTCGCGCATACCCGACGGGGGACCCGATACTGAGCCCCTTACAGCTGCAGTACACTTTCATATAAACTTATATAGGCGTCAGCCGACTGATTCCAGCTGTAATCGCTGGTCATGGCGTTGCGGACCAGCTGATCCCAGAGGGAATCGTCTTCGTAATAGCCGAGGGCCCGTTTCGTCGTAAACAAGAGTTCGTGGGCATTGAAATTCGGGAAGGTCAAGCCATTGCCCTGTTTGCTGTACTTATCGAAAGGCTGGACGGTGTCCTTGAGTCCTCCCGTTTCCCGAACGATGGGAATGGAGCCGTAGCGAAGGGCGATGAGCTGACTGAGGCCGCACGGTTCATAGCGCGACGGCATGAGGAACATATCCGACGCCGCATATACCTTGTGAGCCAGGGCTTCATTGAACATGATATTGGCCGAAACCTTATTGGGATGGCGGTAAGCCAGTTCCCGGAAGGCATCTTCATAGCCGGCATCGCCGGTCCCGACCAGGACCAGCTGGACTTCGTCGTCGACGAGTTCATCCATGATCCGCATGACAAGGTCCAGTCCCTTGTCTTCGACGAGGCGCGTGACCATAGCGATGAGAGGTACGCCGCGCTTGATGCGAAGGCCGAGTTCAGTCCGCAGGGCGTCTTTATTTTCCCGTTTGTCCGCCCGAGCCGTGGCTACGGAGTACTGCTTTTTAATGTACGGATCCGTTTCCGGATTGTAAGCGTCGACGTCGAGGCCGTTTAAGATTCCCGACACTTTGCCGCTGTTAGCCCGAATATAGCCGTCCAGGCCTTCCCCGAAATAGGGATAGGTGATTTCCTGCGCGTACGTCGGGCTGACCGTCGTAACCCGGTCGGCATAGACCAGGCCGGACTTCATGTAGTTGACGCAGCCGTCGCATTCGAGGTTGCCATTATCAAAGAGTTCCTGCGGCAAGCCGATGATATCGCGCATAATCGACGGCGGATAGATGCCCTGATACTTCAGGTTATGGATGGTATAGACCAGTTTCATATCCTTATAAAAGTCATCGTGGCAGAAATCTTCTTTGAGGAAGACGCCCATGAGCCCTGTATGCCAGTCGTTGCAGTGGATGATATCGGGCTTAAAGCCGACGGCGGGCAGCATAGTCAGGACGGCGCGGCAGAAATAGGCAAACCGTTCGGCGTCATCGCCGTAGCCGTAGAGATTATCCCGCTTAAAATACCATTCGTTGTCGATAAAATAGACGGTCACCCCGTCCTGTTCTACCGCTTCGACGCCGTAATAGAGCTGGCGCCAAGACAGATTGACCGTACCGGTGACAACGGTCTTCATCTTTTCTTTAACAGCATCAGCAATGCCGCTGTATTTCGGAATGACCAGCCGGACGTCTGCGCCTTTTTGGGCTAAGGCCTTGGGCAAGGCCCCCATGACATCGGCTAGGCCGCCAGTCTTAATAAATGGCACTGCTTCTGAAGCCACAAATAATACCTTCATCGTCTGTCCCTCCCCTTTACGGTCTGATGTCGTCCGCGCCGCTTCTTGCGTTATTCGGGCGCGGCTTTCTATAGATGGTGATGGATGTCTTACTGATACCCGCCGTCTCGTTTGATGCCGGCGTGTTCCTTTTCTCATGTTGTTGCCTTCTTTCTCATGCTGTTGGCGGTTCCGCTTGCCCGCCTTCCTCGTCCGTCTGATGACCCGTAAGGCGCAGGTAAATCGTCGCCAAGGGCGGCAGGGTCAGTTCGATGGACTGATCCATACCGTGCATGGGAACATCCTGGGCGGCAAAAACGCCTTCATTGAGGACGTTCGACCCGCCGAAGGCTTCGGCATCGCTGTTAAAGACTTCGACGTAGTCGCCCTTGACGGGAACGCCGATGCGATACGAATGGCGGACGACAGGCGTAAAGTTGCAGAGGACGACGGTCGAATCGGTTTCGTCTTTCCCCGTCCGGAAGAAGGCAATGGCGCTGTTGTCGTTGTCATCGCAGCTGATCCAGGAAAAGCCTGACCAATCGCAGTCCTCTTCCCACAATTCCGGATGGTCGACGTAGTAACCATTCAGTTGACGCACGTAGTCATGCATAGCCAAATGCATGGGATAATTCAAGAGGTGCCAGTCGAGGCTGTCGTCGTACTTCCATTCGATGAACTGGCCGAATTCACTGCCCATAAAGAGGAGCTTCTTGCCGGGATGAGCCATCCAGTAGCCGTAGAAGGCACGGAGGCCGGCAAATTTCTGCCAGTAATCGCCGGGCATCTTATCGAGGAGCGAGTGTTTGCCGTGGACGACTTCATCGTGCGACAAAGGCAGGATGAAGTTTTCCGAAAAGGCGTAGCACAAGGAAAAGGTAATGAGATTGTGATTGTCCTTGCGGAACAAGGGATCCATGGACATATAGCGCAGCATGTCGTTCATCCAGCCCATGTTCCACTTATAGTTGAAGCCCAGGCCGCCGACGTCGACCGGTTTGGTTACGAGAGGCCAAGCCGATGATTCTTCGGCGATCATGAGGGCCTGGGGAAATTCTTTAAAGACGGCCGCATTGAGATGGCGCAAAAAGTCGATGGCTTCCAAATTTTCCCGGCCGCCGTACTTATTGGCCTGCCAGTCGCCGTCGGGATGGCCGTAGTCCAAGTAAAGCATATTGGCCACCGCGTCGATGCGAAGACCGTCGATATGGAATTGGCTCAGCCAAAAGAGGGCGCTGGAAATGAGGAAGGACTGGACTTCCGTCCGGCCGTAATCGAAGTTCATCGTATCCCATTCCTTGTTTTCCGCCAAGATGGGATTCCCCGATTCGTAGCACGGTTCGCCGTCGAAGTGGCGCAGGCCGTGGGCATCGCGGCAAAAGTGGCCCGGCACCCAGTCGAGGATGACGCCGATGCCGTTTCGGTGGCAGTGGTCGATGAGATACATGAAGTCTTCTGGCTTGCCATAACGGCTGGTCGCTGAAAAATAGCCCGTTCCCTGATAACCCCAGGAACCGTCAAAGGGATATTCACACAGCGGCATGAGCTCGATATGGGTGTAATGCATGTCTTTTACGTAAGCGACCAGTTCTTCGGCGATATCGCGGTAAGTCAGCATGCCGCCGTCTTCGCCGCGCCGCCACGAGCCGAGATGGACTTCATAAGTCAGCATCGGTTTACGATATGAATCATAAGCCTCACGGCTGTCCATCCATTTCTTATCGTGCCAGGTATAGTGGAGCTTGGTCAGTTTCGATGCCGTATGAGGCCGTACTTCCGACCAGAAGGCGTAGGGGTCGCTCTTTAAGATGCGTTCCCCCGACGCCGTCGTAATGGCGTATTTATAAATGTCGCCTTCATGAAGGCCTTCTACATATGCGACCCAAATGCCATTGCCTTGGCTGCTTCGTTCCATCGGGTTGGCATCGTCATCCCAATGGTTGAAGTCACCGACGACACTGACCTTCTGTGCGTGCGGTGCCCAAACGGCAAAACGCACACAGGATTTCCGGCGCCACCCGGTAAAGTGAGCGCCGAACAGTCGATAGCTGGCATAATTCGTACCCTGGTGATACAAGAAGGTACTGTATTCGTCGATTGCACTGAGTTTCATCGCATATCCCCCTGTCTTTCAGTCGTGCTTAGATGGCTTGATGTGCCAAATATCGTCGGCGTACTGCTTAATCGTCCGGTCACTGGAGAAATATCCCGACTGGGCGATATTGACGACACTGGACCGCCACCAATCTGACTTATGTCCATACCGCTTGGCAATTTCCTGCTGGGCCTCACAGTAGGCTTTAAAATCTTTCAAGACGAAGTATTCGTCGTTCTTATCGAGGAGTGATTCATAGAGCAGACCGAAACTTTCACCGCCCAGAGTCCCATCGACGAGGGCATCCATGAGGCGCCGTATATCGGAGTCGCTGCTGTACATCTTCCACGACGAATAACCGCCGCGAATATAGTAATTCATGACTTCATCAGCCCGGAGGCCGAAGATGACGCAGTTATCGTCACCGACGAGACCGTGGATTTCGACGTTGGCCCCGTCCATGGTCCCAAGGGTAATGGCCCCGTTCATCATGAATTTCATATTCCCCGTCCCGGACGCTTCCTTGCCGGCTGTCGAAATCTGTTCACTGACGTCGGCTGCCGGGAAGAGGAGCTGTCCCAGGGATACGTTGTAATTTTCCAGGAACAGGACTTTCAGCTGCTGGCTGACCGTCCGGTCGCTATTGATCATGCGGGCGATAACGTTGATCAGGCGGATTGTTTCCTTGGCTTCGCCGTAACTGGCTGCGGCCTTGCCGCCGAAGAGATAGGTCCGCGGGGTAATGGTAAGGGACGGATTGTCCTTTAAGAGGAAGTAGAGGTGCAGGATATGGAGGATATTCAAGGTCTGGCGTTTGTATAAATGGATGCGCTTGATCTGAATATCGAAGATGGAATCGGTCCGGATATCCTGATTATACTTGTCCCGAATGTAGCGGGCCAGCCATTCCTTCCGTTCGGTCTTGACCTTGGCCAGGGCCTCCTTAAAGGAAGCATCGTCTTTATAGGCCATGAGGTCGGCCAAACGCGACGGCGTCTTACGCCACTTGTCGCCAATCGTATCGTCGATGAGAGACGCCAGTTTCGGGTTGGCTTCAATGAGCCAGCGCCGATGGGAAATGCCGTTGGTCTTATTGGAAAAGCGGTGCGGGAAACAGGTATAGAATTGGTGCAGCGTCGAATCCTTCAAGATCTGCGAATGGATTTCGGCGACGCCGTTGACGCTGTGACTGCCGAGGACCGAAAGGTGAGCCATGTGAATCTGGCCGTCCCACAAGATGGCCACATCGCGGGCCTTATTTTCATCGCCCGGATAGAGACGGCGGACTTCTCGGAGCCAGCGGTTGTTGATTTCTTCGATAATTAAATAAATTCGCGGCAAAAGGTCCTTAAACATGGGAATGGACCATTTTTCCAGGGCTTCCGGAAGGATCGTGTGGTTGGTATAAGCAACGGTCCGGACGGTAATATCCCAGGCGGCCTGCCACGAGAGGCCTTCTTCATCCATGAAGATACGCATCAGCTCGGGGATGACCAGAGCCGGATGGGTATCGTTGATGTGGATGGCAACGTATTGGTCGAAACGATAGAGACTTTCTCCGTATTTTTTCTTGTAATGGCGGACAATACTTTGGACACCGGCCGATACGAAGAAGTATTCCTGCATCAGGCGCAGGCGGCGTCCGTCTTCGGTGCTGTCATCGGGATAGAGGAAACGAGAAATCTGCTGGACGCTGTCTTTGTAGCGGAAGGCCCGGTGACGGTCCCCCGTGGCCAGTTCCTTATACATTTCTTCCCGGGAGTACTCGGCCCGCCACAAGCGAAGGGTGTTGACCGTATCGTTTTGGAAGCCGATGACCGGCACGTCATACGGAACGGCCTTGACCGTCGAGAACTGTTCGTGAACACATTCGAGACTGCCGTCACCGGTAGGCCGCATATAGGCATTGCCGCCAAAACGGACGTAGACGGCCTTGTCGACTTTCTTGACTTCCCAAGGATAGCCTTTGACCAGCCAGTTATCGGGCAGCTCGACCTGCTGGTTATCGACGATGCGCTGGTTAAACAGGCCGTACTGATAACGGATGCTGTTGCCGTGACCGGGAAGGGACAGGGCGGCCAGGGAGTCGATAAAGCAGGCTGCCAGCCGGCCGAGTCCCCCATTCCCGAGGCCGGGATCGCGTTCGGCCGGGATGACGTCTTCGAGATCCCAACCGAGGTCCTTCAAACCGTCCCGGCAGATGTTGTCCATATCGACATTGAGGAGATTCGATTCCAACAAGCGGCCCATGAGAAATTCAATGGAAAAATAATAGACTTGTTTGACTTTTTTCGCAGCATAGGATTGATTGGTACGGATCCAATCTTCACTGACCAGATCGCGAATCATGTAGGCAATGGTCTGATAGACTTCGTTCAAGGTTAACTCTTGCAGTTCCTTTTCCCACAATCGGTAGGCTTTGTCGGTAAACAACCTTTTGAATTCTTCCTTGTCCTGCCATGTTTTCATATGCTTATTATCCCCTTTGTCAAAACACTAACGTACGGAACATTTGCCAATGCACAACAGATCATCGGCGGTACGCTGCAAGACAGCTTCCGGCTGGATGACCGAATTCTTATCGCAGACGACGTAGTCGAGCTGGGCGTCGTCACCGATGACCGAGTGCTGCATGATGATGCTGTTGCGGATGACCGCATTCTTTCCGACCCGGACGCGACGGAAGAGGATCGAGTTTTCAACGCGCCCTTCGATGATGCAGCCGTTGGCTACAAGGGAGTTGGAAACGTGGGATTCTTCCATGTATTTGGCCGGCGCTTCGTCTTTGATCTTGGTATAAATGCGGTGATCCAAGTCTTTGAGAAGCAGTTCGTGCCAAATGCGGCTGTCGCGCAAATCCATGTTGACTTCAAAATACGATTGGAGTGAATCGATTCGTTTAGCGTACCCTTGATAATTATACCCGAAAATGCGCAGGCGGTCGACGTTTCGCTGGAATACATCGGTAATGAGATGGTTATACCCTTTAGAGTAGGCCCGGCGGATGCAGTCCTGGAGGACGTCGCAGTCGATGATAATGCCGCGCTGGTAGAGGTTGTCCCCGGCTTTGACTTCCATCTTGGAGTCGATGGCCCGGACCCGGTCCGTGCAGTCCGTATCGATGGTCAGTACATAGCCTTCGCGGTTAAAATCATACTGCTGCTTCTGATAAATAAGGGTTACATCGGCATTGTGACGGCGATGGAAGTGCAGGACCTCATCGTAGTCGATGTTCTGCACCATATCGCAGCCCGACAGCAGGGCGTAGCGCTTATTGGCCCGCCGGATAAAAATCAGGTTGCGGTAATAAGCGGCGATGTCGCCTTCGACGGGATTTTCGATGTCGACCCGTTCTTCCGGCAAGTAAAACAACCCGTCCCCCTTATGGGCCAGGCCCCATTCCTTCCCGGAACGGATGTGGTCCAGGACCGACCGCGACTGGCTCGAAAGCATGAGGCCTACGTTTTCGATGCCGGCATTGACCATGTTCGACAAGGTAAAGTCGATGAGGCGATACTTGCCGCCAATGGGAAGGGTCGCCAAGGGGCGCGTGTCATTGATTTCCTTTAACGGGCGGTCTTCACGCATGTTGATGAGACCGATCATATTGCTGTTCATAGCGAGTCTTCCCCTTTCACTGTAACTTCCGGTTGTTCCTCTTTAAGCTGTGCCTTGCGGCCGAGGACGGCAACCGTTCCGTCTTCATTGCGCAGGACGGCACCGGGATAGATATGGCATCGTTCCCCTAAGATGGCCTTGTCGATGACGGCGTTTTCTTCAATGACCGTACCGGGCATGATGACCGAATTGGTGACCCTGGCACCTTCCTTGATGGTAACGCCGTAGAAAATGACGGAGTTGCTGACATTGCCTAGGATTTCAGAGCCTTCGGCGATGAGAGAACTCTTGGCCGACCCGTTCGGGCCGATAAGATGAGGCGGAAAACTCTGGTTGCCCGAGTAGATGCGCCACTTGCTGTCGCGAAGATTGATGGGCGGTTCATCTGCCAGAAGATCCATGTTGGCCTGCCAGAGGCTGTCGATGGTACCGACATCCTTCCAGTAGCCTTCAAAGGGATAGGCATAGAGCGGAACCTTGTCGGCCAGCATAGTGGGAATGACATTTTTCCCGAAGTCGTGTTCCGACTTTTCATCCTTGGCGTCGGCCCGGAGATAATCTTCGAGGACCTTTCGGTCAAAGATGTAAATCCCCATCGATGCCAGGTTGCTTTCGGGCTGAGCCGGTTTTTCCTGAAACTTGTTGATGCGCATGTCTTCGTCGGCGACCATGATGCCGAAGCGGCTGGCTTCGTCCCAGGGAACGCGAATGGTACCGATGGTGACCTGAGCCTTATGCTTCTTGTGGAAATTGAGCATCTTGTCGTAATCCATGGAATAGATATGGTCGCCGGACAAGATGAGGACGTAGTCGTCGCCGACCATATCGACGAAATTCAAATTCTGATAAATAGCGTCGGCCGTGCCGCGATACCAATTGGAACCGCCGTCGCTCTGATAAGGCGGCAGGACATAGGTACCGCCTCGATTGGAATCGAGGTTCCATGAACTGCCGTTACCGATGTACCAGTTCAATTCGAGAGGCTGATATTGGGTCAGGATACCGACCGTATCGATACCGGAATTACGGCAGTTGCTCAAAGGGAAGTCGATGATGCGGTATTTTCCTCCGAACAAGAGGCCCGGCTTGGCTTGGTCTTTGGTCAGGACGCCAAGGCGGCTCCCCTTCCCACCAGCCAGAATCATAGCCAGGCAATTAGATTTTTTCATAAAAGCGCCTCCTAACGCGACTTCGGTCCGGCGGCCGGTGAAAAGGAATGCCCTATGTCGAATATGAGCTGACGGACCTGTATCGGACCGTACACATTACATACAATATAATATATACAGCCATTCATTTTATGATTATAGTATTAATTATACACCAAATCTGTTAGAAATTTAAAGAGATAACGATTAAAAATAGGGTAACAAATATCATAATTTTTCATTTTCCTTTAGAATTTGACTACAATCAGGAACTATTATCAGCCAAAACGAGCAAAATAGACACTAATTTCGGAGCGTTTTCGTCCCGCAGACGAAAACAGCAAAAAAAGAGACAATCTCTCAAGAGATTGTCTCTAATCGGATAAACGTATAACTATAAATTTTACTAAAAAAATACCTTACGTTTATCAGCCTTTTTCATTCGTCTGATTCGTTGTTTCCAGAACCTGTTCAAAAGACAGGATCTCGACAGGAATGGGAAGGTCTTTTAAAAGGTCACGTGTCTCCCCTGCCGTATCGGCCGTCGTCCGGACGAAACCGATGCCTTCTTTCCCATCGAGGGCTGTGACGACGCCGAGGTAGCCGCAGCCTTCGATAATGCGGTTGACGAAGGTCATGTCCTTTGGCGCCACGCGAAAGTAGACCCAATCGGCATCAAGCATGGTCTTCTACCTGACGGCGCATCATGGAGTATTCTTCAAGGGGTTCTGACACGGCCAGGCCTACGAGCTGGCGGGGATGGCGGGCGGCATCGAGGGCTGCTCCGTCTTCATCGATGATAGATTCGATGGTGCAGCGTACCAAATGGCCTTTGGGCTGTAAAAACTCGACGGTCTGGCCGACTTTGAAGTGGTTCCGCTGTTCAATCCAGGCGATGCCCTTTTCGTCATCATAGGAACGGACGAGACCGATGAAGTCGTGGGTCTGTGTATTGCTCGATTCACTGTAGACCTGATCGGCCTCCGTCGGCCGCGATACGGAGAAGCCGCGGGTATAAGGCCGGTGGGAGATCTTTTCCAGTTCATCGAGCCATTCCGGACGGACCGTAAAGTGTTCGGGATCGGCTTCATAGGCGTCGATGGCTTGACGATAGACCTTGGTCACCGTTGCCACGTAATGGACACTCTTCATGCGGCCTTCGATTTTAAGGCTCGACAGGCCGGCGTCGTAAAGGTCCGGCAGATACGGCAACATACAGAGGTCTTTGGAGTTGAAAATATAGGTCCCCCGTTCATCTTCGACGACGGGGAAATACTGACCCGGCCGTTTTTCTTCGACGACGTTGTACTTAAAGCGGCAGCACTGGACGCATTCGCCGCGGTTGGAATCGCGGTCCCCCTGGGTAAAGTAGTTGCTCAGCAGGCAGCGGCCGGAATAAGAAATGCACATGGCGCCGTGGACGAAGCCTTCGAGTTCGACATCCGGCACTTTTTCATGAATGGTCTTGACATCGGCCAGGCTGACTTCGCGGGCCATGACGACTCGCGTCGCCCCATTGTCGGCCCAAAATTTTACCGAAGCCCAGTTGGTCGTATTACCCTGGGTCGAAATGTGAATCGGAAGATCCGGCACCAGCCGGCGAGCTAAGGCAAAGATGCCCGGATCGGCGATGAGAACGGCATCGACGCCGATATCGCGGAGGTAGATGAGGTATTCCGGAAGGCCTTCCAAGTCTTCATTGTGCGGGAAGATATTGACCGTGACGTGAATCCGCTTGCCCAAGGCATGGGCATAGTCGACTGCTTCTTTTAATTCTTCATTTGAAAAGTTGTCACTGAAAGCCCTGAGGCCAAAGGATTTCCCGCCTAAGTAGACGGCGTCGGCACCGTACAAGAAGGCCATTTTCAATTTATCCATACTACCGGCCGGAGCCAGCAATTCTATGTTTCCCATGTATCTTATCCTTTCCATCGTGAAACGGTCATGCCGTCTCCATTTTCAAAAAACACCGTTTCAAAATGTGCCCGGTCTTCGATAAGGGCCATAAATTCCCGCAGGCGGCTTATGGCCGTCCGGTGTTTATGGGGCAAATGGCCTTCGAGGTAAAACATCTCATGATAGCCGATGTTGTCGGCCATGATAAGGGCCCCGGGCAAAAGTTTCGGCATGAGCTGCCGAAGCTGGCGGACATACTGTCCTTTGGGTCCGTCGAGGAAAATCAAGTCCCACGGTCCCGAGAGGCTTCCGGAAAGTTCCGTTCCGTCGCCTAAGAGTGCCGTAATGACGCCCTTGTACGGAGAGCGGCCGATAAAGTCCCGGGCCTTTTGCCAACGCCCTTCATCGAATTCGATGGTCGTAATCGTACCGCCGTCGCCGAGAAAAGGCGCCATGCGAAGGGCCGAATAGCCGATGCAGGTCCCGATTTCAAGGACCTTCACCGGCCGTTGGTTCGCTATGATACGTTCAAAAAGAGGGACTTCACTGTCCCTGAGGATAGGAAGCCCTTCTCTTTCGGCATACGCCTTCATCTCACAGATCAGACTCATGGCATATGCTCCTGTACATTCTTCATGTGTTCGTCATACGTTGCGGCAAAGTAGTTATGCCCGTCCTTATCGGCAACGAAGTAGAGATAATTCGTCGTCGGCGCGTCTAAGATGGCTTCCATGCTGGGAAGACCGGGGTTTCCGATCGGTCCCGGCGGCAGGCCTTCATAGACGTAGGTATTGTATGGCGAGTCGTACTGGGTCTCACTGATGCTGTATTCCGCCTTGTGGTTCCCCATGGCATAGGCAATGCTGGCATCGGACTGGAGTTTCATACCGATGCGCAGACGGTTTTCAAAGACCGAAGCGATAAGCGGCCGGTCCGGTTCGAATTTAGCTTCCTTTTCGATGAGCGAGGCTAAGGTGACGAACTGGTAGATGGACATATTCTTCTTAGCAATACGCTCTTTCATGGTCGGCGTCAGATGCTTATCGAAATTCTTCAGCATCATGGCCACGACGTCGTCGGCCGTCGCATCGTACGGGATGAAATACGTATCGGGAAATAAGAAACCTTCCGTGGCAAAGGTCACTTGACGGTTGCCCTTCATATACGGAAAAAGCTGGGCGTCCGACGCAGCCGCCTTTAAAAAGTCCGCTTCGCTGATACGGCCGTTGGCAGCGACGGCTTTGGCGATATTCCATACCGTATAGCCTTCGGGCACGACGAGCCGGTCGGCTTCAGACTTGCCGCTGGCCAATTTCTGTAAAATCGTAAAGACGCTCATCCGCGAGTTAAAGGTATATTCTCCGGCGTGGATCGAGCCGGCCTGGCCGGTCGCCATGGCCGCGGCACGGAACCATAGGGGGCTGGCAATATATCCCTTATCGGTCAACGCATCGCCGACGTCAGCTGCCGTCATGTCACTGCGAACATGGAGATAGCCGCTGGTATAGGGCAAGAGGAAGTTCGGGCCGAAAAAGCCATAGAGCACGACGGCGGCCGCGGCGATGAGGCACCCGGTCACGATTTTTCTAAGTCTCTTGCGCGGAGGCTTAGGGGATGGCACGGGAGCGGTGTTTTTAATTTCCTTCGAGGTCATATCGTTTGTTTCCATATTCTCCTTTATCAATCCTTTTTATCAGGTTAACGATCGGCAGTCCAGGTCCGGCTCTGCTGAGCCTTTTCTTCACTGCGGCTCATGGCCTGGGCCTGCTGTTCCTTATCGTACTGCGCCTGAGCGGCATCTTTGGCAGCCTGAAGCTGAGCCTGAACGGCCGGATCAGGGGGAATTACCGTGCCGTCTTCATCGACGGTTTGGGCCGCATCGAGCTGAGCCTGGGCGGCGGCGACGTTATTGGCCAGGTTCTGAAGGCGCTGGTTATTGATGCCCCGGCGCACATCGGCTTCAAGCGATACGGACGGCGTCTTTTTGACGTCGACGTAGACTTCGAACAGGCGCTGCCAAGGCAAGGTGACGTCAATGGTCCGCGGATCGACACCGAGGTACGTCGATGCGTAGCGCTGGAGCTGTGTCTTTGCCAGGCTCTGCAGTTCCTGGTTCCGTGAAGCGTACACCGGCGTAACGGTATGGGCTTCGAGTTTTTGATCCATGCGGGATACGTAGTCGCGGACGTTGGCCTGATAAGCCCAGTTGTCGAGATACTGCGTGGTCAGCATGTCACGGTGAGCAGCAGGCGTCATATACTCCGAAAGGACGCCTTGCGAAAGGCCGTAGCCGACAGAATTGCTGGCCGTATTCCAGCCGTTGTAGGCTGCCAATCGGTACATCATCTTGTCCTGGTAGAGGCCGTAGACCAAGGTGTTGTCCGAGCCGTTGGAAAAGGCCATATCGACGATACTGACCGGAATGTTGAGGTTAACGGCTTTTTCAATCTGCGTCAGGAAATCCTTCGTCGACTGGAGCATGATCGGGAAGTTTTCAAAGTTGGCCGATTCCGTCGTCGTCGTCGTCAGCGGCGTATTGACAGCTAATAAGAGGTCCGGCCGTTCATTGTCGACGATCGTACCGCCAATGGCTTCGACGTGAGAGGCAATGGTCTTGCCGATTTCCTGTCCGTCATAGCGGGGAACCGTCTTTTCTCCCCCACCCAGGGGGTAGATAACGGAAATTTTCGGATGATAATTATTGAAGTCGTTGCTGGCTCTCGTAATGAGGAGCAGTCCCAACTGGTCGGCGCCGGGGAAGGATCCGAAGGCCGTCTTGGGAATGCCTTGGCCGGCCATTTCGAGATACTTCGATTCCAAAGACGACTGGGTGCTGACCGAATTGTCGTCATGGCCGAGACTATAGTAGGTAAAGACGCCTTTTCTGGCATCGTCGATGAGGCGATAGTTGATGCTCATATTCTTGCGGCGCCGGTTGTACCAATCCTGCAGGTATTCCATGGGAATGCGGCGCATGATGGCGAACCAATCGTTCCGTTCCTGGGGATTGAGCCCTTCTTCATCCATCTTGGCCTGAAGAGAAGCTAATTGATAGATATCGGAGCCCATGGTCAGGTAGTAGTCCGGTTCAACGCCCTTGCCGCCGGCCCAGGGACTGCGCATGACCGTGCTGAATACGTAGAGGGGCACCTTGGTATTGGCCTTGTGCAGGGCCTCTACTTTTTCAAGGCGCGACAGCAAGGTCGACATGGGAAGGTTGTGCTTTCGCGAGTCGACGAGACCGCCGTAGACCAAGGAGTCGATGGACAGGACCATGGCATCGGCTTTATTGGCATTCGCCTCTACCCAGCTCATGAGCCGGTCCGGCGAACCGTGGAAATTCATGCCCGACAGATACTGTGCGGGCGGCGTCAAAATCGTATAGCCTGCCGATTCTGCCGTACTGACCGTATATTCGTAATCCACAGGCCGGTCATCCTGAGGTACGTATAAAATCGTCTTAGCCAGGGTCGACGGCGTAGCACACAGGAATAGGGATACGACAGCCATGCTGACTGCCTTCTGTAACAGATTCACATTATCCTCCTATCGTAAGAAAAAACAAGTATTTTTTATTATAGCACATCTGCCCTCTAAAAAGAAGAACCTTGCTTCTTACGGCGGATGCGGGGCACATTGAGGTGAAAGCGAATGGCAACCAACCGGATGGCAACGGTAACGGAAAAGCTGACGATGGCCCCCACTTCAAGAGGCACTTCAAAGGGAATGACGGCGCCGTACAAGAGGACACTGCCTAAGAGCGACGCCGTAGCATAGACCTCCGTCCGCAGGACGACCGGAATCCGTCCGGCCAAGACGTCGCGGATGACGCCGCCGCCGACGGCCGTGAGGACGCCGAGGGTAATGTCTAAAATCCAGTAATCGGGATAATAATAACAGCCGAGAAGGGTCCCGGTTACGGTAAAAGACCCCAGGCCTATGGCATCACACAAGAGGTAAATGGCCGACAGATGACCCATAAAGCGGCGCCACATGTGGATATTGAAGTAGCGGACGGTCAAGGTGACGATAAGGATGGAACCTAATATAATCCATAGGTAAATGCTGTTTTTAAAGGCCGCCGGAGGAATATTGCCGATGAGGATGTCACGGACGATGCCGCCGCCGACAGCCGTCGCCGCACTGAGGACGAAGATGCCGAACAGATCCATGCGCCGGGAAAGGGCGGCAAAAACGCCGGATACGGCAAAGGCCGTCGTCCCCAATAAGTCAAAAATATGCCACCAAATCGCATCCATAGGAATTCCCCTTCCCTCTCTTTCGTGATATGATAAATGAACCATGTTAATACTAAGGAGATCATCATGACTAAAGATGAATTTTATATGGGCAAGGCCCTCGCCGAAGCCAAGACCGCCTATGCCGTCGGAGAAATCCCCATCGGCGCCGTCATCGTCTATCAGAAAAAGGTCGTCGCCCGAGCTTATAACCTGCGGGAATCCCTTCCCTGTGCGACAGCGCACGCCGAGCTGTTAGCCATTGAAAAAGCCTGCCGCGCTCTCAATCGCTGGCGCTTGACAGGCTGTACCCTATACGTCACGGTCGAGCCGTGCCCCATGTGTGCCGGCGCCATCGTCAACAGCCGCCTGGACCGGGTCGTCTACGGCTGTGACGACCCCAAGGCCGGGGCTGCCCGTTCCCTCTTTCACCTCATCGACAGCGACAGTCTCAATCACGCCGCCGTCGTCACGGCCGGGGTCCGTGCGGAAGAATGCGCCGCCCTTATGAAAAGTTTTTTCAAAGAGCGGCGTAAGAAAGAAACAGTTATCCCTTCAACAAGTCCTTCAGATAAGCCTTGAAATCGTGGCCCAAGTCGTCGCGGCGCAGGGCGTATTCGACAGTAGCCTTTAAAAAGCCCAGTTTATTGCCGGCGTCATAGCTGGTCCCCGTAAAGGTATAGGCATAGACCCCTTCGCGGTCGGCCATGAGGCGCAGGGCATCGGTGAGCTGGATTTCACCGCCCTTTCCGGGTTGGACCCGGCGCAGGATTTCAAAGATATCCGGCGTCAAGATATAGCGGCCGAGGGCAGCTAACCGGCTCGGTGCTTCGTCGACGGACGGTTTTTCAATCATATCGATAAGCCGCACGATGCGTTCGTCTTTCGTCGGCAGCCCGTGGACGATGCCGTAGCGCGATACCTGGTCGAGGGGTACTTCCTGGCAGCCGAGGAGGGTCGAACCGACCTCGCTGAAGGCCTCGATCATCTGACGCAGGGCCGGCCGCTCCGGTTCATAGACGATATCGTCGCCTAAGAGGACGGCAAAAGGCTCATTATCGATAAAGGATTCGGCACAGCGAATGGCATCGCCGAGACCGCGCATATGCTTTTGCCGGATATAGTGGACGTTGATACTGGAAATATCCTGTACCATCCGCAAGAGGCGGGTCTTCCCCTGCTGGCGCAGCTGCAGTTCGAGGTCGATATTGGTATCGAAGTGGTCTTCAATGGCCCGTTTTCCGTGGCCGGTGATGATTAAAATTTCTTCAATGCCGCTCTGCAGGGCTTCTTCGACGATATACTGGATGACCGGTTTATCGACGATAGGGATCATTTCCTTAGGGATAGCCTTGGTCACCGGTAAAAACCGCGTGCCGTAGCCGGCCGCCGGAATGACGGCTTTGCGAACTTTTTTCTGCATCTGTTCAAATCTCCTTTTTGGCGACAGTCAAGGCGCTTTCAATGACGTCATCCATATCGTAATACTTATATTCAGCCAAACGACCGCCAAAGATGACGTTCCGTTCATGGCCGGCGAGCCGAGCGTACTGCTTGTAGAGGGCCTGATTCTTGTCATCGTTGACCGGATAATAGGCTTCTTCCCCACTGTGCCATTCTGACGGGTATTCCCGGGTGATATAGGTCACCGGTTGGGTTCCGAATTCAAAGTGCTTGTGCTCGATGACCCGCGTATACGGCGTCTCCCGGTCGGTATAATTCATGACGGCTACGCCCTGATGATTGACTTCTTCCAGGCGTTCCGTTTCAAAGCGAAGGCCTCGGTATTCCAAATGACCCAGGCGGTAGCCGAAATATTCATCAATCGGTCCCGTATAAACGACCTTGCGGGCAATATCGAGGTAAGATGACCGTTCTTTATTGTAATCGATGCCGGTCCGCACTTCGATTCCCTCTAACAAGGCGTCGATGAGGCCGTTGTAGCCGCCGATAGGAATCCCTTGATAGCGGTCGTCAAAGTAGTTGTTGTCAAAGGTATAGCGGACGGGCAGTCGCTTGATGATGAAGGCCGGAAGGTCGGTACAATTCCGTCCCCACTGCTTTTCCGTATAGCCCTTGATGAGTTTCGTATAAATATCGGTGCCGATGAGGGAAATAGCCTGCTCTTCTAAGTTCTTCGGTTCCGTAATGTGGGCCCTTTGGCGCTGTTCTTCAATTTTAGCAGCCGCTTCTGCCGGCGTCACGATGCCCCACATCTTGGCAAAGGTATTCATATTAAAAGGCAGGTTGTAGAGCTCACCTTTGTAATTGGCGACCGGCGAATTGACGTAATGATTAAACTCGACAAACTGATTGACATAGTTCCAAACTTTTTTATTCGACGTATGGAAGATGTGGGCCCCGTAGCGATGGATGCGGATGCCTTCTTTTTCTTCGCAGTAGACGTTGCCCCCAACGTGCGTCCGCCGTTCGAGGACCAGACACTTGCGCCCGGCCTTTTTCATTTCATGGGCAAAAACGACGCCAAAGAGACCGCTGCCGACGATGACATAATCATACATTACAAAACACCACCTGATAAAAAATGTATAGCCGTACTGCACTGCCTTTTAAGATAACAAAATGATGATACGCCGAAATATCGCCTCTCCGAGCCCTTGCGCAGACTCAGTCGAGGGAAGCGGGAATGCCGTACATCGGTTCAGCCTGCAAAACGGCACGGCGGACAGCTTGTTCGACGGCGTACGCTGCCAGGGTTCCGGTCAAGCTGATTTCAGCCGAAACCGTCCCGATACTGGCCGCATAGAGAGAGTCGCCGTCCGCCGTCGTATTGACCGGTCGAATGGTGCGGACCATACCGTTGCTGCCGAGGGCGGCTATTTTTTTCAGCTGAGCCTTGTCAAAGCGGCCGTTGGTCACGATGGCGCCGATGGTCGTATTGGTCGTCGTTCCGACAGCCCGCTGCGAAAAGAGGGTCGGCGTGATTCCGGCTTCTTCGAGCATGACCCGACGCGTATCGGCAAAACCTTTTCCGTCGCAGCTTCTCATCCCCGAGAGAATTTCACCCGATTCGCTGAGGACGTCGCCGACGGCATTGACGACGACGATGGCGCAAACCTTGAGGTCACCTACCGAAGCGGCATAGGCACCGACGCCGGATTTCATCATATAGTCCGGGCCGCAGAGCTTTCCGACCGTAGCCCCCGTCCCGGCACCGTAGCAGCCCTCACGGAAGTCATTTTTAAATGCCGCATCACAAGCGGCATAGCCCATGGCCGCATCGGGGCGGACATCGTCGCCGCAGCCGAGGTCAAAGATACACGAGGCGACGACTAAGGGAACTTTGGCGATCCGCGTTTCAAAACCGATACCTTGTTCTTCCAAATAAGTCATGACCCCCGTCGCAGCATTGAGGCCGAAGGCACTGCCGCCGCTTAAGAGGATGGCATGGATGCCGGACGCTGCCGCCATAGGACTCAGCAATTCCGATTCCCGACTGGCCGGACCGCCGCCGCGGACGTCGACGGCACAAGGCGCACTTTGGGGAAAGACGAGGACCGTGCAGCCAGTCCCGCCGTTTCGGTCTTCGGCACTTCCCAGGCGAAACGTATCCGGCGCCAGGAGTTCCTGAATATCGATTTCTTTCATGGTCATACCTCCCCTATTTCATCTTTTCAAAGTCTTTCCAAAGCATGCTCGGCTGAATGCCCGTATTGTTCTGATATTTTCCGTGGGTATACTTGTCGTATTCCCCATCGATATCGTGATAGTAAATCTGGCAGATTTCGACATTGGGGTAAATCCGTATGGGCTGGACACAAAAGATTTCAAGGGTCCAGTAACCGGCAAAGCCGACGTCGCCAAAACCGGCCGTAACGTGGATGAATACGCCGAGACGACCAACAGACGACCGGCCTTCCAGCATGGGGATGTAGCCGTCGGTCCGGGTGTATTCATTAGTCCGACCCAAGTAAAGCGTATTAGGCTGGAGGACATAGCCCGATTCCGGAATATGGATCGTCGACGCCGGATTGGGCTTAGCCATATCCAATTCGGCATGGTCGTAAATCATCAGTTCGTTGTGAAGAGACAGATTATAGCTATTGGGATTGACCCGTTCGGGATGAAAGGGTTCGATGATAATTTCTTTACCTAAATGTTTGACAATTTCCTTGCCTGATAAAATCATAAGGGCCACTCGCTTTCTCTGGTAATTTCATTTCTTATGATATAGCAAAACAGGCTCGATGTCCACGGCGCGACGGGCCGGTTTTTTCTTGTTTATATCGAAAAAGTCTTCGACATAAAAAGTAACTTTCTCACCTTCCTGCGCTCGGACCCGATACAGGGAAGCCGTACGGAAATAATACTGACCGCCGCCGTATTCCCGGATGAAACCGGCCTTGCCGCCGGGGAGTATCTTATCGATGGTGCCCTTATGCTGTTCTTCACCGGCATGCTTTTCGGCCATCCAGAAGGATTGGAGGCAGCGAAACAGTTCCTGTCGATCCGGAGGAGAAAAATCATAACGGTCGACCTTGGCAATGAGCTGGGGCGAAATTTTCCAATTTTGTTCGGTCCGGATGAGTTTCGCCAAGAGATAATGCTCATAAGCCTCTTTATCGTAACTGCCCATATTTTCCAAGGCCCCTGCCAACTGGGCGAGGAAGTTGACCTTAGCCTTAAGCTCGCCGGGAGCTGCCATGGCCGATGCTCCGTAGCGGCGCATCGCCTCACTGTCGCCCTTGGCTTGGGCCGCAAAAAAGAGGCCGCGATAGACGATCCAGTGCTGCTTGTACTTTAATAACTCTTCAAACCGCTGCCGGGCGTCCTCGATCTGTCCCAACCGCAGCTCACAGAGGCCGATGCGGTAGGAAAACCAAATGTCGTTGTCGTGATGCAGTTCAGGAAAGATTCCCAAGGCCATGCGGCAAAGACGTATGCAGTCATCGTACCTTTCTTCCTTGATGAGGGTCCGGCTCATGAGGGCATACCAGTGTTCCCGATCGGAGGCAATAACCTGTTCCCGTCCGCGAAGGGTCACCTTTTTTTCTTCATCGGACAAGAGATCCGGATCGAGACGGCGCAAATAGTCGCCGGCCATATTCGCCATAGACGGCGGTTTGGTCTTTAAGACTTCGACCATCCGCCATACGGCTAAGGTATACGGCGTGTACGGACCTTGTTGACTGTACTTTAAGATGGCGTCGACGGCGCGGCGAAAGTCTTCGAAGGTATGGAGCCGTTCATCGAATTTTTTGATGTATAAATAGTAAAGGCACCAGCAGTAGATGCCGTGAAGATTGGTAAACTCCGGAAAGGCGATGATGCCGGCCCGGGCAATTTCCCGCCCTTTAGCATAATTGTTGACCTTGCGCAGGGCATAGGCATAATAGTAATAGTCCCAGTTCGTCCAGGAACCGTCAGGCTTTGCCTTATCGTACATGGCAAGGACGTCGTTGTATCGGCCCTCCTGACAGGCCTCGCGGGCTGCAAAAGAATCCATAGAAAAACCTCCTACCCGTTTATTACACAGTGTTCATTATGCCTATTATAACATAAAGAATCTTCCTCTTCGGCATAACGGTCCCTAAAAACCTTGAAAACGCAAAAAAAAGAGCTTTTCCACAATACACACCATTGTAGAAAAGCTCTTTTATACAGCATCCTATGACCTGAACGAAAGGCTCATAGTCAGGTTTTTATCCTTTGATCTTGGCAATTTGTTTTTCCAATTCCGGCATGACTTCAAAGAGATCGCCAACGATGCCGTAGTGGGCGAATTCGAAAATCGGTGCATCGGGATCTTTATTGACGGCAATGATCAATTCAGCATCCTGAACGCCCAATTTATGCTGGATAGCACCGGAAATACCCATCGCGATGTAGATTTTCGGCGCAATTTTCTTACCCGTAATGCCGATCTGCAAATCATGGGGAGCCCATTCGTTATCGACGAGGGGCTTGGAAACGCCGAAGGCAGCCCCGATGCGCTGAGCGAAAGCTTCGACGGCTTTCATGCCTTCTTCGTTCTGAACGCCGCGGCCGGCGCCGACGACAATTTCAGCCGATTCAATGGACAGGCTTTCGGCTGCATTTTCAACGGCTTCAAAGTTGGTTACTTTGACCGTCGGAGCGTCACCGCTGAAATCGACTTTTTCTTTGATGACATCGCCCTTGCGGGACGGATTAGCCGGGACACCGTGGAAGATTTTATCGCTGACCGTGCCGAGCTGCGGGCGGGTCGTCGTCTGAATCTTAACCAAGAGCTTGCCCGTGAAGGCCGGACGAATCCACGTAAGCGTATCGTCATCACCTTCGTGGAGAACGTCGATGCAATCGGCAACGAGGCCGACTTTCAATTTCGCCGACAGGCGGCCGCCGAGGTCACGGCCGTTGGGAGAACCGCCGATGAGGATGACGCTCGGTGCGTATTTTTCAACCAACGCCGCAATGGCCTTCGTATACAAGGCCGAGTCATAGCCTTCGAGTACCGGATCTTCTACGGCGACGACAGCGTCTGCCCCATAGGAAATCGCTTCTTCAGCCGCTTTGCTCGTATCGGCACCGACGATATACGCAACGACTTGTTCGCCTTTTTTGTCAGCCAGCTGACGAGCCTTGCCCAACAATTCAATGCTCAGCGTGCTCAAGGCACTGCCGGCAACTTCAATATATACGCTGATGTTGTTTTTTAATTCCATGTTCAGAGCCCTCCTTACAGTAAGTTCTTGGCAGTCAGATCTTTAACGAGATTAGCCGCAAGGTCCGCCGGGGTATTCCCTTCGACCATGATACCGACGGGGTTCGGTTCCGGCGCGAACATTTCCGTAACTTTTGTTGCCGAACCGGATTTGCCAACACTTGCTGCATCGAGGCCCAAATCTTCGATACGCCATACGTCGAAGACAGCCTTTTTGGCAGCCATCTTACCGCGGATTTTCGGAGAACGCGGCGTATTGCTCTTATCCGTAACCGAAACGACGGCCGGTAACTGGGCCTGAACCGTTTCAATGCCGCCGTGATTGGCGCGGGTTGCCGTAATCGTCGAGCCTTCGACACTGATGGAATCAGCATAGGAAACGAGAGAGATGTTCAAATACTGAGCAACGGCCGGAGGAATCTGGCCCGTATCGCCATCGGTCGAACGTTTGCCCGTGAATACCAGGTCGACGTCGCCGATCTTTTCAATCGCCTTTGCTAAAATCAGGCCCGTAGCTAAGGTATCGGACCCGGCCATACGTTCATCGGATACGAGAACGCCTTTATCAGCACCGACTGCGATGCCGTCACGCATGACTTCCGCGGCCTGAGCCGTGCCCATGGTGATAAGGGTAACCGTGCCGCCCACTGCGTCTTTGACTGCAATCGCTGCTTCGATAGCATGCTTGTCAACGGGATTTAACATCGACGGAGCACCGACACGGACCAGGTTATTATCTTGCGCAATTTCGATTTCAGAAACTGCCGGAACTTGCTTTACTAAAACTACAATATTCATAGAAGAACCTCCTTTATAAGGACTGTAAGAATAGTGCATTCGCATATTGCGACTCTCTTATGTCCACTATTATACTCTATAATTAAAAATTTATCAATTAAGAATTGTTTTTAATTATATAATTTTATCCGTAAAATTCTCGTAAAGCCATCGTTGACAGACCGGCGTCGTTCTTCTAAAATTAAAGAGTATATAATGGGTTAATCGTTTGATTTACCAATGAAACTTTATACTTTTAGGAGGTCTTTCTTATGTCTTCACCAAACTCCGACGGACGACACTATGCCCCGCCCATGGCGCCGGACAGAAGCTATGTTGAAATCAACGCCTACGTCGTCGGCTGGGGGCTCTTTTTTGCCGCCCTCTTCGCCTTAGCCGTCGGCTATCTGTGTCTGAAAATCGGCCAGACCGTCGACGCCTTCGCTCCGGTCTCTGTCCTGGCTATGGGCATGGCCGTTCTCTTCAAACGCAAAAACGCCTTCCCGGAAACGGTCCACATCCAGGCCATTGCCAGCGCCGGTACCAACATCATCGGCGGCGTCATGTTCATCCTGCCGGCCCTTTTCATCCTGCAGCTTGACAGTCAATTATCCTTTGCCGAAATGGTCATTCCCATCGTCCTCGGCGGCGTCCTCGGCGTCCTCTTGGCCACGACCTTCCGCCGCTACTTCTGCGAAGAAATGGACGCAGCCTATCCCTTCCCGTCGGGCCGGGCGGCTGCTGAAGTCTTGAGCTGCAACGAAGGCTCCAAGGCGAAAGTCATGGTCTTCAGCGGCCTCTTGGCCATGGCCTACGACTTCGTCCTTAACAGCCTCGGCTGGTGGCAGGAAGTCTTGTCGACGATGACCTTTTCCTGGGGCCAGGCGGCGGCCGATAAATACAAGCTGGCCTTTAGCCTCGACAACGACGCAGCCCTCCTCGGCATCGGCTACTTCACAGGTCTTCGCTACGCCGCCATTATCGCCGCCGGTTCCTTCTTCTCGTGGTTCGTCTGCATCCCCGTCGTCTATTACCTCGGCGGTGATCACGTCATGACCATCGGCGGCCAGACGGTCCTCTTGGCCAATGCCTCCATTGACGACGTCTTCTCCCAGTACGTCCGCCACATCGGCATCGGCATGCTGGCCATGGCCGGCATCATCGGCCTTATCTCCATGTCGGGCGTCGTCGGCCGGGTCATGAAAAGAGCTGCCGTGGATATGTTCTCGTCGAAGGGTCCTTCGGCAACGGATCTTCTCCGTACCCAGCAGGATATGCCCATGAGCCAGATCGTCACCGGGACCCTGGCCATGGATGCCTTATTCATCCTCTTCTTCCATGTCACCTGCTCCCAGAATATCACCCAGACTCTTCTGGCCGGAGCCATCATCATCATCTTTTCCTTCATGCTCTCTGTCGTCGGCATCAGTTCCATCGCCTTTACGGGGAATGAACCGGTCTCGGGCATGACCATCTTCATGATCATCGTATCGGCCGTCCTCATGGGCAATGCCGGCATGAGCGGCAGCTCCGGCATCATCGCCATCCTCATGATGGCCGCCTTCCTCTGTGCGACCTTAGCCGTTGCCGGCAACTTCATGTCGGAACTGAAAGTCGCCTACCTCACGGGCGCTACGCCAAAGAAGATGCAACAGTGGCAAATCGTCTCGATTATCATCACCAGCTTCGTCTCCGTCGGCGTCATCTTCCTCTTGAACCACGCCTACGGCTATACCGGCCCCGGCGCCTTAGCCGCTCCTCAGGCCAATGCCATGGCCGCCATCGTCAAACCGATGATGGACGGCGGTGCCGCTCCCTGGCCGCTCTACATGGCCGGCGCCTTCTTCGCCTTTATCCTGTGGATGATGAAAGTTCCGCCTTTGGCCTTTGCCCTCGGCGCGTACCTTCCTATGGAAATCAACACGCCGGTCCTCATCGGCGGCTTAGTCTCGTACTTCGTCTCTCACAGCAGCAAGGACGAAGCTTTAAACGAACTTCGCCTCAGTGAAGGCAGCACCATCGCCTCGGGCTTCGTTGCCGGCGGTGCCATCGGCAGCCTCATCAGCGCCGTCCTCCACATTGGCGGCGTCGACTGGTTCTTAAAAGACTGGGTCACCACGCCGGGCGCAACCTACCTCGGCATCCTGGCTTATCTTGCCATGTGCGCCGTCATCTACTGCGTCGCCTGCCGCATCAAGAAGCAAGCTTAACGTGCAACCTTAACATGAAAAGAATGACCTCCTAACGTCCGTTTCGAAAGACGAACTCCGGGAGGTCATTTTTTATGGCCACGCACAATTTTTAAATTACATCAAAAGAATCACGCCTTGCCCGAATCAAGCTGAGGCCAACGCATACAGCTTAACCCATTGATTGAACAAGCCTTATATTTTCCCTAAAATTTGCTATACTATAGTTGATAGAGCCCACCACGCATAAGGCGGAAACGTACTGCGGGTGGGACTTTTTTTATTTCCTAAGAAAAGGCTCTCCCCATCCCCACTTATGGTATAAAAAAATGCCGATCATCTCACGATGATCGACGTTCTCTTTATAACGGTGCCCACGGATTCAGCCAACGATAGACCATCTGGTCGGCGCCAAAATGGACGGCAATCATGCCGACGACAAAGACACCGACGGCACAAGTGCCCGCTTTAATCAGATTCTGCTTGGTAGCCAGACTCTTTACAGCTTCCTTCATGTCCTGCAGTTCCTCAGCAGCCGTCCTGTTTTCCATGGCATCGCCTTCTTTAAGCTCCACGGCGTCATGCCCTTTCAGATTCACAGCATCCCGTGCCTTCAGTTCGTGCCAAACACAGGACTTGCACCACACCTTCCCATCAAATCGAACAACCTTCTTTTTCTTCCCGCAACAACTGCATTTCTTCTTCATATCCTTGCTCCCTCCAACCGACAAGGCTCACGTCGGCCATCTTTTGTATATATGTTAGATTTATTTTATTATATCATATATGTACTTTATATGACAAAGAGAGCGCCGAAAACAGGCACATCGAACGTATCGCCTTAGAAAAATCTCGCCGCTTCCTCATCGTTAGATTGATCCGTAAGTCTACAGCTGTGCCTTTCTAAAAATCGCCGCGATGTGTAAAATAAAAAGAAAAGCCGCATTTCAGAAAGAAGGAGGAACTATGAAGCAAAAAAAGGTGGGAAAAACATTTATCAAACATATCCCTTACATCGAAACCGTCATATTTTCCGACGGCAGCTATTTCAGCAGTCATGAAGTAACGACCGTCCGCTTCCAGGATGACAAAGCCATCTATACGAAAAAACGTCGGCCCTTTCTGAAGGACAACGACGACATTCCCCGGAAAAAGATGTCAAAAGCTGAGTTCCTAAAAAAATCGAAGCCCTTCATATAGAATACTGGGACAAAGAATATGAATCCTACGCCAAAGATGGCGAGCAATGGGAATTATCCATCCGTTTTTCCAATAACTATAAAGCCTTAGAAATCTACGGTAACGATGCCTTCCCGCCGAACTTCAAACAGTTGCAGCAGCTGATGAACAGCCCCTTCGCCGAAGAATCTGAGTGAGAAAAGAGGGCACGACCTGAGCCCAAAGCTCCGTCGTGCCCTATTTGTCAATTCAACAGGTATGATAAATCCCATTTTTACTTACAAATATGATCGAAGATATACTGCAGGGCCTCTTTGGCCTGGGCATACCGTTCCTCCATTCTGCTCAGGAGACGGGCAAGAATGGTAAAACCAATTTCACGGGACAATGACCGGACGTCATCTGCCGCGGTAGAACAATAGTCAAACCTGCACTCCTATTCAGAAAGGCACGTTATCGTTATGTCCATTGAATTTTCATAAATTTAGGATACGCTTCTTCTATAGTACCTACGAGCATAAAAGCCATATCCAGAAGCACTGCGGGATCAAAGTGATCCTTTATAAACAAGGACCAGCGCATGACGACATCGCCTTCATCGCTGATGAAAAACTTGCCAAATCGATACCCCTGATTAAGTTCATTGATTAAATCCAATACAGCTTCTCTCTTTGAAGGATCTTCTATCTTGGCAATATCAAAAATACCAAGGTCTACAAAGGTCTCTTCCTCGGAAAATTCATAAACCACCGTAAGTATCTGATTGTTTTTAATCTCGTGCTGCGCAATAAAAGCCCGCGTCACGCCCGCATCATCGGTTACTTCACGATAGCGATATTCTCTTTCATCCAGATGATCTCTAAATAAATCCAGTTTGCTCATCGTTACCTCCATGATAAAAATAAATATGTATCATACCTTTTATTGTTTTTATCGTAACACAAATAGCACAGAATCGTAAATATACGTACAAATTTGCCTAAAATAAAGACCTCCTGAGAGTTAACTTTTTAGGGCTAACCCTCAAGAGATCAAGATAGAAAAAACGATTTCACTAGACATGTATCTTAAACAAGCCGTCGCGATTGCAGTAGGCATAAATAAAGCCGTGACCTCGGCTCATGAATCGGCACTGCGCATCCTGCTCGGGATAGAGCTTCACCAAGGTATACCGGTCGGCCGTCACATAGGCCATAAAGGAAATATAGTGCTCCTTGGTCATGGGATGGTCGATATGGACGAAAAACTCATGTTCAATCATGTCATAATTGATTTGATGTTCTGAAGAATCTTCTTCCACTGTAAGGACCGGCAATTTGACGCCACAGCAGTTATAATCCCCTTGGCCAAAACCGGTGATGATATTGCCGCAAATGGGACAGACGTAAAACTTGAGCTTTTTCACATTGGCCGAGCGGTTATCATTGACGGCATATTCACCGGCAAAGAGTTCCGCCACCGAAATACCGAGGGCTTCCGCCAAGGGTGTGATTAAGGTAATATCGGGAAGGCCCTTGCCGGTCTCCCATTTAGAAATGGTTTTATCGCTGATACGCAGTTTCCCGGCTAACTCCTTTTGCGTAAGCTTCTTTTTTTCACGCAGTTCTTTTAGCATCGTGCCTGATATATAGTTCATAGTATGACACCTCTTTCTTTAGCTATGACTATCTTAAAATAAAAGGGACAATAATACTACCTACGGAGCGTAGAATCGTCTCCCCTCCGAAAATAAGCAGCTTACTCCTTTGTCGAAGAAAACCCGTACCTAACGGCACCGGCTTCTAAAGTACGCCTCTGGCCAATCTGTATTTGCAAAAAGCAGGATTTATAGTAAAGTCCCTTGTCAGGAATGACACCTTGCAGCGTCCCTTCTTAGCCTACAAAAAAAGACGCATAATAACAATTCGTCTTACGCGTCTTTTCTATAAGCTTTACGTATGTATGTTCATTACTCACTATCATGAATAGCTCCTATCGGTTCTACTCAGCCTTCATAAGCCAGCTTTTCCGTCCCATGACCCAAGCGATGGGCCGGACGATACCATAAGAGCAGGGCAAAAATGCAGACGGCGGTAACGGCCAGGCTGACCGGGTAAGCCATCATGATCCAGTAAAATTCATGGTACCGGGGAAAAACGGCAAAAATCCAAAAGAGACGACTGCCGCAGATGCTGATAGTCGTAACCGCAGCCGGCAGCAAGGAAATGCCGAAACCGCGCATATAGCCGGACATATTTTCATATAAAACAGTAAATACATTGGCAAAGAAGATCATTTTCAAGCGAAGCATGCCGAGTTCAATGACGGCCGGATCCGGAGAAAAGAGGGATAACAGAAAGGGGCCGAATGAAAAAATTAGGAAAACGGCAGCGACCGAAGCGATGATGTCTTCGAAGAGAGCGATCTTAAAAATGCGGCGGCAGCGGTCAAGCTGACCGGCACCATAGTTCTGCCCGACAAAGGTCGTGCAGGCCTGGCTGAAGGAATTAAGCAGGTCATAAGTGATCATTTCAAGGTTAAAGGCTGCAGCCGAAGCAGCGATGGCATTCGTCCCCAAGCTGTTGATAGCGGCTTGGATAACAATATTGGCTAAGGTAAATACGCCGCTTTGAACGCCTGCCGGAAGGCCGATGGCGATAACCGAACGGACGCAGTCCCAATGAATGCCGATATTTTTGACCTGCAGCTGAATATAACGATGGGGCCGCATCAACAGGCGGAACAAGACGCCGGCACTGACGGCGTTGGCCATTACCGTAGCTAAGGCGGCACCGGCGACATGAAAATCGAGGGCGGCGACAAAAAACAGACTGAGAATTACATTTACCAGTCCCGATACGATGAGTACCTTTAAAGGCATGCGCGTATCGCCGACGCTGCGAAAGATAGACGATTCAAAATTGTACAGCATGATGACCGGCAGTCCCAAGAGATAAATCCGTAAAAAGAGCACTGCCGACGGCAAGACATCATCGGGGACATTCAGCGAGCCAAGAAGCGGTGCCGCCACGACTTCTCCGATAAGGGCCACGGCGACGCCGATAATAAAGGCCATGACGACGGCCGTATGTACCGTATGGGTTACGGTCAGTCGATCCTTACGGCCGATGGCATTGGCGATGACGACGTTGACCCCCAGTGCCAATCCGATAAAAAGGTTTAGAATTAAGCCGATGATGGGGATATTAGCCCCGATGCCGGCGACGGCAATCGTATTAGCGGCACCACTGAAATGACCGACCACGGCCAAATCAGATGCCAGAAACAGTTGTTCCAAAATGACCGTTGCCGCTACCGGCAAGGCAAAGAGAGGGATCTTATCCCAGAGTGAGCCGTGCAGCATGTCGATTTTAAACATTTTTTGATGTACGTGATGCGTTGTATTTGTTTCTTCCATAGTAGGTCTCCTCCTAACGACACTCATTATAGTGCCGTCAGCGATTCATAGCAAAGACCTATAAACTATCATTATCATAGTTTACAGCAATGGTTCGTAATGCTACAATGAACCTGAAAGGAGACTCTCATGGATATTCGCGTCTTACGTTATTTTCTGGCCACGGCCAGAGAACAGAACATTACCCGCGCCGCTGAAACCCTGCACATTGCCCAGCCTTCTCTTTCCAAACAGCTCATGGAGCTGGAAGCTGAACTGGGAAAACAGCTCTTAATACGGGGCAAGCGGCGCATCACCCTGACGCCCGATGGAGTACTGCTGCGAAAACGGGCGGAAGAAATCGTCGCCCTCCTTGAAAAGACAGAGCAGGAAATCGCCTCAACAGACCAAGATATTACCGGCACCGTCGCCATTGGCGGTACACCACGCCAAGGAATTCTTGAAGCGGCGTCAGCGCTTCATCAACAATACCCCCACATCCGCTTCAGCTTTCACGTCGGCGATGCCCCGGATATTACGGAACGGCTGGATCACGGAAGCCTGGACTTTATCGTCCTCCTCGACCGGCCGGACAAAGCTGCCTACGGCTCCCATCCCCTGCCGGATGCTTCCGTTTGGGGCCTGCTGATGAAGAAAGACGACCCGTTAACGCAAAAAACGGCGGTCACCCCAGAAGACCTCTGCCATCGCCCCTTGGTCATCGCCCAAAGAGAAGGGATTCGCCAGATGCTCTTTGATTGGGCCAAACCGGTTTCCGACCAATTGGACATCATCGCGACCTACAACGTTATGAATGGTACCCCTGTTCCTTTCGCCCTATACACACCGGGCCTGGTTCTGATTATCCGCGACCTCCTGTCGCCGACCATCGATCCGGCCGTCGCCTTCCGCCCCCTCGATCCGCCCATAAACACCCAACATTACCTGGTCTGGAAACGCTACGCCGCCTTTTCGGCAGCCAGTCAAAAATTCTTAGAAACCGTCTATCGCCTCTATCCCAAAAAGTACCCCCCTAAACAGCGTCCTATACCAAAGTGTCTGATGCGTAATAATTCCTCCTGACAGTCAAATTTCGGAGACCGCCTTAGCAATGTTTCAAAACTGACCCTGCCGATTCGTGAGGCGGACCCCCGAATCGACTGCCGGTGAATTCAAATATCCGGTGCCTGCCGTACCGCTTTCTAAACGGTTCAAAGACGTCCCGCCGGGGATTTCCGGCTAAGCATAAAGTACATCTTTTTGCCAAAAGAAAACGCCCTGTTAGGCAGACCCGTTAACCGTATTCAACCGGTCTGCCTAACAGGGCGTCATGGAAATGCTTACCTGCGCAGGTATGTTAACATTATCTTAGAGAATGGACTTATAGAGAGCTACAATTTGGGATTTTTCGACGTCCCGCGGATTTCCGGGCGTGCAGGCATCTGCCATGGCCGAATCAGCTAAGAAATCAATATCTTTTTCCTGAACGCCAAGGTCGGAAAGTTTTCGAGGAATACCGACATCGTCTGCTAATTGTTGGCAAGCATCAATGGCGGCTTTACGATATTTGTCTTGGCTCATTTCATCAACGCCGGCAACCCCCATGGCGCGGGCAACTTCACGATATCGTTCCCCCGTGGCAGAAGCGTTGAAGGTCAAAACCGGTGCTAAGAGGATAGCACAGGCCACACCGTGGGGAATATCATAAAAAGCACTTAACGGATGGGCCATGGAATGGTCGATACCAAGGCCGACGTTAGAAAAGCCCATGCCGGCAATGTATTGGCCAAGGGCCATTTTTTCTCGAGCCTCCATATCCCCTTCTACCGATTTACGCAGCCATTTGCTAATAATTTCAATAGCTTTCAAGTGCATCATATCCGTCATTTCCCAAGCATTCTTGGTGATATATCCTTCAATGGCGTGAACTAAGGCATCCATACCGGTAGCCGCACAAAGTTTTTTAGGCATGGAGGCCACCATATCCGGATCAATGACGGCTACGACGGGAATATCATGAGGATCACAGCAGACAAATTTACGATGCTTTTCAGGGTCTGTAATGACATAGTTAATCGTAACTTCAGCTGCCGTGCCGCTCGTCGTCGAAACGGCAATAATCGGCAAGCACTTGTTCTTCGTAGGCGAAGCCCCTTCAAGACTGCGGACATCGGCAAATTCCGGATTCGTCAAAATGATGGCGATCGCCTTTGCCGTATCCATAGCCGCTCCGCCGCCGACAGCAACGATAATATCGGTCTTTGCATCTTTACAAAAAGCTACGCCGTCCTGAACATTTTGAATGGTCGGATTGGGCTTAATCCGATCATAAACCGTATACGTAATGCCATTCGTATCGAAAAGATCGGTAATCTTTGTCGCGACTTTAAATTTCATCAAATCCTTGTCGGTAATGACCGTAACATGGTGACAACCACGGTTTTTAACTTCTGTAACGATTTCCTGAATAGCCCCCTTACCAAAGTATGATGTTTCATTTAAGGTAATCTTATTTGCCATCTTGCATTCCTCCTACAACTTGTATAAATTATTTTCATTAATATATATGTAATTATGATGCCAACTAAGGATAGTTCGGTCTATGGAGTCACTTTAGGTCACGATATTGGCTAGTTTATGCGTTATTATATTTTTTTAACGAACTTCTTCAGGATAACCCAAAAGAAAAAAATCTCAAAAAGTCTCAACTGTCTTGAGACTTTTTGAGATTTTTGATATTTTTGAGACGTTTTCAAGGGCCGCTTACGGATGGTGCCGCCGGATTTCTTTAGGCCGAATGCCATGGCGATGACAGAGGCGGTAAAAAGTAGCTCTGCTGACTCCGTAAGATTTTGCGGCAACGGTTACTTTCCCAAAAGCATTTTCTAAGCAATGGAGGAGTGCCGCTCTTTCTGCCGCATTTGTCCCATCAACAGGCTGGTTCAACAGTCGGACATCATCTGCCGATTGCCTGTCTCGAAGAGCCAGGTCATGGGGCATGATGACGGCCGATGAACTGGTGTAGAATGCTCGTTCAATACAATTTTGCAGCTCTCTGACATTACCGGGCCAAGAATAGTCCAGAAGAGACTTCAATGCCGCCGGAGATAATTGGCGAGTTCGTTCGGGATAGCGTGTGTTAAAGCGCTTCAAGAACAGGTCGGCACAGTAGCTGATATCGTTCGGTCTGCTGCGCAGGGGCGGAATTGACAATTTAAGAATGTTCAATCGATAGTATAAATCGCCGCGAAAGGTTCCCTTTGCGACTTCTGACTCCAGGCAGCGATTGGTCGCAGAAATAACGCGGACATCGAGCTTCTTCTCTTCTTTGCCTCCGATACGGCGAATGCAAAGCGTCTCTACAGCCCGGAGCAGCTTGGCTTGGAATTCCAGAGGCATTTCACCGATTTCGTCGAGAAAGAGAGTTCCGTGATCAGCCAGTTCGAACTTGCCCGGATTCCCTTCTCGAAGGGCTCCGGTAAATGAACCTTTTTCATAGCCGAATAATTCGCTTTCAATTAAATCCCGAGGCAATGAGGCGCAATTCACGGCAACGAAAGGCCCTTTCTGCCTGGGGCTCTCGGCATGGATGGCCTGGGCAAAGAGTTCTTTCCCGGTTCCACTTTCCCCTTCAATAAGGATGGTGCTGTCATAATAGGCATATTGACGGGCTTTATCAATGGCTTCCGACATAGCGGGGTCTGCCGTATAAATATTTTGAAAGGTATAGTTTGCTTGGTTGCCGGCTACACGGTTGACGGACCGAAATAAGTGTTCCTGTCTTCGCAGAATGAGCGTATAAGTTTGTCCCGTAGCATCACAGGTTTTGGATAAGGTAGCACTGAAGTGACGTGTTTTCTTGGCTAGAACGACGCCCAGATCATCCATATACAAGGGGCTGTCACTCACCATATCGGACGTCACGGCAGGCCAGTCGATTTGAGGCAGGACACGGCGGAAATCGAGGGCCGACAACTCTTTATGAGATACGCCCAATTCACGATAGGCCGTGGCATTGGCCCAGCGTACTTTCAAGGTATCATTTAAAAGAAGAATGGATTCCGGCAGGCCATTGGCAGCGGCTTTCATGAAATGGCTTTGGTGATAAGAACGCAAGGTCTGTTCGATACTAAAGGCACAGGCTACTACCAAGGCTAAGGTATGAGGATGAGCCGCAGCCGCACTGCCCGAAAGATCCAGCACACCGATCACCTGTCCGTCATTCCCGTGGATGGGTGCCGCTGAACAGCTCCAGTTATGTTGGTCAGCACAATAATGCTCTGCGCCGATAAGCTGTACGGGCCTGTCATATTCGAGGGCCAGCCCGGGACCATTCGTGCCGACAGAATCATTTCTCCACACAGAACCGGGATGAAAAAAAATATTTTCTGAATGTTGCAGAATCGTATCATCGCCAATGGTACGCAGCACACAGCCGGCACTATCCATTAACGCCAAGAGAGAATGGGATTCCCTGACAATTTCATGGACACTTTGCATAATGGGTCCGGCCACTTGCAACAATAGTCTGTTTTTTTGACGGCTTCTATTTAGATTCTCTAAATCAACGGGAAGATTTTTTCGGTGCCACGGATCGATTCCCTTCTTGCGGCAATCCCGCCATGAATGGGCAATCAGCGGAGGCAATTGTTTGCTCAAGATGCCCTCTTCGATGAAGCGCTGCCAGATTTTTTTCCGTTCTTGTAAATCCATCATTGCCATAACTCCTTTACAGAGAATAAGTCACGTGTATGTAGGATCACGAAACATCAAATGTTCTTGATTGTATCATGAATTCGGACGCATGACAGAGACTTTATAGAGATTTTATTCGGATAACGTCGCTGCCAATATATTCGCAGGCGGTCTCTGCCGATCTCCTATCTATTCTACCACGCCGCCCTTCCGGAAAACACCTTTCCCCCTCCCATACGAATAAATTCAGAATCTGTGTCCCTCGAAAAAATCCCCTTTTTATACCCGGTATGGGCGAACCGACACGTAGTCAAACACCCCTATCGTCAGGGTACTTTCCCTCATTGTCTTTAGGAAGACGCCTTCCTTTTCAAGCGAACCGAAGAACAACATCCAACAAATCAAACATCTATTTTTATCTGTTTCTATTGTATTTGGCCCCAAATTGCCCTATAATAAGAGCGAATCACTGGAAAATAGAAAAAGATAACAGAAAAATAAGAGAAAGAAGGAGCTTATCATGCTGGGATTAGAACGCAGACAAAAAATCATGGAAAAGATTCGAATTGACCGCAAAGTTTACGTCTCAGAACTTGCTAAGTTATTCAAAGTAACAGAAGAAACAATCCGCCGCGACCTGGAAAAACTGGAAAGACAGGAGTTGCTCAGCCGCAGTTACGGCGGTGCCGTTATAACGGAAAGCACGAGTGATGAACTTTCTTATACACGTCGCAGCTCCATAAATAATGAAAGCAAACTGCTCATCGCCGAAAAAGCCGCAAGCCTGATTCACGATGGCGACACGATCATGATGGATTCCAGCACGACCTGCCAGGCACTCTTGCAGCGCCTTCAGAATCAGCGTAATATCACGGTCGTTACGAATTCCATCCGCCTCATGAACGATTTCATAGGCTGCGGCTTCAAGATGATCTGTACGGGCGGCACGATGCGCGACAGCTCCTGTGCCCTGACAGATTCCATCGCCTGTGAAACACTTACCCGGTACTACGTTGATTTTGCCTTTATCAGCTGTAAGAGCATCGACTTGAACAAGGGCATCATGGAATCCAACGAAAGCGAAAGCCGCGTCAAGAGCATCATGATGCAGCAGGCCCGCAATACCATCCTCTTGGTCGACCATTCGAAATTTGACAAAACGGCTTTTGTTAAATGTGATGATTTCGAACGCATCGACACCCTCGTCACCGATGTTCCGCCTGCCAAAGAATGGCAGGAATTTCTGGCAGATAACCAGATCAACTTAATTTTCTGACAAAAGGCCGATTTACAAAAAATGACCTCCTAAATTAGACGTTCGGATCTAACCTTAGGAGGTCGTTTCATGTCCATAAGAAGCGCGGTTGTCTGTTCGAAAAGGCGTTCAAGGCAGGAAGAACACCTGCTGCATTTTCGGCTGTGCCCCTGTCTTCGGATCCATTTCCATGACCATGACATCCTTCATGTACTCATTCCACTTGTCAACGACGGCACTCTTTGCCTGATAGGCTTCGGCATAAGCCACCCCTTTTTCGCATTCAAAATAGCCGAACAGGTCATTGCCGACATTCCAAATCGTATAGTTTGAAATACCGGCATCCTTCAGTACCTGTTTCATTTCCGGCCATATATGGGCATGACGATACTGATATTCATCGAGTTTCCCCTCTTTGACCCTGGCTTTCCATGCAAAACGTTCCATTCAAAAGACCTCCCCTACCATTCAATCACAATCACAAAAGAAAAGAGCCTTCGTCTCTCCCGTCTCCTCTTGACCGACAAAAGGATGTATCTCAGCGTGGCGAAGGCTCTTTCTATCGCATACGTTAAAAATCAAACCTCATTCAGACTTCGTTACTTTCCTACGGGATGCATCGTATGGAGATTGGATTCGACCGGTTTGACAAACCAGCCATTTTCATCAATTTCATGATCATAGCGCTGTTTCGTGATTTCATCAAGGGTCAGGCCGCGGGCATCGGAACCAAAGAATGTACCGGCAACCCAGCTGATAAATACGAATCCGATCATGATCATAGCGGCGACCTGGAAACCGACCGTTTCCATCAGGATGGGAACGAGGAACCCCCAAACAGCGGCGGAGAAACGCGTGACAAAGAAGGTGAAGCCTTGTGCGGTTGCCCGATAGCGGACCGGGAAGAGCTCAGAGCTCCAAAGTTGATAGAACTGCTGCTGCATCGAGAAACCCCAGACAATGGTGAAGAAGAAGAGCATCCACATCTGCATCATGTTCGCCGGCAGGGCCCAAACGAACCAACTGATGACACCGAGACCGGAAAAAATGCCAAATACCTTGCGGCGATTAAATTTATCACCCGTATACATAAAGATGAACGTCGTCAAGATGCAGACGGCAAAGTTCAACGCCGTCAAGAACAAAGACATGGCGTTCGAGAGCTTGCCGAGGTGTTCGTAAACATAAGGCATGAAGAACCCATTCGTACTGGCTGCGAGATTCCAGAGCGTATAAACGGCACAGAGCATGACCACCGTTTTGAGGCAGGTACCGTGAAGGATATCCCCATAATGGACCTTACGAACTTTAATGCCTTTTGCCGCAAGTTCCTGTTCGCGTTTGTGGGCTTCTGTCCATTCCGTCGATTCGGGCATCTTCAAACGCTGATACCAAATCCAGCCGGCAACGACGATCAAGTGGGCAAAGATGATACGGTTGCCGAGAAGGCCGAACATAGAATTGAGCGGAATGGATGCCAGAAAGACGACAACCGGGCCGAGCATCCAAGCAACCTGGGCTGAACCGCAGTGTTTGGCACGATTTTTCGACGGCGCTTCTTCCGCAATAAAGGTCCATGAAGCGACGACATCGGCACCGACCATTAAGCCGACAATGACGTAGCCGAGCAGGAACAAGGGATAGTTCGTTGCCAGGCAAATCATTGCCACGCCGATCATATAAAATAGAAGTGCGTAGTTATAAACGAATTTACGGCCATACTTATCACAAATCTTACCACCGATCAGCGCCCCGATAGCAGCCCCGCCTGTATTCGAGGACAGCGCGGCCAGAAGGCCCATCTGTACACTGCTCATACCGAGATAGCCTTGCCACATCGACAGTCCGGAAGCCCCTGCTACGATTGAACCGGCATCGATATAACTGATGAGCCCGGCAATCAAAGTCTTTTTCCAAGCAGACATCTCGTAATCGACTTTTACACCTAACATAGCCTTTTCCTCCCTTTATAAAAATGATTAATCCAATAACTCCGTATTCAAATCAATATGGAAATCCTTGGCAAGCTGTATAAAGCCCTCCCGAGGAATCGTCTGTTTTTTACCGCCCATCGATAAGACTTTGACACAAATTTCCGAGGCTTTTTCAACCGTATCCATGAGGCCGAAGGCTTCATCAAAGGTATCGCCGCAAACGAACAGGCCATGATGTGCCCAGACGACGACGCGGTATTTCTCCATAAGTTTGACCGATGCATCGGCAATTTCCTTGCCGCCCGGTACCATCCAGGGCACGACGCCGATACCTTCGGGGAAGATGACGGGATCTTCCGTGGCCATTTCCCAAAGCTCACGAGTGAATTCCTTATCCTTCAGAGGCAGGACAAAAGTCAGGGCAATGAGATTCGTCGGGTGTGCGTGATAAATGATGCGGTTCGTCCCGTTCGTCATCTTTTTCTTCAGTTCATGAGCTGCCAGATGTGTCGGCAGTTCACTGGTAGGCCGTCCTCCATGGACCAGGCCCCAAACAATGCCATAATGCTCGCCTTTTTCGTCAATCTTTATGAGGGCCGTGTTTTCTTCCGGTGCCAGGGAGACATTGCGCATATATTTGCCGCTTCCCGTAACCAGGAAATATTCCCCGGCAAGTCCCGGAACGGTATTGCCGATGGGTTGCCATTCCTTCACTTCGTGCAGCGATTCTTTGACGGCGTCGACTTCTTCTGTTTTGACACGATACGTCAAATTGCCGCCGTTTCGTTCATGCCAGCCTTTCTGAAATGCATCTGCCGTCAGGCGCTGAAAGCCTTCCATAAATTTTGAATCTTTGATATCCATGATATACTCCTTCTTTATTTCAACGTATAATTTCTCTTATCGCTTAGACAGAACGTCCTTTTCGTAATCCGTAATGACGGAGTACCACTGGCCGTCAACAGGAACCTCGTTGCGTTTGCAGAACTCAGCCCAGACATCGCCAAAGGGCAAGGTCTTCATTTCTTCCAGCTGCTGCAGGACACGCGTGAAGTCCGCGGAATCCTGGGCTTCTTTAAGATGCCGGTTCGGCGTCAAGAGGCCGTAGAGCAAAGCTTTCTGCATGTTGCGCATGCCGATAACCCAAGCGGCAATACGGTTGATGCTGGCATCGAAGAAGTCAAGGCCGATGAATACCTTGTCGAGGGCATTACAGCGGACGAGCTCCGTTGCCAATTCCTTGAGTTCATCATCGAACTTGATAACATGGTCGCTGTCCCAGCGAACCGGACGGCTGACATGGAGGGCCAAACTGTCGTTAAAGAGCAGCATCGAGGAAATCTTATCGGAAACGACTTCTGTCGGATGATAATGACCCGTATCCAGGAGACACATAATGCCATTCTTCGCGGCGTAATTCATATAAAATTCATGAGAGCCTACGGTGTACGACTCAACGCCGATGCCGAAAACTTTTCCTTCTACCGCGTCGGCGATGTTCTTACGGTCATATTTGACGGAAAGGATTTCATCAAGAGATTCTTTGAGGTGCTGACGAGGTCCCAAGCGGTCAGCCGGCACATCCTTTGTCCCATCAGGGATCCAGATGTCATCAAGAGCCGTGATGCCGAGTTCTTCACCAAAGTAGTTGGCAATCTTCCGGCAAGCTTTGCCATGAGCAATCCAGAAATCGCGAATATCCTTATCCGGGCTGGAAAGGGTCATGTTGTTTTTAACATTCCGGTGGCTGAAGAAGGTCGGGTTGAAATCAAGGCCGATCCCCTCTTCTTTTGCAAAGTCAACCCAAGCCTTGAAATGTTTCGGTTCGAGCTGATCACGGTCAATATTTTCATCGGTGATCCGGTACGAAGCATGCAGGTTCAGTTTGTGCTTCGCCGGAATCAGAGAATAAGCCTTTTTGATATCCTGCATGAGTTCTTCCGGATTGCGTGCACGGCCCGGATAATTACCCGTCGCCGCAATGCCGCCGGTCAGTGCGTCCGAATCAAATCCTAAGACATCGTCGCCCTGCCAACAATGCATGGAAATACGTACATCTTGCAGTTTCTTTAAGGCATTTTCTACATCCACACCAATAGCTGCATAAGTTTCTTTTGCTTCTTCAAATCTCGACATGATGAAAACCTCCTATAAATCCTGTAACTTTGAGGTGACGTACATCACCTGATATATAATATTTATAAATTCCAACAGGTTAATCATCCCGCCGGGGAGACGGGAATTACTCGAATGGAGTTTCGATGCGCTTCACATCGAAGGACTTGGCTACGACCCGGCGCGCTTCCTTTAGATCTTCAAAGACCTTAGCACGCAGCATCTGAGCCATGATATTGCCGATAGCCGTGGCTTCTACCGGCCCGGCATAAACCGTTTTTCCCGTCGCCTCTGCCAGCATCCGATTCAAGAATTTATCCTGACAGCCGCCGCCGACGACATGAATCGTATCGTACGTACGGCCCGTGACTTCCTCGATTTCGGCGACGGTCTTGGCATAGCAGTTTGCCAAACTCCGGTAGACACAATACAAGAGCTCACATTCCGTTTCCGGTTTTTCCTGATTCGTTCTTTCGCAATAATCCTGCAGTGCTTTTATCATACTGTCCGGAGCGAGGAAAGCGCTGTCATTGACATCAACGGCAGACGTGAAATAGCGGCCGATATGGGCGAGTTCGTAAAGTTCGTCAAAGGTGTACGGATGCTTAAACTCGCGGCGCAGATTCTGCATCATCCACATCCCCATAATGTTCTTGAGGTAGCGATATCGGTAATGGTATCCGCCTTCATTCGTGAAATTATGTATGCGGCTCATTTCGGTACAGTCCGGAATCAGGCGTTCAATTCCCATGAGCGACCAGGTTCCCGAACTCAGATAAATGCTGTCATCCGAATTCGTCGGGACTGCCATGACGGCCGAACCTGTATCGTGGGTGGCCGGAAGGACGACATCGGTCGTGAAGCCCACGCATGCTTCCATTTCTTTTGAAAGAGGTCCAACCAGCGTCTTTGGCATATGGATGGCACCAAAAATTTTTGTCGGCAGGCCCAACATGTTGAGAAGTTCAAAATCCCAATCCTGTGTTTTTGTGTTAATTAGTTGTGATGTTGTTGAATTGGTGTATTCATTCATAGCAATTCCCGTCAATCGATAATTAAGATATTCCGGAATCATCAGGAAACGCTCCGCCTTATCCAGTACTTCCGGTGTTTCTTTTTTGATCGCCATTAAGTGATAGATGGTGTTAATCATCATTTTCTGAATGCCATTGCGACTGTAAAGATCCGCTTCGGAAATCGTCTTATAAACTTCCTCATCCATCCCTTTTGTGCGTCCGTCGCGATAGGCAACCGTATCGCCGATGACATGGCCGTTCTTATCGAGGAGAACAAAATCAACACCCCAGGTATCAATGCCGACACTCTCGGGAATGCGGTCAAGTTCTTTACATTTCTTAAGCCCTTCAACGACCTCATGAAAGAGATGCTCAAGATCCCAACAAAGATGGTCATGCTGTTTTACCAGCTTATTCTCGAATCGGTAAATTTCCTCAATGCGAATCCTTCCTTTATCAACCCAGCCAAGGATATGCCGACCGCTCGAAGCGCCGATATCCACCGCCAAATAATACTTTATGTCTGACATACGCCCATTTCCTTTCCCATCAATAAACCACTTTCATTTTTCTTGTTTTCCTTTATTGTTCTTCGTTTACTTGGTTTTTACAATAACTATACTACATTTAAACTATGTAAAAGTCAACATTTTTTCTTTTTTCATATGTTTTTATTTTTGTTATGCATTAAAAGCAAGACATAAAGCTCTTTCAATAATATTCTTTATATATTAATAGCGGATTTCCAAAAAAATGGTCTGGTTTCAACAAGAAAGATGACGTTGATAGGATCGCTCCCCCAACATCGGGCAACGTTTTCAGTCCCCAAAAACGATGGAGAAAAAAGGCTTTATATAGCATGTAAGAAATCCCCCCTGCCCATTCGCCCGGCACGATACAACGCAAAAAACCTCCGAAAGTTAGATTTTTATAATTCTAACTTTCGGAGGTTCTTTAGACTTATCGGTTCCTGAAGTTTGTTATATCGTCATCAAAAGCAGACACCGGCCTGCAGAATGACATTGGGATAGTAGGAAAATTCGCCGGTCCGTACGGCAAATTTGACGTGTGCCGATTCTTTCTTTAAATCCACATGGGGAATAAAGTCTTCTTCGGCACCTTTTAAGGTATCCCGCAGGTGTGCTAAGATCTCGGGATTCGTTTCTTTGATTTCTTCGGCAAGGGTATATTTTTCGACGACGATTTCATCCATAATGGCGTCGAATACTTGACGGAAGGTCGGTACGCCGCCGACGACGGCCAGATCAATGATGGGGATGCCGACGGGAATGGGCATACCGGCATCACAGAGGAGGAATCGATCTTTATGGCCCAAGGCGGCTAAGGCGCCGGCCAGTTGGCCATGGATAATGCCTTTTTTCTTCATGAAAACACGTCCTTTCGTAACGTATGCAATCAGGCTCCTTGGTGAGTCACAGCTAAGGTCTGAGAGATGGCCTTTTGCCACCCGGCTATTAATTCACGGCGTCGGTCCCCTGCCATGGACGGCTCATAAGAACCCCCTTTCAGTTCCTTGAACAAGGCGTCCTTATCATAGAGACCGACGGCAAGGCCGGCAGCATAAGCGGCGCCGATGGCGGAAAGCTCGGCTGCGTCCGGTACCTCGACGGGGCAACCCAGAAGATCCGTTTGAAACTGCATGAGGTAGGCATTTTTCGTAGGGCCGCCGTCAACGCGAAGGGACGGCAGTTTGTACCCCGACTCCTGCTGCATCAGCGTCGTTACGTCGTTAATCTGATAGGCAATAGCATCGAGGACGGCGCGGACCATTTCTTTTTTCCCGGTCACGCGGGTAACGCCCGTATAAAGGCCCGTCGCCTGACTTTCCCAATACGGAGCGCCGAGACCCGTAAAGGCCGGCACGAAATAGCTACGGTCTTTCGGATTGGCGGCCTTGGCTAAGGCCATCGTTTCTTCCGGCGATTGGATAAGCTGTAAATCGTCTTTGAGCCAGGTAATGGCCGCTCCCGTATAGTTGATGTTGCCTTCAAGGACGTAGGTGGCCTTCCCCGACAGGCTCCAAGCCAGAGACGTTACCAAACCGTGCTGACTGTACACGGGCTTATCGCCGATATTCATCATAACCGAAGAACCGGTACCGTACGTAGCCTTGGCCATTCCCGGATGATGGCAGGCTTGGCCGAATAAGGCCGCATGAGAATCGCCGAAGACGGCATGGATGGGAACGGCTTCCGGTAAGATACCGTCGAAATCCGTCCGTCCGTAAAGGCCGTTAGAGTCGGTTACTTCCGGTAACGCATTCCGGTCGATTCCGAAAGCGCGGCAGACATCGTCCGACCAAGTCAGACGATTGATGTCAAAGAGCTGGGTCCGCGAAGCATTGGAAAAATCGGTGCGGAATACCTGCCCCTTGGTCATACAGTAGACGAGCCAGCTGTCCATGGTCCCCATACAGAGCTTGCCTTCGGTCATAAGTTCCCCGGCGCCTTCGACGTGGCGCAGAATCCAGGCCAATTTAGCTGCTGAAAAATAGGGTGACAAGGGCAGTCCCGTCATATTTTTAATCAAAGAGTCCAGGCCTTTGCGGCGAAGTTCTTCACAAATCGCCGCGCCCCGCGCACACTGCCAGACGATGGCCCGATAGACGGGCTTTCCGGTCTGACGATGCCAGGCCATCGCCGTTTCACGCTGATTACTGAGGCCGACAGCCTTGATATTCCGAGCGTCGATATCCGTTTTATCCAGCATATCGCGTACTAAATCCTTCAAACGACGCCAGATTTCATCGGGATCGTGTTCGACCCAGCCTTTTTCGTCAATATACTGCTTATGGGACTTGGCCGCCTTATAGCAGATGGTCCCGGTATCGTCGAAGAGCAGCACTTTGGTGCCCTGTGTGCTCTGATCGATGCCGAGGATGTAGGACTTCATATCAAAGCAGCTCCTTGGCAGCTTTGACGATACCTTCAGCATCGAGTCCATAATGATGGAAGATATCAGCCGAGTTCCCCGTGACGACCGGCGCATCGGGCAGGGTCAGACTGCGGACTTTCGTCGGATATTCCGCAGCCGTAAGTTGGGCGACCATAGCACCGAGGCCACCGTAGGGGGAATGTTCTTCGACGGTTAAGATTGCCTTCGTTTCCTTGGCAGCTTTGAGAACCGCTTCCGTATCGAGGGGCTTCAAGCAGTACATGTCGAGGACGCGGACTGATTTTCCTTCTGCAGCCAACGTTTCTGCCGCTTTCTTCGCTTCATAGACCAATTCCCCGCAGGCAATGATGGTAAGTTCCGTCCCGTCTTGCACGGTAACGGCCTTATCCATGGTAAAGTCGAGTTTGCCGTCGGCATAGACGTCTTCAACAGCATTGCGGCCGATGCGAATATAAGCCGGTTCGGAATCGCTTACGAATTCTTTCATCAAAGCTTCTGCCAAATACTGGTCACTCGGAAAATAAACGCGAAGGCCCGGGATGGAGCCCATGGTGGCAATATCCGTCGCCGAATGATGGGTCATGCCCAGAGCGCCGTAGCTGACGCCGCCGCTGATGCCGATGAGTTTGACATTGGTATGGGAATAAGCCACGTCGACCTTAGCCTGTTCCATGCTGCGCGTCGAGAGGAAGCTTGCCGGCGATACGGCAAAGGGGCGCTTGCCGGCCGATGCCAACCCGGCACTGATACCGACCAGGTTCTGTTCGGCAATGCCGACTTCTACGAATTGGCCGCTGTGTTCTTCGGCATAGGGGTCGAGGGCGCCGGAGCCGCGGGAGTCACTGCAAAGGACAACGATATCTTTATTTACCTTGGCTTCCTCACTGAGGAATTCTGCGATTACTTTCTTAATGGCTTTGCTCATAATGCTGCCTTCCTTTCGTCGAGTTCCTGAATAGCTGCTGCAACCTGATCTGCCGTGGGTACTTTGTGATGCCAGCCGGCTTGATTTTCCATAAAGGAGACGCCGCATCCCTTCGTCGTATTGGCGATGATGACCGTCGGTTTGCCCTTAGTGCGTTTCGCAAGGTCCACGGCGGCATCGATGGCATCCATGTCATTGCCGGGAATGGACAAGACGTTCCAGCCAAAGGAAGCCCACCGTGCTTCAGCACTGTCCTGGGCCATGACGTCTTCCGTCGTACCGGAAATCTGGAGGCGGTTGCGGTCGACAAAGACCGTGAGGTTGTCGAGACCGTACTGAGGACCGGCCATGGCCCCTTCCCAAACGGAACCTTCATCACATTCGCCGTCGCCTAAGACGACGTAAGTACGATAGGGGCGGTTATCCATCTTGGCTGCCAAGGCCATGCCGATGGCAATGGAAAGGCCGTGACCCAAAGAGCCGCTGTTGACTTCGATACCGGCAATCTTGTTGTTGGGATGGCCGATGAATTTCGACAAATACTGAGAATAAGACTGGAGTTCTTCTTTGGAGAAGAATCCTTTGTCAGCCAGGATGGTGTAAAGAGCCTCTACACAATGGCCCTTACTGAGGACAAAGCGGTCGCGGTCCGGATCGTCTACCTTGTCGGGGCCGACGTTCATCTGTTTGTAATACAAGTCAACCAAGATGTCTGTAACGCTGAGGTCGCCGCCAATGTGGCCCGTTCCGGCGTGGTGAATCAGAGTGACGATATCTTTTCGGATATCAATTGCTTTTGCGCGAAGATCCATTTTTATTCTCCTCTCAAATATGCCTTGACGTCTTCTTCAATGGGATCATACAGATCCGGAGCGACGCCGATATACTTACAAGCTTCATATAAAACAGGGACGACGTCCTTATGGATGCCGACACAATGGTGAATGTACGGCCCTTCTACGATTTTCGCTTCCAACCGTTTGATGTTGTCCACTTCGACCCAGAGGTAGGTCCCCATGCCGGCCGGTCCGTCGACGCCTTTAGCGTTGCCTAACAGCAAGGAATATTCGCCGTTGTCGCCGTCGAAGCGAACCAGGCTGATATCACCGTGCTTGGCTTCGGCCGTCAGGCTGCCGGGATAGTCGAAGGCTAAGGGGTAAGTCAGCTTCGGCGTTTCTTTCGCTACCGAAATCGGCCAAGGGCCGCAGTGCTGCAGGAGTTCCCCATTTTCGATATCCGGATGGCGGATGGTCCAATCGGCAAAGAAGGAACGCGTACCGTCAAGTGCGGCCGCTTCTACCAAGAGGGCCGTAATAGCTCCGTGGATATCCGTTTCGCAGACCATGGGGATCCCGATTTCATTGAGCATGGCGTTGGCCGCACAGGGCATGACGCCGAGTTCCCCCTGGAGGGCATTCCAACACTGGATGGCACCGGCATTACAGCCGTATTTTTCCATCAGCCCTTTCATGGCGACGTACAGACCGGCCACATTTTCAACTTCGTCATCTTTAATGCGGACATCCATGTGGGAGCGGATGTAGGCAACGGCCTTTTCAACGTCTGTCTTTTCGGCTTTGGCCTTGGCGACGGCTTCGGTCAGTTCCGGCATCGGAATCGGTGCCAATTGAATGTTGAACTTTTCTAAGAGTTCCCCTTCATTGCACATGGTCGACCAGAAATCGTAAGGACGAGGACCGATTTGCAGAATGCGGATGTTGCGGAAGGTCTTGACGACATTACAGACTGCCAGAAAATCCTTGATGCCTCGTTCAAAGACGGGATCGTCGAGGCGACAGTTGGTCATGTAGGTAAACGGCACTCTGAAGCGGCGCAGTACCTTGCCGGTAGCAAAGAGGCCGCACTGGGTATCGCGAAGGCGAATCCCCTTTTCATCAGGCCGTTCATCGAGGGGGCCCCACAAGAGGACCGGGACGTTCAAATCTTTGGCCAGGCGGGCACATTCATATTCGGTTCCGAAATTACAGTGCGGCAGGAACAGGCCGTCAATCTTTTCGGCTTTGAATTTTTCGACAATCTTCAGCCGGTCTTTTTCATCGTAGAGCAGGCCTTCTTCATTGATATCATCGATATCGACGAAGGAGATTCCCAACTCTTCCAGCTTCTGTTTCGTCAGTCCCCGATACTTGACGGCATCGGGGGCACTGAAAATGCTGCGCCGGGTCGGTGCATAACCTAATTTAATCGTAGTCATGATAAAGCCTCCTTTAAGCTTGGGCATAGGTGTTGGTGTTCTTAAACTTCTTAAACCCATTATAAATTATTTAATTAAAAATTTCAATAGTTTAAATAAAAATTTCCCGATTATTTTTAAGGTGTCATCGTGTATTATATAATAAAATTCATTATATAGCGCCATTCATGCCAATAATACATCGAATTTTAAATGATTTTCCGATATAGCCCTCTTGATTTTAATTAAATTTAATGGTAATATTTAGCATATAGTTTAACTAACGGTTTTAATTATTTTAAAAGGAGTGCGATACATATGCAACCTGCAGCTGATCACATCAGTATTCGCGAAAAAATCTGTTACGGCCTCGGAGATTCTTCGGCCAACATCTTCTTCGGTATGACCATGATGTTCCTTCCCTATTTCTACACCGACGTCGTCGGCCTGACGGCCAGCGCCATGGGGGCCTTATTCCTCATCGCCCGTTTAGTCGATGCCTTTTCGGATCCGATCATCGGCAACTTCGCCGACCGCCACGAAACGAAACACGGTCATTACCGTCCGTTCCTGCTGTACTTAGCTATTCCCTACGGCTTATCTTGCTTCTTGGTCTTCCTGGCTCCCGACTTATCTTACACGGGAAAATTGATTTACGCCTTTGTAACCTATATCTTTTTAATCCTGATGTATGCCAGCACCGTCGTTCCTTACGTCGGCCTACTCTCAGTCTTGACCGATAATCCGGCAGAACGCTTATCAATCAACTCCTACCGCTTCCCCTTGGCAAAGTCGGCCTTCCTGCTCTGCTCGGCCGTCGTCCCCATGTTCGTTGCAACCTATGACAAAGCCCACGAAGCTCAGGCTTACAGCCACGCCATGATCATCATCGGCATCCTCGCTGCCTGCTGCACCTTAGCCTGCTTCTTCGGCACGAAAGAACGCAGCCATCCGCTTATCGTCAAAGACGAAAACGACACCCTCTTCTCTAAAATTAAAATCATTGCTAAGACCCGAACCCTTCGCAGTTTCTACATCTTCTTTGCCTTGACCCAGGCCGCCTTTACCTTTAAAGGCAGCTCGGCCATCTATTACGCCAAATATTATTTGGCCCAGAACGATGCCTATCTGACAGGCCTTTTATCGGCATTTTCCATTGCCGGCATCGTCGCACCTATCGTTTCCATGTGGCTCATCCGCAAAAAAGTCTTCAACAAACTGGCCATGCTCCGCGTCGCTACCTTAGGTGCTGCCGTAACGGCCGTTCCGATTCTCATCGTTCCGCCGGAACACTATCTCCTGTCCTCCCTGTTCCTCATTTTGTCGACCTTCTTTGGCGAACTCGGCATCGTCGTCTACTGGGCTTTGCCGGCAGACTGTGCCGACATGTGCCAGCTTAAATTCAACAAGAAGATGGCCGGTGTCCTCGGCGCCGTCGCCCTCTTCTCTCAGAAATTTGCCATGAGCCTCGTCGGTGCCGGCATCGGCCTGATTCTGACCTTCGTCAGCTATCAGCCGGGCGCCGCCATTACACCGGCCGTCGCCAGCGGCATCTTGGCCATTACAGCAGCACTGCCTATTGCCTGTCACGTCATCAGCTATTACTTCCTCAACCAGTACGACCTCGACGAAGCCGCCGTCCGCAAGATCCACTTGGAATTGGCCGGCTTGTATGCCCAGGCCGAACAGGCTAATTAATTTCCATCACCCTATGAAAGGAAGGATTTTTACCCATGGATAAAAGAACGATCATCAGCATCAGTCGTCAATACGGCAGCGGTGGCCGTGAAGTCGCCCAGCTTCTCGCTAAAAAGACGGGGTTCCATCTGTATGGCCGCCAAATCATCGATTCGGCGGCCAAAGAACTCGGAATCAGCAACTGGACGGAAGAACAGTTGAAAGCCCTCGAAACGAGTGAGCCGGCTCCTCTCGGGTTCATCCCCTTCTACTCCTTCGGTGCCGATGAAGGTCCGTCGGACACGAGCATGTTCGTCGCCGAATCGAAAATTATCCGCCAACTGGCCAAAGCCGGTTCGTGCATCATTCTCGGCCGCTGCGGAGACTTCGTCCTGCGTGACTTTGCCAAGCACTATTCTTTCTTTATCTGTGCCGACGACGATTTTCGCACCGAGCGCGGCCACACGGAATACGGTGGTAAGAGCCTCCAAGAAATCAAGGCCGAAGATCAGAAACGGGCTGACTATTATGAATACTATACGGGAGAGCACTGGGGACAGCCTGAAAAATACGCCTTGTCTATCAATGCTTCGAAAATCTCCCTCGACAAGGCAGCTGACCTGATTATCCGCTACGTCGAACTCCTTCAGGCATAATGAGAAAAGAGCCTATCCTCCGCCGGTCGCCTCCTAACCAGCTGCCATATGCAGACTGGATGAGGTACCACACGGAAGAAAGGCTCTTTTTCTGTCTTAAAGTCTATTTCTGACTTTACTATCATTTTATGACGTGCTACACTTTTAATTGAATCGATTTATAATTTAAACAGATATGCATAAATTCTTACAAAAGCAGGAGGTATGAAATGGCAACAGTGACCATCAAAGACATTGCAGAACAACTGGGAGTTTCTCCGGCCACGGTCTCTCTTGCTTTAAACGGACGCCCCGGCGTCAATGAAGAAACGCGGCTCGCCGTGTTGAATCTGGCCAACAAGCTCGGGTACCGCGGCACGACGAGCAAAAAGGCCGCTGCCCCTCAAGGGGTCATCAATTTTTTAATCTACCGTAAATCCGGCAGTATCATCACCAGTACCCAATTTTTCACCCGCCTCGTCGTAGCCGTCGAAAAAGCGGCCCGGGCTCACCACTACACCTTGACCATCACCTATTGCGACGGCCAGGATCAACTGGCATCGTGCATTGCCGAAGCGGCGGCTGCGCAGTCGTCGGGCATCGTCATGCTGGGTACGGAAATGGAACATGACGACCTTCCCATCGTCTCAAATGCACCGCTTCCCATCGTCGTCCTCGACAATGAATTGACGGCCTCGCCCCTCGACATGGTATCCATCCATAATCTGGACGGTGTATGGCAGGCCGTTCACTACCTTCATGACCAAGGGCTGAAAGATATCGGCTACCTGCGCAGCTCAGTCCCGATCACGAATTTTGAAATGCGCTACCTGGGGTATACCTACGCCATGAATCAGTTCCACCAAAAGATAGACGCCTCCAAAGTCTATGAGCTGTCGCCGTCCCTCGAAGCAGCTCAACAGGATATGAATGCCGTTTTAGAACGAGGCGGGGCCCTTCCCGAAGCCTTTATCGCCGACAATGACCTCATCGCCTTAGGGGCGATGAGAGCCCTGCAGCAGCGAGGACTGCGCATCCCGGAAGACATTGCCATCATCGGCTTCGACAACATCCCCTTAGCCGAATATGCGCAGCCGCCCTTGAGTTCCATCGAAGTCCCTTGTGAAAACCTGGGTAAATCAGCCGTTGAAACCCTCCGCTGGCGCATTCGCAATCCGAAGTCGACACCGCGCAACGTAGCCACGGGAACCGAACTGATTGCCCGAGAAAGCGTCCCTCCAAAAGTGTCGTCAGAAGCAACACATGACGGATAAAAATCCATATAAAAAGAACGAGGCTCTCTGCATTCTCATGCTGCTGAGCCTCGTTTTTACGTTGGGGAAACGGCTTCGCCTTACGTAACTCCCGTCATGCCTTACGAAGCTTCTTTCGCCAAGGCCACGGGACTCTCGTTTTGATCCTCTAACGACAGACGGGCCAACCGTTCGATAAAGAACAGGCGGCGGTTGAAGAAATTGACGAGTCGTCCGACGGTCATGGCCGAAACGATGGTGCCTACGCCGAGGACGACCAGGGTCTTATCCCCGCCGAAAAAGAGAGACAAGAGGAAGGCCATGGTAACCATCGTCGAATCGAAGATGACTTTAGCCGTCCCCATGCGGATCTTCCCTACCTGAGCCATGGCTTTTACAATGCCGTCGCCGGGAACCAGGAGGACCTGGGACGCAACTTCCAGGCAAATACCGAAGGCCAGGACGGCACAGCCCACGAGGAGTATGACCAGGGCCACGGGCCAGGAATGGCCCTGCAGCCCCGATAAGAAGGGCATGTACAGATCGAGGGCAACGCTAAAAATAACATTAATCCCCATCTGCAGGCCCTCGATCGGACGGAACTGCCGCCGAAGCAGAGCGATTTGGGCCAGGATAAACAGGATATTCATAAAAAAGGTCAATTGACCGAAGGTCCATTTCGAATACAGGCTGATGACGATGGGCACACTCGAGATGGCTGACGTCCCCAGGCCGGCCACAGTGATGAGGTCGATGCCCAAGGCGTTGATTAAAATACTTAGGATAAATACGGGAATCCGAATCCCTTTATAGTGCATATGACGCAAAATTACTCTCCCCATTTCTTTTGATTTTCAATGATTTTCCGAAAGGTTTCCATAAACCGCTGCTGCTCTTCCGTATCGATGCCCTGCCACATGAAGTCGTCGAGACCGTAGATGATTTCGCGGATACGCTTGGCCTTTTCCCATCCCTTTTCGGTCAGAAAAATAGACACGCCGCGCTGGTCATCGGGACTGCTTTCTTTGCGGATGAGCTCCAGTTTTTCCATCCGCTTCAAGAGGCTCGTCACCGTCGACTTATCAATGATGCATTCCTGGCCGATTTCTTTTTGGCCGGCTCCATCGTGGAACCATAGGTATTCTAAGATTTTAGGCTGGCCGGGCATGAGGCCTTCTTGTTTGATACAGCGGCCGATTTCCCGAGTCGAGCGGTTAAATCCGATTAATAATAAAATATGCAGGGCTTCTAAGTCCATGTCGTCGTCTCCCTTGTTAGTTTTAATTCAAACTATTTAGTTGCAATGCAAACTACTTTCTTATTATAATCCATGTATCCAAAAAGTCAATAGCCTCCAGATATCAATAATAGAAAATTGATAAAAAAATAAGCACGACGGCTGTCATAGACCATCGTGCCTCTTATTAATCATGGGAATTAGGCGGGTACGGATACAAAATGACTTCTCCGTCGAGGTATTCGGCTAAAAAGATATCCCGCGGCTCATAGCCCTGACGGGTCAATTCCTCCGTGAGCCATTCCGAATCCTTGTCGATCAGCACCAAGACATCCGTATTGATCTGACCGTCGGCAATGATGGGAAAGCGGATGTTGTCTTCCCCCATTTGAACGACCGTCAGCTGACCGTTTTGCTCGAGGACAGCCCGCTTGACATCCTGGATGCGCTGGACGCCCATAGCCCTCAGCTTCATCTGAAGCTCAAAGGCCTGAATGCCCGAACGCAGGCAGGTTTCGGTCTGCAGTTCCCCCTGCTCGATGAGGATGACCGGCCTTCCGTCGACGAGGACGCGAATGATGCGGCTGACGGATTTTAAGTATTTCAAGGTCATGACCAAAATCGTCCAAACGACCATGATCATGAGGAACTGAAAAATACTGATCGTGTCGTTATAAATGACGCCGCCGATAATACCGCCGAGGACGTAATTCTGTATCTGATCCAGAGCCGACGTCGGCGCCAGATTACGCTTGCCCAAGAGATTGATCTGTAAAATAAAGGCCAACAGTCCCAAGCCCAGTTTAGCAAAAATCATAGAATACGGAAACATGGCCCCTCCTAGTGCGGAACGTCGACGAGTTTGACGTCTTTTTGAATTAAATAGACCCGGTTGATGCGGTACGCCGTATAACTGCTGTTAAAATCGATACGATAGTAATCGTCACGGATCTTAATCAGCATCCCGTCCTGCAGGCGCAGGGAATTAACGGCAATATCCGCCTCCGATAAGGTCATATTGTCGCTGAAGGTATCGAGAAACTGCATCATCCGCGACGTATTTTCCCTCGTTTCCCGCTGGCGGCTGTAACTGTCCCAATTGGAACCGATTAAGAATAAGCCGATCAGAAGCAGGATAATGCTCAAATCACGGTACTTCGACTGCAGTCGGTTGCGCATATATTTGGCAGTGATGATGACCAGGGCCACTAAAATAAAGAAAATCAGGCCATATTGAAACAAGTAGCTGACTTGGGCCTGGCTTTCCAGATAAGCATAGGTATAAAACTGCAAGAAGGCTCCCCCTTTCCCTTTGTTTTTCTATTGTAACAAATCTTTTGCAAAAAAATCAACTGAAAAGACCGTTGCCAACAACCGTCGACGGACCCAAAAAACAGCCTGCCGTCACAGACAGCAGGCTGTTTCCCTCATAGCATATAAAGGCTGACGATGAGTTCCCTTCCGGAACGCATCTGCATGAAAGGGTACAGGTCTATCCTTTTAAACAGATATAGCATCGACAGCGATGAATCAGTTATTGGCAGCCGGCAATTCACTGGTGCAGTGCGGGCAGCGCGTGGCATCGTCAGCGATAGGCTGGCGGCAGAAGGGGCACAGGCGCGGATCCGCAACCGGTGCCGGTTTGGGCATCAAGCGGTTGAGCTGCTTGATAACGATAAAAATAGCGAAGGCAATAATTAAAAATTCAAGAATCGTATTGAGGAAAGAGCCGTAAGCAATGACGGGGATCCCGGCGGCTTTGGCATCGGCCAAAGTTTCTACCTTTTCACCGTTCATGCTCAAAGGAATAAAGAAATCAGAAAAATCGATTCCGCCGAGGAGCACACCGATTGGCGGCATGATGACGTTGTTGACAAGAGACGTAACGATCTTGCCAAAAGCACCGCCGACAACGACACCGACTGCCATATCAAGGACATTCCCCCGCATGGCGAATTCTTTAAATTCTTTAATAAAACCCATGCTATCCACTCCTATTCAAAATATAATGATGAGATATTGGTACATCTATTCTATCACTACTTCTCAAAAAGTGCAAAAGGTTTTGGATAAATTTAGTGCAAATTATTTTCAATGCTGCAACGAAATTACAAAAAATCGTTAACGGATGCCGGCCAGCTTCGCCGGGTCCATGGCCTTGTCGAAGTCTTCGGCCGTAACCCAGCCCAGTTTTAAGGCTGATTCTTTGAGCGTCAGTCCTTCTTTCGCCGCTGTTTTGGCAATGGTGCAGGCCTTGTCATAGCCGACTAAGGGTACAAGGCCTGTGACTAAGATCAGGGAATTGTAAAGGTTGGTCTCAATCCGTTCCTCATTGGGCTCGATACCGATGATGCAGTGTTTGCGCAGGGATTCCATGCTGTCCGACAACAAGCGGATCGACTGGATAAGGTTGTAGGCAATGACCGGCATGAAGACGTTCAGTTCAAAATTGCCCTGGCTGGCGGCGATCCCCATGGTCGCATCGTTGCCCATGACCTGTACGGCGACCATGGTGACGGCTTCGCATTGCGTCGGATTGACCTTGCTGGGCATGATGGAGCTGCCCGGTTCATTTTCGGGAATGCGGATTTCGCCGATGCCGCAGCGCGGACCCGATGACAGCCAGCGGATATCGTTGGCGATTTTCATGAGGTCACAGGCAAGCCCTTTGAGCATGCCGTGGACGGCAACCAGCTCATCCTTACTGGTCAAGGACTGGAATTTATTCGGTGCCGTACGGAAGGTCGTCCCCGTCAGTTCGCTGACGATTTCGGCAAAGCGGCGGTCATAGCCTTTCGGACAGTTGATGCCCGTACCGACAGCCGTGCCGCCCATAGCCAAATCACGGAGAAAATCGACGCCGCAGCGAAGCATTTCCTTATTGCGTTCAATCATCCGGGCCCAGCCGCTGAATTCCTGGCCCAAGGTCAAAGGCGTCGCATCCTGCAGGTGCGTGCGGCCGATTTTTACGATGTCCTTAAAGGCTTCCTGCTTATCATGCAAGGCTTTATAGAGGGCATCCATAGCCGGAAACAGCTGCTGTTCAAGGAGCAGCACTCCCACCATGTGAAGACCCGTCGGAAAGGTATCATTCGAGCTCTGTGAATGGTTGACGTCGTCGTTGGGATGGACGCGCTGTTCCTTGCCCGCTTCTTTGAGGATCGCCGCGGCACGATTCGCTACGACTTCGTTGACGTTCATATTGAACTGGGTCCCGCTGCCGGTCATCCAAACGGCCAAGGGAAAATTGCCGTCGAGTTTCCCTTCTAAAATTTCATCGCAGGCTTTGGCAATGGCATCGGCCTTATCGGCATCGACGACGCCCAGTTCCTTATTGGTCAACGCTGCCGCTTTTTTCAAATAAGCAAAGACCGTGACCATTTCGGCAGGGATCTTTTCGGTGCCGATTTTAAAGTTTTCAAAGCTCCGCTGGGTCTGAGCGCCCCATAACTTATCTGCCGGGACCTTGATCTCTCCCATCGAGTCTCTTTCAATGCGGTATTCCATAATATCCTCCTTTAAATTCCCATGGCAGACGGATAAAAAATACGACCATCCATCGTTTTTATGTCGGCCGCCATGAGCGGTCTGAATTCCATTTGGGCGATGATATCCCGTTCAATATCGATGCCCGGCGCCACTTCCGTCAGCATCAGGCCAGACGCAGTCAAGCGGAATACGGCCCGCTCGGTCACGACCAGGACGTCTTGATTCCGCGCCGCAGCATACGTCCCGGAAAAGGTAATCTGTTCGACAGTCTTCTTGAATTTTTTATGCATCCCTTCATAGTCGATGATTAATTTTCCGTCTTCACAGTGTTCCCGCAGGCGGCCGGCCGTAAAGGTCCCCATGAGAATCAACTTTTTCGTATACTGGGCAAGGTCGATGAAACCGCCGGGACCGGTGATGCGGCCGTTGAACTTCGATACATTGACATTCCCTGAGCCGTCGATTTCGGCCAGCCCTAAAGCGCAGATATCAAGACCGCCGCCATGGCAGATATCAATCATATCAGCCATCTTCAGCTCGGCTTCGGCATTGATGGCCGCGCCCATGTCAAGGCCCGATAAAGGAATGCCGCCGATGATGCCCGAATCAGAGGCCAAGGTCAAGGTCGGGCCGAACCCTTCTTCGGCAGCAACGGCTCCGATGATTTCAGGAATGCCGATGCCAAGGTTCATGACGTCGCCCTTTTTCAGTTCCATCGCGGCCCTACGGGCACAAATCTTACGGTTATCCAAGGGATGAGGCGGCAGAGATTGGACGGTCACCCGTCTTTCACCACTCAGTTCGGGCCGATAGCCCCTGGCCGCAAAGCTTTGGACATGATACTTCGGACGGGGCACGACGATGTAGTCGACGAGAAAATGAGGAATCTTCACCAATCGCGAATCGAGGTGGCCCCGGGGTACGACATCTTCGACTTGGACGACGACAATGCCTTTTGACTGATGCGTCGCCGCAGCGACTTCAAACTGTTCGCCGATCATCGCTTCTCGTTCGAGGGAAATATTGCCGTCTTCATCGGCTAAAGAGCCGCGAATGAAGCAGACATCGATGGGAAAGGTCGGATAATAGAGGTACTCTTCGCCGTCGATGTGAACCAATCTGACGATATCCTTTCCTTCGGCCATCGTCTTATCATTGGCCTTGCCGCCGTCGAGGCGCGGATCGGCCAAGGTATGGAGACCAATGTCGGTCCACACGCCTTTTCTCCCGGAAGCCAGCGCTCGATACAGGCCCAGCAGCGCCCCGGCCGGTACGGTATAGGCCAAGCATTCATTCGCTGCCGCCTTGTCAGCTAATTTTTTATCCATGCCGAAGTGACTGGTAATGATGGTTCCCAAGAGACCGTCGGCAGCCAATCGGTCGCCGCCGCGAACGCCGCCGTCGCCTGTACCGGCAATCTTGACTAAGGTCAGATTCTGCGGGCAGCTTTCTTCAGCATACCGGTCCTGGAGGGCTTTGAACAAGCCGTCCGGCGTGCCAAAGCCGGCGTGGCCGCTGACAGCCAAGGTCATATCGTCATCGACCAGTCGGGCTGCTTCATACGGTGTGATAAATTGTACCATCGGTTCCCCTCCTCCTGTCCGATCTACAGTTCCTTCTCTTGCTAGAAAGAAAGCCCCTTTACCATAAAGGGGCTTTTTAAACCGTAAGGAATTACGGCAAGTGTTTCAATCCTTTAGCACCGATATCGCGGCGGACTTGCTGACCGTCAAAGTGGATTTTATCCACCTTTTCATAAGCCTTTTCAATGGCACTTTTAAGGTCCGGTGCCACAGCCGTTACGCCGAGAACGCGGCCGCCATGAGTCACATAGGCCCCATCCTGTTTGGCCGTTCCCGAATGGAAGACCATCGTATCGTCGCTGTCAATGCCGTCGAGGCCGCTGATGACATCGCCCTTGTGAGACGAGGCCGGATAGCCTGCCGAAGCCATGATGACGCAGCAGGCCGAGGCATCCTTCCAGTGAACCATATCCGAAGACAAGGTTCCCTTCGTGCAGGCATACATGATCTGCGCCAGATCTCCGTCGAGAAGGGGCAGGACAGCCTGGGTTTCCGGATCGCCGAAACGGCAGTTGAATTCAACGACTTTCGGGCCGTCTGCCGTAATCATGAGGCCGGCATAGAGGCAGCCCTGATAGGTAATGCCTTCGGCTTTGAGGCCGTCGATAACGGGCCGTAAAATCGTATTTTCAACGACTTTTTGGACAGCCGGCGTAAATACCGGAGCCGGAGCATAAGCTCCCATGCCACCCGTATTAGGTCCTTCATCGTTATCAAAGATCCGCTTATGATCCTGAGCCGAAATCATGGGCACAATCGTCTTTCCATCGACGAAAGCCAAAAGGCTTGCTTCTTCGCCGACCATGCATTCTTCGATGACGATGCGGCCGCCGGAAGCGCCGAAGATGTGATCTTCCATCATGGCGTTGACGGCGCTTATAGCTTCTTCTTCCGTCTGAGCCACGACGACGCCCTTGCCGGCAGCCAGTCCGTCGGCCTTGACGACGATGGGAGCGCCTTGTTCATGAATGTAAGCCTTAGCTGCATCGCCATCGGTAAAGGATTCATAGGCTGCCGTCGGAATCTGGTATTTCTTCATGAGATTCTTGGCAAAGACCTTGGAGCCTTCCATCTGAGCTGCTGCTTTATTGGGACCGAAAACAGCCAATCCTTTGGCCTGCGCTACGTCAGCCAGCCCTTCCGTAAGGGGCACTTCCGGGCCGACGACGAGCATGTCGATACCTTCCGAGACGGCATAATCGGCAATGCCTTCGAGGTCGGACAAGGAAATATCGACGCATTTGGCAACGTCCGCCATAGCTGCACTGCCGGGAATGGCGTACAGGGCATCAACACTCGGGCTCTGAGCTAATTTCCAAGCCAGGGTATGTTCGCGGCCGCCGCCGCCGATGACTGCTACCTTCATTACTTTGCAGCTCCCTTCTCAACCTGTTCTGCCAGATACGCCGCAATGGCCGTATCGTAGACAGCCGTATGATGGAAAGCTTCCTGCGCCAATTCCAAACGGTATTCATCAGAAAAGGCCCCGTCTTTTTGGAGGATGGAAATGATTTCACCATACTTGTCGGGATTGGTTACGATGGCGACGTATTTATTGTTCTTCGCCGAAGCACGTACCATGCAGGGACCGCCGATGTCGATGTTTTCAATGGCTTCGGCCAAGGTGACATTCGGTTTGGCAATGGTCTGCTGGAACGGATAGAGGTTGACGACGACCAAATCGATGGGCGTAATATCGTGGTCCTTCATAGCTTTGACGTGTTCCGGATTATCGCGGACAGCCAGGATGGCACCGTGAATTTTCGGATTAAGAGTCTTGACGCGGCCGTCCATCATTTCCGGAAAGCCTGTTACGTCCTGAACGGCAATGACCGGTACGCCTGCTTCTTTTAACGTACGCATGGTACCGCCCGTCGAAATGATTTCAATGCCGAGAGCCGCCAAGGCCTTGCCCAATTCGACGACGCCCGTTTTATCAGATACACTAATGAGTGCGCGTTTTACCTTCATGCTAACCTTCCTCCTATTCCTGAGTTCCCATGACGACATTGCCGCGGACCGTCAATTTGTCGTCACAAAAGAGTGCCGCTGCCTTAATGTATGTCGGATGTTCCTTGGTGAGGATCCGAGCCGCCAGTGTATCTTCCGTGTCATCTTCATAAACCGGCACGGATGACTGCAGGATAATCGGACCGGCATCCATATCGGGCACGACGAAGTGAACCGTGCAGCCGGCAATCTTGACGCCGGCTTCGATGGCCTGACGCTGTGCGTGGAGACCGCGGAAGGACGGCAAGAGAGCCGGATGGATATTGAGCATCTTGTGTTCATAATGAGCGATGAAGTCGCTGCTCAAGAGACGCATGAAGCCGGCCAGGCAGATAAGGTCTGCTTCATAAGGAGCAATGGCTTCGAGGATATATGTTTCAAAAGCTTCTTTCGAATCAAAGGCCTTGCGGTCGGCTAAGATGACCGGTATCCCCCATTCGCGGGCCCGATCCATGACCGGTGCGCCGGGGATATCGCAGACCAAGGCCTTGATATCCGCCTTGATGGTACCGGCTTCGACGGCCTCGTGGAGGGCAATGGCATTGGAGCCGCGTCCGGAGGCAAAAATGACCATCTTTTTCTTAGTCATGGAACACGCCTCCCCGCAGCGTAACGGGTACGTCTGAGTCTACGACTTTACCGATGACATAGGCTTTTTCATCGCGGTCAGCCAAATTCTTAAGGATACTGTCGGCGTCCTTTTCGTCGACGATCATGATCATGCCGATACCCATGTTAAAGGTACGGTACATTTCTTTCGCATCGACGCCGCCCCACTTCTGGAGGAGCGAGAAAATCGGCAGCTGCGGCCACGACGTGACGTCGATATCGACGCCGACGCCTTTTGGCAGGACGCGGGGAATATTTTCATAGAAACCGCCGCCGGTGATGTGGACCATGCCTTTGACGGTAAAGTTTTTGATGATCGGCAGGCACGGACGCGGATAGAGGCGGGTCGGCGTGAGCAGGCATTCGCCAATGGTCATGCCTAATTCATCGACGTACTGGTCGAGTTTCATCTGTTGGCGTTCAAAGACGATCTTACGGACCAGGGAGAACCCGTTAGAATGGACGCCCGTCGACGGCAGGCCGATGAGGACGTCGCCGGCCTTGATCGTTTCGCCGGTAATGACTTTGTCACGGTCGACGATGCCGACGCCAAAGCCGGCTAAATCGTAGTCGTCTTTGGCATAGAAGCCGGCCATTTCTGCCGTTTCACCGCCGAGGAGAGCGCAGCCTGATTCTTTGCAGGCATTGGCTACCCCTTTTACAATGGAGGCAACCTGGACCGGATCGAGCTTGCCGACGGCGATGTAGTCGAGGAAGAACAAGGGTTCCGCACCTTGAACGAGGACGTCATTGATGGACATGGCCACGCAGTCCTGACCGACCGTATCGTGCTTGTCCATCAGGATGGCCAGGCGCAGTTTCGTACCGACCCCGTCGGTACCGCTGACCAGGATCGGCTTTTTAATATCGCTGTCCATCAGCGAAAAGAGGCCGCCAAAACCGCCGAGGTCGCCGAGGACTTCCGGACGGTACGTGGCTTTTACAGAGTCTTTCATCAATTCGACGGCTTTATTGCCTGCGTCGATATCGACACCGGCGTCGGCATAGGTCAAACCTTTATTTGTGTTCGAGAGCATATTTTTCTCCTTCCTCGTTCGTCTGCGGCGTATCCGTAGGATAATCATCGTTGAAGCAAGCTAAGCACATATCTTCCTGAGGAATGTGTTCAATGGCCCGGTTGAGGCCGTCGATGGAAATGAAGTGCAGCTTGTCGACGCCGATGTATTTTTGAATCTGTTCCTGGCTGAAAGTCGACGCAATGAGTTCCTTGCGGACCGACGTATCGATGCCGTAGAAGCAGGGATATTTGATAGGCGGTGCCGAAACGCACATATAGACTTCCTTGGCACCGGCTTCCCGCAGGAGCTTACAGATGATGCCGCTCGTCGTGCCGCGGACGATGGAGTCGTCGACCATGACGATGCGCTTGCCCTTGACGACGGATTTAACGACGTTGAGTTTCATGCGGACAGCCAATTCACGCTGTTTCTGATTCGGCTTAATAAAGGTACGGCCCATGTAGCGGTTCTTGATGAGACCATGTTTGAAAGGAATGCCCGAAGCCTGGGAGTAACCGATGGCTGCCGTATTGCCGCTGTCGGGGACAGAGATGACGATATCGGCATCATACTGGGTTTCATTCCACATTTCACGACCCATGTTCAGGCGGGCCTGATAGACGTCCTGACCGTCGATGACGCTGTCGGGACGGGCAAAATAAATGTATTCAAAAGAACAGACCTGCTTGCGCGGTGCCTTGGCAAAAATCGTCGATTTGACACCGTTTTCATTGATCTGAACGAATTCGCCGGGATGGACGTCGCGGACGAATTTAGCGCCGATGGCGTCGAGGGCACACGTTTCCGAAGCCAAGACCCAGCCGCCTTCATCGGTACGACCGATGCACAACGGACGGAAACCGTAAGGGTCACGGACACCATAAAGGGTGTCTTTCGTCATGAGGACCAAAGAGTATGCACCTTGAATGCGATTCATGCTTTCCATGATGCGTTCTTCAATAGTGGATTTCTGGCTGCGGCTGATGAGGTTGACGATGATTTCACTATCCATAGTCGTCTGGAAAGCAGCGCCGCCGCGGTCGAGTTCTTCGCGGAGAGCCCGGGTATTGGTCAGGTTGCCGTTATGAGCCAGGGCCAACTGTCCCATCGGTGTATATACCGCCAAGGGCTGGATATTGCGCGGGTTATTGGAACCGGTCGTCGAGTAGCGGACGTGGCCGATCCCGACAGGACCCCCTTCTTCTTCCGGTACGCCGTCGGCAAAGACCGTACTGATGAGCCCCATACCGCGGTAGGTATGAATATCCTGGCCGTCGGTCAAAGCGATGCCGCCGCTTTCCTGGCCGCGGTGCTGCAGGGCAAAGAGCCCCCAATATACGTAGCGGGGAATATCGAGGTGTTTATCAAAAATCCCTAAGACGCCACATTCTTCATGCTGCTTATCCCAAATCGGATCGTAAAACATGAATTAAACCTCCTGTTATTGAGAAAAATAGGACGCAATCCCCTTACAGGGCCTTTACGTCTTCTTGTAATTTCTGGTTCTTAGCCATGACTTCATTGGCCATGTTTTCGCGATAAGCCTTGTACTTCTTCGCTAATTCGGCATCGCTGACAGCGCCGATCTGAACGGCCAAAAGGGCCGCATTCTTGGCGCCGTTAATAGCGACAGTGGCGACAGGAATCCCCGACGGCATCTGAACGATGGCCAAGAGGGCATCCATGCCCTGCAAACTGCCGCTTTCCAAAGGAACGCCGATGACCGGCAGCGTCGTGTAGCTGGCAACGACACCGGGCAAATGAGCTGCCATGCCGGCGCCGACGACAAAAGCCCCGATACCGCGTTCTTCAGCTGTCGTGACGAATTCGCGAACCGCTGCCGGTGTCCGATGGGCCGATGCCAATAAGACTTCATAGTCTACCCCAAATTCTTTAAAAATAGCTACTGCTTTTTTCATAACGGGAAAATCAGAGTCGCTTCCCATAATTAAAGCTACCTTCATCAGAGACCCCTCCTTAGGAATAACAAAACCCAAAAGTGACAGAAATCACCTTTGGGCTTTCAGTTAGATACACGGAGACTGTTTACAAACGGCATAAAAACCTGTCCATAAACATTTTGTCATAGTGCGTCTCCTTATTGATTAAAATATTTATCAAACACACTTTGATTCTATCAAAAAGACACCTGCCTGTCAATGAAAAACCGCCTTTCTATGGCAAGACAGTATCCCCCACCAAGGGACTGTGTTACAATGGAATAAAGATGCGATGGAACGGAGGAATACCGATGAATTTAAACGAGAAGCAGCAGCAAGTCGTAAATGAGCTGTCAGAGTCGATTTTACTCAATGCCCCGGCCGGAACCGGCAAGACCCGGGTCCTGGCAGCAAGGGTTGCCAATATCTTAGCCCAAAAGAAGGCCAAGGGCTCGGAAATCCTCTGCCTGACCTTCACCAACCGAGCCTGCAAGGAACTGAAAAACCGCATCATCGACACGGTACCGGAAGAAGGCTTTGCCGTCACGGTAAAAACCATCCACAGTTTCTGCTACAGCCTCATCAAAGAAGAGACAAAGCGGCAAAGTGACCGCTTCAACGATTTCCTGATCTATGACGACGAAGACTGCAAACAACTCCTCGACTCCATAGACCTTACGAGAACGACACCGCGTCCGGCATTACAGGAACTTCAGACCTTCATCGAATTTGAAAAAAAGAAACGCGTCATCCCCGGCCTGCGCGATTTCACCAATATTCAGGATGACCTCAAGGGTTGGCTCTCAGACTACGGCGAAGACCTTGTTTGGGAATACGATATCGCCCTTGCCGACAACCACGCCATCGATTTTACCGACCTCATTACCGGGGCCTATGAATTTCTCCAAGACGATGCCGTCTGTCGCCGCTGGCGGGAAAAGTTCCGCTTTATCTCGGTCGACGAAATGCAGGATACAAGTGAAGTCGAATATACCGTTATCAGCCGCCTCTTTCCGGGCCGCAATATTCTCCTCTGCGGCGATTACTTCCAGACGATTTATGAATGGCGCGGATCCTATCCCCAATACATTTGGCAAGAGTTTAGAAACGACTATCAGCCTCTGGAAGTTACCTTCACCACCAATTACCGGGCCACTCAGCTCTTGCTGGAAGCCTCTCAGTCCTTCTTATTCCGCACCTTGGGGAAAGTGACCGTCCAGAGCATCTATACCGAACCGGGCATCTCGGCCTCAAAGGATCGCGGCGCCCCCATCGTCCTCCATAAAGCCGGCACCGGGTTTGAGGAAGCCCGCTGGATTTTCCGGGAAATCAAAGCCCTTCCTCCGGAAGAACGCCTGAAGACCTGCATCCTCGTCCGCGACAACCGCCAGGCTAAGCTGATCTGGATGGGCATTACGTCGCATAACCAAAAGTACCCGCAAGACCAGCAGCTGCCGGTCACCTGCATCGACCAATTCCACCTGTTTAAACGACAGGAATGCAAAGACGTCCTGGCTTATCTGCGCCTCGTGCTTAATAAACACGACAACCTCAGCCTGAAGCGAGTCGTCCAACGCTTCGTCCCCCGCATCGGCCGACGTACCCTGGAAACCATCGAAAGCGATTCCTATCGAAAGGTCGGCCTCATGCTCAGCGACTTCATCGACCCCCTGTCCCACCAAGGGGGTGACCCTTACGGGCTCCTACTGACGGCACTCGCCGAAGGACGGCTGGTCGTCTTCGACGTCGAAAGCACAGGCACCGACACGACGCAGGATGAAATCATCCAAATCGCCGCCATCCGCCTCGATGCGAAAGGGCAGCCCATCGATAAGTTCAACACTTATGTAAAAGCCGGACGATCCGTCGGCACGTCATACTACGTCCATCACATCAGCGACGAAAAACTGGCCGCCGAAGGAATTCCGCCCAAAGAAGCCCTGACAAAATTCTTGGCCTTTGCCAAAGACGCCGTCATCGTCGGCCACAACGTCACCTACGACTTGTCCATCCTCCAAAGCGAACTGCAGCGTCTCAGACTCCCGCAAAAAGCCGACTTTCCCTATTACGATACCCTCGACATCTACCGCCGCTTTTACCCGACCTTGCTCAACCATAAGCTAGAGACCTTGAGCCGCCTCTTCCCCAGCGGCCACAAGCCGACGCACGACGCCTTTGACGATATTTTGGCTACAGCCGGACTCCTGATCCATGCCATAAACGAAAAGATTCGCCCGACGGAAACAGCCCGCCGGGCCGCTATGGCCATCTATCTCCCCCTCTTTGCCCCCTTCAGCCGAGAAATGGACGCTTTGCGGCGCTTATCCTATCAGGCACGGCCCACGAAACTTATCACGTCCGTCATGAATGACAACGGCGTCAAAGCCTGGTATCAAACACATCGTGATACCTCCGACAGAGCCAACCACATCGATCGGTTGGAAAATATCCGTAAGCTCTACCGCATCGCAAAAGAAACGGACGACGCCGAACAGAATCCGCGCGATGCCCTGACCGAATTTCTCAAGATGTCGGCCCTTTCTAACAGCGAGCTCGACAGCATGCTGGCCAAAGACCCGAAAATACCGATCATCACCATTCACCAAGCCAAGGGCCTTGAATTCGACTACGTCTTTATGGCCAGTTTAGAAGACCATGTCTTCCCGACTTATTGGGCTCGTCAAAAAGGGGATATCGAAGAAGAAAAACGCCTCTTTTATGTCGCCATGACGCGAGCAAAAAAGAGGCTGTATCTCAGCTGGCACCAAGGATTCGGCCGTCAGAGCTATCTGCCGAGCCGCTTCTTGAATGGTGTCAATTTAGATTATTGTGAAATCAGATAAGGCCGGCCATTCCCAGCACCAGTCCTAAGACGCCGGACCCGAGGAGGACTTTGATGACGCCGATGCCTTTACGGGTTGCCACGATAGCGGCGATGAGAATGACGAGTCCGCCGCGGCTGAAGGCCAGCCAATCAGAGGGCAGCTCTTCCGTATTCCATAAGGCCAAGAGGATGAAGCTCAGGCTGGCTACGCAGATAAGGGCTACAACGGCCGGGCGCAGGCCATTCAAGATGCCGCGGATCGGTCCGATATCACCGTACTTCAAAAAGATGCGGGCTAAGAAGATACCCAAGAAAAAGGACGGCGTTACAAAGCCCAGCGTCGCGACGACGGCGCCGCCAAGGCCTGCGATGCGGGTGCCGACGAAGGTCGCCGCGTTGATGCCGATCGGCCCCGGCGTCATCTGCGAAATCGTAAAGATATCGACGAATTCACTCATGGTCAGCCAGTGAAAGGTATCGACGACACTGGCCTGAATGAGGGGCATGGATGCATAGCCGCCGCCGACACAGAAGATGCCGACCTTAAAAAATTCCCAAAAGAGCAGAGCATAAATCATGACGGCACCCCCTAGTTATACAGCGCATCGCGCATGAACAAGAAACCGATGATGCCGTCGATGAGGATGAGCACCATGATATTGGTATCGAAGAACAAGTTGGCTACAAAGGTACCGATGATGATGAGCAGCGGCAGAATCAGTTTTTTCCGGCCCTGCTTGACCAGCAGGTCGATGCCGACATTGACGATGAGGGCCGTCGCCCCGCACTGCATGCCGCGGAGAACCATTTTAATATAGGCATTTTGAATAAAATAATCATAGCTGTAAGAGATGATGGTCAGGGTAATCAAACAGGGCAGAACCGTTGCGACAAGGGCCACCAAGGTCCCGAGAACCCCTGCCATGCGGTAGCCGAGGATGACGGCACTGTTGACGGCGACGACACCCGGCATAGACTGGGCAATGGCAACCATATCGAGGGTATCCTTATCGCTGATCCAATGGTATTCGTCGACGTACTTGCCCTTGAGCAAGGGAATGATGACAAAGCCGCCGCCGACGGTGAAGGCGCTGATTAAAAAAGTCGATTTAAAGAGTGTCCAATAAAAATGAGCATCTCGTTTCGGTGTGACAAGGTCCATGAGATTCATCCTTTCTGAGAATAAATGGCTTTTTACATGGCTAGTATACCATAGGTATATCTATATTGAAAATATTCGTATCGTTGCTATAATATATGTAAATCATATATCACAAAAAAGGAGACCCTATGGACCTTCGTCAACTCACGTACTTTTTGGCCATCGCCGAAGAAGGCCAGATCACGGCAGCTGCCCGGCGCCTGAACATGGCTCAGCCGCCGTTAAGCCAACAAATGAAAGCCCTCGAAGAAGAACTGGGCGTCGAACTTTTTCTGCGGGAACCGCGCAGCGTCACCTTGACCGACGCCGGCGAAATCCTATACCGCAGGGCTCGTCAGCTCCTCACCTTGGCTGATTCGACGCGCCGCGAAATCGGCGACTTTAAAAGCGGCCTGCGGGGCACCTTAGCCAGCGGCACCGTCTCTTCCTCAGGCAGCGTCATATTGCGACCGGCCCTTCGGCAGTTCCACGACAGCCACCGCGGCATCCGCTTTGAAATCTACGACGGCAATACCTTCCACATCTTAGATATGCTGCGAAAAGGTCTTATTGAAATCGGCATCGTCCGCACGCCTTTTAAGCAGGAAGCCTTTGATTGTACCTTTTTGCCGGAAGAACCGATGGTGCTGGCTTATACTGGAAAAGACCCGAACCCTGAAAAAGAGACCTTGACCATCCACGATTTAGACGGCCTGCCCCTCATCGTCTACCGCCGCTTCAATCAGCTCCTCCTCGACGTCTGCGAAGGACACAACCTTACCCCGTCCATCCTCTGTCGAAACGATGATGCCCGGACGACACTCCTTTGGGCCGAAGCCGGATTAGGCTACGCCGTCGTACCGGCCTCTGCCCTGTCGCCGGCACGGCTGACGACGCTGCAGATGAAAGTCATCGACGAGCCCCGACTTTGCACGCGCCTGGCCGTCATCACAGCCAAACATCGCTACCTGTCCGGTATTGCCGGCCAGTTCATCGAAGCCTTGACAAAGCCTGAAATCAGGCCTTAACGGCCAAGCCCTCCCAATGAAGGAGGGCTATTTTTTTATCGATGCCGCCGGCATAGCCCGTCGCCCTGCCACCGGCCCCTAAGACACGATGGCAGGGAATAATGATTGAAATAGGGTTGTGACCGACAGCGCCGCCAACGGCCTGCGGGGACATTTTCTTCCCCGTCTGGGATTCCACGGCCTTGGCCAACTCGCCATAGGTCGTCGTCTGCCCGTAAGGAATCTGACAGAGGAGGCTCCACACGCGGCGGCGAAATTCATTGCCTTCCGGTGCCAAGGGCAGGCTCATGACAGCCGGCATACGGCCGGCAAAATAATCGTCGAGCCAGCGGACGGCCTGCTGCAGCACCGGCGTTTCTTTCACCGTCACCTCAGCCCCCTTCAATCCGTCCCTATCATATTTCTGCCCGTCAAACCAAAGACCGACTAAGGCCGTTTCATTGGCGGCCAAGGTCATGGCCCCTAAGGGCGAAGCATAACTCGTCGTGTAATACATCGTAAGTACATCCTTTCGATTATTGTGGTCAATCTTTACCTTTTAATTTTCACCTCACGGCTATTGTCTATACCGTTCAATCGGTTCTCAATAATTCCTAATTGTAAATCTCGTCATTCGACCATCTTACCATAAGATATATTCCAAGTATTAAAAGAATCAATATTGAAGAAAAATCCTGTAGTTATAATGTTTCTCTCCACCCATTTCCATTTTATACCTTTCATCTCCGCGAGATAAATCCAATCCTCGAATCGTTGAATGTTCCTGCAAATATTTAACGCTTTCACTGATCATAACCTTACCCGGTGCATACTGTGAAAAATCACTATCCATGGCTACGATGGGAAAAACAATTTCATCAAAATTAGTGAGGAAACCACTCATAAAAGCAGCCGGGCGATTATTCAAAAGTAGGCAAAAAGTATAATGTGAATCCATCTTTTCCATAGCCCATGTCAAAGCAGAAAAATATCGATGCTTAAGGAATGGAAAAAAATCTCGCTTGCGGTGTTTTCGTTCCGACTCTCTCTTCGTATAAATTCTCATCAAACTTGATAAAAGTTCTTTATTCTCGATAGGTCCCCGAATTACTTCCAAACGAATCTCGGCATCCGTTTTCTTTGCTTTATTATAAGCCTTATGGAGGTTAGACCTGGAATTACGGGATAAACCCTGAAAATAACTTTCGTACTCATCTGGAAACATTACTTTAACACAGACTCGGTCCATTTCCATTTTCATACAGTACTGTTCAGACAACTCATTTTGATGCTGCATGAAGAAATGATAGAGTCGAGAGCGCTGATTTATTTTATAAAGTCTCAGTTCCATCCCACGAAATTGTTGACCTAACTCGTTTAAAGCCGAAAAAATCTGTTCGTCTGCAATATTTTTATCATAAATAAAATCTAAATTACCTGCCCCGCTAATATTTTCGCCAAAAATATAGACCTTATTCTTTTTGACAAATACCGGAATTACCATCAATGGCCTCGTCGGTTCCTTCTCAGCATAATAAATAAAGAAATGGTCTTTTTGGCGCAACGTTGTGGGTTTTACTTTTTTATATTTAAAAATATATTCATTATATTCTCTAGACGAGTAAGGAAACACATACGCATTCTCTTGATACAGTTTTTTCCAAGTCTCTGTCAAAGTCGAACTTTTCCAGTCATACTCAATCAACACTCCAACATTCCTCCAATGAACGAAAAAATACTATGCATAGTATTTTTTATACCAAGCAGCAAACTGTTCCAGCCCTTCTTCAATCGTCGTTTCCGGCTTAAAATCAAAGTCACGCTGCAATTCGCTGACGTCAGCATAAGTCTGATAGACGTCGCCGGCCTGCATAGGCAAATATTCTTTTTCCGCCGTCTTCCCCAGCACCTTTTCCAAGACTTCGATGAAGTGCATGAGCTGCTCCGGCTGATGATTGCCGATGTTGTAGACCTTATAACGGTCGCCCGACGCATTTTTCTGAGGTGGGTTGGAAAGCATGTGCTCTATGCCGGTGACGATGTCGTCGACGTAGGTAAAGTCGCGGTACATATCGCCGTGATTATAAATTTGAATGGCTTCCCCATTGCGTATCTTATTAGCAAACTTGAAATAAGCCATATCCGGGCGGCCGTAAGGACCATAGACCGTAAAGAAGCGCAGGCCCGTCGCCGGAACCCCATAGAGATGGCTGTACGTATAGGCCATGAGCTCGTTTGACTTCTTCGTCGCAGCATAGAGGCTGATGGGATGATCGACATTGTCCGTCGTCGAAAAAGGCGTCTTCTCCTGATTGCCGTAGACCGAGGAACTGGACGCGAACAGCAGATGCGTAACACCGTGGTGACGGCAGGCTTCGAGGATATTGAAGAAGCCGATAATATTGGAATCAATGTACGTCCGCGGATGATCGATGCTGTAGCGGACGCCGGCCTGAGCCGCCAGATTAACGACGATATCCGGATGAAACGACGAAAAAGTTTGTTCTACGGCCTGTTCGTCAGCTAAATCGCCCTTCACAAAGGTAAAATTCGGGAACTGGTGCAAAATTTCGAGGCGAGCATCTTTTAGCGTGACGTCATAATAATCATTGAGATTGTCGAAGCCCAGGACCGTCGCCCCTTTCGCCAACAACCGCTTGGCCAGGTGGAAACCGATAAATCCGGCAGCCCCGGTGATGAGGACTTTTTGTGTTATATCAAAGGGTTTAAAATTTGCCATATTCAGTTCTCCCCTCTTAATCGCGGTCAAAAAGATCACGCGTATATACTTTATCCTTGACATCGGCCAATTTATCCGACCAGCGATTCGAAATGATGATATCGCTCATCTTTTTGAATTCGTCTAAATCGCGAATGACGCGAGAATGGAAAAAGGCTTCTTCTTTCAGCGTCGGTTCATAGACGACGACTTCAATGCCCTTGGCCTTGATACGCTTCATGACCCCTTGAATAGCCGAAGCCCGGAAATTATCGGAGTGACTCTTCATCGTCAGCCGATAGACCCCGACAATGCGGGGATTTTGAGCAATGAGCATATCGGCAATATGGTCCTTTCGCGTCCGATTGGCGGCGACAATAGCAGAAATCAGATTTTGAGGCACATCCTGATAGTTGGCCAAGAGCTGCTTTGTATCTTTCGGCAGGCAATAACCGCCATAACCGAAGGATGGATTATTATAGAAATCCCCGATTCGAGGATCGAGGCAGACGCCCTTAATGATTTCCTTGGTGTGAAGACCGCGCATTTCGGCATACGAATCGAGTTCGTTGAAGTAGGCCACGCGCAGCGCCAAATACGTATTGGCAAAGAGTTTTATCGCTTCCGCTTCTGTCGAACCGGTAAACAAGACGGGTATATCTTCCTTGACGGCCCCTTCGACCAATAAATTAGCAAAGGTTTTGGCTCGGTCCGATACTTCGCCGACGACGATGCGCGACGGATGAAGATTATCGTAAAGGGCCTTCCCTTCCCGCAAGAACTCCGGCGAGAATAAAATATTATCCGTCTTGTATTTGTCCTTGATTTGCTTCGTATAGCCCACAGGCACCGTCGATTTAATGACCATGACGGCCCTAGGATTGATGGCCAACACTTCTTCGATAACCGTTTCTACCGACGACGTATCAAAAAAGTTCCGCTTGGGATCATAATTCGTCGGCGTCGAAATAATGACGAAATCAGCCCCGGTAAAAGCCTCTTTCGGATCAAGGGTCGCCTTAAAGTGCAGGTCGTCACGCTGCAAAAAAGCCGAAATATCGGCATCAATAATAGGCGAAAGGCCTTTATTCAACAACGCGACTTTCTCAGGCACGATATCGAGAGCCACGACATCATGGTGTTGTGCAAGTAAGATTCCATTTGAAAGACCGACATACCCCGTTCCGGCAACAGCAATTTTCATTTATATCAACCACCGATTCCTAAACAACTCAATTATTTGCATCCGCATTTATAACAAATTCTTAAAAGGGAATACCAAAGCATCCCCTGTATATACTTTCCATAATCACCGCGCCCTTTATGGTAGATGCCCCAATATTTAAAGTCATGATAATTGGCAGCCTTCTTAATGGGCAGCAGATTGGTAATCGTCGTCCAAGGGGACAGCTTGTTATACTGTCTCCATTGTCTATCAAAATCCGATAGTACCATTTGCCACGGCTTCCGTCTCCCCGTCCAGTGGACAATGACACTGCCGCCCCGGTCAAATTCACCGCCGTCATAGACGTTGTATTTACTGGGCAAAAAATCGTTCTGCCCATCAAAAACCAAATTTAATACATCTTGGCTTTGGCCTAAAAAACGCTCCCGCGGCTCTCCCTGATAGGAAAAGCAAAGCTCCGTAATGCCTTGCGCTTCCCATGAGGAGATATCTACCATCATGACGCCGTCATTAAAATACTTTCCGTTTTTTAATTTTAAATATCCGGCTCGATAGTCGATAGCCTCTTCCCGCTCCGAAACAGCACCCATGGGGCTGGATAAATTCAGACTCCATAAGGGCTGTAAGGAGGCCGTACACATCGTATCGGCATCTAAATAAATATACTTATGAGTATATTTTTTTAAAACTTTAGGCATATACAGCCGCGCATAGGTTATCCGAGAAAACCGCTCGACCTTGATATGAAAGTCTGCAAAGGGCTCCATATTGAGCACGTATAGGATGCATCGACAGCAGTACTGTTTGGCCAGCCTTTCTATTTTTTCCATGTTTTCATGACTGCAGCCGTCCGTAAAAATATGGAAAGTAAATGCCATAGCCTTATTATTTTCCAATACGGAAACAACCGAGGCTCCCATAATGGATATAAATGCATCATTGACGTTATAACAAATATGGCAGCATTCCCCTTTTGTATTGGAGTAATCATAATCCGTCACGGATTTTAGAAAGTTGCTTTCTTTAAAAAATGATTTGTTAAATTGTTTCATAAATGACTCCCTCACACGATAAATCGGGATGATTCACACACTAGTCCTGTAGGAAAAAGCAGTGCTCCCAAACGTTATGACACATCAGCTCGGATCTATAAAAAAGAAATAGCCGTCAGCCCCATGTTCCATAGGCGCCCTATCACTTCAACCTTCGTTATTATACTATAAATGGTAAAAAAAAACTATACGGCATGATTCAGTACCACGGGTATCAGGTCATAATCAGATACCCATTAAAATATTCATGCAATATTAGGCATGCTTATAAGCCGTATATACTTAAAGGCAAAATACGCCATAATAGCCTCTCTTTGATGACATACCCCGACGTCTGAAAAAAAAAGCATAAAAATATGGCCTCCTTCCCAACCCTTGGCCTATTGCCATAAGCTAAGAAGAAAGGCCATGCAGCCTCAGACCGGTAAGGCCTCTTTTCCCAGTTTCAAAAAAAATGAAGCACTGCCGCTCATCGTAAAAAGGGTAAACCGCCTGCGCCGTCATCGCCATCTTCGTTTCGGATAATAGTGCACCAGCGAAGCCAGGCCATAGGACGTCGTGTAGGTCAGGTATTCCAGTTTTTTCCCCAACGGCATCGGTGTATCGCGAAGGAAACGCTTTAATACCTCTCGATGCTCGTTCAGTGTCCGATTATAATCCTCTTCGCAGCGATACTTAATATCATAACGCAAAAGGGCAATGATTGAGCGAACATACCCGCGAAAAGCACTGTCTAAGACGGCGCCGATGATGCCGTCCTCCTCCAGCCTCCGATAGATGCGCTCATGGACCTTAAAATTTCCGATCCAAACGTCTTTCGTATCTTTCCGAGATAAACTGTCTTCATGCTGAATATAGTGGTAAAAGATATTGGATACGAGAGCTATGGACCTCGCTTTAAGGAGAATTTCGGTCACGAACAGCTTATCTTCTGAATAGGCCAGTTTTTCATTAAACCGTATATCGCCGATGAGCTCCCGACGATAGACTTTATTCCAAGAGCTGTCGATAAAATAGCCTTTTTTCGACAGATAATTCAGCGGCAAATTACTGACTTCGACCGTTCCTGCCTCATAAGGAATCGCTTTATAAGCAGATTCTTTTATGACGCGGCAATTGACGAAATCCGTTTTCTCCCGTTCTAAGACGTCGATCATGACTTCGTACATCTTAGCATCGATGCAGTCATCACTGTCGATAAAAGCAATATAGCGTCCTTGAGCTTCTGCAAGGCCGCGGTTGCGGGCTGAACTGACGCCGCCATTTTCTTTAGGAATGACGCGTACTCTTTCGTCTCGGGAAGCCATTTTCTGACAGAGGACGAGACTATTATCCGTAGAGCCGTCATCGATAACGAGAACTTCCATATCGCGATAGGTCTGGGCTAATACACTCTCCAAGGTATCCTGCACATAGCATTCATTATTGTAAACAGGCATGATAATGCTCAACGATGGCTTCATGGGTGACTCGTCTCCTTTTTATAGTGTTCCCGGCTGTAAATCACCATGCCCCAATAAAACCAATAGAGATGCATCGTATGGCGATTGAAAAAATCATAGTCAAAGAGTCCGAAGAGGTAAATAGCTAATATCGGAAGGAAAAAGCCAATCAGCCAGGGAAGCCCCGGACCATGATTCCGATAGAAGGCGATGAGCGAGGCCATAAAGGTTTTTAGCTGAAATAAAATGAGAATCAAAAAGCCGCTCAAGCCGACGAGTCCCGTTTCATTCCAAACTTGCAGATAAATATTATGCGGCGATTGGATATTTTTTTCATGGAAAGGATTTTCTGCTTCAAATCGTTCATGATAGACTTCGCCCCAACGGCCGAGGCCGATACCGATGTAAGGCTTTTCCTCAATGAGCTGAACTGCCACCTGGGTCAAATAGACCCGTCCGTCTTGACTGATATCGCGATGGAGGCGGTCAGAAATAAACTGCGGCGCAGCTATACCAAGTCCCAAGCAGGCCAGAACGAGAAGGGCGACCAAGCCTTTTACCACCAGCCAATCCCGGCCTAAGCAGGCGAAGAGCAGCAACACAAAAAAGACGATGGAAAAGGCCAAATAGGCATTGCGGGAGCCCGTACAGAGAATGGCGGCCAAAGAAGCCAAACAGACTAAGACTATCAAAAAAGACGTCTTCGGCCAAAGAGCACGGAAGCGAATCGTGCCAAATAATACGGCAGGCAGCAGTACCAACAGGGTGCTTGCTAAAACGTTAGGACTGCTGAAGGGGCCAAATAAGCGATTATTCTGCCAAATCGGATCCGCAGCCACCACCCCTAAATACCAGAGTAGAGACAGAGACAGGCCGGCCCAAACGGCAGGAAAAGTCCCCTTCCCCGGCCGCGCCATAAGGATGACTAAGAGGAGCGGCAACAGGCGTTCTATGTACTTTAAAAGCACGACAGGCTGCCCGTTATTAAAGGGAATCGTCAAGGCTGCCGTACCAAAAAAGATGACAATGGCCACTACGGTTTGCCAAACGATGGACGTTTTCCACAGCGTGCCCATGACAGACCGACCTTCTTTTTTACAAAGGATCACGTGAGTCACAAAAGATGCCGTCATCAGTGAGCCCGATCCGGCACCACAGCTGAGGGCCAATAAAAAGATTGGAACGTATGGAAGATACGTTTGTTGAAATATTCGCCAATAAGCCATAAACAAGTCTCCACTCTGGCCGAGTCGTGCCGGTCAAAGCCAGGCATCAACAGGCCGTAATAATTCAGGCCGCTGCAGACAATACGCCGTCAAGCATTTCTCAGCTGCGCAAATATCGTCATAGGGCGCATCTCCTTGAAGGACATCAGCGCCAGAAGTTGCTGTCAGTGATTGATAATGGGTTTCTCCGCAGCCGCCAATGGAATCCAAATTCACCCAATGATGGGGCGTGACGCATGACATTACCGTATCAGTCAGGGATTCAAACAGTGAATAGTAGGTAAATCCCGCCGGTGCAATGAGTTCAAAAAGGGTCGGTAAAATATTCATATGACTGCCGATACGATTGCCTGCCAACGAATCCTTATCGAGTTCTCGATGATGGAACATGAGGACCGGCGAATGGAGCTCCCGGAAGGTATATGCCCGCTTCATAAAGGACGTATGCTGCAGTTCCGGGCACTTGAAGCCATGGTCACCGGTGACGATAAACAGGCTGTCAGGATAGGCCGCCTTCATCTTTTGAATAAACTCATTGATAGCTCTGTCAGCATACCAAAAGGTTCCCAAGGTCTTAGGGATAATCGATTCCTTTAACACATCGGGCTGAACCTTCATAATTTTTTTAGCATTAAAGCCAAGATCTTTTAAAGGCAGCTTATACGGCCCATGATTCGATGTCGTATAGACAAAGTGGAACTGCGGCATATCATCACTTCGCGCTTGTATCATCTCAGCAACCTTGTTCAGGAAAATATGGTCGTAGACGCCGACCCAGGATCGCGGCGCTTTCGGACCGCAGATATCGGTACCGGAATAGGAATGGTTAAACCCGCAAGCCGGCGCAAAGTGGTTGAAATTGCCATGAGATAAGCTGCCGCCGTACCAATAATTCGTTTCATAGCCCAGCTTGCGCAGCTGTATCGGCAGTGACGTCGGCAGCGTCCCTTCCCAAAAAGGTTCTCTCTCATTCAGTTCCATACCGGCATCAAAGATTCCCAGCATGAGGCCGACGATAGACGGACGGGAAATGATGCCGCCGGATAACGTCGTATTGATAGACGCCGTATGGGCATCATGCATCAATTTTTTTCCTTCATCGGCAATATGAAGGTCGGCAAAGGCCGGATCGAAATAAGGCTGAGAATAACTTTCACCGACAACTAAGAAAATATGGGACGGCCGCTTTATCTTAGGCCCTTTTGCCTGGTGAGTAACAGCCTTCAAAGCCTCATTAAAAGAATCTGTCGTCCCGCCCCTTTGCTCAATAAAGGGCTTTACGAAAGCGAGATTTTCTGCCGGGCTTCGCTGCATCCGCTCACTCATGCGGCGATGGCCGAGCATCTTTAAGGCAATCAAATCATCGACGGTGGCTTTAGCCAAAAAGGGATCGCTCTTGACAATGGCCGGAATCGTATCCCATTCCGGTTTATCATCGTGCCAAAAGGTACCGCCGTAGCGAAAAAAGTAAAAAGCACCGATAAAAAACAAGATGAGAGAAGCATTGAAAACATAATAATGCCAGCCGCTGATGGACGGATAGGGAATCACCGGCGTCGACAACATAGCGTGAAGGACGAAAAAGATAATGGCTACGTAAGGAATGAGCATGGCCAATTTTCGAGCCCCATGGTATTGATGAAAAAAGATGTCGATGAGGTTGTTTTTTTCAGCCTTTTCACCGAGAAAGACGATATTATTAAAAATATCGTGAAACTGGTTATAGAAAATCATTTTTCCAACGAAAGCAACGTAGAGGACAACGCTGTAAAGGATGCCCAGTAAGATACGTATCAGATCGCCGTACTGGCTCCAAACCCCTATGAAAAGACCGGGCAGCGTAACCAGGACCATCGAAAAGACAAAGACATAAGCATTTAAATCCATGCCCCACCAAAAACCGAAGCGAAAACATTCCCACAAGGCAGTCCGCTTGCCGGCAAAACCCGGATACGGATTATGGACATAAATGAAGATGCCTCTGAATACGGCACATAAAATCGGAAAAAAGATCCATACCTTGACATCCTGTTGAACTGCTAAAAAAAACTGCTCAAACACCATCTATTCCTCCCTCATATCTGCGAAGTTTTCTTAATTTGCGACTCAATGAGATCCTGCCACTGTTGCCAAACGACATCCGGATAATATGGCTTCATATCCGCTAATGCCTGCTGGCCTAAAGTCTGTCGCAAGATCTGATCTTTCATTAATCGTTCCAGTCCATCAGCAAACGACGTAACCCCCTCATCACATAGGACTCCGTTTTTTCCATCTACAATCAAATCGCGAACAGCATCGGCTGATTTAAACCCGACACTGGGAAGTCCCGTAGCCATAGCTTCCGTAAGGGCTAAGGGAAATCCTTCAAAAGCTGAAGGAAAGGCGAAGATATCTGCCTGCCTTAATTCCTCTTGAATAGCCTTTGTCGTACCGGCAAAATGAATTCGCTCCGTCAGCCCCTGTCTATCTACGAACTGAATCAACTGATTGTAGTAGTCCTTCTCCCTGATTTCACCCCAAATCCAAAGATTCCAATCAGGATATCGCCCTGCTAAAGAGGCAAACGCTTCGATTAGGATATGTGTCTGCTTTTGGTCAGCATCGATGCGGCCAACGGTAATCATCTTATACGTCGATTTAGAGTGCCCCATCTGTGCCCGCTCTGACTCTGGAACAGGCTCAACGACATTAGGGATCCAAACAACCGGTGTATGGCGGAGATACTGTCGGGCTTCGGCAACATAGGATGGCATGAGTACCTGAACAACATCAGCTTTTGCCTTTTCATCAAGGCCTCTGCGATTGCATTTACCCATAACGGCCTGGATAGAATTATGCATCATGGCAATAATCGGAATGGTATGGCCTGCCCAACGGTCTGCCACTTGGATGGCTTCATGGTTATAGGCAATGATACAGTCGATTTCCGTCGGACTCAGCCGTTTGCGAAGTTTTTCAACAGAGAGTGAAGCCCAATAAGCTTCGACAGGCCGGTCCATAAGTGGAATGACTCGGTTCACTTCTCGTTTTATTTTAATCCATAAGGGTATTTTTTCCGGGTGGACATCTAAATACAAGCATTCTACCCCAGCATCGAAAGGAAAGTACGGAACCGCGCCCGGGTCATCGTTGGTTGCTACCAGTACCCGATATCCCCGGGCCAGCATGGCATTGGCCATATTCGTTAAGACTTTTTCCGTTCCGGCACTCGCCGTTACCGTTTCATCGCCCATATAGAGCAGTAATAGTGTCTTCAATCGGTTTCCCCTTCCCCTCGTCCGTCGAGGTTCTTATTTTAAAACATTCTGTAAGAACGTTGCTGTACTGAAATCATGATTTACTCGTTTTAATTCAGCCTCATACGTCGGCAGCATCTGTTCGTAGGACTGCAAAAACTGTCCCAGTTGCTGACGGAGACGTCCCAGGTCTTGTAAGTCCACTTCTTGGCCGACGGTATAATTCTTAAGAATTTCCGGATTCAAGACAGACGTAGCCAATACGGGCTTATACAGGGCCAAGGCATTGAAATAGACGGCGCTCCAATTATACAGATACCGTTCATTGCTGTAAGGTAAAAACAATACATCGACGCTTTGCAGCAAATCGTACCAGGCCATGCCCAGTACCTTCCCTTTCATAAAGCGAACGGCTGATTCACGGCTGTATTTTTCCATAATCCGTTCCATATCGTCAGCATCTTCGGGGCCGGTCGGCGCCGCTTGAACGACGAGCTCCGCCTTCCCTTCCAAATGGCTGTCCAAAAAGGCCCGGATAATGCCGTCAATATCTTTTTCTCCCTTGCGGTAGTGACCGAAGAAACCGATGCGTATCGGTTCATGATACGTAAAGTTTGCCGTCACCGAAATGCCTTGCGGAAGGAGAACCGGCGGCGGAATGATTTCAATTTTAGAGACGTGATCGTCTTTGAAGTCATTGCGGAGGCTCGTAATTTTTAACTTAATATTTTTATAGCCTTCGCAGCGCCGGGCCTGTTTGAGGAATTTCGGCTTTTCATGGGGATTGACCCCCAAAAAGATAAAAATAACCGGCACTGGGCTCTCTTTCAATTTACTTTTATGCAGCGATCGTAAATATCGATACGTCGCCGTCGTCAGTACAATGGCGTCCACTTCATGGCGGCAGGCCTTTTCATAGGCCGCATCGAACCAACGGATACGCCGCCGTTCCCGCTGGATGGACAGCCAGATTTTCTTTAGTTTTCCGACGCCTTCATAGTCGACGATCTCACCGCCGCTCATATATTCAATCGGGATTCCAAAATCAACGGGCAGGCTGCTGTTTTCCGGCAAATATAGCACCGGCTCATGGCCTTCTTTCTTCAGTTCATCGATGATCAGACGATCGAACTCCTGTTCAAACCCGCCTTGTGTCTTCACTGTTTCTAAAATAGCTACCCGCATTATTTTTTCTCCGCTCTTTGCAATTCGTATAATTTCAAATATTTCAACATCGTATAAAAGAAGTGATTGCAGCACATGTAGGTTCCCATCCAGCCGTCTAAAAAGCCGGCCCGGGATACGAACATCTTAAAGAAGCCGCCTAAACTATGGAAAAAAATGCCCGATAAGGAAATCCGCTTCCCCCGCTTATAGGCATCTTCAGCCCATATGGTCGTATATTGGCAGAGTTTTCCTTCCCAGTGATGCCAGTTTTTATAGGTATAGTGTTCTAAATGACCGGGAAGATTCCGAGTCGGCAGGGCACATTCCGGATGCTCATGGACTTTATTCACCCAAGTGACCGTCGTCCGCGGAAAGAGCCGTTTTACATGGTCCGGCTTTAACACGCCGTGATTGAAGGTCGTTCCAAAGGCGACGGATTTTCGTTCCATCGAATACTGATGGGTCAATGAATCGTGTTCCACAACGTCTTTAACCGCCGCTATGAGTTCGTCATTCAGGCGTTCATCGGCATCGAGATAGAGGACCCAGTCGGCACCGGTCTGCTCAAGGGCAAAGTTGCGCTGAGCTGAAAAATCATCGGTCCAGGCGCGAAAACAGACGGTTGCTCCCTGCGCTTTGGCCAGGTCCACCGTCTTATCCGTACTTCCTGAATCGATGATGATAACGTCATCCGTACATTTTTTTGCATTCTCAACAACGTCGACAATATTGTCTTCTTCGTTCTTCGTCAAAATCAAAATCGCTAATGAGCTCACGAGCCGCGTCCTCTTTTCTTTAAGATAAGGTCTTTCCTCGGTATACTTAAGCTTTTGACATACTCCCACGGCTAAAGCCGAGGGATTCTAGGATGCGAGCGAGAACCGCGCATCTCGCGATGGTCTTACGTTCTCTCTCCTAACGGATGATGCCCCACCCGTATACAAATTTATGCTATTAGTAGCCTCAGACCTTCTGACAAAATATTTCTAGCCGCATTGCGGTCTCGGTCGTGATGGCTTCCGCAAGAAGGGCAAGTCCATTCATAGACACGAATATTCTTAACTTCTTTGTTTTGGTAGCCACAGTCATGACAAAGCTGACTGGACGGATAAAATGTATCTACCTTAATAATTTGCGTTCCTGTCTGACGGCCGACATATCTCAGGATATTCTCGAACGCAGCAAAGCCGTAGTCGTTGACTTTTTTCCCGTGACCTTGTTGCATTGCCTTCATGCTGAGACTTTCAAGACAGATAACTGCATACTTCTGACATAGCTCTTTTGCGAGTTTAAAGTGGAAATCTCTGCGCTGATTCGCTTGTTTGTGATAGAGTCGTGCTAATACTTTACGATACTTCTGACGATTTTTCGAGCGGAGTTGACGGTGCGACAGATTTCGACAGGCCGTACGGATAGCCTTCTGGTTCTTCTGAAAGAAGGATGGCGCGGCAATATCATTTTCCTCATCCGGAGCAACGAGCATTTTATCTTTAAAGCAGAAATCGAACCCGACGCTTTTACCTGTTCGTAGTTTAACTTCTGTAATTTTTTGTTCACAGATGAAGTAGAGATAAATGTCTCCCAAAGTGTCCCGCTTAACCGTGAGTGTCTTAATTCTGCCTTCGATGTTGCGGCTCTTGAAGTAGCGGTACTTCTGTTTGGCTATGTAGACGGTGCCATGCTCCTCATCGAGCTTCCAGCCAGCTTGCTTGAGCGTATAAGACTTGTACTTGCGGACTTTCTTAAAACCTGGCGGTGCGGTCTTACGTTTATTGTTGAGATTTGTCCAGAAGAGATTGTACGCTCTATCGATGCGGTCAGTGACATCCTGCAATGCCTGCGAGCCTATTTCTTTGAGATAACTGAACCGCTCAAGCTTCTTGAGCTTCGTCAAGTGCTTCTGCAAAGCAAACTTGTTCAGCGACTTACGATACAGCTGCCAGTACCGCTTATGGAGTGCGATGCAATGATTGTAGGCAAGACCTGCAGCATTAATCTGCCGATGAAGTTTTTTGTTTCGTTTTGCGGTATAGAGCTTAAACTTGTAGGTCTTTATCATTGTAAACTCAGCCCCTTGTTTTCTGTGTATCAATATACCACTTGATAGTATCGCTACTGACATTGCCAGCAGTCGAAACGAAATAACTTCTTGTCCAAAGACTGGACATTCCTTTCAGTTTTGGAAATTCGTTACGAAGAACATGAGAAGAAGCTCCTTTTATCTCCTTCATGATTTCGGCAGGAGACTGCTTTGGCCAGCATTTCAAAAAAAGATGCACATGATCAATATGGCACTCCATTGCGAGAAGCTCAATTCCGAGTTCTTCACATTTCTGTCGAGTCAGTTCTTTGAAACGATTTTCTAACTGTGGAATAAGAAATATTTTGCGCCGATACTTTGGACAGAATACAAAATGATAGTTGATGAATGACACGGTAGTTTTTGTTCTAAAATATATCGTTTCCATGTTTATATTATAACGCATTTGTAGATAAAATATACTATACTGTCTACAAAAAACATTTATCCACGATTAAAATCATTGGCTCTCTGCTAAACAATATCGGTAATATTTTATCACATCCGGCCGGTAAAGTACAGAAAGGAGCCGACTGTACAAAGACAGCTGCTCCCTCTCTTTCATCGGCCCGTTCTTATCAGATCTTGTCCCAAAATTCAAATATTATTTCAACTTCTCCAGCCATGAATGCATGACCGCGTCATATTCAGGAAAGCGGCCAATTAAGCTTGCCGCAAAAGCCTCATCGTAGGTATGAGTCGTCAAATTCCGATCATCGACCATTTTTAAGGCCTGTTCCGTTTCTGTTTCGCTCAAAAGGCCCGTTTCCCGGCAGGCACGGATCACTTTTTTCGGCGATGCGGCGTCGATACCGTCTGGGACATAGAGGTATTCCTTAGCACATTTCCAAATCAGTTCAAAAGAGAATTCAAACCGCTGAATCAAGGCATCCCGCTCAATTTCATTCAAGGTGTCACGGGAGGCTAATTCGTGAAATTTTCCCAAGACCCTGACGGCTAATCGATACCGTTCGGTTATTCTTTCCACAAAACTCCCTCCTCTCGAATTCGCCGGCATAAAGCGGCTCCGGCGCGATGCATATCCACCACATCGACGTGACGAGGAATCGTAGATTCTTCCAATCGTTCTCTCAGCAACGTAATTTCATAGGAAATATCGTCCCGGCTATCGATGGCGATATCGATGTCGGAACTCATCTTTTGTTCTCCTCGTGCCCAGGACCCGAATAGATAAACGCGCACATCTCGTTCTTTGAAATGCTGCAAAACCACTTCTTTTACGCGCTGTACAGGCTCTTCATAGATGCTGTCGACTGTCATAATAATCCCCATCTTCCGATAAATATCTTTCTCGTTTCACTATAGCAAAGATTCCTTAACTTCGCAAGCGATTGGCAGGGCAGCGCCAAACAGCGAAAGGCTGCCCTGCCGAGTGGCGGGACAGCCTTTCCAATCCGGGATGTTCCCGGTTTTTATAACTGTTTGATGAGGTTGACCATTTCGATGGCACCGGTGGCAACGTCGAAGCCTTTGTTCCCGGCCTTTGTGCCGGCCCGTTCGATAGCCTGTTCGATGTTTTCCGTCGTAATGACGCCGAACATGATGGGAACGCCCGTTTTCAGCGATGCCTGGGCAATGCCCTTGGCCGATTCGCCGCAAACGAGGTCGTAGTGGCTGGTAGCACCGCGGATGACGGCACCGAGGCAAATGACGGCGTCGTATTTACCCGATTCAGCCATTTTCTGAGCGATCAAAGGGATTTCAAAAGCTCCCGGAACCCAGGCCGTCGTGATATCGTCATCGTTGACGCCGTGACGATGGAGGGCATCATAGGCGCCGCCGAGCAATTTGCTGCAAATAAATTCATTGAAACGAGCGACGACAATACCAAACTTCGCACCAGAACCGATTAATTGACCTTCTTTAATGTGTGCCATAATAACAACACTCCTATTCTAAATTATATATTGAAGTTAAAATCCATTTTCCAGCAGTTTGTCCAAGGTCAGACCGGATGAGGACTGAGGAGAACCGACTGTGAAGCGATGGACGTATTTCCCAATGACATCTGTTTCCAAATTGACGATGGCTCCCGGATGTTTATCCATGAGGGTCGTATTGGCCATCGTATGGGGAATGATGGAAACGGAGAACTGACTGTTGCCGACGGAAACGACGGTCAAGCTGATACCGTCGATGGTGATGGATCCTTTTTCGACGATGAAGATTTCCATATCCTTCGGAATGGAAATGGTGATGACCCGGGCAATGCCGTCATTGGCAATGCGGGCTACGTGACCGACGCCGTCGATGTGGCCGCTGACGATGTGGCCGCCAAGTCTTCCTCCGACCTGCATGGCCCGTTCCAGGTTAACCTTAGAACCGCTCTTAATGGTGCTGAACGACGAACGGCGCATCGTTTCATGCATGACGTCAGCCGAAAAGGTCGAATCCGTCAAATCCGTTACGGTCAGGCAGACGCCGTTGACGGCAATACTGTCGCCGAGCTGTGTTCCTTCTAATACTTTATGAGCCGCAATCGTCAACCGAATCGAGTCGGGACGGCGGTCCATATGGGCAATAGCCCCTAATTCTTCAATGATGCCAGTGAACATAGGCACCCTCCCTATTGGCATTATATGCCGTAAGCAATACGTTATTTTCATGCATCTCTACAGAATCGTAGATAAGCGGCAGGCATTCATCGAGCTCATCGACGCCATAGCCGCCGACCGACGGCAGGGCCCCGACACCGCCGATGATCTTATCGCCCATGAAGGCATAGACTTTATCGACGAGGCGGGCATCAAAGAAACTGCCCTGAACGGTGCTTCCCCCTTCGACAAGGATACTGGTCAGCCCTTCTTCGTGAAGTCGCTTCAAGGCTTCCGGAAGATTGATGGACTGATTGTCTTGAAGTAAGGGTGCCAAAATGACCCGAACACCGGCATTTTTCAAAGCCTTCATCTTTTCAACGGGGCAGGCCGACGTCGTCATGACAATGGTCGGCGTCGTCTTATCGGTTACGACCAGGGACTTCAGCGGCGTCCGCCCCTTGGCATCGAGGACGATGCGCACCGGCTGGTGCGGCGCTGCCTGACCTTCTCGTTCGATACGGCAGGTCAAGAGCGGATTGTCCGCCAAGACGGTGTTGATGCCGACTAAAATGCCGTCGTAAATGGAGCGCAAATAATGGCCGTAATTCCGGGCCCATTCGTTGGTAATCCATTTCGAATGGCCCGTCCGCGATGCCGTGCGGCCGTCGAGGCTTTGGGCCAGTTTAACGGCAATGAACGGTTTTTGGACCATCATGTTTTTGATAAAGACTTCATTGAGCTGGGCCGCTTCTTTCGACAACAGGCCCACTTCAACGGCGATGCCGGCCTTGCGCAGGATGGCCGCACCCTTACCGGAAACGCGGGGATTGGGGTCGAGCATGGCCATGACGACCTTGCCGACGCCCTTTTCGGCCAGCGTCCGCGCGCACGGAGGTGTTCGGCCGTAATGGGCACAAGGTTCGAGGGTCACATAAACCGTCGCTCCCTTGGCCTTTTCACCGGCCTCTCTCAAGGCCCACACTTCAGCATGAGGGGTGCCGGCCTTATGGTGATAGCCGGTGCCGACGATTTCACCATCTTTGACGATGACGCAGCCGACGGCCGGATTTGGTGTCGTATAACCCAGAGCTGATTTTGCCAGTTCCAGGGCTTTTCTCATATACTCTGCCGGTTCCAATATATTCCTTCCCTTCTTCTTGGATTTGCAGGCGGGAAAACGAAAAAAGGCTATGGATGAAAAATCTCCATAGCCCTTTGAGCACAACAAAAAAAGACACTGTCGTCTGTCTTTTCCCATCCAGACTGTACTGTCGGTACCGAAATTTCATCGGTTCAACCCTTGCGGGTTAGCGGACTGTCACCGCCGGTCAGGAATTGAAAGCCCAGCTTTCTCACCTTGCCTCAAAGACTATTTCTATTCTTCTTTTCATGTACGATTTTAGCACATGAAAAGGAGAAATACAAGTCCTTATCGCAAGGACGCAATGGCTGCTTTTCGATCAGCCGCACCAAATACAGCACTGCCGGCAACGAGGAAGGTGGCTCCGGCATCTTTGACCGTCTGAGCCGTCTTATCGTTGATGCCGCCGTCGACTTCGATGACAGCTTCGGTATTTCCTGCATTTTGAAGGAGTTCCTTGGCCTGGCGGATTTTGTCAAGGCTATAAGGAATAAACTTCTGACCGCCAAAACCCGGATTGACGCTCATGATAAGGATAAGGTCTAATTGTCCGGCAACACAGGACAAGGTCGATACAGGCGTCGACGGATTGAGGGCTACGCCGGCCTTCATCCCGGCTTCATGAATTTGCTGCAAAACTCGGTCCAAGTGGACGCAGGCTTCTTGATGAACCGTCATATATTGGACGCCGGCATCAGCCAGGCCGTCGACATACGCTTCGGGATTGGTCACCATCAAATGGGCATCGAAAGGAAGTTTCGTAGCCGGACGCAGGGCCTTGATGACGGGCACGCCGAAGGTGAGATTGGGTACAAAATGGCCGTCCATCAAATCGAGATGGATACAGTCGGCCCCCTTCTGTTCGACGTCTTTAATTTCTTCAGCTAACCGCGAAAAATCAGCGGATAATATAGAGGGACAAATCGTTACCATGATTATCGTTTCCTTTCTGCAATGGAGGTGATGATTTTACAGTACGTTTCATACCGTTCTTTTTGAATCTGCCCGGCGGCAACGGCCTCTTTTACGGCACATTCCGGTTCGGACAGGTGGAGACACGACGAGAACTTACAGCCTGCGCTGTATGGCACCATATCCGGAAATAAGGGCAGGACGTCCCGCGCATCAAGGTGTTCGAAATCAAGGGCGCTGAACCCCGGCGTATCGACGACATAGGTATTATTGTCGAGGCGCATGATTTCTGAATGGCGTGTCGTATGGCGGCCCCGCTTAATCTTTTCACTGACGGCACCGATGGATAAGTCCTGGCGCCCCAACAGTTGGGACAAAAGACTCGATTTACCGACGCCGGACGGACCGGCAAAGGCCGTCACTTTCTGCGGCAGCCGCTCATAGAGATTGTCCAAGCCTTCTCCGGTCCGGGCCGACACGAGGCAGACATCGTAGCCGCAGCGCTCGTAAAAAGCCTGATAGCTTTCAGCAAGTTTTCGGTCGAGATCGCACTTATTGAAGCAGAGTACGGGCCGAATGCCGCTGTATTCACAGGTCATGAGCATCTTGTCGATAAGAAAGCGGTTCGGATCCGGTGACTGGGCTGACATGATGATCATCAATTGATCGAGGTTCGCCACCGCCGGCCGGCGGATTTGATTCCGCCGGGGCAGCTGGGCTTCGATGACGCCCTTGTCGTTTTCCAGTTCCGTAATTTCCAATTCATCGCCGACTAAAATTTTCGCCTTGAGCAGTTTGCCCCGACGCCGGCATTCAACGAGGTTGTCTCTTCCGACATCGACGTAATAATAGCCATTATAGTTCTTGATGACGCGTCCTTTTGTCATGTTCCTCCTCAGATATATTGATCCTGTACTAGCGAATTATTGATATAGACTTTGACCCGGGTCTTACCGGTTCCGCTGACGCTCTTTGAAATGTTGTCGCCACCGGATTGATTGCGGTCGTAGACGACGCGCGAACCATTATCATCGGACACGATGATTTGAACGTGCTGGTTCGAAGCGCCGGCAGGAACACTGATATTGACCGTCCCGTAGTGCGGCGTACCGGCCGGTTCCTGGTTATTGGCACTGCCGTCCGAGCCGGTCGACTGCGAGTTTTGGCTGCCGGGATATTCGACGGTCAGGTTGACCACTTTGCCGTCTCCTGCAGCCTGAGCTGTAATGACGGCTTGAGAGCTGTCTTTCGAAGCATCGAGGTTGGCAACGGAGCCGACGGAATAGCCGGCGCTTTCCAAGGCTTTTTCCGCTTCTTCGAGGGTCATGCCGCTCGTATTCGGCGCTTCATTAGCGGCTTCAGCAGCCTTTTCAGCCTCGCTCTTACGGCAGACGACGAGGTTGACTTTCGTCCCCTTATCGACCTTCTTCGGCGACGCCGGGCTCTGACTGATAATCGTCCCGTCTGCATATTGAGCGCTTTCTTTATAGGTTACCTTGCCGACGGATAAACCGATTTCCTTCAATTTACTTTCGGCCTCCTCAAGGGTCAGGCTCCTCAAATCAGGCATTAAGACCTGCTCGCCCTTATTGCCCTTGCTGACGGTCAGATAAATCGTTCGGTTGGCCTTGACAACGGCACCGCCTGACGGCGTCTGGGCGACGACTTCGCCGACAGGGACTTCCTCGCTTTCTACCTCCTTGACCGATACGTCAAGTTTTTTATCCTTGAGGATTTTTCGGGCAATTTCCACCTGTTTCCCCGTTACGTTCGGAACGGTAATATCTTCGGTGCTCCAAAAATTACCAAAGGAAAAGAAGGCCCATACGAAGGCGACGAGAAAGACACCGAGCATGCCGATGATGATCGTCTTTTGGGAATGATTACTGATAGAATCCATGAAACGAGTAAAAATATTCTTCTTCTTTTTCGGCGCTTCTTCAGGCAGCTCTTTTTCCTTTATGGGCTGGATTTTTTGAGTCCCAAAGTTATACGTCCCCTTACTGATGATCGGACGGGCACCATTGGTGTTGATAAAGCCCTGAGACAGGCGAAGTTCTGACATCATCTCGCCAATCGACTGGAACCGGTCGTCGGGATTCTTGGACATGGCCTTTAGGATTACCTGTTCGACCAGCCGGGGAATGCGGCGATTGTACTTCGTCGGCAGGGGAATATCGTCCTGAACGTGCTTCAAGGCGATGCTGATGGCTGTATCCCCTTCGAAAGGCACGATACCGGTCATCATTTCATACATGACGACGCCGAGGGAATAAATATCCGTTCGCTCATCAATATGGCCGCCGCTGGCCTGTTCCGGCGAAAAATAATGAACCGAACCGAGAACGGTGCGATCGCTGTTTTCCACGGAATTGACAGCCCGGGCAATGCCAAAATCTGCGACCTTAATACGCCCCGTTTCAGTCACCAGAATGTTATGGGGCTTAATATCGCAGTGGACGATGCCGTTAGCATGTGCGTTTTCAAGGGCTTCGCCGATATTGAAAGCAATCTGTATCGACGTATTGATCGGCAAATGGCCGTGTTTTTCGATATACTCTTTTAGCGTCTCGCCGCGTACAAATTCCATGACGATGTAATGGACATTTTCATCGTAGCCGACGTCGTATATATTGACGATATTGGGATGGGACAATTTGGCAGCCGCTTGAGCTTCCTGCCGAAAACGAACGACAAAATCGTGGTCGTCGCCGTATTTTGCATGAAGTACCTTGACCGCAACGATACGATCCAGGAGAATATCCTGGGCCTTATATACGCTGGCCATGCCGCCTGTGCCTACTTTTTCCAATATCTTGTATCTATTGTCTAAGATATGACCAATCATTTTTAACTATTCCACCACTTTCATAGTCGTTCCCGATTATATGGTTGTTAAAATTGCCGTGACATTGTCCTTGGCCCCATTTTCATAGACCTGGCCAAAGAGATCGTTGATGATCTCTCGTTCTGTCCGGCTGTAGTCGCCGATGGCATCGCAAAGTTCCGGCTTGCCAATAAAAGACGTCAAGCCGTCGGAACAAATCAGAATACGGTCATTCGGCTGTACTTCAAAAGCCCCGGTATCGACGATGAGATTGGAATCGACACCGACAGCTCTGGTCAGTACATGGCGCTGCGGATGATTGAGCGCTTCTTCTTCTGTAATCTTACCTTTATCGAGTAAAACCTGAACAATCGTATGATCGACAGAAATCTGTGAAAAGACTCCTTCCCGGTATAGATAGATGCGGCTGTCTCCGACGTGGCCCCAAAAGGCCATATGCCGGGCCAGGGTCACCATGGAAACGGTCGTCCCCATTCCCTTTAGGGACGGGTCGATCAAGGTCTTGCTGATGATGCTGGAATTGGCATACTGAATCGCTTTTTCCAACTGCACCGGTGCCGCATAATTAAAGTTCTTAAAATAGTAAGCAATGGCTTCTACCGCCGTCTTACTGGCGATTTCGCCGCCGACGTAGCCGCCCATACCGTCGGCTACGGCCAGCACGTTTCGCTCATGGCTGATATAAAAAGAATCTTCATTTACTTTCCGAACCAGGCCGATTTTGGATTCACCGTATGTGCCCAAATTCTCACGTCCTCTCACGGTGTTTCGTTATAGGTACACATTAATTCATTTCATATTCCCTGTCACCTGTCAAATATTTTCACGTTTTATACGCAGCTGGCCGCAGGCCGCCTGAATCTTGCTGCCCATTTCCCGGCGCAGCGTGACCGGCACGCCGTGACGTTGGAGGTAGGTAACGAATTCACTGATTGACTTGTCATCAGGCCGATATAGGCCGACATCATAGTTGTCATTAATGGGAATGGCATTGATGAGAATATTTTTACCGCTGAAAAGGCGGGCCAGTTCTTTGGCACAAGCATGGGTACAGGTCAGATTTTTGATGAGAATATATTCATAGGTAACCTTCCGGCCTGTCTCTTCAAAATAATGATGGGCCGCCGTCAAGACGGCATCGAGGGGATACTTGTCGGTAATCGGCATGATACGACGACGAAGAGCATCATTGGGGGCGTGGAGGGATACGGCCAACGTAATGGGCATCCCTTCTTTCGCCAATTGGTACATCTTAGGCACGATGCCTGACGTCGATAAGGTCATGTTGCGGTAACCTAAGTAGAGGGTATCCTTTTCGTGGATGAGCTTCATGAAGGCGATGACATTGTCGTAATTGAGCAGCGGTTCTCCCGTCCCCATGATGACGATGGAGTGCAGCTCCGACGTCACGTGTTGACGGAAAGCCAATAACTGAGCCACCATCTCTCCGGCCGACAGATTGCGGACGAAGCCGTTTTTCGCCGAAGCACAGAAGGCACAGTTGACGGCACAACCGACCTGCGACGAAACGCAGATCGAATTTCCGTAATCATGCATCATGAGCACCGTTTCAACGGTCTGCCCGTCGTTAAGGCGCAAGAGCAATTTAACGGTCCGTCCGTCCGGCGCATCAAGGCGCGACACGACGTCGGGCATCTGAATGGGCAGGACGTCCTTTAAAAGGTCCCGATCCTTTTGCGGCAGGAGCACCATGTCATCCCAGGAAAAGACCGACTGCTTATATATATAATGAAAGATCTGATCGGCCCGGAATTTTTTCATCCCTTGGGCGACGAGGAAGTCCTGCAGGTCTTTTTTTGTCATATCGAATAGATTCATCATATCAAGACTCCTTCTTCATGCGAGCAATGAAGAACCCGTCCATGCCGTCGTGCTGAGGCAAAAGCTGGATAAAGGGGCCTTCATGCCCCGGAACGGCCAGTTTCTCCGCAGCGTTTTCAACATGAAACTCCGGATGCTTCTGTAGAAATTCGTTGACGATACCGCTGTTTTCGTCATCATTCAGGGTACACGTACTGTATACCAAGACGCCGCCGGGCTTCACGCACTGAGACGCACTTTCCAAAATGCGCCGCTGCAGGGCCGGCAAAGTACGGAGATCACTCAACTGCTTGCGCCAGCGAAGGTCGATCTTGTGGCGCAGGACGCCGAGACCGGAACAAGGCGCATCGATTAAGACGCGGTCGGCCCGACCGCCGTACTTCTGGCCGATGGTGCAGGCATTCTGCAAGAGGGTGCGGACGTTTTTAAGGCCTAATTTTTGGGCATTATAGTCAATCAACTTCAATTTATGTTCATGGATGTCGCCACCGTAGACGATACACGACGGACCGCCGATAGCCGCTAAATGGGTCGTCTTCCCGCCGGGAGCGGCGCAGACATCGAGGACCAGTTCATGGGGCTGAGGGTCGACGATATGGGCGACGAGCTGAGACGGTTCGTCTTGAATGATGGCCCGCCCGTCTTTAAGGCATTCCAGTTCGTGAATCCCCAAGTGGCCGTCGATATAGATGCCGTCCGGCGAAACCGGCGTCGGTCGAGCCTGGATTCCTTGTTCGATGAGTTCTTTAAGAAGCTCATCCCGGCTGGTACGGGTCGTATTGGCCCGAAGGCACAGAGGCGGGATGGTATCGAAATACTGACAGAGTTTTTCCGTTTCCTCCGGGCCGTAATCTTCGAGCCAGCGGCGAATGAGCCAATCCTGCTGATGATACGTCAAAGCCAAGTAGGCGGTCATATCCTTTTCCTTGTCCGGAATGACGAAGGAATTGCGGTTGCGAATGCTGTTTCGCAGCATGGCATTGACGAATTTTGCCATGCCCTTATTGCCAAACTTCGTCGCCATCTTGACCGACTCGTTACAAGCCGCCGATTCAGGCACCTTATCCATGCCAAAAATCTGATAGAGGCCCAATCGGACGATGGCCAGGCAGACCGGATCAAGCTTATTTAATTTGCGCGTACTGAGCTGGGAAATGATCCAGTCCAAATAATTAAGACAGCGCAGGGTCCCATAAACAAGTTCCGTATAAAATCTCCGATCCCGATCAGAAAATTTATGGGCCTGTATCGCCTTCGAGACGACGATATTACTATACCCTTCATCCCTGCAAATGGTCAGCAGGCTTTGAAAGGCAATTTCACGTACGTTCATGAATCCTCCTAAATAAAACGTATGGCCATGCGTGCGGCATGCCGATTATAACGGTTCACCGACAGTCAGCGTGACCCCTTGCAGATACTGGGCTGCCATCAGACGCTTGCGGCTTTCCGGCTGAACTTCGGTAATGCGAAGAGCGCCCTTTCCGGTTTGGACGGTAAAGGATTTTTTGGTCACGGCAATGACGGTTCCCGGCACGGCATCCGTCCCTTCGACGACGTCAGCTGCCCAAATTTTCAGCCGCTTTTCATCACGGCACACCGTATAGGCACCGGGGTGAGGATCCAAGGTCCGGATCAACCGTTCTAAGACGACGGCGTCGGTATTCCAATCGAGGGCTGCTTCTTCTTTCGTGATCTTCGCCGTATACGTCGCCTGACTTTCATCCTGGGCAACGGCATTTCGTTCATAGTTATCCAGGTCGTCGACGACGGTCATCAAAGTTGAGGCACCCAGAGAGGCCAGTTTCTCGAACAAGGTGCCCGTCGTTTCCTTGGCATCTAAAGGGATGACCGCTTTTTTCAGCATCTTCCCCGTATCCATCCCTTCGTCGAGGAGCATGATGGTAACGCCGCTCTCAGCTTCGCCTTCTTTGATGGCATACTGGATGGGCGCAGCGCCCCGATACTTCGGCAGGAGTGAGCCGTGAACGTTCAGGCAGCCGTATTTAGGGATATCGAGGACCGCCTTGGGCAAAATCTTGCCGTAGGCAATGACGATAATGACGTCCGGAGACAGGCTTCTCAGTTCAGAAATAACCTCATCGCTTCGCATAGAATCGGGTTGGAACACGGGAATCCCCAGTTCGACGGCTTTTTCCTTCACCGGCGAAAAGGTCACCTTCTTCCCTCGTCCCCGCTGTTTATCCGGCTGGGTATAGACGGCCGCCACGTCATGCTGCGATTGGGCCAAACGTGCTAAGGCCGGAACTGAAAAATCGGGTGTTCCCATGAATACGATGCGTAAGCTCTCCATTATTCCCCTACTTTCTGTAAATCCGTCGCTTTTTCAATAAATAAATGACCGTAGAGATGATCCATTTCATGTTGGAAAATGCGGGCCAAGAAACCTTCCGGTTCATAAATGACCGTCTTGCCGTGGCGCGTTAAGGAGCGGACCTTGATTTTAGAAGCTCGCCGGACTTTGCCGTAGTAACCGGGAACACTCAGGCAGCCTTCCGTATCGATGTTCGTTTCTTCCGACATTTCAAGGATTTCCGGGTTGATGAGTTCAATCAAACCGTTGCCGTCATCGAGGACGATGAGCTGCAGCGATTCATTGACCTGGGGCGCAGCCAAGCCGACACCTTCGGCTGCATACATCGTTTCGGCCATGTCATCGAGAATTTTCTTTATATGTTTATTCACTTTTGCAACCGGTTTTGCCGTCGCTTTCAGGACGGGATCGCCGGCTTTTATGATTTTGAGTAATGCCATATATCTTTCACCTCATTGTTATAGTAAAACGCTTATCCGTCTTATTATAGCGGAAAAAGAGCCAAAAGGCTACTGCAAGAATTCAAATTAACCGTCACCAAGAGTGAGAAAGAGAATCCTTACACTTCTATTATATCAGATTCATACAAGGCCCGGGGCAGCGATTCTTCCCTTTTCTATGACCCGTCAAAGCCCTGCAAAAAGCAAGCCTGTGTGACATCACACAGGCTTTTATGTCAAAAATGTTTAAAAAAAGTTAAAAAGCTGCTACATCGACGGATCGACATCGATGACGACGCCCGTCTGCCAACAGGCCGGAAGCTGACGCATCCCCTTCTTTATCGGTCCCAGGTCGGCGGCTGTCAGCGATAAGACCAAGCGATATTTATTGCGGATCTTTTTGATGACGTCTTCATAAGGACCGATGACGATAACCGACTCTCCGTGCTCTTTATTCCAGCTCGAAAGGGCCGCTGCCACGTCGTTGGCCTTACGCCAGACTTCTTGTTCGTCGCTGTCACTGACCAGGATCTTCGTCATTTCCTGAAATGGCGGGTAGGCCAATTCTTTGCGGAACCGGATCTCTTGGTCGTAAAAAGCACGATAATCCTGGCGGGCGGCACATTGGATGACGTAGTGATCCGGCGCATAGGTCTGCATGACGACGCGGCCGGGAACGTCGCCTCGACCGGCCCGGCCGGCTGCCTGCGTAAGGAGCTGGAAGGTCCGTTCCCCCGCCCAGTAAGCCGGCAGGTTGAGCAGGCTGTCTGCCGACAAGATGCCGACGGCACTGACACCGGGAAAGTCATGGCCTTTCGCGACCATCTGCGTCCCTAATAAGATATCGTATTCATGGCGTCGGAAGGCTTCGATGATGCGGTCGCCGCTGTGTTTGCGGCTCGTCGTATCCTGGTCGAGGCGGACGATACGAGCCTGCGGAAAGAGCTCGTGGAGCTGCTGCTCCACCTTTTCCGTACCGCTGCCAAAAAATTTAATGTATTTGCTGCCGCAGGACGGGCAGACCGTCGGCACGGGCTTTTCGGCATCACAGTAGTGACATTTCAAATGAGACGACTGGCGGTGATAGACCATGGCTACGTCACAGGTATCGCATTTGACGACATAGCCGCACTTGCGGCACATGACGAATGTCGAATAGCCCCGCCGGTTGAGGAGGATGATTGCCTGTTGACGGGCTGCCAAGGTTTCATTCAGCAGTCCGTACAGGGAATCGGACACGACGCGGTAATTGCCGCGGGCCAGTTCCTCTCTCATATCGACAACAGTGACTTCCGGCAAGGGGCGGTGGCCGACGCGTTCCTTCAGTTCCACCAAGACGTAGTCCCCCTGAAGGGCCTTATAATAATCGCCTAAGGCCGGCGTCGCGCTGCCGAGGATGACCGGACAGCCATAGTAAGCCGCCCGTTTCCGGGCTACGGCAACGGCATGGTAGCGCGGCGCTTCATCCTGCTTATACGAGCTGTCGTGGGCTTCGTCGACGATGAACAGGCCGATGGAACGGGCCGCCGAAAAGACGGCCGACCGGGCACCGATACAGATGTGGCTGGTCCCGTTTTGCATGCGCAGCCAGTTATTTCGTTTTTCGCCTTGGGACAACTGGCTGTGCATGACGACGACATCGTCGCCGAAACGGCGCAGGAATCGGCGCACGATTTGGCCGGTCAAGGCGATTTCCGGCACCAAGACGATGACCTGCTGTCCCTTAGCCAGTACCTTCTCGGCAAGCTGCATATAGATTTCCGTCTTGCCGCTGCCCGTAATGCCATGGAGGACGTAGGTTTTTCCGCCTTCATCGCCTTCGATGACATGGAGGGCCTCTTTTTGTTCCGCCGTCAGCGGCAGGGCTTCATCCGGTTCAAGTGTCGGCAGGATGTTTGTCGTCCCTGCCGGATGCCGCTCCCAGCGGGCCAGGCCCGTCGCACAGAGGCGGCGCATGAGGTCGCGCGTATAGCCCTGCGACTGAAAGTAAGCCGCCGGCGCCGTTCTCTTTTCTTTCAGTTCCGCCAATAAGGCCTGCTGTTTAGGCCGGCCGTGAAGGATCGCCTCGAGGTCATCCTTTTCAAAGGACAGCCAGTCCTCCATTTTATCGGCAATTTTATTCTTTAAAAAACTCTCGCTGCAAAGGCCTTTTTCGGCTAAGAGACGAGCCACGAGGTCACGACCAAATTTACGGCCGAGGGCCCCTTTTTCCACCTTGCCCTTATCGGCGACATAGAGCTGAACCGACCGGCCTTCTGCCGTCGTCGCCGGCGTCGGCCCCAGGGACAGGACTTCCTGACGGACGAGGCCGCGCTTGTCGATCATGAACAGCCGCAGGGCATCCGAAAGATTACAGACATAGTAGTCGCGGATCCAAAGGGCCGTTTCAATCATTTCTTCCCGGAATCCGGTCTGTGACGACAGGAGGCCCTCGATGGGCTTTAAGGTAAAATCAGCGGGCTCCTCCAGTTCTTCATGGAGGGCGACGACGATGCCCTCTTCCCGGCGAAAGCCAAAGGGGACGATGACGCGGCTTCCGACGCCAACGGTCAGGTGATCCGGCACGGTATACGAAAATGTCTGCTGTAACCGTTTGGCCGTCGTATTAATGATAATTTCAGCAATCACGGACATACCTCCTCATAAGGGCTGCAGCTGAAGTTCGTCGCTGCCGTCCGAGGGCATACGCCCAAAAACAGAAAGAGACTGCCGTCCCTGCGGCAGTCTCTGCATCTCAATTATAAGCCGGCTTCTTTACGGAGCGTATCCGCTTTATCGGTCTGTTCCCAAGGCAGGTTGAGATCGTTGCGGCCGAAGTGGCCATAAGCAGCAGTCTGTTTGTAAATCGGCCGCTGTAAGTCGAGCATGGCAATGATGCCAGCCGGACGAAGGTCAAAATTCTTTTCAATGAGTCCGACAATTTTTTCATTGTCGACTTTGCCCGTACCAAACGTTTCAACGTGGATTGAAACAGGGCGAGCGACGCCGATGGCGTATGCCAACTGGATTTCGCATTTATCGGCAAGGCCGGCAGCGACGACGTTCTTGGCAACGTAACGGGCTGCATAGGCGGCCGAACGGTCGACCTTTGTAGGATCCTTCCCGGAGAAAGCACCGCCGCCGTGACGAGCCATGCCGCCATAGGTATCGACGATGATCTTACGACCGGTCAGACCGGAGTCACCCTGAGGACCGCCGATGACGAAACGACCCGTCGGATTGATGAAGAGCTTCGTCTTATCATCGAATAAGCCTTGCGGGAGTTCCGGTTTGATGACGAATTCGAGGAGGTCCTTTTCAATCTGTTCACGCGTGATTTCCGGGCTGTGCTGCGCCGAAATGACGATGGTATCGATGCGAACCGGTTTGCCGTCTTCATATTCGACGGTGACCTGGGTCTTGCCGTCCGGACGGAGATAAGAGAGCGTTCCGTCTTTACGAACACTGGCCAGGCGGCGTGCCAAACGGTGCGCTAAGGAAACCGGCAGGGGCATGTAGTCATCCGTTTCGTTCGTTGCATAGCCGAACATCATCCCCTGGTCACCGGCACCGATGGTGTCGAACTGGTCCGAATTGCCTGCCTTCTTTTCAAGGGCATCGTCGACGCCCATAGCAATATCCGGCGACTGTTCATCGAGGGATACCAAGACGCCGCAAGTATCGCAGTCAAAGCCGTATTTCGCACGGGTATAACCGATGGAACGAATCGTTTCACGAACGATGTGCGGAATGTCGACGTAGCACGTCGTCGAAATTTCACCGACGACGTGGACCATCCCGGTGGTCACTAAGGTTTCACAAGCAACGCGGGCATTTTTATCTTTTGCAAGAATGGCATCCAAAATGCTGTCAGAAATTTGGTCAGCCATTTTATCCGGATGCCCTTCGGTTACGGATTCAGATGTAAAGAATTCACGATTTTTCACCATGAGGTTTCCTCCTTAAAAAAAATTCCCCTCATTCATGACTGTCATGAGAGGGGCTTCCAATCCCCATCTGCCAGTATAAGACTGCTGGAATTAGCACCTTTCATTCATGAAGGTTGCTGCGACATCATAGGGCCAGTCCCTCCGTCGTCTCTTGATGGTTCTTTATTTGATTTACTGGTTCATTATAATTCAAACCCCTCTATTTTGCAAGTTCTTTTTTGGTATAGCAAACATGAGTTCTGTCTTTTTAAAAATTGTCATCATATCCATCCGACACCGTCCTTCCTGCAGAATGTTTTTTACATCCGTTACAGAAAACGTTATAATGAATAGATAGGAAGAAAGGATGATTATGATGACCAAATTGCGGCCAAGAGATATATTTTTCAACGACCCCTATTTTGACTTTGCCAGCCATTGTAAAACGGCAGATTTGCGTTTGGCCAAGCGCGTAGAAATCTGGGATAAATGGTACCGTACCCAAGGACTGGTAACGACCTTACTGCAGCGCGAAAGCCTGGCCTTCATCCGCTACAACGGCACGGAGCGGGAAGAAGCCATGATTCTTCGGATATACGAACGGACACCGGACCGTCTCCTCATCAATGCCTATTACGCATCGAAACGAAATGCCACCGAAATCTATGCCGGTACGATTCGTCTGGAACGCTACGCCACAGCCCAGACGACGGGCAACGATTCCTATATGGGCATGATCGACCTCTTGATGCTAAAAACGGACGATGAACTCGTCGGGTTGAGCGATGTCTTTGAAGATATCCAACAGGCAAAACACATGGCTGCCCAGTCCTTAGGCATCTATCTGATGGCCATCTACGACGGCCCCTGGATCGATGACAGCCGGGCTGACGCCGAGAAGACACCGGCTATGATTGCCGGTGAAGAACGAGAAGAACTCCTTCAGTTGCGTCAGGAAAAAGCTCAAATGGAAGCCGACCGGGAAGAACTCCTGCGTCTGCGTCTCGAATCGCAAAACCGCAAAACCGTTCTTTCTGAATTGGAACGGCTGCGTCAGGAACTGGAGGACGAGCGAAACGGCCGTCAAGAGGACCTTCAACACTACGAAGCGACCCTCCGCCAACAGGAAGAATACACGGAACGAATCAAGGAAAAGGCCGCCATTCAGGTATCGGAGCTGTTGACCCTGCGTCAGACCCTTCGTAAATATGAGGCAGATCCCGAATTGGCGAAAAAAGCAGCCGCCGCACCGAATGCCGCTGCTGCCGTAAAACCTTCAGCGCCGATAACCGCCTCGACTCCGGTAAAATCAGACGCCCCGGCAACACCGGCAGCGCCTTCGAAAGCAGCAGAACCGACAGCCTCGACGGCACCGACCAAGGCAACGGAAACGGAAAAAACGGCACCCTCGGAAAAACCAACGACGCCGACACCACCATCAGCTTCAGAAACATCGCCGACTCCCGCGGCATCCGGCGAAGGGCCGACCTCGGCCGAGCCGATAAAGACGGCAGAACGGACAACCTCAGAAAAGCCGGGGAAGGCTGCCGAACCGGCAACCGCCCCACAGAGTCCGGAAACCACCGCCACTAAATCGGAAAAATCCAAGGCTTCTTCCAAAGACCGCGGCCTCGAACTGCCGTCCTTCATGACCCAGCGGGACTATACGCACAGTTTGGACCGCTTCCTGGCCGGACGCCAAATCGCCTTGGCCGGCGGTACGCCGGAATGGCAGGGCCGGATAAAGCGCCGCTTCCCGACGGCTGCCATCCTCAGCGGCTATACCGGCGACGACCGAATCCTGCGGGCTTCCACCCTCTTAGTCATCAACTTGAGTGAAGGCCAGACCGATCTGGTCAAATGGGCCATGGCCGCTGCCAGAGACATGGGTTGCCCCTGCCTTCCCATTAAGACGACGAATTTAAACGGCTTTGCCAAGGCCGTCGTAGAATACGCCAAAAAAGTATAAAGAAAACGGCAAGAAATGACAGATAGCTTCTGCATTCCTTGCCGTTTTTTATGGCTTTAAAAAGGATTTTATTTTACCCAGGTAACGACGTCTTCCATAGCCTGCCGCGTCTTAGCATGGGGTTCTTCGTTGCGATAACCGAATCCGGCCATAACCGAGACCCCGAAGTGTTCCGTGTCGAGCAGGCCTTCGTCAGCCAGCATAGCATCGACCTTTGCGCGGTTAAAGCCTTCAATGGGGCAGGAATCGACGCCGAGCATGGCTGCCGTCGACAGCATGTTGGCCAGGGCCAGGTAGGTCTGTTTGCTGGCCCAGTCAAAGATGGCCCGGTCGCTTTCCAGTAAGTTGAAATCGTCTTTCTGGAAGGCCTCAAAAGCCGCTTTTCTCCCCTGCTCCGCATCTTCCGGCAAGTGCTGTACGTCACGCATGATATGGGTAATATAAGGAGAGCTGTACAAGGTATCGACTTTCTTGCGAGCCAGCAGGATTACGAAGTGACTGGCCCCTTTCAAGCTGTTCTGGGCTCCCCAGGCGATGGGAAATAATTTATCTTTGATGTCCTGGCGTTCAATGACTAAAAACTTCCACGGTTCAAAACCAAAGGAACTCGGCGATAAGCGGCCCGCTTCCAAAATGGTGTTGAAGTCGGCGTCGGATACCTTTTTCGCGGCATCGAAGCTCTTGGTTGCGTGTCTGAAGTTAAAGGCTTTTAAAATATCGGCTGCTGCAATGGTCATATGTACTCATCCTTTCCACATAATACTATATTTACATCAATTTTGAGTATTTATCTCATATATTTTTCATGGTCTAAGTATAGCATAAGATGGTCAAAAGGTGAAGAACGTATTTTTTTCATATTGACTCAGGATAAACTGATCTGGGTATGTTCTTTATACCGCCAAAGATACCGCCAAAAGAAAGACCATCCCAACAACCGGTCGGGATGGTCTTTCACTATGCCTTTTGTTTGGAAGTTTTAGCTTTGATAATCGCAGCTGCCCGAGCTACGATAATGGAAGCCAGTTCATCTTTTGCCATCTTTTCCAAGGTCTCTGAAGAGCCGTCGGGGAACAGCAAGGTGGCAATATTGGTCGTACCCTGGAAGCCGGCGCCTTCAGCGCTGACATCGTTGGCCACGAGCATATCGAGATTCTTTTTCTGAAGTTTCTTGGTACCGTATTCGATGACATTCGTCGTCTCGGCGGCAAAACCGACCAGGACCTGATGGGTTTTACGCTGGCCAAGACCGTATAGGATGTCCGGATTCTTGGCCATTTCAAGGTTCAGGACATCGTCGTTTTTCTTAATCTTATTTTCCGCCGGATGGGCCGAACGATAATCGGCAACGGCAGCCGCTTTAATAACTAAATCGCAGTCGTCATAATACGATTCGACAGCCGCCTTCATATCCCTGGTACTGCCGACGTCGATGCGCCGTGCCAGGCCGACAGGCGTCTTCAAGTTGTCCGTCGTACCGGCAACCAGGGTAACTTCGGCCCCGGCAGCAACAGCCGCTTTAGCAATAGCAAAGCCCATGCGGCCGCTGGAATGATTGCCGATGAAGCGGACCGGATCGATGGGTTCCCGCGTGCCGCCGGCCGTAACGATGACTTTCTTCCCCTTGAGCAGGTCATTCTTACAGGCCAGCAGTTCGATATAATCGACGATATCGTCCGGCTCAGGCAGGCGGCCGATGCCGGTGATGCCGCAGGCCAGGTATCCGCTGTCCGGTTCGATGAGATGGTAGCCGAATTTCTTCAATTTAGCCATATTGTCCTGGGTAATGGGATTCAGATACATATTGCTGTTCATAGCCGGAGCCATCAGAACCGGTGCCGTCGTCGCCATGACCGTCGTCGTCAGCATATCGTCAGCAATGCCATTGGCGATCTTACCGATGATATTGGCCGTCGCCGGTGCAATGACCAGGACGTCGGCCCAGCGGGCCAAAGCGATGTGTTCGACGTTGAATTCAGGAACATCTTCAAACATGGAAACGGCGACGGGATTTCCTGAGATTTCCCGCAGCGTCAGCGGCGTAATCAACTCCGTTGCATGGGCCGTCATGATACATTTGACTTCAGCCCCTGACTTCCGAAGCTGACTGGCAATGGATGCCGCCTTAAAGGCCGCAATGCCGCCCGTAATGCCAAGGACAATCTTTTTCCCTTCCAAACTCATGGCAAGTACCTCCGTGTCATTTAATGCCGTCGCGAGGGGCTTCATAGGTAATTTTATTCTGGTCGATTTCTTCCATGGCGATGGAAACGACTTTGTTCGTATCGACATTGACTAAGGCTTCATCGTGATCAGTCAGTTCACGAGCCCGTTTAGCAGCCAAGGTAACCAGTGTATATTTGCTGTCTACTTTCTGCATCAAAGATTCAAGGGTCGGTTTAATTAACATAGTTCATCTCTCCTAATCATTTATACAATTCTTTCGTATGCGCAATGTTCTTGACATTGCGCATAACTTTACACTGTTCGGCTTTTATGATCGATGCCGCTTCATCGATGGCAGTTTCCAAATCGTCATTGACGATGACATAGTCATAGCGGTCGATCCAGTCGAGCTCTTCGCGAGCCTTGGACAAGCGGCCGTCAATGACCTCTTCGCTATCGGTCTGGCGGCTTCGCAGGCGATGTTCTAAGACAGAACGGCTGGGCGGCACGATGTAAATAAAGACGCCCTTGGGGTAGCGTTCCTTGACCTGCATCGCCCCTTGGATATCGATTTCCAGCATGACGTGCTGCCCTTCGTCCAACATTTGATAGACGTATTTTTTCGGCGTGCCGTAATAATGGTCGTAGACCTTAGCGTGCTCCAGAAAGGCATCTTCTGAGAGCAGCTGTTCAAAACGGGCATTGTCTGCGAAATAATAATTGACACCGTCGACTTCTCCCGGTCGGGGCTGACGGGTCGTCATGGAAATGGAATATTGGATGTTGGGAAACTGTTTGCGCAAGGCCGCACAAATCGTCCCTTTCCCGGCTCCGGACGGGCCGGATACAACGATGAGCAGTCCGGAATCATTCATAGTATTACTCCCTTTCTTCTTCCGCTGTATCGATGGCGTCGGCCTCACTGCCTGCCGATACGATACGGTGGGAAATGGTTTCCGGCTGAAGGGCCGACAAGATGATCCAGCCATTATCCATGACGATGACCGACCGCGTCTTGCGGCCAAAGGTCGCATCGATGAGGTTGTTGCCGTCTCGGGCATCTTGGATAAGGCGCTTTATTGGAGCCGACTCCGGGCTGATCATGGCTACGACCTTATCCCCCATGACGACATTGCCGAAGCCGATATTTAATAAATTAAAGTTCATCATTCGATATTCTGCACCTGCTCGCGGATTTTTTCGATTTCATTTTTAAGCTGCAGCACCGACTCCGTGACGGCTAAATCGCCGGCCTTCGAGCCGATGGTATTGGCTTCTCGGTTCATTTCCTGAATAAGGAAATCGAGTTTTCGACCGACTTCGCCGTCGCTTTGAAGCATGGTGTGAAGCTGATTCAAATGGCTTTCAAAACGGACGACTTCTTCTGTCACGTCGACCTTATCGGAATACATGGCCACTTCCTGCAAGAGTCGGTCTTCGTCGGGCACCGAAGCCTGCGCCTTATCGATGAGCTGACGAATTTTCTTTTCCAGCCGCTCCTGATAAGCCGCCGTCATGGCATCCTTACGACCGGCGATTTCTTCGACAAGGCCCTTCATAACAGCCGCCCGAGACAGCAGATCCCGACCGATGTTGGCCCCTTCGCGAAGACGCATGGCAACCATGCTGTCTAAAGCGCCCTGCAAAGCCGTTTCAAAAGGCGGCCAGCTGGCATCGGTATCGATAGCCGGCGGCGTCTGGACGAACCAGTCTTTGGTCAGGGCCATGACCTCACCCAATCCGACGGGACTGCCGTCAAAAAAACGATTCTTAGCCCCTTCAAGAGCCGTCTTAACGGCCCCCAGTGCGGCATCGTCGATATGGATTTCCGGCGCCGCCGGCGAGAGGTCTTGAACGGTCACAAAGACATCGACCTTGCCCCGCTTCAAGACGGACTTAATGCCGCTGCGCAGGCGGTCTTCCAAAGCCAGGTAGGCATGGGGCATCCGTATATTCAATTCCAAAAAACGTTGGTTCACTGCCCGCATTTCAATGGTAACAGCCAGTTTGCCGTCATTGCCGGTTCCCCTGCCAAAACCAGTCATACTTCGCATGTTAGAACCCCCTTAATAACCTATTCAATACCTCATTATAGCCTATCCGGCGTCCATATTGCAAATTTTTTATATCGATTCCACGGTATGCCCGTCTTTCATCGACCTTACAGGAAGCCCCTGCACCGCCGATTTTCCGGCATCTCCCCGCTTGCCTTTCTCCGTCCATTTGCTACAATGAAGTAAAGAAAAGAGTGAATTCGATATATCCTAGATTTTCGTTAAGAACCAATCTATCTGCCGGAGCTGATTTTCCCATTGCGTCGCTACGCTGCGTCAGGAGGTCTTCTTTGTGAGCAAACATTACCCGGATCTTTCCCCCTTGCTGGACTGCATAGCCACTTTCTTCGGAATGATATACGCCATTTGCCTGTTGATTTTGGCCCTGCTCCTAGCCGTCCCCATCGTAGGCGTCATCGTCTATCTTTGTTCCTCCTTCCTGTTCCCGGCAGCTTGGGTCTTTCCCATCACAGCGGCCGGCACGATACTCTTTCTATTCATAACAGTTCTGTCGGCATGGTATGAATGGTGATTTTCCCTCATCCGCCCCTTCTTTTCTGAAGGGGATTTTTTATATCCCTTCACAGGACCTTTACAAACATGGTATGATAAAAAGGATTGAATTTTTTAGTGTACCAGATAAGGAGGTACTTCTATGAACTTAGACGGTATCACATTGCACTGCATTACCAACGAACTGGCCGACATTCTCCAAGGCGGCCAGATTTCTAAAATCTATCAGCTCGACGCCCGGTCCCTGTACTTCCGCATCTTTAATGATACAGGCCTTCACCATTTGGTCATTACCCTCGACGATTCTCCGCGCCTATACATTGCCGACACGGTCCCGCCGACGCCGGATATCCCGACGGGGCTCTGCATGTTTCTCCGCAAGTATTATGAAAACGGACGCATCGCATCCATTGCCCAGCTCCATTTGGACCGACTCATCGAAATCGCCGTCGACGTCCTCGATATTTCCGGCAAGGTCGTCACCCGTAAGATCCATGTCGAACTCATGGGAAAATACAGCAACGTCATCTTCACGGAAGACGGCGTCATCATCGAAGCCCTCATCAAGACCGGCAAGAACAAACAGGCCGTCCGCACCATTGCCCCCAAGGAGCCCTATGATTTTCCGCCGAATTTCATGCGCATGGATCCCTTTACCTTCTCCGCTCAGGAACTGACAGAGATGATGGAAACCGGCGGCGACGAAGCCTTAAAGACCTGGATGCTCAAGCGTTTCAACGGCATGAGTACCGTCGTCTTGACCGAATTATCCCACAACTCCGGCATCGATACAGCCACCCTCGTGCAGGATCTGTCCCCGGCTGACCGCTTTGCTTGGTGCCGTACGGTCGAAGCCTTTGGCAAGCGCCTCAAGGGGATTTCCGGAGCCTACGTCTATACCGTCAAGGGAAAGGAAATCATCTTCCCCTTGGAACTCGCCAGCCTCTCCCAGTATCCGCGGCGACACTTTCCCCTCATCGAAACGTATCTCAGCGAATACCAGGCCACGCACCGCAGCTTAAACGGCGAACAGGAACAGCTGCAAAAGAAGGTCGCCAAACTCATTGAAAAGCAAAAGCGAAAAATCAAGCGCATTGCCGATGAAATGAAAGAAACGAAAAAAATCGACACATATAAATTATACGGCGACTTGCTCATGATTTACGCCTATGAAAAGCACGACCATGAAAAACAAGTGACCGTCAAAAACCTCTTATCCGAAAGCCAGGAAGACGTCACCATCGCCCTCGACCCGGCCTACTCCATGACCGACAATGCCAACCGCTATTATAAGCGCTATACGAAACTGCGCAACCGCAAACAGATATCGGCTCAGCTCCACGAAGAAAACCGGCAGCATTTAGACTATCTCTACTCCCTCGAATATGCCTTGGAAAACACGACGACGAAAGATGAAATCACGGACATCAAGGCCGAAATGAAACAGATGAACCTCATCAGCGGCCATAATAAAGACCGGCAAAAGAAAGAATCGGCCCAGGACATTTTGACCATCGACGCCGACGGACTGACCATTTGGGTCGGCCGCAACAATCGGCAAAATGACTTCTTAACCTTAAAGAAAGCCCATCCCTACGACCTGTGGTTCCACGTCAAGGACCAACCCGGTTCCCACGTCATCTTAGCCTCGCACAACGCCGATCCGACGGATGCCCAAATCGAACGGGCTGCACAACTTGCCGCCTATTACAGTAAGGGCCGGGACAGCTCTAAAGTCGAAGTCGACTGCACCCTCGTACGCCATGTAAAGAAACCGGCCCACGCCGTCCCGGGCTACGTCATATTTACCAACCAGACGACGTACATCGTCGAGCCCAAGAAAGAATAGCCCCATCGGAACCAAGACGACAAAAAGCTCTCGCAACTGCGAGAGCTTTTTTTATTTCTGTTTCAAATACCAGCTCAAGGGCTTGGCCTTCGTCGTCGTATGACCTTTATCACCGCCGGCCAACGAAAAGATTAGGGAATCACGATACATCTTAGCCACCGTTTCCAGCGTATCCAAGCGATAGAAAGCTTCTTTAAGATCGGTTCCCAAGGTAACGGCGCCGTGCCGTTCCATGAGGAATACCGAGGCCGTTTCAGCGGCAGCACCGCATCCTTCAGCAAGTTCCAACGATCCGGGAGGCGCATAGGGTACCGTCGGCACTTCGCCTAAGACCATGGCCCCTTCGGTCACGATATCGGCTGCAAAAGGAATACCGGCTACGGTCAGGGCCGTCGCCGTAACGGGATGGGCATGGATGATGGCATGAACGTCTTGCCGCTTCCGATAGATGTTGAGATGGAGGGCCGTTTCCGATGACGGTTTCCCCATCCCCTCGAAAACGATGCCGTCCAAATTGACGACCAGGAGGTCCTTCGGATGGAGTTCACCCTTTGGAAGGCCCGACGGAGTAATGACGATAAGGCCGTCGTCGCGGCGATAACTGATATTGCCGTCACAGGCAGCCACCAATCCGCCCTTTTTCATGGCCTTTCCGATGGCACAGAGTGTTTTCTTATTATCCAACGTTCGTCCTCCTTAGCGCATAGACGGCATATTGCGGCCGTTGTAGATTTCCTGCATTTCCTGCCGGACTTGGCGGCGGATTTGCTGCTGTTCCCGTTCGCTTAAATCGTCTTTGGTAATATTGAACAGGTAGTTATTTAAATCGAAGTCGTGGAGGACCATCTTGGTATGGAAAATATTCTCCTGATAGACGTTGACATCGATCATATCATAGCGATGCCGCGTCGCCGGCGCAATATAATTCTGAATCGAATTGATGCGATGATCGATAAACAGCTTCTTGCCGTTCATATCCCGCGTAAAGCCGCGAACACGGTAGTCGAGGGTGACGATGTCGGAATCGAAGCTGTCGAGAAGGTAATTGAGCGCATTGAGCGGCGAAATGCGGCCGCACGTCGATACGTCGATATCGGCCCGAAAGGTCATGATCCCTTTTTGAGGATGGCTTTCGGGATAGGTATGGACCGTCAGGTGACTCTTATCGAGATGGCATACGACATCGGCATCGTGGACCTCTTCCTCAGAAATAAGAATGGTAACGCTCGCCCCTTGGGGATCGTAGTCCTGGCTGGCGACGTTTAAGATATGCGCCCCGATAATATCCGACACATTACGCAGGATATTGGTCAGTCGTTCGGCATTATACTGCTCGTCAATATATTCGATATATTGGCGCCGCGATTCGTCACTGACGGCATAGCAGATGTCGTAAATGTTAAAGCTCAGAGTCTTGGTCAGGTTGTTGAACCCGTAGAGCTTGAGTTTTTTCGTTTTCATGAATGGTATATCCAGTTCCTTCCCCAGTGGGCTTATTTTCGGTCAATCTCGTGAAAGGCAATATCGGTAATGGTCCCGTCGTCAATGGTTACGACGGCATAGGTCCCTTTTCGCCCGTCGCGGGGCAGACCGATGCTGCCGGGATTGACGATCCACAGGTCAGACTCCCGCTTGATGAAGCGGCGGTGAGTATGGCCGAAGACGACGAGATCAGCATGCTGCTCGTGTCCTAATTCAACGAGTTTTTGCAGCCGCCGTTCTCCATACCATTGGCTGCCGTGAATGGCGACAATACGAATGCCGCCGACGGTAACGCAGCGGCATTCCGGATCGTTGGTATGGTTCAGATAGTCATTATTGCCCAAAACGGCATATACCGGTACGCCCGTGTATATGGCCAAATCCTCTCCGTCATCGCAGTAGTCACCACCGTGAATCCAAGCAGCCACATCGGGAGCACTGTCGGCCATGCGAGACAGGCATTCAAAACGGCCGTGGCTGTCACTGACCAAGCCTACCCGGACGGTACTCATGACAGGGCCTCGACGAGTTTCTTCAAGGCTTTCCCCCGATGACTGATTTCATTTTTTTCGGCCATGGACAATTCAGCCATGGTCTTCCCCTTTTCAGGAACGTAGAATAAAGGGTCGTAGCCAAAGCCGTTGTCACCGGCATAGACATCCTGAAAGACGCCGTCACAGCTGCCTTCAGCCTGTACGGTGCGGCCGTCCGGCCAGATGAGGACCAAAGAACAAATGTAGTGAACCGTCCGCTTTTCCGGCGGAAAAGCTGCCAGTTCCGCGATGAGCTTTTGATTATTGGCTTCATCGTCGCAGTCGGGACCGGCATAGCGGGCCGAGTAGACGCCGGGACGGCCGCCAAGGGCATCGGCAGCAATCCCCGAATCATCGGCCAGGCACGGAAGGCCCGTCGCCTTCATATAATACGAGGCTTTCAGCAGGGCATTTTCGGCAAAGGTCGTTCCCGTTTCTTCCGGCTCCGTAATCGAAGGCAGGACATCGTGTACTGAAACGGCTTCATAGCCCAAAGGCTCCAAAATACTCTTGAATTCCCGTATCTTTCCGGCATTATGTGTTGCCAGTACAATTTTTTCTGCCACGGCACATCCCCCTTGTCCGGCTGTTATTTTTTAAGCATTTTTGCGTAATTCTTGATGACGACAATCGGCGTCTTTTGGGACGCATTGCCAAAAGGATTGTCGATGAGGATCCGGGCGATTTCTTTCGGATTGATGCCCTTGCTGTGACCGAGGACGGCCGAGCGTTTGAGGTCGTTGACGTCGGCAACGACGGCGCCGTAGCAGCCCATGCGCTGTTTAATTTTTTCAGCGACCTTATCCGGTTCAGCCGGCCCATAGACGATGCATTTATCAAAAGGCGGCATGGTGCCCGTAACGTCATCGGTTAAGGACGCCTGACGGCATTTGGCATACCAGACACCGTTCTTGCCGGCCAATTTTGCAAAAAAGCCGACGATGAACCAAAACATCATCTTCCATTCCCCTTCAAGGTTCATGGCTGCCTGCATGCCATAGAGGCTGGCCATACTGCCTTCACCGGGAACGAAGCGCCGCATGAGGCGGGCCTGCCAAGACGGCGTCAGTTCTTCCGGCCGCGTATAGCGGTGCTGGGTAATCGCAACGACACTTTCGGCCGTGCAGACCAAATCATCCGGGCCGACGACGTGTTTTGCATATTCTTCGATAACATCGACGATATCATCTTTATCCGTAAGGATTCTTGTTTTTACAGGGACTAATTCTACCGGTACTTCGATTTCTGCCATTGTATGGGACCTCCTAATTCAATTCCAATGCATGCTGTACTTCCGTGGCCTTCAAGGTAATGCGGGCCTTATGGATGTACCATTCGCTGCGGGATACGACTTGATAGACGAGATCAACGGGCATATCAGGGAAGGTCTTCAAGTCTTCGCGGATGTTGCCTTCTTTGCTGGTCAGGGTAATGGTGACGCGGATCATACCCCGATCGCGAGGATTAAAAATAACAGATTCCCAGTAGTTGTCATCGCGTTCGGCTGCCTTATTGGCAAGTTCGGACTGGACCGTAACCTTATCGTACTGTTCACGCGGAAGGAGGGTCCGAGGATAAAAGTCCATGATGGTTCCCAGCTGCCGGCCGGCATTGTGGATGGGCACTTCCGTTTCGAAGACGGCCCGGTTTTGGGTAATTTCTTTCATTTCAAAAGGTTTCCGATGGCGGGCATCGATTACAAAGCGAGCGTCCCCCTGCCGCCAGGCAAAGAAGCGGAACAGCAGGTACAGGACAGCAGCAATGCCGATGACGGCAATGATAACATTGAATAAGACATAGAAAAACACGGCGCAAGACTCCTTTATGTAAAATATAGATACGATTAAATGAGGGTAATTTCTTCAGTGGTAAATTCATTGGCCGGAATGAGGTGCTGCGCTAATCGGGCGCCGCGCTCCGCTTCAGCCGTAAAACAAAGGCGTAAATAGCCGTTTTCTTTGCTGGGATTGAGCAGTCCGTCTTTTTTTAAGACTTCCAGCGTTTCCAAGGCCATTTCATGGGCCGGATCGACGAAAGCAATGGAATCGCCGCAAAATTCTTCAAACAGGGGCTGGATGAAGGGAAAGTGCGTGCAGCCGAAAATGGCCGTATCGGCACCGGAACGAAGGACCGGTTCCGTATACTGCTTCAAAGGACCGCGAATTTCCGGTCCGTCGAGGACGCCCCGTTCGATAAGGTTGGCTAAAGCCGGGCAGGCCTGTTCGACGATTTCAATATGTCCGTCCATGGCCTCGGCGACCTTGCGGTGGCTGTGATTGGCAATCGTAAGGGGCGTGGCGAAGACGGCAATTTTTTGGGTCGCACTGATTTCTCTGGCCGTCTTGAGCCCTCGGCTCATGCCGATCAAGGGATAATCGACTTCCTTCACAACCGTATCGTAGGCCGCAGCCGTTGCCGTGTTGCAGCCAATAGCCACCACCTTAACGTGTTGTTCGGTCATGAAGTGCAGAATATCCCGCGTATAGGCGATAATTTCTTCCGGCGTCCGCGTCCCGTAAGGATTTCGCTTCGTATCACCAACGTAAACGATGTCTTCATGAGGTAGGAGCATGCGGAGCTTAGCCGCGACAGTCAGCCCGCCGACACCGGAATCAAACACGCCGATAGGCCGTGAATTACCTTCCATGAATGGCTCCTTCGACGTCTGTATCTGCCTGTTCGGCAGCGTACATGGCCTGTAATTTCTTATAATCTTCCTCTGCCAGACGAGCTACTTTTCCGCTGGCTTTGTGGACAAATACGTTCTGCGTCGTTCCTGTCGCCAACAGGCGGTGGTCATCGTGGCGGACGATACGGTAGGAAAAGACCATCTGTGCCCGGCTGAGCTTTACCAGGCGGGTCTCGATGTCAATGATATCGGCATAGTTTATCGGGCTGATATATTCGCAGGATACACTCTTAATGGGATAGGTAATCCCTTGATCGAGGAGGGCGAATAAGTCGAGGCCGGCAGCGGCGAAATATTCACAGCGGCCGCATTCAAACCAGCGAATATGATTGGAGTGGTGGGCAATCCCCATCATGTCCGTTTCATAGAACCGCACTTTTTCAACAACAGTAATCATAAATTCTTAACTCCTAACTTTATACACGCTCATATTATTTTACGATGATGACCTTTGTTTGTCAAAGGAAAAGTCTGAAATACGAACGATAAAGGGACTGTCCTCGTGCGACAGTCCCTTTATCAATCATGCTCCGGTTACTTACGAAATTTTCAGGAACGGGAACATACGGCGTACCTTTTCCCGGTGTTCCGGTTTGACATAAGTCCCGGCCAAGTGCAAGGCTGCGGCGACGACAGCGGCATCGTCCAGCCAGCCAAACCCGGCAAAGACGTCCGGCACCAGATCAAAGGGCAAGATGACGTAGCCGATAGCCCCCATGAGGGCCAGTTTAATAAACTTCGGCGTGTCCTTATCTTGCATGCAATAAAAAATTGTCAGGATTTTGGGCAAAAATCGAACTTTTCTTCCTGCTGTGCGAATAAACATAATGAATCGGCCCGGTGTATAAAATTGGGCAAAAAAGCTCAGTATCTTCCACATGGGCGTTCACCTTACTTCAAGTCTTCTAAGGATTTTCTAGCATCTTCTACGGCAGCCTTGACTTTTTCTTCCACATCATCGGCATCCATGTCGGATACTTCCTTAGCGGCGTCCTTGGCAGCGTCTTTGACATCTTCCGCGGCATCCTTGGCGTCTTTGGCAGCGTCCTTCGCGGCGTCCTTAACATCATCCGCGGCGTCCTTTGCGTCTCTTGCAACGTCCTTAGCTTTATCCATGGCGTCCGAATCGACGACTTTGTCCACCGTATCATCAAAAGCATCTTTGGCATCACCAGCGGCATCTTTCAGGTCATCGGCTTTTTCTTCGACGATTTCATCGACTAAATCGTCCTTATGGCGGACAGAATTGTACAGTTCTTCCCCTTTTTCTTTTACGTCCTGGATGCAGTCTTTGGCAGCACTGCCCCATTTCTTCATGAAATCGATGGTTTCATCGCCGAGGGGAACGTTCTTCAAGGGATTTTCTTTGATCTTATCGGCTTGTTCGCGAGCCTTATCCTTCCATTCGCCCATCATTTCGATATAGGGACCCATATCGGTAGGCATGCCGTCTTTCAGCCAGCGCTGAGTGACACGGCCCAGGCTGTAGGTAATGCCGACGGCAACGGGAACCTGGATGACGCTGAAGGGAATGAGCGTCGTCAGCAGCGTACCGGCTACACGGCTGCCGACAGCTCCTAAGAAGGCGATGAGAGCGCGTTCGCTCAATTTTACGTCATAGACTTTAGCGATACGGCTGACGAGATACACTTCATTAGCCATGAGGGCTGCCGTTCCGATAAGGGGAGCAATGACGATGGCACCGGCCCGGGCAGCGGCCCAGCGGCACAACATTTCGACCTGAACGTCCTTGTCTTCCGTCGTCTGCTCCATGGCTTTGATGACACTGTTAGCCGCGTCTTCACCCGGCTGAGAATGGTTCTGCTTGAAATCAGCCAGTTCTTGCTTCAAGGCTGCAATTTCTTCCTGCAATTGCTCTACAATCTTTGCATTTTCTTCATTTGCCATATGTAACACCCCATTCTGTGACGAAATAAAAAACTATATTTTATATTTTCCCATGTTTCTACCAGCTTGTCAAACCCCCATCGACAGGAAGTGCCGCTGCCGTAATGAAAGAAGCATCCTCGTCGAGAAGAAAGGCAATGGCCTTGGCCACTTCATCGGCCCGAGCCAATCGGTATAAGGGGTATTGTTCTTTCATGGTCTCCCGCTCCATATCGGGATGATCCCGCAGCTGTTTTTCGAGCATCGGCGTTTCGACGTCACCGGGACAGACACAATTGACCCGTATCTGATGCGGTGCCGCTTCGAGGGCCAGCGACTTTGTAAAGGCTACGACGGCGCCCTTGGTCGCTCCATAGACGGAGCAGGCAATATTGCCCTGGAGTCCGGCATCGCTGCTGACGGTTACGATACTGCCCGGCCGGCGGCGCAGGTGCGGCAAGGCATATTTACAAAGGGAAATAGTCCCGTAGACATTGACGGCAAAGAGCTGCTGCACGTCGTCAGGCGTCACATTTTCAAGGAGCCCCTGGGTATAGACGCCGGCCGAGGTCACCAAGCCGTCGAGACTGCCAAAGCGGCGAATCGTTTCGGCCACCATATTCCGGCAGTCATCATCGCAGCTGACGTCGCCTTTAATGTAATGGACGGCCCTGTCCTTTCCCAGTTGCTGCAGTGCCGCCCTCCCTTTCTCCTCGTCTCTGCCGCTGACGGCGACCTGCCAGCCCCTTTCCAGGAGTACGGCCGCCGTCGCAAGGCCGATGCCCGACGTGCCGCCGCTGATAAGTGCGGTATTCATGATAACCTCCTCATAAAATGCCAAGATAAGAAAGGCCCAGCTTTCCAATAAGTGCTGCCGTCACGACGAGCATGACGACCCGAACAAAACCGGTTCCTCGGCGGATGGCCAATCGCGAACCGAAAAAGGCTCCCGTAAAGATGCACAGGGCCATGACGATGCCGTAGACATAGAGGATTGTTCCGGACCAGACTAAGATGACGAAGGCCGTCACATTGCTCATGAGATTGAGCATCTTAGCATTGCCGGCTGCCGTGACGAAATCAAAGCCAAGGGCGGCAAAGGCTACGATGAGAAAAGTTCCCGTGCCGGGGCCGGCAAAACCATCATAAAAGCCGATTGCAAGCGCAAAGAGGACCGTCAAGGAAAGATTGCGCCCCGTCTCGCCGGCATAGGTATTGACCGAGCCGAGGTTACGCCGTGTAAAAACGACGACGGCGGCCGCCACCAACGACAGGATAATCAACGGCTGAAGCCATTCAGCACTCATGTGCAGCATGACCAGACAGCCCAAAACGGCCCCTGCAAAGGTACAAGGCAAAGCCCTTTTCATTAAATGCCGGTCGACTTTGCCGGCCTTAAAGAATTGCCAGGCGCTCATGACGGCCCCAAAGGTAGCTGAAAACTTATTGGTCCCCAGAGCCAGGTGCGGCGGAAGACCCGCTGCCATCAGGACGGGAAGAGAAACGAGTCCCCCGCCGCCGGCAATAGAATCGACAAAACCGGCTAAGAAACCGCCGGCCATGATAAAAATCAATACGCCCAAAGACAAGGTCGTATGAAAAAGTTGAACTTCCACAAACAAGACTCCTTTTAGAATCAAAACCACCAGTTTAACTG
>DCJQ01000016.1:0-43133 GCA_002319965.1 Megasphaera sp. UBA1696
ACCAGCATCGATGTGAGCCATGATGCCAATATTTCTCGTTTTTTCCAAAGAAAATTCTCTTGGCACGGTTTTTTCCACTCCTCAAAAAATAATAAATATCGTAAATTACCAACGATAATGAGCGAAAGCTTTGTTAGCTTCTGCCATTTTATGAGTATCTTCCTTTTTCTTGATAGCAGCGCCTGTGTTGTTGAAAGCGTCCATCAATTCGCCAGCGAGCTTTTCTTTCATCGTACGTTCGCCGCGCTGACGGGCATAGCCGACAGTCCAGCGGATGCCGAGGGACAAGCGACGGTCTGCACGTACTTCAACAGGAACCTGGTAGTTAGCACCGCCGACACGACGAGCACGGACTTCCAGGACAGGCATAACATTGTTGAGAGCCTGTTCAAATACTTCCAAAGGATCTTTATTCATTTTCGAACGGATGATGTCGAAAGCATCGTAAACGATGGTTTCAGCGACACCTTTTTTGCCGTCCAGCATAACTTTGTTGATGAAGCGCGTTACCAATTTGGAATGGTACACCGGATCCGGCAGCACATCACGCTTCGCAACGGGGCCTTTTCTTGGCATGTCTAATTCCTCCTCTTTATTGTGTATGTCATCTGTTTCATCTTAATGGTAAATCTTATTTACCTTTTTTTGCGCCGTATTTCGAACGGGACTGCTGACGATCTGCAACGCCAGCTGTATCCAAAGCACCGCGGACGATATGATAACGTACACCAGGAAGGTCTTTGACACGACCGCCTCTGATTAATACAACACTGTGTTCCTGTAAATTGTGACCAATGCCAGGAATATAAGCTGTTACTTCGATAGAGTTCGTCAAGCGAACACGGGCAACTTTACGCAGAGCCGAGTTAGGTTTCTTCGGCGTAGCAGTGTATACACGAGTGCAGACACCACGTTTCTGCGGGCTGTTTTTCAAAGCCGGCGCATTCGATTTGGTTAAAGCAACCTGACGTCCTTTACGAACTAATTGGCTGATTGTTGGCATGTGGGCACCTCCTCTCCAAACAATTAGATTTATAATGTAATCATCAACGAGCAAGAGCTCATAAGATGATATTACCAAAAGTTATTTCAACAAGCCTACGGCCGCTGCTTTTACTTTAATATGGCAGGCCACTCCCAGCTCTGCCATGGTATAGGTGCGGTCGACAGGAATGTCAGCCCCTTCAGATGCTGCAATCAGCGGGGCTACGACTTGTTCATCGCAGTCCTTGGCAATGAACAACTGTGTGACTTCGTTTCGTTTCATTGCCTTCAAAGTTTGCTTGGCTCCGACAGTTTTGCGGACACCGGCAGCTACATCTAAGCTCACGAAACCTCACTCCTTACGTCTTGCAAATTAGGCGCAATGGTCTCATTGCGACACTTAGATATTTTATCATCACGATAATTATCTGTCAATGTATTTTTTGGTAAAAACTGCGTAACCAGTACATCTTTTATTACACGGTTCCATGTGATTCATATTGTTTTAAATGAACTTGAAATGAACTAAAATCAGTCTGCTCTTTTAAAAAGAAAAAAAAGAAGCCCTCTTGCGAGGGCTTCTTTTTCACCTTAGTGGCCGGCTTCCGGTGCTTCTACAGCACTTTCAGGGGCATCTACGGGATTGCCGTCTTCATCTTCATAGCTGATAGTGGGGACGGTCTTTACTACTTTTACTTTACGGTAACGGCTCATGCCGGTCCCTGCCGGGATGAGTTTACCGATAATGACGTTTTCTTTAAGGCCTAAGAGCGGATCGACCTTACCTTTAATAGCAGCATCGGTCAGGACACGAGTCGTTTCCTGGAAGGATGCAGCCGACAGGAAGGAGTCCGTTGCCAGGGCGGCCTTGGTAATCCCCAGCAGCATCGGTTTGCCGATAGCGGTTTTACCGCCGTTGTTGGCAATGCGCTTATTCATATCTTCAAAGATATTGACGTCGATATAATCGCCCGGCAATACATCTGCATCTCCGGCTTCTTCGATCTTCATCTTGCGCAGCATCTGGCGAACGATGACTTCGATGTGCTTATCGTTGATACCAACACCCTGAGATTTGTATACCTTCTGTACTTCGTATACCAGGTAGCGCTGTGTTGCTTCGACGCCCTGGATACGCAGGATATCGTGGGGGTTGATAGAGCCGGCCGTGATACGGCTGCCCTTTTCGATGACATCGCCTTCATGTACGACGAGGTGCGAACCGAAGGGAATGGTGTAGCTCCGTTCTTCGCCGTCTTTCGAGAGGACGTGAACGATGTTGATGTCGTGATGGTCTTCTTTTTCCGTAATCGATACGGTACCGCTGATTTCCGTGACGATAGCGTTGCCCTTCGGCTTACGAGCTTCGAACAATTCTTCGACACGAGGAAGACCCTGGGTAATATCGCCGGCCGATGCGACGCCGCCCGTATGGAAGGTACGCATCGTCAACTGGGTACCCGGTTCCCCGATGGACTGAGCAGCAATGGTGCCGACCGATTCGCCGACATTGACCTTGCCGCCGGTACCGAGGTCGCGGCCATAGCACTTCGCGCAGACACCGTAACGGCTGTGGCAGGTAAGGACGCTGCGGATCCGAACGGTATCGTAATATTTTGCAATTTCTTTCGCCTGGTCGGCCATGATTTCCTCATTGAGGGCCACGATGACGGCACCTGTTTCCGGATTGACCAGAGTTTCAGCAGCCGTACGGCCTTCGATCCGTTCTTCGAGCGGTTCGATGACGCCGTTGCCTTCGACGATGGCCGTGACTTCTACGCCGCGAATATCGTTGTTGCGGGCCTTGACTTCCTTGACATCGCTGTTCAGGATGCGATCGATGGCATCTTCCGTAAGGGGCGTGCCCTTGGCGCAGATTTCAATGCCATTGGAGTCGATAACGGCTTCTTCGATGGTCTTGCCGAGCATGTTTTCCGCCATGGATTTGCGGATAGCAGCCCGGAAACCTTCTTCCGGTGCGCCGAGGGAAACCGTTTCGATGACGTTGGTATGATTGAGATCATCGTTGATATCCATCTGGCTGCCGCGGAGATAGAGTTTGGCAACCTGGTGTTCAATGATCGTATCCATGTCATCGTTGGTCAAGAGGTGTTCTGCTTCAAATACGGCTTCACCCGTTTCCGGATCCACGGCTTCACGAGCCAGAACGCGGCCGATGAGCTTATCGCGCAGAAGGTTGACAGCCTGGCGGCAGGAGCTTGCCAAGCGTGCCCGTTCGCGGACGAGGTCGATGCCGAATACGTCGCAGTCGTCTTCGCGGACGATAACGTCCTGGGAAACGTCGACGAGACGGCGGGTCAGGTAGCCCGAGTCAGCTGTACGAAGCGCCGTATCAGCCAACCCTTTACGAGCACCGTGAGAAGATGTGAAGTAGTCCAGTACGGACAGGCCTTCACGGAAGTTTGCCTTGATCGGCAAGTCGATGATACGGCCCGACGGGTCAGCCATCAGACCACGCATACCGGCAACCTGACGAATCTGCTGTTTATTACCACGGGCACCGGAGTCAGCCATCATGAAGATCGAGTTGAAGGGATCCATGTTATCCATCATGACTTCCGTAACGTCGTCGGTCGCTTTTTCCCAAATAGCACAGGTCTTGCGATACCGTTCATCTTCCGTAATGAGACCGCGCTGATACATCTTGGATACGTTCTGTACCTGTTTGTCAGCAGCGCCGAGGATGTCCCATTTTTCTTCCGGAATCTGAATGTCAGAAATGGCGATGGACATGCCGGCCTGACGAGCGTAGTGGTAGCCGATAGCCTTAATATTATCGAGAAGTTCTGCCGTCTTGGTGTTACCAAAGAGGTGGAAGCAAGCATCGACGAGTTTACCGATTTCCTTCTTGCTCATGAGGACGCCGAGGCAGTCGACGTCGACATATTCTTTACCTTCTTTGAAAGCAGCGACAGCATCTTTATCAATCTTATGTTTCGGAAGCGGGCGAACGGCCATGAGGTCGACACCAAAAGCTTCTTTCAACTGGGAGAAACCATAGTCCAGGATATGACCGTCGGCATCTTTCACTTTGATGAAGTGCGTCCAGTCGATAATGCCGTTTTCATAGGCAAATACGACATCCTGAGGATCGTCGAAGACCATGACCTTATCCGTATGGAAGAGGCGCAGCGGTTCGTAGATCTGGTAGTTGTACAGGAGCTTACCTGCCGTCGTTTCAATGAGGCCGTGGCCCGGGATGCGGACTTTGATCAGGGCTTCAATGTCGATGACTTTGGCATCGTAAGCCAGCATGACTTCATCGTAATTGGAGAAGATCTTGCCTTCGCCCTTAGCAGACGGTTTAACCAAGGTCAGGTAGTAAGCACCGAGAACCATGTCCTGTGTCGGAACAGCAACCGGCTTGCCGTCTTTCGGAGCCAGGATGTTGTGCGACGACAACATAAGGGTACGGGCTTCGGACTGCGCTTCTACAGAGAGCGGCAGATGGCAGGCCATCTGGTCACCGTCGAAGTCGGCGTTAAACGCCGTGCAGACCAACGGATGAAGCTTAATAGCCCGGCCTTCCCAAAGGACCGGTTCAAAGGCCTGGATGCCCAAACGGTGCAGTGTCGGGGCGCGGTTCAAGAGAACCGGATGTTCCTTGATGACGTCTTCGAGGACGTCCCAGACTTCATTGCTGACGCGTTCGACTTTTTTCTTGGCGTTTTTAATATTCGTCGCAATTTCTTTTTCGACGAGCTTCTTCATGACGAAGGGCTTGAAGAGTTCCAGTGCCATTTCCTTCGGAAGACCGCACTGGTGCATCTTCATTTCAGGACCGACAACGATAACCGAACGGCCGGAGTAGTCGACACGTTTCCCGAGCAAGTTCTGACGGAAACGGCCCTGCTTCCCTTTCAGCATATCCGAAAGAGATTTGAGAGGACGATTGCCGGGGCCCGTAACGGGGCGGCCGCGGCGGCCATTATCGATGAGGGCATCGACGGCTTCCTGAAGCATGCGTTTTTCGTTGCGGACGATGATGTCCGGCGCACCCAATTCAAGGAGACGGCTCAAGCGGTTGTTTCGGTTGATGACCCGGCGATAGAGGTCGTTCAGGTCGGACGTTGCAAAACGGCCGCCGTCAAGCTGAACCATGGGGCGCAGTTCCGGCGGAATGACCGGAATGACATCCATAACCATCCATTCCGGTTTATTGCCGGAGTGGCGGAAAGCTTCAACGACTTCCAGGCGGCGGATCGCGCGGACGCGGCGCTGGCCAGAAGAGTCGCGAAGTTCATCGCGCAGCTCTTTATCGAGCTGGTCGAGGTCGAGTCCCTGGAGGAGCTCTTTAATCGCGGCGGCACCCATGCCGACGCGGAATTTATCCCCGTACAAGTCGAGATACTGACGATATTCCGTTTCCGTCATCAGCTGCTGCTTCTGAAGAGACGTATCGCCCGGATCCAGGACAATGTACGAAGCGAAGTATAAGACTTTTTCCAGCGAACGGGGCGAAATATCGAGAATCAAGCCCATCCGACTGGGGATGCCTTTAAAATACCAAATATGAGAAACAGGTGTAGCCAATTTAATATGGCCCATCCGTTCACGACGGACTTTGGCGCGCGTGACTTCGACGCCGCAGCGATCGCAGACGACACCTTTATACCGGATACGTTTATATTTACCGCAGTGGCATTCCCAGTCCTTGGTAGGCCCAAAAATGCGTTCGCAGAACAACCCATCCCGTTCCGGTTTTAATGTACGGTAGTTGATCGTTTCTGGTTTCTTGACTTCCCCATGAGACCATTCGAGAATCTTTTCGGGCGAAGCAAGGCCAATCCGCATGGAATCGAATTCATTCACATCAAGCACTAATACCGCTCCCTTCTATCGACTCGTTATTCATCATCGTCAGTAGTATCATCATCGTCAGCCTGTTCTGCTTCGGCAACGGCATCGAGGCTCATTTCGCTCATGACGTCATCTTCGTCACCGTTAGAAACGGGTTCCTGATCGTCATCTTCGCCGTTTTCATCACTGCTTTCAGCAGGCACTGCCGGAGTATCCGGACCATTTTCACCTTCCATGACGCGACGGAGTTCGTCGTTCTTTTCCGGTTCCGTTTCATCATCTTCATCAAGTTCCTTGATGACGACTTCATCGCCGTCTTCATTGAGGATCTGAACATCGAGGCCGATGGCCTGGAGTTCCTTGAGAAGAACCTTGAACGATTCCGGTACGCCCGGTTCCGGAATGTTTTCGCCTTTGACGATCTTTTCGTAAGCCTTGACACGGCCGACGACATCGTCAGACTTAACCGTAAGCATTTCCTGGAGGGTGTAGGCTGCGCCGTAAGCTTCCAGAGCCCAAACTTCCATTTCCCCGAAACGCTGGCCGCCGAACTGGGCTTTACCGCCGAGAGGCTGCTGCGTAACCAGAGAGTACGGGCCTGTCGAACGAGCATGGATCTTGTCGTCGACGAGGTGATGCAGTTTCAGGAAGTATGTATAGCCGACAGTGACGCGGCGATCCATCGGTTCGCCCGTACGGCCGTCGTAGAGGACGGACTTGCCGTCACTGGGGAGACCTGCGATTTCAAGTGCATTAAATACGTCTTCAGCCTGAGCGCCGTCAAAGACCGGAGTTGCAATGTGAATCCCGGCGACATCAGGTTTCGGCATGCCGTACTTATCAAAGTCATAGCCGGCAGCACGGAGTCTTTCTTCCAGACCCGGATCCATTTCCTTGATCTGCTTGCCCAATTCATGGACAGCCCAGCCGAGGTGAGTTTCCAAAATCTGACCGATATTCATACGAGACGGTACGCCCAAGGGGTTCAGGACGATCTGAACCGGTGTGCCGTCCGGCAAGAAAGGCATATCTTCCTGGCGCATGACGCGGGAGACGACACCTTTGTTACCATGACGACCGGACATCTTATCGCCTTCGTGGATCTTACGTTTCTGAGCGATATAGACGCGGACCAGACGGGTTACGCCCGGCGGCAGTTCGTCGTTGTTTTCACGGGAGAATACGCGAACGTTGACGACCTTGCCCGATTCGCCATGAGGAACGCGCAGAGACGTATCACGGACTTCACGTTCCTTGTCGCCGAAAATAGCGCGAAGGAGCCGTTCTTCCGGAGTCAGTTCCGTTTCGCCTTTCGGCGTAACCTTACCGACCAGGACGTCACCGGGGAATACGTCGGCACCGATCATGATAATCCCGTTTTCATCGAGGTTCTTCGTGCTTTCTTCGCTGACATTGGGGATTTCACGGGTGATTTCTTCAGAGCCGAGTTTCGTATCGCGGGCATCGCATTCATATTCTTCAATATGGATAGAAGTATAGAGGTCGTTCTTCGGCAATTCTTCACTGAGGAGGACGGCGTCTTCGTAGTTGTAACCTTCCCAAGGCATGTAAGCTACGAGGATATTGTAACCGAGGGCTAATTCACCGCCATCAGTTGCCATGCCGTCGGCCAGGACCTGACCTTCGGTAACGACTTCGTTTTTGTAAACCAAAGGACGCTGGTTGATACAGGTACTCTGGTTGGAGCGAACAAATTTAATCAGTTTATACGTATCGATCGAGCCGGAATCAGTGCGAACTTCGATGGTATCACCGGTGACGTGAGATACGACGCCACTGTGTTTTGCCAGGACGCAGACACCGGAGTCACAGGCTGCCTTGTATTCCATGCCGGTCCCGACGAGCGGAGCCTGGGTACGGAGGAGCGGTACAGCCTGACGCTGCATGTTCGCACCCATGAGGGCACGGTTGGCATCGTCGTTTTCAAGGAAGGGGATCATGGAAGTACCGACAGATACGACTTCCTTCGGCGATACGTCCATGAAGTCGACGCGGTCAGCCCGGAATTCACGAGTATCTTCACCGTGACGGCAGGCAACACGTTCGTTGACGAAATGGCCGTCTTCGGTGAGCGGTTCGTTCGCCTGGGCAATGACATACTGTTCTTCTTCATCGGCCGTAATATAGTAAACCTTTTCCGTTACGACGCCCGTTTCTTTGTCGACGCGGCGGTACGGAGCTTCAATGAAACCGAATTCGTTGACCTGACCGAAGCAAGCCAGGGAAGAGATCAAGCCGATGTTCGGACCTTCCGGCGTTTCTACCGGGCACATACGGCCATAGTGAGAATGGTGGACGTCGCGGACTTCAAAGCCTGCGCGTTCACGAGACAAGCCGCCGGGACCAAGGGCGCTCAGACGGCGTTTATGTGTAATTTCAGCCAAGGGATTGGTCTGGTCCATAAACTGGGACAGCTGGCTGGAACCGAAGAATTCTTTAATCGCAGCTACGACAGGACGGATGTTGATCAGTACCTGCGGCGTAATGCTTTCCGCATCCTGAATCGTCATGCGTTCGCGGACGACACGTTCCATACGGGTAAGGCCGATACGGAACTGGTTCTGAAGAAGTTCGCCGACGCAGCGCAGACGACGGTTGCCCAAATGGTCGATATCATCGACAGTGCCGAAACCGTCCATCAAATTGAGGAGGTAGCCGATATGAGCGATGATGTCTTCGCGGGTAATGGTCCGGTGATCGTAAGGCAGATCGCTGTTGTTGCAAATGACCTTATAGACAGAACCATCCTGCTTTTCAACGAAGGCTTCTACTAAGCCGCCGCCGTCACCGAGAGGAGCATCGGCTGCAATTTCACGGTGGAATACACCGCTTTCACGGATTTTTTCAACTTCGGCCGAGCCGATTTCCGTATGGGCATCGACGATGATTTCCCCCGTTTCCGGATTGACGATCGGTTCGTGAAGGGTCAGGCCGAAGAGGCGGCGTTCCCAACCGAGTTTCTTACCGGCTTTATAACGGCCGACGCGGGCCATATCGTACCGACGCGGGTCGAAGAACAACCCTTCAAAGAGGTTGCGGGCGCTTTCAACGGTCGGCGGTTCACCGGGGCGGAGTTTTTTATAGATTTCAATTAAGGCTTCATCCTGATTTTCCGTCGTATCTTTTTCAAAAGTAGCCTTCAGGCGTTTGTCATCGAAAAAGAGGTCGAGGATATCCGAATTGGACGCCCAGCCCAAGGCACGGATGAGAACCGTAACCGGAATCTTACGGTTGCGGTCAATGCGGGCATAGATAATATCGTTGGCATCGGTTTCGAGTTCAATCCAGGCGCCGCGGTTCGGAATGACCGTCGAATTGTAAAGGCGGATGCCCATCGGGTCAATTTCACGACCGTAGTACACACCGGGAGAACGAACGAGCTGGCTGACGATAACACGTTCTGCCCCATTGATAATGAAAGTGCCTGTATCAGTAATCAGAGGGAAGTCACCCATGAATACTTCCTGGTCCTTAATTTCACCTGTTTCGTGGTTGACAAGACGGATCTGGACTCGGAGCGGTGCGGCATAAGTCGTATCGCATTCCTTACATTCACGAATGTCGTACTTCGGTTCCCCTAATTTAAAACCTTCAAAGGATAAAGAAAGGTTGCCCGATGCATCTTCGATAGGAGAAATATCTTTGAAGATATCCTTCAGTCCCTTTTCAAGGAACCATTCGTAGGATTTATTCTGCAAATCCAACAAATGAGGCATTTTCAAAACCTCGTTAATCTTAGCATATGTGTATCGAGTCCTTTTCCCTACTTGTACAGGTTTGAACATGCTGATTCTTCACCCCTTATAAAAAGTAAACCATTATGATCGCGTCGAACGCGTCGCACAGCGCTTCATAAAGCGACAAAAAAGCAAGGCTCTTAGAGACATTGAACCTTGCTTAATTTTTTGCTCACCGGAAGCGTTTCCTCCATGTATCTCATAACATCAATTGAACATTCTGCAATGAGTTATTATAGCATATAGAAATTCTTCCGTCAATATTAAATTTTAACAAATTCAAGGAAAGGGGTTACTGCTGAACGCGGGCCAAGGTGTACTTCTTCTTGCCCTTGCGGACGATGACGAATTTCCCGTTCGAATTCTTATGGGGTTTTACGATTTCATCGAGGCCGGTAACTTTGACGCCGTTAATGGTGACGGCCCCGTTGGTAATATCTTCACGGGCCTGGCGCTTCGACTTATAGATGTTGGCATCGATGAGCCAGTTGACGACGTCTTTATCTTCATTCGAAACGTCGACGGTCGGCATCTTGCCAAAGGCCTGTTCCAGTTCATGTTCCGACAGATCGGCAATGCTGCCGTGGTAAAGGGCTTCCGTGATATTCTGGGCTTCCTTCAACGCTTCCGGACTGTGGACGAAGGTCGTAACTTCTTCCGCCAGACGGCGCTGAGCCAAGCGTTTTTCCGGTTCCTTTTCAACGGCTTCGGCCAAGGCGTCGATTTCTTCCTTGCTGAGGAAGGTAAAGTACTTCAAGTATTTTACGACGTCGGCATCGTCCTGATTGAGCCAGAACTGATAGAATTCGAAAGGCGACGTCTTTTCCGGATCGAGCCAGACAGCACCGCCGGCAGTCTTGCCGAATTTCGTACCGTCCGATTTCAGCATGAGGGGAATGGTAAGGCCGAAGGCCTTGGCTTCGCTGCCGTGCATTTTGCGGATCGTATCGATGCCGGCCGTAATATTCCCCCACTGATCAGCGCCGCCGATTTGGAGCTGAACGTCATTGTTTGAAAAGAGGTGCTCAAAGTCGATGGACTGGAGAATCTGATAGGAGAATTCCGTAAAAGAAATACCCGCTTCCAGACGGCTGGCGACGACTTCCTTGCTGAGCATGATGTTGACGCTGAACAATTTGCCGTAGTCGCGAAGGAATTCGAGGAGACCGATCTTGCTGAGCCAGTCGTAGTTATTCACAAAGGTGATATTCTCTGAATCACCGAAGAGGTGGCTGAACTGGGCTTTTAACTTTTCTGCGTTGGCCTTGATCGTATCAATGGTCTGCAGCTGCCGTTCCGTCTTACGACCGCTGGGGTCACCGATGGTACCCGTACCGCCGCCGATGAGGACGAAAGGATGATGACCGGCATTGGCAAAGCGCTTGAGCATCATAAAGGGAATCAAATGGCCGATATGCATGCTGTCACCCGTCGGATCGACGCCGCAGTAAAGAGAGATGCTTTTTTCTTCCGTCAGCTTGCGCAACCCTTCTTCATCTGTCATCTGATTGACGGCGCCGCGCCAAGACAATTCATCAATGATATTCATCGAATTCGCTCCTTTATTATAGAAAATGATAAGATACATTTCATTATAGCTATGGCCGTCCGTTCCGTCAATGAAGATTCCTTTAAATATTTTCCTATTGGGCCGTTTTTTCTAAAATGACACCTTGGCGGTAAGCCTGTAAGAGGGCCTTTAAGTCATCGATCATTTGAAGCAGCTTTTTCCCATTGTCCGTGTCACCGATCATGACTCGCTTCGGTTCCAATTCGACCTGCGTCGATTCTGAGTCGATGTCGACGTTGTTCATTAAAGCCTGGTAGACGTCTTCAAAGGGGTAATGGGATTTTATGCGGATGCCGTGGGAATTAAAAATCAGCGTATAGCCGGCGATTCCCGTCGAACCCTGATAGGCTTTGCAGAAACCGCCGTCGATGCAGATTTCCTTGCCTTCAGCCCGGACAGGACTTTCGCCCTTCTTTACCTTGACCGGCGTGTGGCCGTTGATGATATGCCCCTGAGGCGAATCGATGCCGAATTCATGAAGGATCTTGATGCATTCATCCTTATCACGGTTCAAGTGATAATACGCATTTTGCGGTTCTTTCCATGTCGATTCATCGATGATATAGCTTCGTTCAAGGGTCTTTACGATGCGTCCCGATACGGGCGAGTCGGCGCCGCACCACAGATACCACATGAAGTCCAGGCTGTCCATATCACGCTGGTCATAGGCCTTGCGAATCATATGCTCGATCTTATCCATAAAGGCCCGGCCTTTATACGGCTTGCCTTCGAGATAGACCTCTTTAAAACTGCCGTCCGGATTGAGGGGCAGGCCGCCGTGGAACAAGAGATTGTTGTTCATGCAGCGATACAGAGAGCCGTGGCTGTAGAGGAAGCGGATATGGCGCTGAAGGCGTTCACTTTCCAGAAATTCCAGTTGGATATCATTCATCAATTGGTGTTCTTCCGGCGACAAGGTATAAGGATCCACGGGGTTGACCGTCGGAAAATCCTTGGTCTTCAGTTCGTAAGTCTTGCCGTCTAAATCGACGGTGCCTTTTTCCCAATCGAATTTATGGAACATGAGCCGATCGTCCATATTGTAGTCGGGATGGCGATAGATCGTTTGCCCTTCCAGTTTGGCCACGATGACATTGATGGCTTTGACCATCGGTTCGATGCCATCATTTTCCTTATATGTCTTCATAGCAAAGAGGGCAAAAGGCCGCAGGCTGATACCGTAGCCATTTTCCAATATTTCCATATTATGGTAACGAATATTATTGCGCAGGACGTTGGCAATGCAGGCCAAATTGCCGGCAGCGGCGCCCATCCAAAGGACATCGTGATTGCCCCACTGGATATCCAGTGAATGGTGTTCCATCAAGGTGTCGACGATTTTATCAGCATGGGCCCCGCGGTCATAGATATCACCGATGATGTGCAGGTGGTCTACTGCCAGCCGCTTGATGAGGGCCGCTAAGGCATAGATGAATTGGCGGGTGCTGCCGGTCTCCAAAATCGTATCGAGGATCTTTCGATGGTAGACCAACTGATTCTGATCTTCGTCGGGCTGGGCATGGATTAATTCGTCGATGATGAATCGGAACGCTTCCGGCGTCGCCTTACGCACCTTAGACCGGGTATATTTAGAAGACAGGAGCTTGGCCAGGTCGATCATCCGTTCCAGCGTCGTCCGGGCCCACTCACTCGTAACCTGTCCTTCACGATAGAGCATATTCAGCTTTTCTTTCGGATAATAAATGAGGGTCAAAAGACTGTCCTGTTCCGTTTTATTCATCTTATCCGAAAAAATCATTTCTACCTTTTCGCGGATGACGCCGGAGCAGTTATTTAAGATATGATAGAAAGCGCCGTATTCACCGTGAAGGTCACTCATAAAGTGTTCCGTTCCCTTCGGCAAATTGACGATAGCTTGTAAATTAATGATTTCTGTAAAGGTTGCTGCCTGGGTCGGATAGTCTTTGGCCAAGAGTTCTAAATACCGCAGATATTCAGCAGAATAGGTATCGTATATCCCCATTTAAGTACCCCTCTTTTCATATAGTGTATGTTGTATAACGTATTTACCTCTTATTGTATACCATCGACACCAAAGTGACTAGATTTTTCTGCCTTTTTCATCGATTTCAAAATGAGTATGAGCTCCCCTTATTTATGTATCAAAATCATCTTACAATTAATTTTAATGCATAGATGTACTTTAACCTGTTGAAACGTCCCTTCATCCCCTTAAAAGCCCTTGATTTTTCACGCTTTTTTTCGCATAGCGATAAAACAATGCCGCAATGGAAAAATATTTTCCGCATTGTGGTGTTTTCAAGACGGGAAAAACATGCTATTATGTAATCGTAGAAATCAGTTTTAGGTATAACTATTTTAAATGAGGTGACTACATTATGAACAAGTATTTGCAATCTGTTATTGAAAACGTCCGTGTCAAACATGCCAACGAGCCAGAATTCGTCCAGACCATTGAAGAAGTTTTGAGCTCCCTCGATGTCGTCGTCGAAAAACATCCGGAATATGAAAAGTACGATTTGATCAGCCGCTTGGTCGAACCGGAACGTCAGTTCACATTCCGCGTCGTCTGGGAAGACGATAACGGCAACTACCACACCAACACCGGCTACCGCGTCCAGTTCAACGGCGCAATCGGGCCCTACAAAGGTGGTCTCCGCTTCCAGAAAAACGTTTACTCCGGCATCATCAAATTCTTGGGCTTTGAACAGATCTTCAAAAACGCTTTGACCGGCCTTCCTATCGGCGGCGGTAAAGGCGGTTCCGACTTCGACCCGACGGGCAAGTCCGACGCTGAAATCATGCGTTTCTGCCAGAGCTACATGCAGGCATTATATCGTTACATTGGTCCCGATATCGACGTACCGGCTGGCGACATGGGCGTTGGCGGCCGCGAAATCGGCTTCCTCTTCGGTGAATATCGCCGCCTGAAAGGCACCTTCGAAAACGGCGTTCTCACCGGTAAAGGCTTCAGCTACGGTGGTTCCCGCATCCGTCCGGAAGCAACGGGCTACGGCGCTGTTTACTACCTCGAAAACGTTCTCCGCGATGACGGCCAGAATATCAAAGGCAAAACGATCGCCGCTGCCGGCTTCGGCAACGTTACCTGGGGCATCTGCAAAAAAGCAGCTGAACTCGGTGCTAAAGTCGTTACCCTCTCCGGTCCCGATGGCTATATCTATGATCCCGATGGCGTCGTTACCGAAGAAAAGATCAACTACCTCCTCGAAATGCGCAACAGCGGCCGCAACCGCGTACAGGACTATTCCGACAAATTCGGCGTAGAATTCTTCCCCGGCGAAAAACCGTGGGGCCGCAAAGCCGACATCGTTATGCCGTCCGCTATGCAGAACGACGTTCACATGGAACAGGCAAAACAGATTGCTGCTAACAAAGTTCGTTACTACATCGAAGTCGCCAACATGCCGACGACCAACGATGCCCTCCAGTTCTTGATGGAACAGAAAGACATGATCGTCGCTCCGTCGAAAGCCGTTAACGCCGGCGGCGTTGCTACCTCCGCTCTGGAAATGAGCCAGAACAGCGAACGCCTCGTCTGGACGGAAGAAGAAGTTGACGCTCGTCTCCACGAAATCATGAACACGATTTACAAAAACTGCAAAGATGCAGCTGAACGCAACGGTCTTGGCTACAACCTCGTAGCCGGCGCTAACATCGCTGGTTTCGAACGTGTTGCTGATGCAATGCTGGCTCAAGGCGTCTTCTAAGATACCTAAAACTGAATAGAGAGCCTGAAAAAGGACCTGTCACTTAGGTGGCAGGTCCTTTCTTGTATGCTCGATCAGATAATAAAAATATAACGCACGGCTTATACGCGGACAGCAACGTGGTCTTTGAATTCATCCATCATGGCCCGGCAGCGTTTTTCATCCCCGGCCAAGAGAATTGCCAGTCGCCCCATGATTTCAGCACCGCGAAGGATGACCGGTTCAATGGACGGATCTTTAACGGCATTGGCGATTTCGACGGAGTGTTCCGGCATGGGCACATCGCCCAAGGCTAAATGAAGGTGGAGGGCCGGGCACTGGTGGCTGACGTTGCCCACATCGGAGCTGCCGCAGTCCTTCGGCGCTTCATAGGCGATTCCCATGTCGGTCAAGACCTGTTCCGCCGCCTTCGTCGCCGTATCATTCCAGACCATATTGTCAAACTTACAGCCCATCTGTTTGACGTCATACGTCGTTTCTGTCGCTATGGCCGCTCCTTCAAAGCATTTCATGACCTTGGCAACGACCGTATCGAGGTAAGCTCGTTCACTGTGGCGGATGCAGCATTCCACTTCGGCATAATCGGGGACGACATTCGAAGCTCGCCCGCCGTCGACGATGTACGAGCCGATCCGTGTTTCCGGTCGGACGTGCTGACGCAGCATGTCGATCCCGTGGAGGGCCAGCATGGCACCATTTAAGGCATTGCGCCCATTCCACGGTTCCCCGGCGGCGTGTGCCGTTTGTCCGTGAAAGGCAATGCGATAGTCATCGAGGGCCAAAAAGTGAGAATTGGCATTAGTCTTGGTCGGCGATATATGAACCATGACCGCCAAGTCATAGTCATGAAAAACACCTTGCTCGCACATGATGACCTTGCCGCCGCGCAGTTCTTCATCGGGCGTACCGATGAGGTCGACATCAACGGGAAGACCTTTCAGATCCTGTAAGGCCGCCGCCGCCAAAAAGCTCATGGCCCCATTGGCCGAATGGCCGCAGCCGTGACCGACGCCGGGCAAGGCATCGTATTCCGCAAGGAGGGCGATTTTAAGGACGGCCTTTGCAGACCGGGACACGACGGCCCGAAAAGCCGTCTTCTGGCCCGTAAAGTTTTCTTCTACGGCCATGCCCAAACTCCGGCAGGCATCGATATAATGCTGACAGGCATGAAACTCTTCACCGGACAGCTCCGGATCATTGGCAATGGCATAATTCAATTGGAAGGCCTGTTCCTTATGGACATCCATGGCCGATTTCAAATCAGAAACATATTTCATAATAACGAGAAACTCCTTTTATCCGACGATAAACATATATAAGGGGATGACGACAATCCCCATGACAACGGTGATAAACGTGACCTGCGTCGAATAACGCACATCGGCTCCGATGGACTTGGCAACGACCGTCATCTGGGTCATGGCCGGCATGCTGGCCTGCATGGTAAAGACCTGGGCCGACATGGGCGTTACGGGAATGAAGGGCAAGAGAGCCAGCACACAGGCCGGACAGACAAGAAAGCGACCGATTAAAGCACCGACGACGTCGCGGTCCCAATGGATATCAGAAAGGGAAATGCCGGCCATTTCAATGCCGATGACCAGCAGTGACATGGGCGTTGCCATATTGCCGACATATTGGAAAGACGTGAGCAGGAAGTCCGGCAGTTTAATATTCGCCAGAACAAAAACCAAGCCGATCAGAAAGCCCATAAGAGGCGGAGAAAAAACCTTTTTGATCGTCTGAGCGGAAAACAGGGGCATATTCCCCTTCCCGCCCTGGCTGTCATTGACGATATGGTAAATGCCGAGGGTCCAAAACATGGTCGTATTGGCCATATAATAGAGCATGACCGAAGGCACACTCTGCGTACCAAAGAGGGCCAAATTGACCGGCAGGCCGATAAAAATCGTATTGGCAATGAAGAAACAAGTGACGAATACGCCCTGCCGTTCCCGGCGAATATGCAGGACCTTAGCGGCGATGCGGCCGACGATATAGGCCAAGAATATCGAGGCAAATGGCAGGATGAGATCCGGTGCAATGCGAATCAAAGAATCGTGGGTAAAATCCTTTTCCATTTGGCAGAGCATATACAGGGGCAGGCTGACTTTCATGACCAACTTTGAAAAAACAGCGCTCATATCCGAACCGAACCAACCTTTTTTCGTCAACGCGACGCCGATAGCAATGATAAATAAAACCTCAAAAATCCCTTCTAATCCATGGAGCACGCCTTCCAAAAAATCGCTTCCCTTCTAAAGATGGTATAATTCCGGCCGCCGATCGCGGAAGACATTGATACGACTGCGAATATCATCGACGACAGATAAATCGATTTCTGCCGTAAGAACGGCATCATCACTGCCGCCTTCAATCAAAACCTTCCCCTGGGGATCGACCAGCAGTGAATGACCACCGAATTTAAGGCGGCCGCAGAAGCCGCAGCTGTTTACAGCGGCAACGAAAAACTGATTTTCAATGGCACGGGCCCGATTGAGGAGCTGCCAGTGTTCCAGCCGCGCTTCCGGCCAGGCGGCCGGCACGAAAAGAACCTTAGCTCCTGCTAAAGCTGCCATGCGGACCCATTCACCAAAGCGTACGTCGTAACAGATGATGGAGGCCATGGTCACGCCGTCGAGGGAAAAAACGTTGAGTTCCTTACCGGGTGTAAAGACCTTATCCTCTTTATCGGGCGTAAACAGATGGCACTTGTCATAAGAAGAAACAAGGCTGCCGTCTCGGCGGACAACGTACGTCGTATTATACAGTTTCCCTTCATGACGACGGGCAATAGAGCCCCCTACAATATGTATATTACAAGATTTTGCCAGGTCCTGTAAAAAAGCCTGTGCCAACATCCCTTCTTCATCAGCTTTTTCTCGGACATCGGACGGATAAAAAGACGTATCCCATAATTCCGATAAGACGGCGATATCGGCACCGCCTGCAGCTGCGGCCTGCACATGGCGGCGTGCTTGTTCAAAGTTCGCTTCCCGATTGCCGGGAACGATGGAAAATTGAATCAGTGAAATTCGCATAATTTCAGCTCCTTTCAAAACGTATAAACAGCATTGGCATCCAACCATACTAGCATAATATAAAGATAAATATATTATAGAGGATGATTCGAAAAATAACAATTGCTTGCAAATCCCCGCTGCCCTTGCTATAGTTAAATTACTTTATACGCAAAGAAGGGGTATCATGGAACAAGATAACATGATGAAGGATTGGCTGGAAAACCTCATGGCCTGTCAATCTTGTCATCTGAGACAGGAAGGCAACCGCGGACCGACGCGATATACAGGAAATATCACATCGCCCTTGATGTTCGTCGGTGAAGGCCCCGGCGGTGTGGAAGATGAATACGGCGTTCCCCTCGTCGGCCCGTCGGGGCAGCTCCTCGACAAGGCCTTGTGGAGCGTCGGTTTAACCCGCGACCGGGTCTACGTCACGAATATCGTAAAGTGCCGACCCAAAAACAACCGCACGCCGACCTTAGACGAGGGACGACACTGTGCCGACATCCACTTAGTCAAAGAAATCGACCTCGTACAGCCAAAGGTTATCGTCTGTCTGGGTAAGGTCGCCTTCCAATACTTCTATGGCAAGGCCGCCAGTATCATGCGCAATCGCGGCAAATGGTTTACCTGGCGAGGCTATCCCGTCATGCCGACATACCATCCGGCCTTTCTTCTGCGGCAGACCGGGCACGACCTGGTCGAATCGAAATGGCAGGTCTACTACGATTTCAAGGCCGCCGTTGAAAAAGCAAAAGCCGAAAATCCCGATTACACCTACCAGAGCCCTGAAAAAACAAATCTCTTAGCACAATACACTCCGCTGAAAGAAAGCCGAAGTTTCTGATTCAAAATGAAAAGCACTGCCATCATCGTATTGGCAGTGCTTTTCATTTGTGATTTATGCTTTTGTTTCTCAACAAAACGGCAGTAACTCAATCAAAATGCCGGTCATACAGATGGCTGTTTTCCAAGAATTCTTCAACCGTCGGGAAGCCGAGTTTCTTTAAGAGTTCGATGACATAAGGATTTTCCATCGGGGTACGGGAGAAGGCCTGTTTCCCATAAGCCTGTACATTGGCCTTGCCGTCTTCCTTCTTGATGATGGCACGAGGACCGCCGACACAGCCGCCGATGCAGCCCATGCCTTCAAAGAAGTTTCCGTCGCGGTTACCTTCCAAAATGTCGTTGATCATAGCCTTACAAGCCGGAACGCCGTCAGCCTTACGGGTCTTGATATCGACCTTGCGGTCCGGGTCGAGTTGGTGTACTGTCGTCGTGACCGCTTCGGCAACGCCGCCTGCATAAGCATAGCTGATGCCGGCTTCGGAAGCGTGCGGCACGTTGTCTTCCGGCAGGGATTCCAAATCGATGTCGGTTACGGAGAAGAAGTCCCTTACTTCCTGGTAGGTCAAGACATGATCGACGGCGCCGACCAAATCGGGTTCATTCCGTTCCGCTTTTTTAGCCAGGCAGGGCCCGATAAAGACCGTCTTAGCCTTCGGATGAAGGGCCTTTACGGTCCGGCCGCCGGCAATCATCGGCGATACGGAACCGGGAACATTCGGCAAGAGCTGGTGATAGAGCTTTTTAATCATAGCAATCCACATGGGGCAGCAGCAGCTCGTCAGCTGGAACTGATCTTCACTCTGAATGTTGCGGTCGAATTCCAAGGCTTCTTTTAAGGTCAGGATATCGGCAAAGACAGCGACTTCCAACATACCCGTAAAGCCCAGGCGTTTAAAAGCCGTACGCAGCTTGCCCATGGTGACATTAGGCCCAAACTGGCCGGCAACAGCCGGTGCGACCATGGCATAAATCGGGCCGTCGTATTCGTGAAGATCCTGAACGACGGGAATGATGTCCTTGCGGGTCTTCAAGTTGTCCAGCTTGCAGGCATCGACACAGGCCTGACAGCCGACACACTGACTGTCGTCGACTTCAACACCTTCCGGGCCGCGTTTGATAGCCCCCCAATCGCAGGCTTCTTCACAGCCGTGCGGTTCATCAGGCGGACAAAGGCAGGGTTTTACTCGCCAAACCAGCGGATGGTCATCGGGATGAGCTAAACAATCGATCAATCTCGGTTCCCCTTCAACGCCAATAGGTTTCCCATCAGCTGCTCGTTTGAGCATTTGCTGATATAATTCATCTAATGTTTTCATACATACAACCCCCTTAAAGAGAATAACGAAGCCAAATCAGTTAGTTTCATTATAACAGATTTTTAAGGGGGCTGACAGTTTTTTTACTGAAATTTTAGTCTAAAGTCAAAAGTAATGCCATTTTAAACGCTCCATCGGCAGTTACGGCATGGCGGCCATTTTTTGCAAAAGCAAAATTTTCACCGGCGTTAATCGGAAAATCCTGCCCCTCGTAGTTGATAACAGCCTTGCCTTCAAGGGCAAAGATAAGGGCTTCACCGGGGGCAGCGTGTTCAGAAAGGCCCGTTCCGGCACCGAAGCTCATAATGACGAATTTCATCTTCGGCGACTGGATGATGTCGCGGTTAATGATTTTACCGTCCTGGCAGGGGACGAGATCGGCTAAAGAAAAGAGTTTTCCAGTATCGATATTCATAAGAGATTCCTCCTCAATCGTAATTTCAACATAGACGGCGCCGCCCTGGCTTCTCATACCGACAGCAACGCCTGCCGGCACGACCAGTGCCTGCCCTGAAGGGATTTCAAAATCACCGGCCTCCCCGTAAAGGGAAAGACCGCCGGAAAGAACATAGATCACCTTGGCTTTTTGATACGTTTCAGGACTAATGTCCGTATGAGCCGCCAAGGAAAAATAAAACAACTGATAGTCAGGCTCATTAACCAATTCCTTCGAAATCGTACAGCCTTCTACGGGCAAATTATCTTCGTAGATAGAAAAAACAATACCTTTTCGTTCATTCATCATGTATCCCTCCTTCTCATGGCTTTAGTATACTCATTAGGTGTAGTTTAAGCAGTTGTAAATCCAACAAAGAATGAAGAAAATAATTTATTCCGACTCCCCATGACCGGACAGATACATCTCACTGATTCATAGAATCTGAAATCAAAGCTTTACAAAACGAAACTTTACTGTTAAACTGATATAGTAACTTAATATGTGCGGGTGTAATTCAGTGGTAGAATACGAGCTTCCCAAGCTTGGTACGAGGGTTCGATCCCCTTCATCCGCTCCATGATAAAAAAGGGCTCACGACACGTCGTGAGTCCTTTTTAGCATCCGATTTTCCTGACACCGGATAACTTCATAACATAAGTCGAAATTGGTTTAAACAAATAGTTTTAAAACATTTTCTATTTATCAATATATCGTTACTTTGATATATATATATACTTATTTATTTATATAAATACAGCTCGTAAATTTCTAATAAACCTTTAATAGTTGTCCTTTTCGCATTCTATTTCCAGTGTAATTGGCTTTAAATAGCCATTACATTAATTTACGATTGATATATATCATAGACATTAAATTCATATTCTCAAGAATATGCTTGAATTTTTAAACGTTTTGGTGTATTATCATTGTAACATATTTGACATATCTTTTTGTGTTAAATAAAAAAAGCATAAACAGGGAGCGTGTAATACAAATCACGTACGTTTTTCACTGCATGAATCTCGATATTTTTTATCAACAGCCTCTCGAATAGAGATTTCTGCTGATTTTTTGTTTAGAGAGAATGCAGACATTTTTTATCGGATATCCGTCATTATTTGACCTATTCCCAAAAACTTACATGAATAGATAATACGCGCATCCCGAACTCACCAAGGAGGCATCATGTTGATGAGAAAATCAATCTACTCAAGAAAAAATCTACCCTAATCGCCATTTTAGCCGCATTGGCGATCTGTGGAACCCTGTCCGTATCGGCTGCCGATTCGACTGACGAAAAGGTTGGCGATACGCTGGATTTAACGACGTCCGACACCACTCACAAAAATAAAGTGACGAATACAGGCAAATCACAAAATGATACGATCGCCATCGGTTTTGACAACACAGCTTCGAACGGTGGCTTAGCCATCGGTTCCAATAATACCGTAAGCAATGCAGCCCGCATGCATCTGGCCACGGCGATTGGCCGATACAACTATGCCAATAATAATTCTGTCGTCGTCGGTCACAGTAATTCCGGTGTCGGCGGCAGTGCCGTCTTCGGGTTCAATAACTACGGCAGCTCTTATGCCACGGTACTCGGTCTCAATTCTAAAGCCGCCGGCGGCATTGCAATCGGGAACGGAGCCAGAGCCGGTGCTTTCCAGATTTCTGATAAGCCGACGACCTCGACCATGATAGACTTTACGACAGCTATCGGCAATGGCGCCATGTCCTTGAACGGGACGTCGATTGGCTATCTGGCTAAATCAAATCTTGAAGGGCTCGCCTTGGGCACCGAAACCCAAGCCCTGTACGGCGGCACGGCCCTCGGCAGTGGCGCTTCAACGGCAGAAAACACCTACTCCATCTTCCATGCCGACGGTGTCGCCCTTGGTGACGGTGCCGTTGCTAATCGCAGTTACGGCGCCTATGGCTACGTCCCTCTCAGCGATACGGCTGCGACCTTAAAAACCGAGGATTCGATGGCCAATGATCTCGCCTTAGCAAAGCAAATGGGCGACTCTGTCCTAACAGCGGTACAGGGCTTCTACGATAAATACGGCGAAGATACCTATAAAGAATGGAAATCATTGGCTTCAGAATATGAAAAGGCAGACATAGCCGCTAATAAGAAAAAAGTTGCCATGGAAGAAACCACCTATGCCTCTGAAGCCGACCGCCAAAAAGACTACAACGAGTTAAAGGTGTTAGAAAAACAGACCAAAGATGCCAAAGACGCCTTAACGGCTTTTGAAAAACAAAATAGCGGCATTAGAAATGCTATCCGCCTTAAAGAACATACCCTGTCCCCCTTCAAGGCTAACGGCAGTGCCGTCAGCATCGGCCGCTCCGCCGTCATCGCCGCCGACGGAACGGTTGTGACTAGAGCGATTACTCGCCAAATCACTAACCTGGCTGCCGGTACAGAAGACACGGACGCCGTCAACGTAGCCCAGTTGAAACAGGTAAAAACCTATGCCGACGGCATTGCTAATACCGTCAAAGAACTGACGGATAAAGTCGCTTCCGGCAGCCGTGACTTTGCCGGCGACGACCAGAGTAAAGTCAGCGTCAAAGTAGGCGAAACCATGGAAATCACCGGCGGCGCCGCTACGAACAACCTGTCTGACGACAATATCGGCGTCGTAGCTAAGGGAGAAAACGGTGTTTCCATCAAATTGTCCAAAGACTTAAAAGGCCTCAATACAGCAGAATTCAACACCAGCATCACCGTCGGTACCGGCGACAACAAGACGGTCATCACCGGCGACTCCATTCGCAATGGCAACACGACGATCAACAACAACGGTCTTACCATTGTAAACGAAGACTCGTCGAAAACCATTACCATCCAAGATGGCAACATCAATATGGGCGGCAATGCCATTCACAACGTCGGCGAAGCAACCGAAGCCGGCGATGCCATCAACAAAGGCCAGTTCGATCGGACAATCAACAACTTCAACACCGGCATGAGTGAAATGAACAGCCGCATCGGCCAGATTGACCGCAACGTCAACCGCGTCGGTGCCGGTGCCGCCGCCTTGGCTTCCCTCCATCCCTTAGATTTTGATCCTGATGACAAAGCCTCCTTCGCCGTCGGCTTCGGCTCCTACAAGAGCGAACACGCTACGGCCCTCGGTGCCTTCTATCGTCCCAACGAAAACACCATGGTAAACCTGGCTGCAACCATCGGAAACAGTGATGATATGTACAGCGCCGGCGTTTCCTTTAAGATTGGCCCTGCCTCCCCTTACGCTCACATGAGTAAGTCTGAAATGGCCGTCAAGCTGGAAGAACTGACGGCTCAGAATCAAAAGATTGAAAGCCAGAACCAAGAACTCAATGAAAGATTGGCTAAATTAGAAGCCCTCGTCGCCGCTAAATAAGCTAACGCGCTTACCAATCAGACATCCTTCGATATCCCCGTTACATCGAAGGATGTCTTTTTTTTATTGAATTTTTGTATGACGTTGTATTTCCGTCATAGTCTATCAATATTTCACATGTCCGTCTTCGACTTCATCAGCTGATTATTTTGTAGGAATTTTTCTGACAAGATTTCCATCTTCGGTACTCTATAATAAACGATTATCGCCTCAATAAAGACATTTGTAAGCTTTTAATTTTTGTAGGAAGAATTCCTACAAAACATTTGTTTTTGTGACATGACAATGATATATTTAAATAAAAATCGTTATAAAGACTTGTATTTCACTTCAAGTTGGAGTATTATACTCTATGGAAAATACATAGCAAAATGTATTTTATATTCCTACATATGAACTTGCATATTGCCGGTTCATTTATTTTTTACAGTTAAACAAGATGTTTTTAATCTTATTTAACCATTAATTTGGACTAAAATTATTCATATTATCCGGGTAAAAAATAAAATGAGCCGATAAGCTGCCTAGTAGGAATCATTGAGGAGGATGCACGATTATGAAGAAAACAAAAAGATTTAGTCAAAAAAAAGCCACGCTGAGTACTCTCTTAGCCGTATTGGCTCTCTGCAGCAGCCTGTCCGTATCGGCTGCTGACAAGCTGGATTTGACCACCGGAGATACTCACAAGAATACCGTATCATCCAGCTCCACGACTACCGATACAGTAGCCATCGGCTTCGACAACAAAGCGTATAATGGGGCCTTAACCATCGGCGATCACAACAATGCTGTAAACACCGATACTACCCTTATTGGCCGAAATAACACCGGCAATAACGGTTCCGTCGTCGTCGGTTATGACAATAAAAGCACAGCCGCTGCGACCGTCGTCGGTCAAAGAAACTTCGGTACCAGCTGGGCCACCGTCGTCGGCCGAGATGCAAGGGGCGCCGGTGCCGTCGTTATGGGCATGCAAGCCAGCGGCGGTATTTTCAACATTGGCAAATCAATGACCAATGACCAAACCACATCCTACTATTCAACGGCTATCGGCAACTATGCCACGGCTCTCGTCGGGACAGCCATCGGGCATAAGGCCAAAGCAGATCACGGCGGCGTTGCCCTCGGCGCCAGTGCCAACGCCATGTACGGCGGCGTAGCTCTCGGGAAAGGGGCTTCCACGGCCGAAAACACCTACTCTTACGTCCGCTCTGACGGCGTCGCCTTAGGCGATAATTCCTACGCCAACCGCGGTTACGGCATCTATGGCTACGTCCCCCTCAAAGACACCCCCGACATTGTCAAGAGCGTGTACGCAACGACAGCAGCAACGGACTCTATGGCAAATGACATCGCCTTGGCCAATAAAACCGGCGATGACAGTGTCGTCACAGCCGTCACTAACTTCTACAATACCTACGGCGAAGATGTCTATAATGACTACAAAACGGTTGAATCTGCCTATGAAAAAGCCGTCATGGCCTATGATAAACAGGCTGCTAAAATGAACAGCACAACCTACGCCACAGAAGCTGACCGGGCCGCTGACCTTGCCACACTCAACGACTTAGCTGCCGGTAAAAAACGGCCATCGCCGCCTTGAATGCCTTCGAAAAAGAACATGACGGCATTGCTAAGGCTGTCCTCCGCAAAGACAGCGCCCTTTCCACCTATAAGGCGACAGCTGCTGCCGTCAGCTTAGGCTATGGTACCACCGACAGCAACGAAGCCGTTACCCGCCAAATCACCAACCTGGCCGCCGGTACGGCTGACACCGACGCCGTCAACGTGGCCCAGTTGAAACAGGTGAAAACCTATGCAGACGGCATTGCTAATACCGTCAAAGAACTGACGGACAAAGTCGCTTCCGGCAGCCGCGACTTTGCCGGCGACGACAAGAGTAAAGTCAGTGTCAAAGTCGGTGAAACCATGGAAATCACCGGCGGCGCCGCTACGGACAACCTGTCTGACGACAATATCGGCGTCGTAGCTAAAGGCGAAAACGGCGTTTCCGTCAAATTGTCCAAAGACTTAAAAGGCCTCAATACGGCGGAATTCAACACCAGCATCACCGTCGGTACCGGCGACAACAAGACAGTCATTACGGGCGATTCCATCCGCACGGGCAATACGACGATCAACAACAACGGCCTGACGATCAATAATTCCGATCCGACGAAAAACATTACCATCCAGGATGGCAACATCAACATGGGCGGCAATGCCATTCACAACGTCGGTGAAGCTACGGAAGCCGGCGACGCCATCAATAAAGGCCAGTTCGACCGGACGATCAACAACATCGGTAACGGCATGAACGAAATGAACGGCCGCATCAACCAGATTGGCCGCGACGTCAACCGCGTCGGTGCCGGTGCGGCTGCCCTGGCTTCCCTCCATCCGTTAGATTTCGACCCCGATGACAAGGGTTCCTTCGCCGTCGGCTTCGGCTCCTACAAGAGCGAACACGCCGCCGCCCTCGGTGCCTTCTATCGCCCCAATGAAGACACCATGGTAAACCTTGCCGCCACCATCGGAAACAACGACAACATGTACAGCGCCGGTGTCTCCTTCAAGATCGGATCCTCCTCGCCTTACCACAACATGAGTAAGTCCGAAATGGCGGTTAAACTGGAAACGCAGGATAAACAGCTGAGCGACCAGAATCAAAAAATTGAAACCTTGGAAAGCCAGAATCAGGACCTCAATGCAAGACTTGCTAAATTAGAAGCTCTCGTCGCCTCTAAATAATACAATCTCCTCCTTTTGGAAAAGGCATCCTTTGACTTGCCATCGAGTCAAGGGATGTCTTTTTACGATGGGTTTTAATGGCTCATTCCCAACAAGAATCATGAGTGTAAAACCTCTGTTGACAGGATAATAAAGAGGGATTATACTGAACTGTATTTAACAAAATGCAGTTTCTTACAAATAAAAAAAGGAGGCTATCATGCTATTCAAAACGATTAGTCGCCACCTTCTCGGCAAGCCTTTGGAGAATACCAAACTCGAAGGCGAACAGATGCCAAAGTGGAAGGCCCTGCCTATTTTCTCATCGGATGCCCTGTCATCCGTCGGGTACGGGCCGGAACAGATTGCCATCGTCTTGGCTTCGGTACCGACCTTAGCGACATACCGTTATTTCGGGCCCATCGTCTTAGCTATTATCGCCTTATTATTCATCGTTGCCCTGTCCTATACCCAGGTCGTCCGGGTCAATCCGGGCGGCGGCGGTTCTTACGGCATCGCCATGAAATACCTCGGTGTCTACCCGGCCCTCACGGCAGGGGCAGCGCTTCTGGCCGATTACATCTTGACCGTTGCCGTTTCCATTTCTTCAGGAACGGCGGCTCTGGTCAGTGCCTTTCCGGTCCTTCACCCCTATCACGTCTACCTCGATCTCGGCGTTCTCATCCTGATGATGATCGTCAACCTGCGCGGTACCAGGGAGGCCTCAACCGTCTTCGTCTGGCCGACGTACTTCTTCTTGGCTGCCATGGGGATCACCTTAATCGGCGGCTTCTATCAAATCTGGAACGGCACCCTCACGGCCCATACCGTCGCTGTCGAAACGGTAGCCCCTTTAAATCAGGCCGCCTTGATGCTCATCGTCCTTCGAGCCTTTGCCAACGGCTGTAGTTCCATGACCGGCATCGAGGCCATTGCCAACGGCGTCACCATGTTCAAGGCGCCCCAGCAAAAAAATGCCATCGAAACGACGGCTGTCATGGCCTGTATCCTGGCAATCATGCTCGGCGGCCTCGGTTACCTCATCATCTATCTTCACCTCTTGCCGACAGAAGGCTATACCTTGTTGTCCCTCCTTGTCGAAGATATCTTCAGCCGGACCTTGATTTACTACATCATCCAGATTTTGATGATGGTCATCCTCTACATCGCAGCCAATACGGCTTACAACGGGCTGCCGCCGCTCCTTTCTTTCATGGCCGTCGACGGCTATGTTCCCCGTTACTTTGCCAACCGCGGTGAACGCCTGAGCTATTCCAACGGCATCCAAGTCTTGACGCTCATGGCCGGCGTGTTAATCGTTCTCTTCCAGGGAAATATTGAACACCTCATTTCCCTCTATGCCATCGGCGTATTCCTCTCCTTCACCATTGCCCAGTCGGCCATGGTCGTCCATTGGAGACAGTACCGGGAACGAAACTGGCGCCTCTTTTCCGTCATCAACGGCTTTGGGGCCCTGGTCACGGCCTGCGTCGTCGTCATCGTCCTCATCACCAAATTCATTTACGGAGCCTGGATCATCGTCCTGCTCATCCCGACCTTAGTCTATATGTTCCTTAAAGTCCATCATCATTATGACGACGTCCGGGAACAGCTGTTGCTGACACCGGAGGAATACAAGAAAGTCATGACCACCGACTTAGGCCGAAATATCATCATCATCCCCATCGCGTCCCCGACTCAAGCCGTAGCCAAGGCCATTCGCTACGCCAAGATCATTAGCGGTTCGAAAGATAAAATCTATGCCGTTCACGTCTACAGCGACGATGAACGGGGTAAAAAGATCAAAACCTTGTGGCAGCAACTGGAACCCGACATTGAGCTCATCATGCTTCAATCGCCTTATCGGCAGTTGACAGACCCGCTCATCACCTTTATCCAAGAACTGCGGAAAGAGACGGCCCCGAAAGATACGATTACCGTCCTCATTCCGGAATTTGAAACGAAAAAATTATGGCACCGCCTGCTGCACAACCAGAGCGGCTGGCTCCTGCGGCTGCGGACCCTGCCGTACCTGGACGTCGTCATCTCGACGGTCCCCTTGCAGTTCACGAGATAACAGCCAATACAAAACGACTAGTATGAACAGCAAAAGGCCCGGTGAAGGAAATCCCTTCACCGGGCCTTTTTGGTATCGAATTCTGCGAGTTGAGGTCAATCGAAAATCTATTTCTTATAAAGCATGCGAACCGAGTTGAGGACACACAGGGCAGCGACGCCGGAATCGGCGAAGACCGCCGCCCACATGGAAGCGTAACCGGCAAAGCCGGCAAGCATGACCAGCCCTTTGACGCCTAAGGCAAAGACGACGTTTTGCTTAGCAATCTTCATCGTTTCTTTGGAAAGATGGAGGGCCTTAGGAACGGCACTGACTTTGGAATGCATGAAGACGACGTCAGCTGCTTCTACCGCCGCATCGGCACCGCTGTTCATGGCAGCACCGACATCGGCACCGGCCAAGACCGGCGCATCATTGATGCCGTCACCGACGAACATGACCGGACCGTACTTCTTACGGAGTTCATCCATTTGCTGAACCTTATCCTGCGGCAGGAGCTTAGCTCGAACATCGTCGATACCGGTCTTGGATGCGATGTAATCGGCAGCCTGCTGAGAATCACCGGTAAGCATGGCCGTCGTAATACCCAAGCTTGAAATAGCCTTAATGGCGTCGACAGCATCTTCTTTAATCGTGTCGGACACGACCATGCGGCCGGCATAGCGGCCATCGACGGCAATGTACAGCTCAGCCCCGTATTCAGCGGCTTCTATCGTCGGCATGGCAACGGCATAACGATCCATGAGTTTCTGATTGCCGCAGAGGACGACGTGTCCGTCGACGCTGGCCTTCAATCCCTGACCGGCAAATTCTTCAACGGCTTCCGGTTGTGCCAAGGTCAAGCCTCGTTTTTCAGACGCTTCGACGACGCTGCGGGCAATAGGATGATTCGACGCCTGTTCCACCGATGCACTGAGGCGGAACACCCCTTCTTCGTCAAAGCCATCGGCGGGCAGGACCTGATGGACGACGAAGTTGCCCTTGGTAATGGTCCCGGTCTTGTCAAAGACGACGGCGCCGATATTTTTCAGCTGTTCGACGGCAATGCCTCCCTTAAACAAAATACCCTGTTTCGACGCGGCACCGATGCCGGCAAAGAAACTGAGGGGCACGCTGAGTACCAGGGCGCAGGGGCAGCTGATGACCAGGAAGGTCAAAGCCGTATAAATCCAGTAATGCCACTCGCCCGTAATCAAGGACGGGATGATGGCCGTAGCCGCGGCGATAGCGACGACAGCCGGTGTATAAATGCGGGAAAAGCGAGTGATAAAGCGGTCGATCTTCGGTTTTCTGGCGGCCGCTTTTTCGACGGACTCCAAGATTTTGGTGACCATCGATTCGGCCAGAGGTTTCGTGACCTTGACGTGGAGGATGCCTGTCGTATTGATGCTGCCGGACATGACTTCAGTCCCTTCATGGCAGGCCACAGGGACCGGTTCACCGGTCAGGGCCGACGTATCGAGAAGGCTGTCGCCGGAAACGACGACACCGTCCAAGGGAATGCGGTCACCGACACGGACGACGGCAACGTCTCCAATGGCCGCATCGCGAGCCGGTACTTCAACGGTACTGCCGTCTTCCTGAAGGCGGTGGATGACGTCAGGCCGCATATCGATGGCAGCAGCCACCTGCTTCCGGCTGCGGTTTACAGCCCGTTCTTCAAGTGCTTCCCCAATACGGCTAAAGAGCATGACGGCCACGGCTTCCGGGTAGTCACCGATGGCAAAAGCCCCGATGGTAGCCACGGCCATGAGGAAGTTTTCATCAAAGGGCTGGCGTTTCATGATATTTTCAGCCGCTTCGCGAAGAACGCTGTAACCGAGCAGTAAGTAAGCGGCAATATACGCCGGAAGAGAGAAAGCTTCAGGAACAAGGTCGGTTACATAAGTAATTAAAAAGACAATCGTTCCGACGACCAGGGTCCACAAGGCACCCCCTTCTTCCTCTTCTACGTCTTCATCGTGGCAGCAGCTGCAGGTACCGATAGAATCAAGACTGACCGATTCTTCGCCTTCACAGCAGCTGCAGTGGCCTTCCTTTTCAACGTGTGCATCATCATGGTGATGATGATTGCAGCAAGTGCAGTTTCCTTCATGTAACGTATGCTCTGCCATAACATAGCCCCCTTTAAAAAAACATTCTTTATATGCCTAATAATACCATCAAAATAACATATGTTCAAGTGTTTATATGTTATTTCATATGCCATTTAAGCATAAAAAAAGCTGTCCCATGAAGAATGCTGCTTCATGGGACAGTCGCTCTATAAGATTAGAAAGTGAGCCGCATCGGATGCCATACGATGCCGCCGTGGACGGATTTATCGCTTACGCCTTCATCGGCAAAGCCGAACGTCGCTGCTTCAAAGGCCGTAACGTCCGACAAATATTCTAAGGTACTGTTCTTAGGTTCAAAATAAACACCTCATATATCATTTACTGCCCACAGTACCTCAAAAAAGACAGTAGTCATCAATTATCCGACGATACGGAGCCGGAATGCTTGCGGACCGCTTCATATATCCGGTTTAAACCGTCTTCAATAAGGGATCGCGGCATGGCCAGGTTCAAACGAACGAACCCGTTGGCATTGCCGACAAAGAGACTGTTTCCGCCTTCAAGGAGTACGCCGGCCTTATTGGCAAAGAAGTCGGGGATATCGGCAATATCACTCAAGTAGGGGTTCATATCTACCCAGGCCAGATAGGTCGATTCCGGGATTTCAAAAGAAATGAGCGGCAGTTTTTCTGCCAGAAAATCATGGACATATCGGAAGTTTCCGTCCAGATACTCGCGCAGCTCTTTCAGCCATGCTCCGCCGTGTTCATAGGCCGCTTCATGAGCCGCCAGCGAAATCGGATTCAGGCCGCCGACATTTTTATCGCGCTTCACAAAAGTCCGGCGCAGCTTCCGGTCACGGATGATGATGTCCGAAAACATGAGGCCCGCCATATTAAAAGTCTTGCTGGCTGACATGCAGGTAATGAGTTTCGAATACGTCTCCATGATCTTTGCCATAGGAATATGACGCAGGCCGCTGCGCAGGAGGTCACAGTGTATTTCATCGCTGATGATCCATAAGTCATTTTCTTCCACGATGTCGGCGACTCGCTTTAATTCGTCAGACGTCCATACGCGGCCCGTCGGATTATGAGGATTGCACCAGATAACTAATTTCATCTTAGAATCGGCGGCTTTATTGGCAAAATCTTCAAAGTCTATCGTATAATGACCGTCTTCATCACGCAGCAAGGGAGAGCAGACATATTCTTTGCCGGAATATTCAGCCGCATGCTGAAAGAAGCCGTACGAAGGCGTCGTAATAAGGACCTTTTCATCATCTTTTACGAGATCTTCGACGATTTCATATAAGGCTGGGATAACGCCGGAAGAAAAAGTTAATTCTTCTTTGGGAAATTCCCAATCGTACATCTTTTTGCACCAACCGGAAAAGACCTTATAATAGGAGTCATCATAGAGGCCGGTATAGCCAAAAATCCGGCGGTCGATCCGTTCTTTCATGGCTCGGCAAATTTCCGGCGGCGTCGCAAATTCCATATCGGCCACCCACATGCGGATAAATTCATCATCTTTAAAGGGAAATTTCTTTTTCCCTTCTACGTCCTTAAAAATATAGCTGCGGAAGCCGTCGGTATTTAAAGCACGAGTCCCCCTTCTGTCAATGATTTCATCAAAATCGTAATTCATTACAAACACCCCTTCTTTCCTCCAAAACCGGAAACGACATGTTTCCGCGACAATATGTTTGATGAACAAAGTATATCAAAGGCCTTATGTGTCGTCAAAAAGATATTGCCCGCTTAAGTAAATACGATTCCGCAAAAAAAGACCCTGCACTATTCCGAATGCAGGGCCTTCATGTAAGCGGTTGTTATCTCATACTATTTATTTCTATACGTGTTTCAAAAGGAGGAGAGTTTGGTTAGGAAACTCTGTATTATCTGAGGATGGCACCGGAGATGATCATCTGCTGTACCTGGTTGGTGCCTTCATAAATCTGAGTGATCTTAGCGTCACGCATGTAGCGTTCAGCCGGATATTCACGAGTGAAGCCGTAGCCGCCGAATACCTGAACAGCATCGGTGGTAACCTGCATAGCTACGTCAGAAGCGTACTTCTTAGCGATAGCAGCGTCGACGGAGTAGGATTTAACGTCGGGCTGAGCCATCTTCCAAGCAGCCTGATATACAGCGAGGCGGGCCGTTTCAATCTTGAGTTTCATGTCAGCCAGCATGAAGCTGATGGCCTGGAACTTACCGATCGGTTTGCCGAACTGGGTACGTTCTTTTGCATACTGGAGAGCTGCGTTGTAAGCGCCTTCAGCAATGCCCAGAGCCTGAGCGCCGACGCCGATACGGCCGCCGTCGAGGGTCATCATAGCGATCTTGAAGCCTTCGCCTTCTTTACCGAGGAGGTTTTCAGCAGGGATTCTAACGTTCTGGAATACGAGTTCACGCTGTACAGAAGCGCGGATACCCATTTTAACTTCTTTTTTACCGTAGGTGAAGCCTTCCATGCCTTTTTCAACGATGAATGCGCTCATGCCTTTAGCGCCCTTCGATTTGTCCGTCGAAGCGAAGACGACCGTGATGTCAGCTTCGCCGCCATTGGTGTTGAAAACTTTAGAACCGGTCAGAGTGTAGCTGCCGTCTTCGTTCTTAACAGCAGCCGTGGAGCCGTTCAAAGCGTCAGTGCCGGCATTCGGTTCGGTAAGACCGAAAGCGCCGAGTTTCGTGCCTTCTGCCAAAGGTTTGAGGAATTTAGCTTTCTGTTCGGCTGTACCGAATTTCCAAATCGGCCAGGAGCAGAGCATGGTATGTACTTCGAAGCTGAGGGCAATGGAGGGGTCGACTTTAGCGACTTCTTCGCAGGCTACGACGAGGCTGAGGAAGTCAGCGCCAACGCCGCCGTTTTCTTCTTCCCAAGGAATACCGAGAAGGCCGAGGGTGCCCATTTCATCGAGGATAGCGCGGTCAAAAACTTCTTTTTCATCGCGGTCTTTTACAGTAGGAGCTAATTTTTTTTCAGCAAAATCTTTTGCGAGATTGGCAATATCTTGCTGTAATTCAGAAAGTTTAAAATCCATGATTGAATTTCCTCCTAAAAGATTATATGTATATCTTTATATTTAAAAACGGCAAAACCGTCTTTAAAGCAATATTGATAGCCCAAAGCCCGCTAGAAACGGGCTTTAAGCTATGCATCCTGCCAGGGAAGACAGGTTATATTGTGGCCGGCTCCTCACGGGGTCCCGCCCAAGTGAAACCGAGGCTTAGAGAATTTCCGAGAAGGCCTGGATGCGCGTACGGAGCTGTTCCAGCGACGGCGATTCGATATCGAGGTCGAGGACGGTGTAGCGAACACCGGCTTCTTCAAATTCCGGTTTGTAAATCGGATAGTCGAATTCTTCCGGATCGCAGAAACGCATCATGCAGACGACGACGGCGTCGGCTTTGTATTTCTTGGTCATGTCGATGAGCATCTGTCCGCGCGGTTTGTCCGGGTTCAGTGCCAAGGGGCAGCCGTCGAAATCCTGCCACTGCTGAGCGAGCTGTTCCAAGGGATCGATGCCGGACGGTACATCCGTACGGAACTGACGGGATTCCTGAGCCAGGTCGTCGGCGACGACGGCGATGTTGAATTCGTTGAAGATATCGAGGAATTCATCCGGTTCGGCCATGATGCCCGAGAGGACGACTTTCTTGCCGTTCCACGGCTGTACCGGTTCTTTTTTAACAGCGTCGATGAGCTGACGAATGAGAGCCGTGTGTTCTGCCTTGTCCATGAACCAACGAGCTTTGATGACGTCGTGGCGTTTTACCGGCGTGAAAATCTGCGGATACTGTGCAGCAACGTCGCAGAATTCACGCATAGCGCGGCGGTTTTCGTTGTATACGTTGATAGCTTCCTGGATGGCGAGGTCAGAGATCTTGACGCCGAGGATGCGTTCCAATTCAGCGCGGACGTGTTCGTATTCGGCTTTGAGGAAATCTACAGCCGGGCGGATCTTACGGTTCTGGGGATGAGTAAATACGATGACCGGAGCCTTGCCGTGCCATTTCTGGCTCATGCAGCGAAGGGTATCGCAGGGTACGGAGAAGATGACGGCATCGAGGCAGTCATAGGTACCGTTGAGCTGGAGTTCCATATCGGCCTGCATCAAGGAACAAGCAAAGGGAGGCAGATAGGTGCGGGCTGCGGCGATCTGCGGCTTCTGAGCACCGAACATGCCGACAGGGAGACAGCCGGCTGCGTATACGATTTCTTCCGGTGCATAATAAGGCATCATGCCGACCAGGCGTTTGCCCTGCTGTTTATAATTTAAAACCGTCTTCTGAGGATGGTTGGATACTTCTTGAAATTTGCTGATAAGTTCATCAATCTGACTCATTAGTGATTTCCTCCTTCACTGGCTTTTTTATCTGCCATCATTTCGGTCAAAGCTTCGACACGAGTATCGAACTGAGCTTCTGAGAAGTTACGGGCATCGGTCTGGTCACCGTCGAAGATGACGTACGGTACGCCGAGGTTCTTCTGAACGCGCTGGCCGCCTTCGTTGTTGAGGAGGCTCATGTTCTTGCAGGAACGGTTCTGATGCATGATCAGGCCGTCGCACTTGCCGTCGCGGACGACTTTTTCAAGAACGGCACCGCGCTGTTCGAGGCAGCAGTTGATATACGTACGGGAATAAGCTTCTGCCATGGATTCGAGGTTGCCCGGTTCGTAAGAAACGTCCCACATGCCGGGATATGCCGAACCGGTCATGAGAGCGCCCTGGCCCTTGAGTTCTTTAAAGGTATGGCCGAGAGCGATCCAAACGGCAATACCTTCCCAGATAACACGGGATTTTTCATTGTCGCCGAAGGCCCATTTCTTGTTGGCAACTTTTTCATCCAATTCCTTGAGGAATTTATTGAACGTGATTTCAGAGTAGTTCAAAGAACGAGCGGCAACGGCGAGGCCCATGTAGTTGAAGAGGTCAAAGCCGTTGAGCGGCGACGGTTTGTATTTGAAGTAGGTCGCGATTTTGTTCCAGGCAGCAATGGAACGCTGAGTCTGTTTCTGAACTTCAAAGAATTTTTCATAGTCAAAGGGGCGGCCGCAGAGTTCTTCGAGCTGAGAAATAGCATGTTTGAATTCGCCGACGATGTACTGTTTAGCGTGTTTCGTAACCGGGAATTCGTGGTTGAACGGTACGTCGATGTTAATGAGAGGTACGTTCAGTTCTTTGGCCAGGTTTTCATACCATTTGAGGAGGGTATTGCAAATATTGTTGCAGGTGAGGACGACGTCCGGAAGCGGAATGGGAGAAGCCGGAGAATTCTTCAAGACTTCCGGCGTTTTGCCCGTAAGAGCTTCCTGTTTGATGAGTTCCATATAGCCCATGTTGACGCGGCAGTAGGAACAGATATCCTGGTTATAGCCCTTATTTTCAGCTACTTCGAGCATAGCCGGTGCACCGTGACGGGCACCGATGCCGGCAGCGTGGGTTTCCGGATAGACGATGGCGATATCCATAGCCGTGCAAAATTCCGGAGGTGCTACCGAAGCGGACCAGCAAACGAGGCGGCCTTCTTTTTTAGCTTTGCGTGCGTCTTCATCGACTTTCGGCAAGAAGTAACCAAGGGCGTCCTTGGCGCTCATGCTTTCAATATCTACTGTTTTTTCTTCACTCATGATTCTGTTCTCTCCTTTGACTTATTTCTTGATTTTATCATAAGCAATCAGAGCGGCTCCCAAGGCGCCAACGGCCTGAGGATGAAGGGCTACTCTGACAGGGATACCTAATTCTTTCGATACGGCATCGACGACACCGGGGTCGCGGGAACCGCCGCCGGTCATGGTCAGGTCATCGCCGACACCGACGCGGCGCACGAGGGCGCAGGCCTTGGCAGCAATGGACTGATGGACACCGGCTACGATGTCTTCTTTAGGAATGTTCTTCGACAGCAGGGAAATGACTTCCGATTCTGCAAAGACGGTGCAGGTGCTGCTGACAGCAGCCGGATGCTTCGATTTGAAGTACCAGTCCCCCATTTCAGACATGGGGATTTCCAGTACCTTGGACATGACGTCGAGGAAACGGCCCGTACCGGCAGCGCATTTATCGTTCATGGCAAACTGCATGACCAGTCCCTGACTGTTGAGCTTAATCGATTTGACATCCTGGCCGCCGATATCGAGGATTGTCGTCGTGCCCGGGCATTCAAAGAGAGCACCCTTGGCATGGCAGGTAATTTCACTGACTTCGCCTTTGGCACAGTCGACGTTGAAGCGACCGTAGCCGGTGGCAATGATATTGGCCATATCTTCTATCTTTAAGTTCGTCTTTTCAAAGACTTCGTCCAAGACCCGTTCCGGACCGGATGAACCGGTACCGATTTCAACGACGGCTTGGGCAATGATTTTCTTGCCGTCTTCCAAAATAACGGCTTTTGAAGAAGACGAACCAACATCGATTCCGAGAGTATACATGATGGTCACCTTTTTTCACAAAAATCAATTCTGAAACGGATTGGGATTGCTGCGATTAATGGGCGCAACGGTTTGGACGTATTCGACGAGGATACCGGCGTCCGTGCTGGGACGGCGGAAGTTGACGATAATGTCGTCCGTACCTTGGACGGCTTTCTTTTCCAGCATGCAGCCTTCCTGCTGGCCTTCCATGATCTGCCGTACCTTTTCGACGTCATCGACTTCAAAGGCGATGTGGGCAATGCCGCCTTTTCCGTGATTGAAGTCCTTCAATACCCCTTCCCGAGGGATGATGAATTCAATGGGCGTACTGTTTTTATCTTTCTTGGTAAAGATGAGGTCGGCATGGTAGGCGTCGACGAAGCCTGCATAATCGACTTCAAGGCCGTTCGTTTCTATGAAATCATGGGCCTTTTCCAAGGTCGGCAGGACGATGCCGATATGGTGAAGCCGCATGGGATGCCACGGTTCGCGAAGCTTTCCTTTTTCAGGACCCATGGCCTTTACGAAAGGATCTTCGCCGCGGCCCGTAATGGGTGCCGTCGTCTGGACGTATTCGACGAGGATACCCTGATTGGTCGAAGGGCGGCGGAAGTTGACGATGATGTCGTCCGTTCCCTGAACGGCTTTCTGTTCCAGCATGCAGCCCGGGCACTTAGCTTCCATTTCTGTACGGACGCCTTCGACGTCGTCGACTTCAAAGGCAATGTGGGCGATACCGCCGCGGCCGCCGTTGAATTTGGTAAGGACCCCGGAGTGCGGGATGATCATTTCAATCGGGCTTGCATAGTCACCGAATTTCGTGAAGATGAGGTCGGCCTGATAGGCGTCGACATAACCGGCATAGTCGATTTCAAGGCCGTTATTCTGCATGAATTCATGGGCTTTTTCTAACGTCGGCAAGACGATGCCTACGTGATGGAGTCTCATTGGTTTCATAGTAAGGTCTCCTTTACAGCGAGAGATTTATTTTTTCAGTCCCATGGGACCGTCCTGGAAGATGCGGGCGTCCATGGTTTTGGGGTTATTGATAATCGGTTTGAAGTCCATGTGAGCTAAGATATCTTTTTCGATATCGATGCCCGGTGCGACTTCGATGAGAGCCAGTCCGTCTTTGGTCAATTCAAAGACGCAGCGTTCCGTAATGTAGAGAACGTGTTTCCCTTTGCGAGCGGCATAGGAGCCGTTGAAGGTAATCTGATCGACGGCCTTGATGAATTTCTTAGCTTTGCCTTCTTTAAGAATCTTGACCTTGCCGTCTTCAACGGCCACTTTCAGACCGCCGGCCGTAAAGGTACCGCAGAAGAAGACGTTTTGGGTCTGCTGAGAAATATTCGGGAAGCCGCCGCAGCCGGCAACGTTGGTACCGAACTTACTGACGTTGATGTTGCCCGTGCTGTCGCACTGAGCCAGGCCCAAATAAGCCATATCCAAACCGCCGCCATCGTAAAAGTCAAACTGATACGTATGGTCGATGATGGCATCGGCATTGCGAGATGAGCCGAAGCGAACACCGCCCTGCGGGACGCCGCCAATGGCACCGCCTTCGACGGTAAGGGTAATCGTATCGGCGATTCCCTCTTCACCGGCAACGGAGGCAACGTATTCCGGAGCGCCGACGCCGAGGTTGACGACGGCATTTTCGGTCAGTTCCAGGGCCCCCCGGCGGCCGATGATTTTCTTAGCACTCATAGGAAGTGCTTCATCGGCAGCACCTTCCGGGGCCCGATGTTCACCGCTTAAGGACGGATCATACTGACAGTCATAGGTCTGCTGATGATCTTCCGGAGCGGCTACGACGACATCGTCGACATAGATGCCGGGAATCTTGACCATCCGCGGGTCGAGACTGCCGTGAGCGACGACGTCTTTGACCTGGACGACGACCTTGCCGCCGCAGTTGTGAACGGCCTGAGCCACGGAAATACTTTCGAAAGGCCCGATTTCTTCGTCCATCGTAATGTTGCCCGATTCATCGGCATAAGTACCGCGGAGGAAGGCAACCTGTACGGGGAAGGTCGGATAGAAGAGCTGTTCATGGCCTTCGACTTCAATCAGTTTAACCAAGTCTTCCTTGGTGACGTCGTTCAGTTTGCCGCCGAGCTGTCGGGGATCCAAGAAGGTTTCTAAACCGATGTCGGTGAAGACGCCGAGCTTGTGGCCGGCCAAGGCGCGGAACCAATGAACGAGGGTGCCCTGAGAAAAGTTATAGGCTTCGATTTTATTATCGACAGCCAATTTCCCGATAGCCGGTACGGTCTGCCAGTGACCGATGATGGCTCGTTTTAAAAGTCCTGTATGAGCCAGGTGTTCGGCGGCGCGGCCATCGCGAATCCCTTGAGAGCCTGCGTAAATATAGGTGAGGTTCTGCGGCTTATTCGTTTCCAAAAAACGTTTTTCCAAGGCTTTGGTCAACGCTTCCGGATGGGCGCTGCTGACAAACCCGATCGATGTGATCGTATCGTTATCCTTTACCAGCTGAGCTGCTTGTTCAGCCGTAATGATGTTAACTTTTCTCATTCCCCTAATTGCCTCCTGCACATTGAATGGTTCGATGTGGTATCGTTCATTCTTTGTGAAAATTTTCCATATCTCAATTACTTAATAGAATGATATCACTTAAAATCGATAACGTCAACGAATATTATTGAGAAAGTTCATTTTATGGAATGAATATATCATAAATTAATTCCGTTTAAGAATTAATGTTTTTGATAGAAAAACTCGAATCTATTCCATAAGCATTCCTCATTAGAAATTTACAATGGCTTTACAATAACGACTTTCCACCTTTTCTTTCTTCAATCTCTAAATGTCCCTCATCTTGTTTTTCAATAATCAATATCATAAATATAAAAAGTCTCCCAAAGTTTGCATGATTAAAAAGTACCATCTCTTTTCAATTATGATAATTAGGCATGGTTCGTGAATTTCCGCACATATTTTGTTCAAGGAATAGTTTGTATTAGGAATAATATAATGTGTCGATTCCAGACAATAAAAAAGCGGACACGACATTCATCGTGTCCGCCTCTCCCCTAGTGATTCAGGGAATAAGGGCCTGACCAAAATAAACGACTATCCCTAGAATAAGGATATACGGAATATATACTTTCACAATAGCCTGTAAAATCTCATTGTCCTTCCCCTTTAGGGAAATCGCCCCGACAGCAATGGCAATGCTCTGCGGCGAAATCATCTTGCCGGCACAGGTTCCGGCTGCATTAGCCGCGGCCAGCCAACCTTCATCAGCATTGATGGCGACAGCTGCATCGGTCTGAAGATTGCCAAACAAAACGTTGCTCGACGTCCCGGAACCGGTGATGAAGGTACCGATCGACCCGACCAGGGGCGCAATGGCCGGGTACAGGGATCCGGTCGCATTGACAGCCGTCTGCGCGATTTCTGAAGTCATGCCGCTGTATCCCATAACCTTTGCCGTTGCAATGACGGTAATGATGGTAATGATCGTGCTGCGCAGGCCCACAATGGTATGACCGAGAACGGTCAACATTTCACCAAAGCCGGAGGACTGCACCTTGCCGCTGATAAAGGCTGCCAATAGGATGAGAATCCCCGGCGTATTCACCCATACAAAGGTATAAGGAACGCTGCCTTCACCGGTATAAATCGGGACCGACGATTTAATGGCCATGAGCGGACCATGGATAAAGGGCACGAGCTTCGACGTCATCAGCAGAAAGATAAAGATCAGAATAAAAGGCAGACAGGCCAGCAGTCCCCCTTTAAGCGGGACATGAGCCGGATGGATATCCATGGTGTATTCCGGTGCCTCTCTCGATTGAAACCGGGAATACAAGATAATGACGGCCATGATGACGACCGATGACCCCATGACGGCCAGCTCAGGACCGACAAGGGATGAAATGATGAGCTCCGGTACGGCTAAGGCCAGTCCGGACAGCAGCGTAATCAGGAAGACGCCTTTCAAGGCTTTCATGGATCCGCCGATAATAAGGACGATGAGGAAAGGGCAAATCAGGTTGAGCGGCAGCAGCTGCAGACTAATATAGGAAGAAAGCCGAATGGGATCGAGACCGGTCAGATTGGCCAGGGTACTGGCCGGAATCCCGATGGAACCATACGTCGTAGGAACGGAATTGGCGACTAAACAGACGAGAATGGACTTAATAGGATGGAAGCCAAGGGCCGCCAACATCGACGCCGGAATCGCAATGGCCGTACCGAAACCGGCCATGCCTTCCATGAAGGCACCGAATCCCCAGGCAATGAGAAGTGCCAGGATGCGGCGGTCCTTGCTGACTGTCGTAAGCATATGTTTGATAATATCCATACTCTTCGTATGCACGGCGAGATTATACGTAAAAATGGCCGCGATGATAACCAATAAAATAGGCCAGCATGCTAGGGCCACGCCTTCCAGGGCCGCCGAAGCGGCATCTTGCCCATCCATTTGATACGCCGTCAGTGCCACAGCCAAAGCTAGTATCAAGGCAATGGGACATGCCTTAAAGCCCGGCATCTTAAAGAAGCCCAACGATAGGATAAGCCATAGAATCGGTGATAATGCCAATAAAAATACCATCATAGAGATTCTTCCTTTCTTTTCTAAATCATTAAATTCTAAAATAGAATCGATTTAAAAAATATCAATTCCACAATAACATGATATGATTATATACCAAGCAGGAAGAATAAATCAATTTATTTTAATCATCAAAAGCCGCCGGACCGACAGGCCGCGGCAGAACGCGGACCGCTCTTTATATCGGCCGGACTAATTTTTTCAAAAAAAAAGCTATCCCAAACAAAAGGGATAGCTTTACGGTACATCCGCACTCACTCATCATCTTTTTGAAGATAAACGACTCGCTGCGGATACGGAATATCAATGCCGTTGGCATCAAAGGTGTCCTTGACCTTGGACATGGTATCATAGAATACAGGCAGGTAATCGGCCTTGGCGACCTTAGGATAGGCTGCAATTCGTACCGAGTTGTCGCCGAATTCCTTGATTCCGATTTCTAAATCGTCGGCGTTGAGGATACGAGGTTCCTCTTTAAAGATCTGTTTCAATAAGGCGATGGCTTTATGGTGGTCATTATTATAGCCGATATCAAATAAGAAGGTAATATAGCGCTCCGTTTGATACGAGCTATTGGATACTTGCGACGTCGTAATCGTCGAGTTCGGGATAAAAACGGTCTTGTTGTCCTTGGTGGTAATGGCCGTATTCAGCATTTGAATGCCCTTTACACTGCCTTCTACACCGCCGACAGCGATCCAGTCACCGGCTTTAAAAGGCTTAAAGACTAAAATCAACAGGCCGGACGCAAAGTTTGACAGGTTGCCTTGCAGCGCCAAACCGACAGCCAAACCAAAGGCACCGAAGGCGGCTAAGAAGGAGTTCGTCGGAATCCCCAGCTTGTTGAGCGCCGAAAGCAAGACGATGGCCATGAGGGCATAGTAAATAATTTGACTGACAAAGGTAATGACCGTATGGTCATAATTGGCATGAGTCATCATGCGAATCGCCAGTTTTTTTATAGCTCCGGCGATATAGCGGCCGATGATGAAGATGATGATGGCCGCAATGATATCCGGCGCATAATCCACCAAGAAATCATTGAATTGACCCAGGGCCGAAACCCCTTCCGTAACTTGGTCCTTGACGTCAGCCCGGACGGTGCTGGCAGCTTGGACCGTATTGGCAGCAAGATTCATAGACAGTACCTCCTGTGTACGTGCATATAGAAAATACAGCAGATTATAAAACTATGTGCCATTATTATATCATGAAAAGCACCTGGATGCTCCCCTCAAACAAAAAAAGAAGCTATAACAGCCGGAGAAAATCTCACAGCCATTATAGCTTCTGTTAACAGATATCTGCATATCTGCTGCGTATACGGTAATTAGCCTTCGATTTCGGAAACGACGCCGGCACCAACGGTACGGCCGCCTTCACGAATAGCGAAGCGTAG
>DCJQ01000016.1:43217-43342 GCA_002319965.1 Megasphaera sp. UBA1696
GTTACGTCCGTTGTACGGAAGTAGAACTGCGGACGATAGCCATTGAAGAACGGCGTATGACGGCCGCCTTCGTCTTTCGTCAAGACATAGACCTGTGCTTTGAATTTCGTGTGCGGATGAATCGT
>DCJQ01000047.1 GCA_002319965.1 Megasphaera sp. UBA1696
AGGACGGTTTCATCGCCGCGCCAGGTAAAGTGGGAGAGACCCCAGGCTGTAAGAGGGCCGTGGCTTTCGTTCATGCGGGCCAGCATCTGTTCGCCAGCTTCGCCTGTCGGTTTGGCCGGATTGCCGGCAGCCGTAATGGCCCGTTGTCTTTTATCAGTTTCACTCATGTCATATCACCTGCTTTCTAAACGATAGGTACTGTCTCTATTATACGACGTCTGCTTCAAAAAGGAGAGAAACTGGAGAAAAATGACAAACTAATTGACATATTGGTAAAAATAGATATAATATAAGCGTGAACGGAAGCGATGGAGGGCGAACGCATCTTGGAATTGAAGGAATTTTTGAAGGATTTAACCATTGATGCCCTTAGTGACGCTATCAATGCTTCCATCGTTACGGCAATTTACGGACAGATACCTGATCAGATGCAGGAGAAGAGGATTGAACGCCTGCAGGCCGTGTATGATACATACGGTGAACAAGTCCTGCGCCAACTGCGGGACTCCCTGGGCGCTATCTGATTATTTACTTTAGGAGGAGATGCAGATGAAGAAAAAAGTTTTGATTATCGGCACCAGTCCGCGCCTTCACGGCAACACCAACATCTTGGCTAAATCTTTTGCCAAAGGGGCTGAGGCCGCCGGTCATGAGGTAGAATTTATTCCTCTCGCTGGCAAGCGCATAGGTTTCTGTGTCGGCTGTTGGGGCTGTCTTGAAAGCCAGTCCTGTGTTGTCAACCGTGATGACGCCGAAAATGCCGTCCAGAAAATTCGCCATGCCGACGTTGTCGTCTTTGCCACTCCCATCTATTATTACGAAATGAGCGGCCAAATGAAGACCCTGCTCGATCGCACAAACTGCCTCTATAAGGCTGATTATGATTTCCGCGACGTCTACCTGCTCACGGCAGCAGAAGACACGTCGCCCGATACGCCGGAACACGCCATTGGCGGTTTAAAAGGCTGGCTGAAAGTCTTTAACAAAGCGAGCCTGAAGGGCACCCTCTTTGCCGGCGGAACTCTGGAAGACGGGACCATTGAAGGGCACCCGGAATTAGAAGAAGCCGAAGCCATGGGACGAAACGTATAAACGGATCCGTCCTCTGTTTTCGTCAAAATATGCAATGCTCTTGAAATTCCTTATCGCGATGGCATGGGGAAATCATCGAGAGTTGCAGAATCAATTAAACGGTTAGACCCTTATGCAAGGGGTGTCTCTCAGAGGAGTCAGCATGTTGTTGGCTCCTCTTTTTGCGTACATAAATTCGAATCTGATAGGTAACCCCTTCGGATTTTGGACAAAGCCATAATCCAGATAGCGTAATGGCCCTTGAATCCTTTCATCCGTGGATTAAGCGGTATAAGCGTCATGAGAAAATAAAAACTTCCGGAACAAGAGGAACTTCTATCATGACGAAAGGCAGAAAGACGGCCTTTCCGCCAGATGGTTGACATTTATCGGCTACAGGACCAAAAGATAAGATAATAAGGTATCTTGCTGAAACGTTAGGCTGCTTGCATTGAAATACTGGTTATAAAAGCTGGTCATCAGCTGATAGGCCTGGTGCAGGTTGGGACAAAAGCATTTATTCATGGATTATCACCTCAGGCAATGTAGATGTACCTTACAGATTAAAAAAAGAAATTTGTCAAGATGCAGCAGCAAGTACGCCCGGCAACTGTTCACCCAGGAGAGAGACCTATGTTAGAATATGAGTAAGGAAACGTAAAAATAAGGGGGAGTTTTCGTGAAATTTGAAGCCGCTGATTATTTTTCTGCGCTCGATGCCGTGTACTGTGCGATTATCGTTGTCGACTGCGAGGGAAAAATTTGTTTTAAGAATGCTTCGTCCTACCGCTTAGTCAAGGAAACCGGCTTTAGCCATAGTCAAATTGTTTCCCGGTTTAACCGACAGATTGATGTCGGCCAAGGGCAAGGGCGGTTTACCCTGCAAAATAGAAACCGCTGGATTATCTGCCATGTTTATCCTTGGATTCGCGGCATGCGCCGGCTAGGCAGTATCCTGGTTCTGCACGAATCCGGACATGAAACCTGCTCGCAGCAGGAAGTCGACTGGGTCAATATTATCAACCGGGAAATTAACGCCGTCATCGAAACTTCCACGAACGGCATCATTGTTACGGACGAGCAGGGAATTATCAGCCGCATCAACGCCGCTATTGAGAAGTTATTCAATGTACAGCGCCGCAATATTCTCGGCCATTCGGTCAGCGAATTTAGTCAAAACCAACAAATACCCGAAGAGATTGTAGACCAAGTTCTCACAGAGGGCAAAACGATTACATTGTCCAGCGATTATAACGAAAAAAAACTTATTTTTACAGGCACTCCCATTACTGATGAAAAAGGAAAGCTGACCAGCGCTGTCGTGACCATTCAAGATATTTCAGCTATCTTGGACTTGCGCCGTCGCCTAGAAGAACAAAAGCTGAAACTCGACGATTACACCCAGCAGCTTGCTCGGATGCAGCCGCCGCAGGCAGATTCCGTGATTGCCAACAGTTCTCAAATGAAAAAAATCTTAGCACAGATAAAAATTATCGCACCGCTTGATTCTACCGTACTCATTACGGGTGAATCTGGGACCGGAAAAGAAATCATTGCGAATGAAATCTACAAGAAGAGCAGCCGTCAGGGAAAGCCTTTTATTAAAATAAATTGTGGGGCTATCCCGGATTCCCTATTTGAATCAGAACTCTTTGGTTATACCAGCGGGTCCTTTACCGGTGCAAAAAAGCAGGGAAAAACAGGATTTTTTAAACTAGCGGATAAGGGCACCTTGCTCCTGGACGAAGTTGGTGAACTCAGTTTAGCTGCTCAGGTTAAACTCCTGCGCGTTATCCAGGAAAAACAGGTACTGCCTTTAGGCGCCGACAAGCCGGAGCCTGTCGATGTCCGGCTGCTGGCGGCTACCAATCGGGATCTCTGGCAGATGGTCGAAGCAGGAAAATTTCGTCAGGATTTGTATTACCGCCTGCATGTCATCCATTTGGAAATTCCGCCGCTGCGTGAGCGTCCGGAAGACATCATTCACCTCAGTCAGCTCTTTCTCGCCAAGTTCAACCAAAAATATAAACAAAAAAAGAATTTCTCTTTGGAATTAGCCCGTCTTCTACTCAGTCAGCCCTGGCCCGGTAATATTCGGGAATTGGAAAATGTTTTGGAAACGATGGTTATTCTCTCTCCGGGAGATGTCCTCCTGCCGAAAAATTTTCCGGGAGAACAAGATCCGGAATCGCAAGAAAATCAAACCGGTGTCCATGTACAGGGAATCTTACCCTGGCGACAGGCTTTGGCAGAAACCGAGCGGCAATTGTTACTGCAGGCGCAAAAAAAATATAAAACCACACGGGAGATTGCAAAGGCTCTTGGCGTCAACCAGTCCACCGTGTCTCGGAAATTGAAAGAATACCAGCTTGCTTGATGCGAATTTGCATAAATTGATGCAAATTCGCATCAAATGGAGTTACTGGGCCACTAAAGGCCAGTAAGTAAAGCCCGTAAATCTTTGATGCAGTTTTACATCAAAGATTTACGGGTTTTCTTTTTCTATTTTTTTATAAACTGGCTTATTGTCTGTAACGGCGACCTTCTGTTTAGAAAAAAATATATTGGCACATTAATTTCATATAGAATAGTGAAAGATAAATTCCCTATTTAGTTTATACGAAAGGATATGATTCTCATGACAACACAGGAATTAATGGCCAAAACTTTACAGACGCTTACCAGTCGGGTACGTCCCACCACTTCTCCCATTGGCGTCAAATTATTAAAGAGCGCAGAACAGCTGCCGGCAAAATACAAGAGTCCGAAAAAAATGGGGAAACGCTGGGGTGTCTGTCAAGCCCTCTTTGCTGCCCGCTGCATTGGCTGGATGGTCGTTCTCACACCAGAAGATCAGGCTTGTTCCCTGGCTCAATCCTTAATTGGTTTTGACAAGCGTATCCCCTTCTATACAGAGGGAAATCTGGCCTGCGGCATGTTCACGGAGACAACAGAAGCGGGAAAGAACTCGGAAGAAGTTCTCGGCAAATTCCCGGAAGGCGAATACCAATATTTAGTTATTGGTCCTTTGGACAAATTTGCTAATCTTGCCCCGGATTTCATCTGGGTCTACGGTATGCCGGGACAAATTACCCGCCTCATTCAGGCTGCGCTTTACAAAAATGGGGGCAGTATCACCTCTTCCTTCACCGGGCGAGGCGGTTGTATCAGTGCCATTGCCGGGACAATCAATAAACAGGCCTGCCAAGTGGTCGTCAATGGCAATGGTGAACGGGTATTCGCTCATGCGCAGGATATAGAAATGTCTTTCACGATTCCTTGGAATAAAGTGGAAGAAGTGATGGACGGACTGGAAGCCACCCACAAAAACGGTGTCCGTTACCCATATCCTGCTTTCTTCAACTATACACCTGATTTCCCGCCTAAGTATCAAAAGTTAGAAGAACTCTGGCAGGAAAACGAATGAAAAAGGATTTATCCTTTTGCGGGGTGTTTGCCCAGGTCTGTCCCCTGGTTGTGAGTGAATGGGACAATACCGATTGGGTTCCGGGAATCTGCATTACATGACAGACCTGTATTAAAAGATGTTCAGTAGGAGCTAATGATTTTGAAGACGCAGCTTTTTTTCTCATAAGAAATATCCGGCAACGCATTTTCAGCAACTGGATCCGTCAGAAATTTTTCTTTAGACTGCTGAGCAATAGCTTTTATCTGCCTCCTTTAGGATATAGGTGCAGGGGAAAATTGTACTTATCTTTAAGGGATTATTTGATACATTCTCATTTTTGAGAAAGGCCGGTGGAGTAGAACTCAAATGGACTCATGACGCTGAGACGGCTAGCAGCCAAGTCAAGGAAAAAGGCTACGCCGATGCCCGGCAGCACTACGCCGGGAAAGTCATCCTCGTCGGCGTCAATTATGATAAAAAACGAAGGACCATGAATGCCTCATCGAAGAATGGTAGGCTGACATGGGAAAAGAGAGTATCCATCATGGCAGACGGATACTCTCTTTTTTTGATGGTTCTATTTTCTTCCTTCGACGCAGATCCAGCCTTCGTTGGGCTCGATGTGGACAGTGACGGATGTGAAGCCGGCACTGCGGAAAATGGTTTCGAAGGTTTCCGGCGTCGGGTTGTAGAGGTTATAGTGTTTGATGTTTTCTCGAGTGGCCGGGCTGAGGTCGGGCCGTTCGTAGATTTCGGCGATGAGCAGGAAGGTGCCGCCTTTTTTGAGGACCCGGCTGACTTCTTTCAGGTTTTCCGGCGGATCGGGCCAGAAGTAGAAGCTTTCGACGGTCGTAATCTTATCGAAGCTGTCGCCGGCAAAGGGCAATTTTTCGACGGAGCCTTGGGAGACGTCCATCTTTCCGGCTTTTATGGCCTCGGTATTTGTTTGACGGGACATCCGGACCGACGTTTCGGAATAGTCGATGCCCGTAAGATGGCCTGTGGTTACGCAATCACTCATGCGTTTTAAAGTGGCACCGCCGCCGCAGCCGATGTCGAGGACGGTTTCATCGCCGCGCCAGTTAAAGTGGGAGAGGCCCCAGGCCGTAAGAGGGCCGTGGCTTTCGTTCATGCGGGCCAGCATCTGTTCGCCGGCTTCTCCTGTCGGTTTGGCCGGATTGCCGGCAGCCGTAATGGCTTTTTCATTTTTAGTATCGGTACTCATGAATATCACCTGCTTTCAATAACATATGTAGATTACTTTACTCTATTATACGACAATCGGTTCGAAAAAGGGAGAATCTATAGCTTTAAAATGATTTTTTATCATGATAGTTTTAGTCAAATACTGATGATGCATTGAAATGACATACAATATACTTGAAATAGATCTAAAATAAATTTAAAATATTATTACAAATGAGATAATTTATACATGATTTAGACAAAATAAGTTGTAATATTTATTAGTATGTGATGAATTACCTTGAAAAAAGAAAGCTATTTGTTATGATGGGGTGATATGTATGGGTGGTAAAAAATGTAAAAGAGAGTTATTGCGTGTCTTGGTATTAAGCGCTCTATTGAGCACGGCCTATCTGGGAGCAGCAGCGGCTGACTATCCCTTGACGGGTGATACCATTGAAGGGAAGCATGAGTTACCGGCAGGAAATATTTTATATAGCCTTGACGGTGAACAGAAAGTTATGGCACTATCGGATGTCACTATTAATTCTCAAAGTCCAGATGGAAGCCCATCTATTATCATATATAGCGGTAAAAGTGAAAACAGTAGTTTAGATCTAGATATGGACGGTCATTCCTTAGCAATAGATGCTAAGTCGGCCGGCATCTATATAACCAAGAATAATACTAATATCAATATTCATAATGCGGACACTATTGAAAGTACAGTTGATCGTCATAATTTGGTAATCGCGACAAAAGGCAATGGCAGTATTATCAATTATGAAGCCAATAATATTACCTTTAATAAGAGTGAAGTTTTTGAAGATAATCCAATGCTTGTCGTGGGAAATAAGAATACATTATCTATGCACGCCGGCAATGATTTAGTGTTTAACAATTATGCAAGGGCTAATACACTTAGTGCATATTATGGTGCTAAGGTTCAATTGGAAGCAGATCATAATATTACCTTTAACCATACCTATAGTAATACTCCGGCTGTACAGGGGCTGCCGATTTTGTATTTTGCAAATAATGCTGATGCAACCATAACGGCAGGCAATGATATTAATTTTAACCGCAATCAATATGCTTATTTAATTGGTTTGGAATATGGGGGTAAAGCCGTTGTAACTGCCGCGAGCAATATTAATTTCCGCGAACAAGCACCTGGCTATCTGCCTGTTGTGTCGGCAGAAAATAAGGCAAATATCCAATTACAGGCACAAGCTATTACAGGGAATACGCAGCAAATCGTGTCAACCACTTATGGTTCGCAGGCATTGCTCAAGGCGAATGAAATTAATTGGGTAGCTGAAGGAAGAGACATGTCTGCTTTCTCAGAAAAATATCCGCATAAGACCAGTATGCTCGTAGCTTACCGTAATGACAGTAATATCGAATTACAGGCCGATAAGGCCATCAATTTATCAATCGGTGTACCCCATACCATGCTCTATGCTGAGAGCGGCGATATTGCTCTTAATGCCGGCGATTCGATTTATTTGCATTCCACCGGAGCGACAGATGAACGCTCTCAGGCCAACCTTCGCGTTCAGAATGGCAACATTAATTTGACGGCCGGTTCGATTACGGTGGAAAATGAAGGGGCAACGGCGGCCTATGCCGATTATTATGGGAATATTAATTTCAATGGCAACACCTTTATTAATGGAGCAGGAACCGGTGCTTTTTCAATATCTGGCGGGAAAATTAACTTTAACGATAGTACGGTCATGACACAAGTCGGTATTGGTGCTTCGTCAGAAACCGACACGGATCCATGGAACGAAGAGCTTTCAAAGATTAGTTTTAATGACGATGTGGTGATGGCTCAAGCCGAAACAGGGGCCAGTGCCAAATATAACAGCGACATCGTTTTCAATAAAGGCCTTGCTATCGATGCCAAAGACAATGCTTTCTATGCTGAATCGGCAGGGAGAATCCAGGCTCTGGCTACCGGCGTCGATAAGGTTATCAAAGGGAATATGCAGGCCCTCAACGGTCAAATCGATGTCCTCTTAGATACGGCTAACTCATCGTTTACCGGCAAGGCTGAACTTCAAAATATTGAAAAACTTTACGTCATTGATGACGAAGAAGAGTACGATGATGAGGATTTAGACGTCGACACCTATGCAGCCGATGATGAAGACGTCGATGACAGTGACGATGACTGGGAAGAACCAGAAAATCCGTATATTGAAGAAACGCCGCACATTAATATCGCCCTGAAAAACGGCGCTGTCTGGAATGTCACCGGCGACAGCTCGCTGACCAATTTGGCTAATGATGCTTTCGTCAATTTGAGTGACGCTAATCGTACCGGCACCGGCCTTACGGCCCAGACCTTATCCGGTACGGGTACGATCGCTATGGACCTCGACTGGAACAGTAATGGCGGAGCCAAAGAAAAGACGGCCAACAGTGATTACCTGACGGTTACGGACAGTGCGACGGGTACACAGGCCCTGGTAAGTGACAAAGCTGCTATGCATCTCGATGCCATGGGCGTCAATGACCGCCTCTATTTTGCTACTTTAGCCAACAGCGATGCCGTATTTACCAGCCCCATTACGCAGCGCAACGTACAGAAAGGCCATTTGTATGACTACATCATCGGTATCGATTCGGAAACGACAACGACAACAGATGCTGCCGACACGATGGCCGACAGAGCTGCGGCGAATACGACGACGGACTGGTTCTTCGGCACCGTCGGCTATACGGAAAGTCCGGTCGTTGAAACGGGCCGAATCCATTCGCAGATTCTGTACGACCTAGTCACAGACGTCGATACGTTGAATAAGCGCATGGGTGACGTTCGGAATATGAACACCGATCCCGACGGCTGGTGGGCTCGCACGACCTATACCCATCAGGACCGCGATTCCTACTCCGGTCACAGCAATCGCTTTGAACTGGGCAAAGATTTCGTAACCTCCCGTGACGATGGCAGCACGGTCCATCAAGGCGCCGTCTTTACCTACCTTCGCAGCAGCGATTCTTTTGCTGACGGAAACGGGAAGTACAAACGCTACTCCGGTTCTATTTATCACACCTGGCTCGGAAATAGCGGCCAGTATGTAGACGTCGTCGGCCGTATGGGCAAGGTCATGGGCAACAGCCACACCTTCTTGATCAATGACACTCAGTCTGACAGCTCCTTTGGAACCTGGTACCAACAGGCCAGCGTTGAAACGGGCAAAACCTACGATCTGGACGACGGCTGGTATTTTGAACCGCAGGCCCAGCTGCAATATACCCACATGAACAGTAAGTCCTACACCAGCAGCGACGGCATCCACCACGATTTAGACAGCGTCAACAGCTTCATCGGCCGTTTGGGCTTCCGGTTGGGACAGAAGATGAATGAAAAGACGAGCTGGTACGTAAAAGGTGACATCCTCCATGAATTCTCCGGTGACGGCGGCATCATGCTGACCTCGGCCAATGGCTTGGAACGCATTGATTACAACCGTGACGGCAAGGATACGTGGTACGACTTAGGCGCCGGTCTCACGGCGGAATTAAGCCCGGCCAGCAGCTTATGGTTTGAATTTGAACGCAAATTCAGCGGAACCTACAGCAACGATTGGGAACTCAACGGCGGTATCTCCTGGAAGTTCTAAACCGTAAGTTATTCACGATTCAAAGTTATATCGAGTAAAGAAACTCCTTCATGGAAGTCTGATTGGCATCCGTGAAGGAGTTTTCGTATGTATGAGGCCAATGAGCGGCGAATTTTGGGCTTTTTGCGTCGAGATGAATTTTTATCATAGATTAATTTTGTCTATTATAGATAACGCATTAATAAAAATCATAAACAACTTGTAATTAAAACATAATAAACTTACAATGGAGATATAAGTGAGATAATTTATACATATGACAGAGAAATAGGACATAATATTTATGAGCATATGATGAATTACCTTGATCGGACAACGCATTTTGTGATAATGAGGAGGTAACTATGAGCAGTAAAAAAGCTAGACGAGAGCTATTGCGGGCCTTAGTGTTGGCGGCCCTGTTAAGTACACCCTATATGGGGGTAGGAGCTGAGGATGTTTCTGTAGATTCTTATCCGATAAAAGGAAATACCATTTCGGGGAAGCATGATCTTCAAGGGAAAGAGTCTTTGTTCGACTTTACCTCTGATCAGAATGTGACGGCCACAGGGAATGTGATTGTTACTTCAAAATGGCCGGGCGGTGAAGTAAGCGTAGGAAACGGAATTATTTTTAACGGAGGTTTTAAAGGGGATTCAGAGACCGGAAATTTGGATTTGAATATGGCTGGTTATTCTCTGTCCATCGATGCCGACCCGGATATTCTATATATAGATCAAGATAACGTAAGTATGAATATTCATGATGCCGGTACGATTGAAGCGACGGCTAGTACTGGAGCAATCATGGGGGCTTTTGGAAATAGTGGAAACTCTATCAGCCTTCAGGCTAAGAATGATATCAAGTTAACCCAAACAGATTCGGTTTTATGGGGTTATTCCATAACTGTAGATGGCGATAATCAGTTGAACTTGAATGCCGGCCATGACATTGTATTGCAAAGTAATGAGTCAGATTCTATTTCTATGATGAGTATTGGTGAAGAAGCTAAGGCTGCAATGGAGGCTGGTAATGATATTACTTTTGATAAGAGCGATATCAGTGTTTCGGATGGGGGCGCTCTTCAGATGGACGCCGGTAATGATATCACTTTTAATAAGGCCTATATCGATGTTTTGCGTGGAGATGCTGCGCTTCGGATGCATGCCGTTAATGATATTATGTTGAATAATGCGGATATTGATATTGAAGATAATGCTACACTTCAGATGAAGGCTGGCAATGACATCAAGGTGAATGGTGAAGGGGTTGCCGGAATGGATCTTGATGGTGGAGGAATCCTTCATATGGAAGCCGGACAGATTACGTTTGATAATGCGGAGGTTAAGGCTATAGAGGAAGCCACGCTTGAAATGAATTCCGGAAAAGACATTACGTTTGATAATGGGAATATCGATATTCAAAGTGGCGCGAAGATTCAAATGGACGCCGGAAATGATATTAAGTTGGATAATACGAATGTGAATGTTCAAGATACAGCTGCGCTTACAATGGATGCCGGTAAGGACATTACGTTTGATAAGACCAATGTAGTTGTTCAAGAGGGTGCAAATCTTACAATAGATAACGTTAATAATATTGTTTTTAATAAGACCAATGATGAGTCAGACTCACCGAGTCTATACATCGATGATCATGGCGAGGCGACGCTGCAGGCTAAGAACGATATTCTGTTTAACCGCAATCAAGACGGGACTTTTATTGGTCTGGATAATGGTGGGACGGCTGAAGTAACAGCGTCGGGAAATATCATTTTCCATGAAGATCAGGCCAGTAATTCGCCTGCTATTGATATGAGGAATGGCGTAAGGCTTCAAATAGAAGGACAGACCATAAAGGGGAATACGCAGCGCTTAGCATATATGTCTGGGTACGATTACCTCTCTTTAAAGGCCAAGGATATTGAATGGGTCACTCAAGGGCAGGAAGTGGAAGATGACGGATTGGAAGACGATGCCAATATGGTTTACTCTGCCAGCGGCAGTAAGATTAATTTTGATGCCGACAATGCTGTTACATTATCAACAGAGATAACGCCTACGTTGATATTCGCCGATTATGGTGGTGATGTCAAGATACACGCCGGAAAATCGATTTATCTGCACAATGCCGGTAATGATGCCGGATACACTGACTATTATACTGATGACGGCGATGACTACTACAATGAGTACTACTATAATTACGACTACAAGTATCAATCGACGCTGTGGACTAATTCCGGCATCATTGGTTTGACGACAGATGGAGTGATTTCTGTCGATAATAAGGGTTCTATCGCGGCCTTGTCAGAGTATGATGGGGTGATTAATTTTAACGGCAATACGATTATACCCGAGGCTGGTATCGGTGCTAAGTCGGAAAACAGAGGACATATTAATTTTAACGGTGATACGGTTATATCGAACGTCGATATCGGCGCTTGGGCGGAGACCAATAGGGAGGACGCAGAGGAAGAAAAATCAACCATCACTTTTAACGGTGATTTAGTGATTGACCAAGCTAAGACCGGGGCTGTCGCCCAATATGACAGCGATATTATTTTTAATAAGGGCCTTAAGATTCAAGCCGAAGACAATGCCTTCTATGCCGAATCGGCCGGGCGGATACAGACCCTTACAGAAGGCGTAGACAAGATTATAATCGGTAATATGCGGGCCTATAATGGTCAGATCGATGCCCTCTTTGATACGGCGGACTCATCCTTCACCGGTTTTACCGAACTGCGTGAAATCAAGAAAGTCTATTCTTATGATGGCGACGAGGAAGAGTACCCGGATGATGGTACCTGCCCGCTTGAGCCCGGACCTGGTGATTGTGGTGATGTAGAGTACCCCGACGAGGAAATTGTAGATGAAGGTACTTGCCCGATTGACCCCGAACCCGGTGACTGTGGCGGTGGTGTAGACTATGGCGGCTGTGAAGAGCCCGTTGTCGATGAAGGGTCTCACATTAATATTACCTTGCGCAACGGGGCATTCTGGGATGTAACTGGCGACAGCACGTTGACTAAATTAGAGAATGATTCCTTGGTCAACATGACCGATGGAACGCGCAGCGGCACCAGTATCACGGCGAAGAACCTGTCCGGGACGGGCACGATCGCCATGGACCTCGATTGGACCAGTAATGGCGGCGCCAAAGAAAAGACTGAACACAGTGACTATATTGTCGCTACGGAAAGTGCGACCGGGACCCAGACCATCGTGAGTGACCCGGCGACCATGCATCTCGATGCCATGGGTATTGACGACCGTCTCTATGTTGCTACCTTGACCAACAGCGATGCTGTATTTACCAGTCCCATTACTCAGCAAAATGTAACCAAGGGAAGCTTATACGATTACACGATTGGCATTACATCGGAAACGACGACGAATACGACCGATGCTGCTGACACGATAGCTGACAGAGCTGCGGCGGATACGACGACGGACTGGTTCTTCGGTACCGTCGGTTATACCGAAAGCCCTGTCGTCGAAACGGGCCGTATCCATTCGCAGATTCTCTATGATCTCGTCACTGATGTCGACACCCTGAATAAGCGCATGGGTGACGTTCGGAATATGAACATCGATCCCGACGGCTGGTGGGCTCGTACGACCTATACTCATCAAGACCGCGATTCCTATTCCGGTCACAGCAATCGCTTTGAACTGGGCAAAGATTTCGTAACCTCCCGTGATGACGGCAGTGTCGTCCATCAAGGCGCCGTCTTTACCTACCTTCGCAGCAGCGATTCTTTTGACAACGGAATCGGGAAGTACAAACGCTATTCCGGCGCTCTCCATCACACCTGGCTGGGCAATAACGGCCGGTACGTCGACGTCGTCGGCCGCATCGGCAAGGTCATGGGCAACAGCCATACCTTCTTGATCAATGGCACTCAGTCGGACAGCTCCTTCGGCACCTGGTACCAACAGGCCAGTGTCGAAACGGGCAAAACCTACGATCTGGACGACGGCTGGTATTTTGAACCGCAGGCCCAGCTGCAGTATACCCATATGAACAGCAAGTCCTACACCAGCAGCGACGGCATCAACCACGACTTAGACAGCGTCAACAGCTTCATTGGCCGTTTGGGCTTCCGGTTGGGACAGCGCATCAATGACAAGACGAGTTGGTACGTGAAAGGCGACATCCTCCACGAATTCTCCGGCGACGGCGGCATCATGCTGACCTCTTCAAACGGATTGGAACGCATCGATTACAACCGCGACGGCAAGGACACGTGGTATGATTTAGGCGCCGGTCTCACGGCGGAATTAAGCCCTGCCAGCAGCTTATGGTTTGAATTTGAACGCAAATTCAGCGGCTCTTACAGCAACAATTGGGAATTCAACGGTGGTATCTCTTGGAAGTTCTAAGGGTAAGTTTTTAGAATCGGTTTTTCCTATTGCGTAAAAGAAAAGCTTCTCTCTTCATAATGTTTTATATGGAGAGAGAAGCTTTTTCTATCGTTCTTGTGTAAGTTATTCGGTTTTCTTGCGGGGGCTGCTTTATGCGGCGTCGCAGCTTTTTTTGTAATGGCCAATACAATGGGGGGAGACATAAAATGAACGAGGTTTTACAGGCCTTACGTTTTAATTCTGCCTAGGGCTTACAAATGCCGCATGGCGTATAGCCGGAACTGATGGCTTGGTCACGGGTTTCCAAATGAACCCGATGGTCGGCCCGTATTTTTTGTTCGGCCCGGCAGCCTTCGCTGTGGAATTTGAAGCTGTTGCAATTTCCCGTATAGGCCAAGGCCGTCATGGTCGTCAGGGTGAAAAGGCAGATAAAGAGGAGTGTCGACAACGTTTTTTTCATCAGGGGCCTCCTTTGTGTTTCATGGGAGTGGAAATCGATGGTAATATCGATAGCTTACCATTTCCAAGGCATATTGTAAGCCGCTTCCCAAATAACCTTGGCTACTTCTACCGTTCGTTGTTTATAAGCGGGATTAGAATCGGGGCGGTCATATATTGGCTCATTCCCATCCCAAGAGATGGCGCCCGTGTGAGTATTGTAGGTGTAGTGCTCCGTCTTTGTGCTGTATAGATAGTCCTTGTCTAAGTTATAAACCAGTACATTAGCCGCTAATTTATAAAAAGGCGGACTGTAGTATTCGTTTACGACCGAGGTTTTATCGACATATATACCCTGGCCCATGCGGACATATACTAGAACAATCTGATCATTTCCGTAAAGATATTGTTCGGAATAGGTGGCATAATTGGTGGTGGGAATTAGAAATAGACTGACTGTGAAAAACAAAGCCAACATCATTTTTGACAAGTGTTTCATGACATCACGTCCTTTCAAAGCCATTATTATATTGACAATATATAACTATTATATCACAATTTAAAAAAGCAAGGCTTTACTTTATCGAATGGTATGAGGGGAGTCGCCGTTCTTTTGTGATAGCGCTTTTTTCGGACTTTATGCCAACTGAGTCTAATGCCGGAGGGGTCCTGTCTTGGCATACAAAAAAGGTCTTGTGAAGGGAATGTCCACAAGACCGCAGTATTGAATGTGAATTTTTGGAGTCGAACCGTTTGTTAGGAAGGCCTTACCATTTCCACGGCATGTGATAAGCGGCTTCCCAAACCGTTTTAGCTACGTCTACGGGCCGTTGTTTGGCCATGGGATTGGTGGAACGGTCGTATAAGGGGCCGTAGTCACCGCTGTAGATGGCGCCGGTTTCGATGTTGTAGCTATAATGCTGGGTTCTTGTGCCGGCGAGATACCCTTTCTCGGCATTATAAGTCAGGACATTGGCGGCCAACTTATAGTAGGGAGGATTATAGTATTCGACGACGACGGACGTCTTGTCGACATAGACACCATGTCCCATATGGCCGTATACCAGGACGATTTGATCATTGTCGTACAGAGTTGGCGGGAAATAGAGGGCCTGGTTGGTGCCGGGAATCAGAAACAGACTGACTGCGAAAAACAGGGCCAGCATCATCTTTGAGAAATATTTCATGACATCACATTCCTTTCAAAATATATTCTATTAAGGCATATGTATTATACCATAAAGTGAATAATATGAGAAAGGTGCCCTGCGAAATAAAGATGGGGCGATGTTTCTGACCTGCGGCAAAACGGCGGGGGCTAAGGGCTGACGATGGCGATGTATCGTTCTAATTCTTCTTGTTCATAAGCCGCGATGAGGGCGGCTATCTGTTCCGGGTCATTGGCATTACGGTGGTAGGCGTCGAAGCCGTCGTAGTATTTACGGCAATCTGTAAACTTGATGTCGACAGGTAGCAGTCCGGCTTTTATGAGTTCCAAATTCAGCAGGAGACGACCCGTTCGGCCGTTGCCGTCGATAAAGGGATGAATGGATTCAAACTCAAGGTGGAGTAAAGCTGCGGCTTCCAATATATGTTTTTCCTTTTTCCAGCGGGCATACTGCGTAAGCAGTCGGTCGATGGCAGGCTCTATCATATAAGGCTTGGGCGGCGTGTGGAGGGCGCCGACGATGCGGACTGGTACCTTTCGGTATTTGCCGCGGTTTTCCCGGTCATTCATTAAGACCAGGGAATGGATGGTCTTGATCGTTTCTTCTGTAAGGGGCTCGTTGTGGGACGCCAACTCGATGATATAGTAAAAGGCATCTTTGAAGCCGATGACGTCGAGATGTTCACGCAGTGGTTTTTCAGCGATGGTAATGCCTTCCTGTAGAATCAGGGCTGTTTCACGAAGTGTCAATGTATTGCCTTCGATGGCATTGGAATTGTACGTCGTCTCAATGATGAACTCTTCGCGAAGCCGCTGCCTCTCTGCCGGATTCAATGGGGGCAGGCGATTCAATCTGTCCCTCAGAAAATCGATTTTTGTAAAGAGGGGATTCATGGTGAAACTCCTTTCGAGTCGCTGTCTTTTCCTATATATGACTTTACTAGGAGACGCCTTGAAAAGCAACAAATCCCGCTGAAACAGGTGCGCTGTTGATTGAAAATCACTTGGAACCGATTTATTTTTAAAAATTTTTCTACGCGTTGGAATAACAACGGATTATCTCTTGGCCTTCATGATATACTACGTTCAGAAGTTGAGAAAAGCTTCTCTGACATAGAGATAGATGAGATATACAGGAGGTAATTACTATGGCAAAAATTACGACAGATATGATTATGGGCGATATCATTCGCCAGTATCCGCAAATTGTTGATACCCTCGTGGCTCAGGGCATGCACTGCTTAGGCTGCCCGTCGTCCCAGCAGGAAAGCCTGGCTAATGCCTGCTTCGTTCACGGACTCGACCCGGAAGCTGTTGCCGGTGCCGTTAATGCTGTTTTAGATAAATAAGAGGAGGGGTAGACGATGAGTGCATTCTTAGGACCGATCCATTTTTGGTTATACAATAAAATCCAGTTTCAGGAAAATCTGATCGACGAACTCGTCGCTTACGTTACGGCTAAGGGCTGGAGCGATAAGGCTGACCAGTACGTCAGCACGGACCGCCGCAAACTCGACGAAGTCATCGACGAAGCCAACATCCACGGCTGGCTCCAGTCTCGCATCCACGACGCCGAAGGCCGCTACGCTGCCCTGGTTCTCGATGCAGCCGGCGATGATGCCGAAAAATTTGACGCCTTAAAACAGGCTGCTCACGACTTTGGCGTCAAACAGGGCCTTCAGGCCGCAACGGCACCGGAAGCCTTCCATCGCCTCGACGATCTTCTCCTCGACGGCATGCCCTGCGACCAGGTCAACCGCGTCCGCGAAAGCGATGATGCCCGCATTGCCTGGGATCGAACAATAGATCTCCACAGTGAATTTTGGCAGGGCCACGGCGACCGCTACTATGCCCTGCGTCAGGCCTTGGTCGACGGACTCCTGTCGGCTACGGGCTACGCCTTAGAAAATCCGGCCGAAGGCCAATATGAAATCGTAAAGAAATCTGCTTAACAAGAAAGAGAGGGATGCATTATGATGTACTGCACGGAAGTCATGGTCGAACAGCACGCCAACATTTCCCGTATGCTTAAAATCATTCAGGCCGCTTGTTGTGCCATCTTAGAAGGCGGCGAAGTCGATCAAAAGGAATTTGCCGACATCATCGACTTTATCCGCAACTATGCCGACAATCACCACCATCGTCGGGAAGAAGAAGTCCTTTTCCCCGAAATGGTCGATAACCTGGAAGAAGTTGCGTCAATCATCATCAAACACGGTATGCTCGTCGAACACGACTTGGTCCGCGCTCATGTGCGTGCCCTCGAAGAAGCACTGAAGCTTTACGACGAAGAACCGAAAACGGAGCACAAACTCCAAATTTTGGCAGAAGCCATGGCCTATGCCAATCGCCTGCAGATGCACGTTGAAAAAGAAAACAACGTCGTCTATCCCTTGGCTGACCGCAGCCTTCCTGAAAATATCAAAGAAAAAATCGACAAGACGGTCAAAGACTTTGAAAAAGAAGAAGACCCGGCCTTCGTAAAAGGCTACCTGGACCTCTTAGACCGCTTAGAAAAGAAATATCATATCGCTTAATTGCACCATTTATTAAGGAGCTTCGGTAAAATGCGAGTAGAAACGTATTTTGCCGGGGCTTTTTTTGTTGGGACGACGTATTCGTTGACGGTATCTTGACTGTGCAGGAAAGACAGCAGAAGAAGTAAGGATAAAGTCTCTTCGAGGCTATTTATTGGAAAAAATTGGGGATTTTCAATAAACAAAGCGTCGGGGCAGAGATTTGTGCAAAATAAAGACTGATTCATGACTATTGACATGAAACATATATAAAAATATAATCAAATAAGAATATTTTACGGAATTATTTTTTATTAGATGGTAGAGACCCTATTCTATTTCACACATGGCTTCGTAAGCCATCGAATTTTAGTTTTGTTCATATGAATAGTAAAAGCGTCCCTTTCATTGTTTTTAAGACGATATTTCTACTATAAAAGTACGATAGTATCGTGTTCATAGAGTAAGATTTTTAGAAGTGACAATATCTGTCCTTATCAGATGGTATTCTATTGGTAGAATGATGTGATGTGTCGTGAATTAATAGGAGGCGTTGGGGTATGGATAAAGACTTAGCATTTCTTACGCGGTGCTCAAATGAGGAATTAGAGCTCTTATTTAAGATTTTGATAAAGGAAGGTTCCTGGACTGAAGCGATTACAGGCAGCGAGGCATATAAAAAATATGGTGCTGATTACCGCCAATACGTGGATCTTCTAGCTCAAGAAGTTATTGATTTTGGCAGCAATACTTTATGGTTCCGAGAAGATTATCAGACCGTTGCTAAAGACGCATGTAAAAAGTTAGGAGTCTCTTGTAATTCGTCAGATTCAGCTGAAGAGATAGAAGACAAAATGTGCGCTCATCTTATGGGGGAAACTTGGAAATCACTATCGGAAGATACACAAATGGCCTTCCTTGAAACTTGGGGGTATAACGGTAAAAATAATCATACTGTCTTAAAGGCGGTAGGACCCAATTTGTTTTTTAATTTATTGCGAGACAGTACTTTAGCCTCGTACCAGACGTCGCTCATTGTCGCCAATGCAGTGGCGAGGCAAACTTTAAATGAGGGCCTTTCCTTTGCGGCCGCAGCTTTTGCTAAGCCTCTGGTTACCAGCGCTTTTAAGTCTTCTGCTGCCAGCCTGACCTTGGGGAGGGCAGCCGCTGTTCTTGCGGGCCCTATCGGTTGGGCGCTGACAGCTGGCTGGACGATCGTTGATATTGCCGGCCCGGCTTTTCGGGTTACCATTCCGGCAGTTTCCTATATCGGCTGCCTTCGAAATATGAAGAGATATCAAGGGAAGGGATGATGGACTATGAGAGGATTGCCTGCCTTGGGATCGGTTATTTATGTTTACAGGAAGAATCTTCTTTTTCCTTCTTATTGTCATTATGGGGTCTATACCGGGAACGGAAAAGTTGTTCATTTTGCCCCGGCTGAGGGAATAATCATTAGAAAAACACGTATCCACGAAACGACGATGGACGATTTCTTGGATGGTGCCAAGGACTTTTTTGTGCGGCACTTTCCCGCTAATCTTGAAGAATTTAAGCTGCTGATCCGCGCCAAGGAAAAAAATGCATCTTTTGTCGATGCCGTATGGCAAGGCCTCGAATGGCAAAATTACCATATTTATACTCCGGAAGAAACGGTACAGCGGGCATATGCTTGTGCTGAAAGCCAGACTCTGGGCGGATATTCGCTTCCATCGAATAATTGTGAGCATTTTGCCATCTACTGCAAGACGAATTTACGCTATTCGGATCAAGTCGGAAGGGTCCTGGATTTGGTATTCATTTAAAATCAATACGAGAAAAGCCGAGTTCCATCATATATATGGAGCTCGGCTTGTTTGTGTGTGATTCGGATCTAAAGTTCTTTCAGGCAGGCGATGAGTTTATCTGTATTTTCTTTTGTCGTAGCCCAGCTTGTTGCCAGGCGGATGACGGTGTGATCGGCATCATAGGCTTCCCACATACTGTAGGCGACTTTTTTACTGAAGGCGGTTAATTTCTGATTGTCCATGATGACGAAAATTTGGTTGGTCGCCGTCGGAAAATAGAAGTCGAAGCCGTTGTCTTTCAAGGTCTTTCTGATGGCGTCGGCGTATTCGATGGCGGTCTTTCCGATTCGTTCATAGCAGTTGTCGCTGAATAAGACATCGAACTGCGTACCCAGGAGCCATCCCTTGGCTAGGAGCGTGCCGTGCTGCTTGATGGTCGTGAAGAAATGGGGAATCAGGCCTTTTTTAGGAAGGACGACGGCTTCACCGATGAGGGCGCCGCATTTTGTGCCGCCAATATAAAAGGCCGTGCAGTACGTTGCCAAATCGGCTAAGGAGACGTCGTTTTCCGGCGTCGCCAAGGCATAGGCCAGGCGGGCGCCGTCGGCGTAGAGGGAGAGGCTGTATTTTTTGCAGACATCGGAAAGTTCTGCCAATTCCTGTTTGGTGTACAGCGTGCCGTATTCCGTAGGCTGAGAAATGTAGACCATGCCGGGTTGGACCAAATGATCTTTGGATGCGTCGGCCTCAAAATTTTCCATGAAACGGGCGACGTCGGAGGCGGAAAGCTTTCCCTGATGTTGGGGAAGTTCGATGACTTTGTGCCCCGTATATTCGATGGCTCCGGCTTCATGGATGCTGACATGGCCTGTCGAGGCGGCGATGACGCCTTCATAGCGGCGTAAGATGGCATCGATGACGACGGCGTTAGTCTGGGTGCCGCCGCTTAAAAAGTGGACTTCGCCGTTCGGGCATTGGCAGGCTTCGAGAATTTTTTTGCGGGCTTCTTCACTGATGCCGTCGGTTCCGTAGCCGTCCTGGGGAATCGTATTGATGGCAGTCAGTCTTTCTAAAATGGCCGGATAGGCGCCTTCCATATAGTCGGAAGAAAAGGGTAATAAGGTATTCATAATAATCCTCCTGTGGATAATTGTTCTTTACGGATGGCCTCATTATAAGCTACAATAGGGTATGACACAAGCTGTAATTTATCATATTCGTCATGAGAAAATGGGTGAACAACATGGACAGTATCAAATGCCAGGCCTTGCTCCTGGCCATTCAACACGGAAGTTTGACCGCAGCCGGTAAGGAACTCGGTTATACGCAGTCGGGCATAACCCGCATGATTCAGTCATTAGAAGAAGAAATCGGATTTCCCCTCTTAGTGCGGAACAATCAAGGCGTTCAGCCCTCAGCCAACGGACGCCAAATGATGCCCGTCTTTCAAGAAGTTGTCCGGGCATCCCAAAAGGCCGTCGACCTCGGCGCTGCCATTCAAGGCGTTTTGGCCGGCGTCCTCAACGTCGGCTGCTACTACAGCATTGCCGCCGCCTGGATGCCGAAAATCCTCAGTAAGTTTCAGGAACTCTATCCCAACGTATCGGTCCATCTTATGGAAGGTACCAATAAAGAACTGGCCCAATGGCTCGATGAAAAGACTATCGACTGCTGCCTGTCAGCAAAGTTCGGAAACGACGTGACCTATGACTGGATTCCCTTATATGAAGACGAACTCGTCGTCTGGCTGCCGCCGGATCATCCTTGGACGGAGGAAGAATCCATTACCTTGGCACACCTCGACGATGCGCCTTTCGTCATTCCCCTTCCGAACCGCGATACCGATATCGACCGCTTCTTGGCGGCCAACTTCCTCGAGCCGGATATCCGCTTCACGACGAGTGACCCCTATACGGCGTATTGCATGGTTGAAGAAGGCCTGGGCATCAGCCTGAACAACCGCTTGACGACCAAACGCTGGAATGGCCGCGTCGTCCTTCGGCCTTTCGAACCGGCACAGCACATCTCTTTGGGCATTGCCGTCCCCGATATTCAAGAACTGTCGCCGGCGACGAGCAAATTCATCGCTCAAGTCTGGCAGACCGTACAGGGAGAAACGGCAAAAGATACCGGGGAAGGGGAGCATCCGTCGGAGAAAAACGAAAAATAAGGCCTTTCAAAGCCCGGGGAAATGAATGTTATTTCGGAGAAGCTCGGGGAGATGCGAAGGTTATTTCACGATGGTATTTGCGGCAAATACCATCGTAAAAAATCTCATGCGCCAGCCCTTTGGCGGATCGTATCTCATCAAGTTTCTCCTTGTCACTGACAAAATCTGTCATTGGCAATTGCTATACTGTATATAGAAGAAATCTTCAACGGCAGGCATGGCAGCAAAGCTGTGGGACTTTGATCTCATGGTAAGGTGCACGTACTTTTTTTGCTGATCCGTTTTTTGAGATCCGGATAATGTTGAGCACAAAGGAGTGAACGCTATGGTATTTTTAAAAAAATTTCTTGGTCCCATTCTTATTGAGGAAAATCCGAGTGCATCCCTGGCACGGAGCATAATAGGACAGGATCAGAGAGAAGACTTGCGTTTCCTTGAACGTACCCTTCATAAAATATCCCCTACCTTAGGTGAGGGGATGGGAAAATTGAATAATACCATCGACAGTATTGAAAATGTTGCCGAGTCGATCGATCCCCTTACGCGTTTGGACAACGTCTTCGTGGGAATGAGTGTTGATGAAGCTCTGCAATCTCTTCGCCGGGGTGATCACATTAAGGTTCAGCGGCTGGCCTATACGCATCACGGCATCTATGACGGTGACTGCGGTGTCTATGAATATAATGATTTCGTCGTACGTCATGTTTTGCTGGAAGATTTTGCCGATGGAGCAAAAATTTTAAAGGTAGAGCAAGGGACTATTTATTCTCCCGGTGAAATCATTAGTCGGGCATCCTATCGATGGGGAGAATGTAATTATAATGTCGTGTGGAATAACTGCGAGCACTTTGCCACTTGGTGCCGCTTGGGCCCCTCTATCTGATATCCTGTTACCGGTCGATGAGCGACGATGAAGTTGGGCTGGCCATTAATTGGTCACGTTGCGTCACTCGTAATCCATGGTGATTGATGAAGATTATTGTTTAGCGAAAACTTTACTTCGTTTTATTATAATTTCTTTATTTTTGCCTATTAAGAGTCATGAATTTTAGAGTTTCTAAGATTCATGACTTTTTTTACAGTGATGTTGAGATGAATGAAATCAAAACTAAGTGAATATCTTTTTAAATAGACAATATATGTCCTTGCTAATATGTATAATATAATTAATAATTTA
>DCJQ01000036.1 GCA_002319965.1 Megasphaera sp. UBA1696
CAAAGGAAGCGATTTAGCTAAGGTATCGTCTAAAACCATTGCGATGATTGAACACTGGATCAACGAACTGCCTCGAAAAATCTTTGCTTACGAGGATGCTGAATCTAAATTTCAGATTGAATTATCTCGAGTGTCCTAGTTGGTATTGCAATTAACCATTTAATCACAAAAGAATACAGACCTGAAATGCATAGCTATAAAACAAGGCGATTAACGGTCAGCCTTTCCATATAGAAGGTCCTTTACGAAATTCGGCAGGACAAAGGCGCTCTGCTGGATTCCTTCATTGTAATAGCGCGTCGGGAAAGTCCGCTTTCGATTCGGCGTCCACTGCAGGGGATCGTATTTTTTAGACCCCATCGTAAAGCAGTGCATCCCCGACGGATAGAGGGGAATGAAGGCCGTATATAAACGGGCAACAGGGAAGATATCAGACACGCAGTCAAAAACTTCTTTCACCAACTTGCCGTGCATGAAAGGCGATTCCGTCTGCTGAACAAAAATCCCGTCATCTTTCAAAGCTTTAAAGGTATCTTTGTAAAAATCATAGGTAAACAAGCCTTCTCCGGGGCCGACAGGATCGGAGCAGTCGACGATGATGACGTCATAGTAATTTTCGGCTTGCCGCATAAAGGCGATGCCGTCGCCGACGGTAACGGTCAGTTTGGGATTTTCTTCCAGCATGGCCTTGGAAATTTCAGGGAAATACTGTTTAGACAATTCGATGACCTTGCCGTCTATATCGACCATAGCCACCGATTCGACTTCAGGGTGGCGGACGGCTTCCCTGGCTGACCCGCCGTCACCGCCACCAATGATGAGGACCCGTTTCGGATTGGGGTGAAGAAACAGGGGAATGTGAACGATGCTTTCATGATACATGAATTCATCTTTGATTGACGTCTGGAAGACACCGTCTAAGACCAGCATGCGGCCAAATTCCTTCGAATCGGCGACGACGATGTCCTGAAAGTCGGAGTGACCGCGATAAAGGATTTCAGAGGCTTCCGTCGTCAGGTCCAGGTAAGGGGACTGGTGTTCTGTTATAAATTTTTTCATATTGTACTCCTTGATAATATCCTGAGTTTATCATATTCTGATAGTGACTTCATTTTAGCATATTTAGCCTCATTTGTCGCAGCGCATTTCATGGTTTCCAAAATGATATCGATTTCTTATTAATAAGTAAAATCCTTTGTATCACCCCCTTACAGAATAAAGGGATTATGGTACAATATAAAGTAGACTTTTTATATATAGTCTTTATAATAAATAAAATTTTTAAAGAAAGAGTCGGTTTATAAACCGATAGGGTGACAAAACATGAAGAATCTCTTACACATCGGCATTGACATCGGTTCGACGACAGTAAAAATCGCTGTTCTCAACCATGCCAAACAATGCCTGCACGCATGCTATGTCCGCCACTATACGGATATACGCCAAAAAGTTTGGGATTTACTCCAAAACGCCTATGAAATCTTTGGCGACCGTCAGATCACCATGGCTATCACCGGGTCCGGCGGCATTGCCCTGGCCGACTATCTGCACATCCCTTTTCTGCAGGAAGTCATTGCCGGCACCAAAGCCGTTCGAACATACTATCCTCAGTCCGATGTCATCATCGAACTGGGTGGTGAAGATGCCAAAATCACCTACCTTACCGGTGGCAATGAGCACCGTATGAACGGCAACTGCGCCGGCGGGACGGGGGCCTTTATCGATCAGATGGCAACCCTCCTCGACACCGAAGCCAGCGGCTTGAATGAACTGGCCAAGAAGTCCGATACAATCTATCCCATTGCCGCTCGCTGCGGCGTCTTTGCCAAGACCGATATCCAGGCCCTCCTAAATGAAGGCGCCAGCAAAGAAAATGTAGCTGCTTCGGTCTTTCAGTCCATTGTGTTCCAGACCATCACCGGCCTTGCCTGCGGCCGTCCCATCAAGGGCACAGTCTGCTTCCTCGGCGGTCCCTTGACCTACTTGTCGCAGCTTCGCGAACAATTCGCCAAGACATTGCACTTGACCCCGGATAAGGTCATTGCCCCGGAAAACGCGCAGGTATACGTCGCCATCGGTGCCGCCCTGGGGAGTATGGATACCAAGCCGGTCTCCTTCATGAATCTCATGGGACAGCTGAAAAACGTCGATGAATCGACACTGGCCAAGTCAGACCGGGTCGCTCCCCTCTTTGACAGCCAAGCTGAACTCGACAAATTCCAAGAACGTCATCGTCAGCATACCGTTCCTCACGGCGATATGGGAAGCTACAGCGGCCCTTGCTATCTCGGCATCGACGCCGGTTCTACCACCATCAAGGCCGTCGTCTTGAGCGAAGACATGAAAATCCTCTATTCCCACTATCAGAATAATGAAGGAAGTCCTTTGACAGCTGCTAAAAAGATTGTCGCCGACGTCTACTCTCGCCTGCCGAAAGGCGCCTTCATTGCTAAAGCCGGCATTACCGGCTACGGGGAAGCCTTGCTCAAAGAAGCGCTGCACCTCGATCTTGGCGAAGTCGAAACAATTGCCCACTATCAGGCCGCTTCCCATTTTTGCCCGGACGTCGATTTTCTCCTCGACATCGGCGGTCAGGATATGAAATGCAGCCGCATCAAAGACGGCCACATCGAAGACATCCTGCTCAACGAGGCCTGCTCGTCGGGCTGCGGCTCCTTCCTCGACACCTTTGCCAAATCGCTGAAGATGTCCATTCAGGAATTTTCTCAGGCAGCCCTCCTGGCCAAGAGTCCCATCGACCTCGGTTCCCGCTGCACGGTATTCATGAATTCCAAAGTCAAACAAGCGCAAAAAGAAGGCGCTACCTTAGCCGATATTTCTGCCGGCCTGTCTTACTCGGTCATAAAAAATGCCCTTTATAAAGTTATCAAAGTCAAAGACCCTGCAAAACTTGGCAAGCACATCGTCGTCCAAGGCGGTACTTTTTATAATGACGCCGTCCTCCGGGCTTTTGAAAAGCTCCTGGGGCGCCAAGTCATCCGTCCGTCGATTTCAGGACTCATGGGTGCCTTCGGCATGGGAATCATCTGCCGCACAGCCTATCATCAGGACCACGTCGTATCGACCATCGTCGACGAAAAAGCCCTGCAGGAATTAAACATCACGACATCGATCCGCCACTGCGGCCTCTGCACCAACAACTGCCTGCTCACGGTCAACACCTTCAACGACGGCCGTTCCTTCATTACGGGCAACCGCTGTGAACGAGGTGCTGCCGGCTCGACAGCGGCCCGCAAGAAGCCCCTGCCGAACATGTATAAGATAAAATACAACCTCCTCTTCGGCTATAAACCCCTTGCCGACGCTCCCCGCGGCACGATCGGCATCCCCCGAGTCCTCAACATGTATGAAGACTATCCCTTCTGGTTTACCTTCTTCACCAAACTCGGCTATTCCGTCGTCTTGTCCGACCCGTCCTCAAAGGGACTCTTTGAAAAGGCCATGGATACGATTCCATCCGATTCGGCCTGCTACCCGGCCAAGCTCGTCCACGGCCACATCGAAAACCTCCTTCAAAAAGGGGTCGACCGAATCTTCTATCCCTGCATCCAAAACGGTCCTCAAGAAGGCAGCAAGGACAACACCTTCAACTGCCCCATGGTCATGAGCTATCCGGAGGTCATCCGCAACAACATGGGCGAACGGCTGGCCGAAACGAATACGCCTTACCTCTGCCCCTTCCTGCCCTTACACGACAAGAAGCGAATTGCCAAGCGGCTCATTGAAGAATTGAAGGCTTGGAATCTCCCGGACCGCGAAATCAAGCAGGCCGCTATGGCTGCCTGGGAGGAAGAAGAAGCTTATAAACAGAAGATTTACAGCCTGACCCAAAAGATTTTAGATGACCTCAAAAAGAATGACCAGCGGGCCATCGTCCTTTGCGGTCGCCCGTACCACGTCGACCCGGAAATCAACCACGGCATACCGGAACTGATCAACAGCCTGGGCCTGGCCGTCCTTACAGAAGACGGCGTCGCCTCCTTGTCGACCTTTGACGGCAATCTCCGCGTCGTCGACCAGTGGTCGTACCACTCCCGCCTTTATCGGGCAGCCCAGTACGTTACCCAGCATCCGAACCTCGAACTGGTAGAGCTCAATTCCTTCGGTTGCGGCCTCGACGCCATCGTCGCCGACCAGGTACAGGATATCCTGGCCCACGGCCACAAGATCCACACCCTGCTCAAGATCGACGAAGGCTCGAACCTCGGTGCCATCCGCATCCGCCTGCGCTCCTTGCTGTTCGTCATGAATCATCGTCCCAAAGAGGATTACACCCTCGAACCGTATTCCTACGAAAAGACGATCTTCACCAAAGAAGACGCCAAAAAGAACGTCATCCTGGCTCCGTCCATGACGCCGATCCATTTCCCCATGCTCATGTCGGCCTTCGAACACGAAGGCTATCACGTCGAACTCCTGCCCCATCAGAACCAGGAAGCCATCGATACCGGTCTGGCCTATATCCACAATGACGCCTGCTATCCGGCCATCATGAGTTTGGGCCAAATCCTCACGGCCTTAAAGTCGGGAAAATACGATTTAAACCATACGACGGTCATGATTTCCCAGACCGGCGGCTGCTGCCGGGCCACCAATTACATCGGCATGATTCGAAAAGCTTTGAACGATGCCAATATGTCCCAGGTTGCCATTTTATCCCTCAATATGAAGGGTATGAACAAGCAGCCCGGTTTCCAGCCGGGGCTCGGTTTCTGGCACCGCCTCATCATGGGCATGATTTACGGCGACGCCCTGCAGCAAGTCTTGTACCGCACGCGGCCTTATGAAAAGGTCAAGGGTACGGCCGAAGCCTTGTTCCATAAGTGGCAGGAAAAATGCACACAGCAGCTCAAGAAAGCCGATTTTAAATCCTTCAAGCGAAACCTTCGCGACCTCATCGATGAATTCGACAATATCGACATGAACGATGAAAAGAAACCGCGCATTGGCTTAGTCGGTGAAATCTACGTCAAGTTCCACCCCATTGCCAACAACCACATCGTCCGCATGATCGAAGAAGAAGGCGGTGAAATCATCGTCTCCGGCCTGGCCGACTTCTTCCTCTACGGTCTGCTCGACGACCAGTTCCGCCATAAGTACCTTTCCGGCAGCTGGAAGGACGCCTTATTCAGCAAGACCGGCGTCCGCCTCCTCGAATGGTACCGCAAGCCTTACGAACAGGCCGTCGCCAAGAGCCGCCACTTCGACCCCATTACGTCGATTTACGATATTGCCGACGAAGCCAAGAAATTCTTGTCCCTCGGCCATGAAGCCGGCGAAGGATGGTTCCTCACGGGAGATATGATCGACCTCATCCACCGCGGTGCCAAGAACATCGTCTGCCTCCAGCCTTGGGCCTGCCTGCCCAATCACGTCACGGGCAAGGGCATGATCAAGACCTTGAAAGCGGCCTTCCCGGAAACGAATATCGTCGCCATCGACTACGACCCCAGTGCCAGCTCGGTCAACCAGACGAACCGTCTGAAGTTAATGCTGACCACGACCTTTGAAGGCATCCGAGAAACCGTTCAGGAAGATACCAAACCGGTTATTCCTTTCATGAGCGGCGTCCGCATCAACAGTTCTCTTGAAAAATAAACTACGCTATTACAACGAACGCCCTTCCATGATACATTCATGGAAGGGCGTTTTATCGTCTTACCTTTATAGATGCCGTGAATCAAAGGTTCTTATGTTTCATGGCCTGATAGAGTTTTTCAGCCGTAATGGGAAGGTCGCGGACCCACACACCGGTTGCATTGTAGACGGCGTGAGCGATAGCCGGGGACGGCGAGTCGATGACCAGTTCCCCAATGGACTTAGCACCGAAAGGACCGTTCGGTTCATAGCTCGGTTCAAATTCGACGTTGACGGGACCGACGTCGAGGCGCGTCGGCAGGCGGTACTGCATGAAAGAATTATTCTGCAGCCGGCCCGTCGGCGTATACTGAACGTTTTCCGTGAGGGCCATGCCGATAGCCTGGACGATGCCCCCTTCGGCCTGGACGCGAGCCAGGCTGGGATTGATGACCGTACCGCAGTCGATGACGGCGTCATATTTCAAGAGGGCAATGTGTCCCGTTTCAGGATCGACATCGATCGTCGCAGCGCCGGCCATATACGGAGGCGGACTGGTCGGAGAATAGCTCGATTCCGTCGCCTCAAGGGCAATGCCATTCATGAACATGGCCCCGTTGCCAAGATCGCGGACGGTAATCGACTTGCCGTTCTGAAGACAGGTAATGGCCTTGCCGTCAAATTCCAGGTCGTCCAAATCCGTATCGGACAGGCCCAGTTTGACAGCCGCCAATTCTTTCATCCGCCGGATCAGGCTTTCACAGGTCTTGACGACGGCATTGCCCGTCAGATACGTCGTAGAGGAAGCATAAGAGCCGCTGTCATAAGGAGACGTATCGGTATCGACGCCGTCGGTGACGATGTCATCAACAGAACACATGAGGCATTCAGCGGCAATCTGCGCTAAGATCGTATCGCAGCCGGTCCCCATGTCGGTAGCTCCGATATGAAGCGTATAGAAGCCGTCATCATTGACTTTGATCGTAACCGAAGCCACGTCGACATTGGAAACACTGGAACCCTGCATGGCGATGGCCAGGCCGACGGATTGAATGTGACCGTTGGGCAGGACTTTTCGCGGCGACGCATCGTCCCAACCGGACATAGAAACGACGCGTTCCAAACACTTGTCGAGAGTACAGCTGAGGGCCGTTTCATTAAAATAGGCCGGAAGGACCTGATTTTGACGGACCATATTCTTAAACCGCAGTTCCACCGGACTCATATGGAGCGCTTCGGCCAATTCGTTGACGGCTGTCTCCAAGGCAAAGAGGCCTTGTGTCGCCCCATAGCCTCGATAAGCACCGGCAGCAATCGTATTGGTATAGACACAGGTATAGCTGAATTGAAAGGCTTCAGCGGCGTTATACAAAGGAATCGACTTGTGTCCCGATAAGGTAACCGTCGTCGGCGTATGTTCACCATACGCACCGGCGTTCCATAAAGAATCGAGGAGGATGCCCCGGATATGACCGTCCTTCGATGCTCCGAGAACGACGCGAATCTGCGATTCATGGCGCGGTGTCGATACGGTCAGCGATTCTTCCCGACTGTAGACCATATAGGCCGGTTTGCCTGTCAGCCAGGCAATGAAAGCCGGATAAACTTCCATGACGACGGTCTGTTTCGAACCGAAGCCGCCGCCGATACGCGGTTTAATGACCCGGACCTTGGATTTGGAGATTTCAAGGGCGTGGGAAACGACGCGGCGCACATGGAATGGTACCTGCGTCGAGCTTACGATGGTCAGCCGTCCGAATGCGTCTTTATAAGCATAAGCCCGGAAGGTCTCCATGGCTGCCTGCTGATTCTGACGAGTGTGATACGTCCGGTCGATGACGACGTCTGACGAAGCCAGGACGGCATCGATATCACCGTGACGGTCGCAGGCTTTAGCGACGAGGTTGCGCTTGTTGTCGCCGCCGACGTCGACTAAGGGTTTCCAATCGTCTTCCGGATGGACGACGATGTCATTGTCCAAGGCCTTCGTAAAATCGAGGAGCGGTTCCTGGACTTCATATTCGACGCGAATCGCACGCAGCGCCTTATCGACTGCCGCTTGATTCGTTCCTGCCACAAGAGCTACGGCATCACCGACAAAGCGGATTTGTTTATCCAAAATAAGCCGGTCGTAAGGGCTCGGTTCCGGATAGGTCTGGCCGGCAATGGTAAATCGCGACTTAGGTACGTCATCGGCCGTTACGATACAGACGATGCCCGGTATCTTTTCAGCAGCGCTCTTATTGACCTTTTTAACGATGGCCCGGGCATGGGGGCTCCGCAGCACCTTTACGATGAGGCAGTCTTTGGGCATGATGTCTTCCGTATAGACAGGCTGCCCCGTAACCAAGGCTTGGGAATCCTTCTTGGCTACGACCTTATTGATCGATTTAAATTCCATCATGACCGGACCTCCTTCCCCTTAGCCTTGAAATATTCTTTAATCGCCCTCATATGACTCATATATCCCGTACAGCGGCAGAGGTTGCCCGATAAAAATTCCTTAATATCGTCTTCCGTCGGCGAATCGAAGCGGCGAACCATGGCCAGGACGTTCATGACGAATCCCGGATTACAGAAGCCGCACTGATCGGCACCTTGAAGTCCCATATAGTAGGCAAATTCCTTGGCGTCCTCTTGGAGGCCTTCGAGGGTCGTCACTTGACAGCCATCGATGCGGACAGCCAATACCGCACAGGACAGGACCGGCACGTCATTGACCCAAACGGTACAGAGGCCGCAGTTTGTCGTTTCACAGCCGCATTTTACACTATAACAACCTTGGCTGCGGAGAAAATCATAAAGCATCATCCCCGGTTCGATATCAGCCGAGGATTTTTTTCCATTAAGCCAATAGGTAATCATCATCAGACATCATCTCCCATCGTTTGAGCCAACAGGCGCCGGCATAAGACGACAGCCATATCATGGCGATATTCGGAAGAACCCCGCTGGTTCGTTTCATACGTCACCTTTTCGGCAAATTCCCGACCGGCCTTTTCACAGCCAAGTGTCTTGACCGTATCCACCGGAAGGGTCATGACCTCGGCTCTTCCCGGACGGGCACCGATGGCACAGCGCACATCTTTTCCGTCTACGTGAACAGCGGCAGCGATGATGGGGAAATCCGTTTCATTGAGGCGAAGAGACGCATAAGCCGTCTGGCTACTCTTTTTCGGAACAATGATATGGCTTACAATATCCTTCCCGGGCCCGGTCTTTCCAAAATCAGACAACGGAACGCGTCCGCCCTTATACAATTCAACGTCGGCATCAAGCGCCAAGAGCAAGGTCCAAATATCGGAAAAGCCGAAGCGGCCGCTGATACTGCCGCCAATGGTCGCCAAGTTGCGGAACTGAGTCCCTACGATATGGCGTGTCGCTTCTTTTACAGCTCCCTTGGTATAGGTCAACAGTCCTTCATGGCTGCCAAAGGCCCCGAGCGTGACCATGGCGCCGATTTTAAAAGAGTCATCCCGTTCTTCTATCGCATCGAGCCCAAGACCTGACAAGTCGATGGCCTGAGCAATGCGCCGTTGGGGCGACAGGCGGAGCCAGCAGCATCCGCCGAGGACAACGGCCCCGCGGCCTTGATTCAATTCCCACGCTTCTTCGAGGGACGCTGCCTTCGTATACTGCACAATATTCATAAAAAGACCTCCTTAATCGGGGAGAAATTAACAAAACCCTTACAAACGAAACAGTCGTTCCGTATTGGCCTTTGCCTGAATCGTCAAGGCTTCGACAGAAACATCCATATACTTAGCCAAGGTACTGGCAACATAGGTGATATTATTAGGAACATTCGTCCGTGGCAAGTGAAAGCCCCTCGGTGTCAGATAAGGCGCATCCGTCTCGAGAAGTACCCGATCCAGGGGCAAAATGGACACGGCCTCGCGCAGTGCATCGGCTCGCCGTTCATCACAGATCCAGCCGGTAATGCCGATATAAAAGCCCATATCGAGCATGCGCTCCAGTGTTTCCTTATCGCCGGTATAGCAGTGGACAACAGACTTCGGACAGACTTCTTCATGGCCTTTAAAACAGGCTAAAAAATCGTCTCCGGCATCGCGTTCATGAAGAAACATCGGTTTATCCAGTTCTTCCGCCATGGCAATCAGTTTTTTAAAGAAGTAGATTTGATTTTCTTTTTTAGAATACATACGGTCATAGTCGAGACCGGTTTCACCGACAGCGACGATTTTCGGATTGGTCGTGACGATGCGCCGGATTTCCTCGATATCAGCCTCCGTCGCGGCATCGGCCACATGAGGATGAATGCCGGCCGTACCGAATACCTGATGGGTTCGGACAAAGTCATCGACCAGTCTGTTTTCCCGACCTTCGGAACCGGTCAGGATACAGCAGATACCGTCAGCTTCAGCATCGGCAATGATTTTCTCCGGATCCGGAAAAGACCGCGTAAATAAATTAAGCCCAATATCGTAATAGGTTATATCCATTCCAATACACCTCGTAATAATTTGTCATCTTTATTGTACCAAAAAATGACCGCCTTGCGTAGCCTCTGCGTTCTCCTCATATTGGACAAAAAAAGAGCACTCAGGAAAAATCCTAAGTGCTCTTTATCCAGTAATCTGGCGGAGTGAGAGAGATTCGAACTCTCGCAGGCCTTGCGACCTCTAACGATTTAGCAAACCGTCCTCTTCAGCCTCTTGAGTATCACTCCATGCGTCAACTGACTATATTAGTTTACTACAACCAGGAGTGATTGTCAAGGCTATGTTTTATGAATCACTATTTTTCTAAAATACGTTCTACCGATTCTACTTTCGCATCCATCATGTTCGTATAACCCGGGCGGATATCGGCTTTCAAGATGACCTCCGTCCGAATGCCCTGATCCGTCAAATACTGCGTCGCCTTTTTGACAACAGCCATGACGTCATCCCATTCGCCTTCAATTTCGGTAAACATCGAGTTCGTCCGATTTGAAAGTCCTGATGCACGAATGATTTTAACGATTTCAGCGACATACGGTGCAAATTCATCACCGGTACCACACGGTGCAATGCAAAGGGCAACTAATGTATTCATAATTTATACCTCCTCAATCGTAAAAGGATTTTGTGCAATATCTTCAGGTGTCGCAACATAGAGCTCATCGATAAAGGCAGCTTGGAAAGAGCCGGTACCCTTTACGTAGGCAGCCGCCCGTTTACCGGCCAGATTGTAAATGGCAGCACCGGTAACGGCTGCTATAAAAGGACTGGCCACCGCCGCATAGACGGCCATGACGCCGCCAAGAGAGCAACCCGTCCCCGTAATAGAAGGCATCATATCCGAACCGCCTTTTGAAAGGACGACCTGCCGGCCATCGGTGATTAAATCAGCTTCACCGGAAACGGCAACGGCACCGCCTGTCCATTTCGCCAAGGCTATCGCTGCTGACTTTGCTGCGTAAACGGCATCCGTCGAATCGACGCCGCGTACTTCAGACGTATGCGAACCGCCTTCTAAGCCCCATAAACCGGCTAAAGCGATGATTTCTGAAGCATTGCCGCGAATGATGGTCGGCTTATACGGCTTAAATTTCAGCAATAAGTCCGTACGCATCTTCCCCATTCCGATAGCCACAGGATCAAGGACCCAGGGCTTTTCGCCATCATGAAGGGCCGCTGCCGTCAGAGGCAGTGTATCTTCATATATGGGAAATAAGGTGCCGACATTGATGTACATCGCCGCCCCAATCTTCGCCATGGCAACGCCTTCGTCCGGTAAGTAGACCATGGCGGCTGAGCCGCCGACAGCGAGCTGCGCATTGGCAACGAAGTTGATCGTCACCGTGTTGGTAATCGACGGAGTCAACGGGTTCGACTCTTTAGCCAATTGGGCCGCTTTGGCGACGGCCGCAGATATTTCAGATTGAGTCATGTTATTACCACCTTTGTGATTTGCTATGTCTATTATAACTTTTATAGGCGGTAAAGTGAAGGTGTCCGAGTAAAGGCACATGACTTGAAGATGGAGATATGGGGATAGAGATTCATAAGGAGGAAAAGATGTGTCGGATATATGGTTTTCTAGGATGTAGGACAGTAAAAATGTATCGTAATCCTATTAAAAAGACATGCTTCTGAAAAGCTGCCGCATGGTCGTCTTTCGACATCCGTCGTTTCAAGAGGACACATGGCTGAGATTGGTTATATCTAGTCGCCTTCGGAATCCCATCAGGAAAAAACCGATTGGTTTGAATGATTCAGACTTGTCGCCTTCGGCTTCCTTCTAAAGTGCTGCCACATGGGTAAGATTAGTTTTGTCTAGTCGCTTGCAGCATCCATCTTAAAGGCCGGCACATTGTTCCGATAACGGCAAGCTCGTCGTCTCCGACATCCGTCATTTCTTTATTCTATTTCATCATTCATATAATAAAAGAAGCACTAGCAAATGCTAGTGCTTCTTCGCTTAATCAGCGGCTTCCTATCCTCCCAGGGGGCCTCCCCCCAAGTACTTTCGGCGTTTGCGGCCTTAACTGCTGTGTTCGGCATGGGAACAGGTGGATCCCCGCAGCTATCGCCACTGAATTT